>JBFWVT010000001.1:0-195202 GCA_050246595.1 Alphaproteobacteria bacterium
CGTCCAGCTTGCGTGGCAGGCGGCGCGGGTCGATACCGATAACCCGGCCGATTGCCTGAGAAAATTCCGCTCGAACCGCGCGGTCGGCTGGCTGCTTCTGACCGGCATCGTCGCCGGGCATTTTGTCTGATTTGCGTCCTGCCGGGTTGCGCCCGCCCCGCTGCTGCGACAGGCTGCACCCATCGCAGATCAACAAAGGCAAGAACATGGCCAGACGTTCGGAAGGACGCGTCGCGCTGGTGACCGGCGGCGCCCGCGGCATCGGCGCAGCGTCGGCCGAGCGGCTCGCCGAGGACGGCGCCGCGATCGCGCTCGCCGATCTCGACGGCGACGGGGCCGAGACGACCGCTTCGCGCATCGCCGCCCGGCACGGCGTCAAGGCGATCGGGATCAAGGCCAATGTCACGATCGCCGCCGAGGTCGAGGCGATGGTCGAGGAGATCGCGTTGCGGCTCGGCTCGCTCGATATCCTGGTCAACAATGCCGGGATCATCCGCGACAATCTGATCCACAAGATGAGCGACGAGGATTGGGACGCGGTCGCCGCGGTGCATCTTAAGGGGGCGTTTCTGTGCTCGCGCGCGGCGCAGCGCGAGATGGTCAGGCGCGGCTGGGGCCGCATCGTCAACCTGTCCTCGGTCTCGGCACTCGGCAATCGCGGCCAGACCAATTACGCGGCGGCCAAGGCCGGGTTGCAGGGCATGGCGAAAACCCTGGCGATCGAACTGGGCCGCTACGGCATCACCGTCAACGCCGTCGCGCCCGGCCTTATCGATACCGAGATGACCCGGTCGGTTGCCGCCCGGCTCGGGCGCGATCTGGAGGAATGGCAGGAGGAAATGAGAATGCAGATCCCGGTGCGCCGCCTCGGCGTGCCGCGCGACATCGCCAACGTGATCGCCTTTCTGTGCAGCGAGGAAGCCTCGTTTGTCTCCGGCCAGGTGATCTACATCGCCGGCGGTCCGGCCGGGTAGCACGATGATGGCAGCCGGCGCGGCGGAAATCCCGAGCTACGACTTCCTGACCCTGGGAGAGACGCTGCTGCGCCTGTCGCCGCCCGGCGCACAGCGTCTCGATCAGGCGCGCGCCTTTGAGGTCGGCATCGGCGGCAGCGAGCTGAACGTCGCCTGTCTGCTGGCGCGGCTCGGCCGCCGCACGGCCTGGGTGTCGCGCATCCCGGACGGGCCGCTCGGCCGCATCGTCGAGGGCGAGGCGCGCCGTCACGGCGTCGATGTCAGGTTCCTGCGCCATATCCAAGGCGCGCGGCTCGGGCTGATGTTCTTCGAGACCGGGCCGGCGCCGCGCAACGCCCGTGTCATCTACGACCGCAAGCACTCCGCCGCCTCCGAGATGGCGTTCGAGGACGCGCCGTGGGAGGCGCTGATCGTCGCCAGCGCCCGCGTGCATCTGTCCGGGATCACGCCGGCGCTCGGCCCGAGCTGCCGTGCGCTGGTGGCGCATGTCGCGCAGCTTGCCGCGACGGCCCGCAAGAAGGTCTCGTATGACCTGAACTACCGCGCGACCTTGCAAACCCCGGCCGAGGCGCGCGCGATGCTGGAAGCGGTCGCCCCACACCTGGAGCTGCTCGTAGTCGCCGAACGCGATGCACGGAGCGTACTGGGTTTCCCCGAGGAGGCCGAGGCGCTCGCCGCCGCCATCGCGTCGCGCTATGGCATAAAGCTCGTCGCGCTGACCCGTCCCCCCGGATCGGAACCCGGCGACCTGTTATGGGCGGACGGTGTCGTGCGCTATGCGCCGCGCTACCCGGTCGAGATTGTCGATCGCATCGGCGCTGGCGATTCGTTTGTCGGCGGTCTCATTCACGGTCTGCTCGACGGCGATCCCGACCGGGCGATCCGGCTGGCCTCCTACGCCGCGGCGGTCGCGCTCGCCACTCCCGGCGACATCAACCACTTCGGCCCCGAGGATCTCGCCGCGTTCGAGGCCGGCATGACGGCCGGCTTGGTGCGATAGCGGATTCAGGCGAAACTGTGGCGCGCCGCGAACGAGGCAGACCATGAACAGCGACCCGAAGATCATCGTCACCGACGCGCCAGACCCGGAGGCGACCGCGTTCATCGCCGAAAGCCTCGCCGGATACAATGAATCGCGAGCCGGCTTCCGCGACTTCCGGCCGCTCGCGATCCTGATCTCCAATCCCGATACCGGCGAGCTGATTGGCGGGCTTTATGGCCGCACCTCGCTCGGGGTCATGTTTATCGACCGGTTCTTTCTGCCCGAACATCTGCGCGGCAACCGTCTCGGCTCGCGTCTTCTGTCGATGGCCGAGGCCGAGGGACGGCGGCGCGGCTGCACGCTGGCCGGGCTGTTCACGCTGCAATTCCAGGCGCCCGGCTTCTACCGCAAACAGGGTTGGGAGATCGCCGCCAAGCTCGATGTGCCGCCGCCCGGCGCGACGCGCTATCTGATGACCAAAAAACTCGCCTGAGCGCCCCCGGGGTTTACCGAGCGGCGGATATTCGCTGTTCCTCAATGAGACATCAGAACCGGCAGCGTCATCGCTTCGAGGATCGTGCGCGTCGCCCTGCCCAGCACCAATTTTCGCAGTCGGGTATGGCCGTAGGCGCCCATGACCAGCAGATCCGCCCCGATATCGCCGGCCCGCGACAGCAGCACATTGCCGACCCCTATTCCCGCGGAGACGGTCGTCTCGACGCTCGCCTTGACACCGTGTCGCGCGAGATGAGCGGCGATATCCGTCCCGGGCATCTCGCCATGAACCGCGCGGTCCTCTTCCGGATCGACGCACAGCACCGTCACCGCCTCCGCCCTCGCCAGCAGCGGCATGGCGTCGTTGACCGCGCGGGCGGCCGTGCGGCTCGCATCCCAGCCGACCAGCACGCGGCGGCCGCATGCCTCGAACCGGCCGGCATACGGAACGACAAGCACCGGGCAGCCCGCGGCAAGCGCCACTTCCTCCGGATGCGGCTGAAACAGCGCCGCCTCGCCGTTATCGGGGTCGGTCTGACCGAGAACGACCAGATCGACATAACGGCCGTGCAGCGCGGCGGCCTCGGATGGATATCCCATCGCGACGCGCCATTCGGAGGCAAGCCCACGCCGCTGAGCAACTTCGCTCAACAGGGCGCTGGCCGCCTCGGCCTGCCCGACGACCCTTTCGCGGAACTCGCGGTACAGCGGCTCGACCAGCGAGCGGTCGAAATACTCGAAATAACCGCCGCGCGGCGGCAGCGGGATGACCGAGGTATGCAACCCGATCAGATGCGCCCCGAAGCGTTCGGCGAGCGACGCGGCAAGATCGAGCCGGGCACGGCCCGCCGGCGTCGTATCGACCGTCACCAGGATTTCCTTGTAGCCCACCACTCTCTCCCTGCGCCTCTCGCCCGGTCCACACGAGCCTGCGTGCGATATTGGGCCTCCGGCACGCCTCCGCCATGACGCGGGCCGATCGGAAGCAAAAACGGCGAGACAGACCCGCGAGCGGCTCCCGCGCTACCAGGCGGCGTCGAGCAGTTCCCGCACGACGGGCGGCCCGTCGATCCGGCGCGGATTGGTATGGATCCACCGGTCATGCATCGACAGCTCCGCGATGCGGTCGAGCTGCTCGGGCTCGACCCCGACATCGCGCAGCCGGGTCGGCAGCCCGAGACCGGCGATCAGCGCCGCGACAGCCTCGGCGGCGGGTACTCCTGGACGGCCGAGGGCTTCGCTGACCAGCGCCTGACGATCGGCATTGACCGCCGCGTTGAAGCGCAGCACATGCGGCAGCATCACGCACGAGGTATAGCCGTGCGGCACATGGGCCGTGCCGCCGAGGACGTGACCGATGCCGTGGCTCGCGCCTTTCGGCACGCCGGTCTGCGATCCGATCATCGACATCCAGGCACCGAGTTGCGCCTGGAGCCGCGCCTCCAGGTCGAACGGGTCGGCCTTCACCCCCGAGAGCCCGCGGCCGAGCAGTCGCAGCGCATAAAACGACGCACCCTCCGACATCGGCTGGCAGTGCGGCGAGCAGATATCCTCGACCGCGTGATCGACGGCGCGGATACCGGTCGACAGAAACAGCCATTCCGGCGTGTGCACCGTCGCGCGCGGGTCGAGCAGGACCGATTTCGGCATCATCAGCGGGTGACCGTAACTCTCCTTGACATTGCGCACCGTGTCGGTGCAGCCGGCCGACGCGGTGTATTCACCGGCCGACAATGTCGTCGGGATCGCGACCGTGCGCACCGCAGGCGGCTGCGATTGCGGGCGCACGATCGTGCCGTCGGCCCCGACCCGGTTGCGGTGCCCGTCGAGCTGCGCCGGGTCGGAGACATCGTTGCCGAGGCAGAAGGCGACCATCTTCGCCGCGTCGGTCACCGAGCCGCCGCCCAGCGTGACGAGCAGATCGGCACCGGCGGTACGCGCTGCGTTCGCCGCCTCGACGACATCGATCCGCGGCGTGTGCGCCCCGATCCGTGCAAAGATTCCGGCCAGACGGTTTCCCAGCACTTGGCGCACCTGTCCGACCATGTCGGTGTCGCGGTTCAGCGTGCCGCTCGCGAGCAGGAACACGGCATCGGCGCTGCTCTGCTCGACCTGCTCACGCAACGCCTCGGCGAACGGGCGGCCATAGACGACGCTCTCCATCGGCGGAAAGCAATAGGTGCCGGTCAGCATGAACCCCTCCGATCTGCCGCCGAGCCATGGCTCAGCGCGCGAGATAACCGCCATCCACCGGAATCGTCACGCCGGTGATGTAGCGCGCCATGTCCGATGCGAGGAAAACCGCCGGGAGCGCGATGTCGTCGGGCGCACCGATCCGCCCGAGCGGTATGCGTCCCGTGAAATTGGCCATGTACTCGGGGTTCTGCCGCGCCTCGGCGTTGAGCGGGGTCGCCGTGAACCCCGGACCGATCGCGTTGACCCGGATGCCCATCGGGCCAAGCTCGATCGCCAGCGCCTTTGTCAACAGGCGCACACCGCCCTTCGAGGACGTATAGGCGGCGGAATTCGGCAATGCGACAAACGATTGGATCGAGCCGATATTGATGACGGAGCCTTTGGTCTCGCGCAGCTGGTCGAGAAACGCCGTCACCATATTGTAGGGTCCGTCGAGATTGACGGCGAGCGTGTCGTCCCAGTCGCGGCGCGCGTTGCTGTCGGTGACCTTGCCGCGCCGGATGATGCCGGCATTGTTGACGAGCACCGAGACCGGGCCGATCTCGGCGCGGACCCTGGCGGCCAGCTCGTCGCCGGCGGTCCGGTCGGTAACGTCGCAGGCGAGGCCGATCGCGCTCTCTCCCACCGCTCGGGCGACACGCACTGCCGCGCCGATATTGATATCGACCGAGATGATCCGCGCGCCCTCCCGCGCCATGGCCAGCGCAATCGCCTCGCCGAGACCCGACCCGGCCCCGGTGACCAGCGCGATCGCCCCGACGAGCAAGCCCGGCATGAATTCCTCCTGCTCGACGAACAGCCTTCTCCCGTATCGCGGGAGAGAGTGCCGACCCCGGCTTGACCCGGGGAGGCGGGTGAGGATGTATGCCGTCGACACACCCTCACCACCGCTCGCTTTGCGAGCGGTCCCCCTCTCCCGCAACGCGGGAGAGGGGGTTTCAGTTTACATCGCCTGCTGCTGCGCCCGCATCGCACGGCGCTTGGCGATCGTCGGGGCCTTTGGCGCCTTCAGCGGGTCCTCGGCCCGGCCGCTCGGCCCGACCGTGTCGGGCCGGCTCCAGACCCACTCGTCGCCGCCCCAGATATAGTTGCGGTTGGTCTGCGCCGGGTTGCGGTTGACCAGCGGCCGCGCATAGAGCGGGTGCGTCATGCTGCGGATCTCGTGCTCGATCTGGAACAGCACCTCGCCGGTTTCGAGATCGATGATGTCCTCGAACCGGTACTGGCAGCGATCGCTCTCCTCGGTGATCAGATCATGCTTTTTCAGCTTCTGGTGCGGCGTTCCGAAATCCTCGACATAGACCTGCAAATGATGCCCGTCATATTCGGGCAGCGGTCCCTCGGTCTCGCGGAAGATCAGCTCCTGGTTGCGGCCGACCTTGATGTGCGCGGCCTTGCCTTCGCCGTTCTTCTCGATATCGGTGATCGCGCCGAGCACCTTGCGGTAGAAGCGGGCGATCCGCTTTGCCGTCCGCTCCGGCACCGTGAACTCGACATAGGGGATGCCGAGATTGATCTTGCCGAAGCGCTCCTCGTCGGGTTCGTAAAAGCGGAACTGGTTGCCCCACGGACAGGTCGCCTCGACGTGATCGTTGTGCTCCTTGAACGAAAACTTGCTGTCGGCCAGCTCCTTCTGGACGCCGGCAAACCGGTCGAGCAGCTGCTCGCGGCTCGGGGTGACGATGCCGATATGGCCGCGCAGCACCAGCGCGTCACCGGTCGGCAGGTGGAACTGGCTCTTCCCGATATTGACCCACATGTTGTTGGTGCCGGGAAACAGGTAGGGATCGCGCGTAAAGCCGCACCCGACGAGATAGAAATTGCTCGCCAGCGCCTGATCCGGGATCTCGACGTTGACGTGTTCGAGCATCGTGATGTTGCCGAGATTTTCGGCGTCGCGATCGAACTGAGCAGGCATGTTGTCCTCCGACATTCTCCAAGGGCCTCCCCTACGCTGCCTTTCCGGCTGGCGGGCATGCGGCGCGGGGTTGTGCCGTCATCCTGTTCGGCGAGGAGCCGGCGGGGAAGCGCCGCCTCCATGCGCCTTCATCAGAACAGGTTTTCGAACCGCTCGTCCACCGGAACCCGGTATCCATCGGCGAGCCGGTTGGTTTCGTTGGCCATCGCGACGACGGCAAGCAGCTCGCCAAGCATCTCCGGCGTCATCCCGAGCCGTTTGGCCGCCGCCCCGTGCGAGGCGGTGCAGTACTGGCAGCCATTGCTGACGCTGACGGCGAGATAGATCAGCTCCTTGGTCAGCGGATCGAGCGCCCCCGGCGCCATTACCTCTTTCAGGCTCTCCCAGGTGCGGCGCAAGGTCGGCGGATGGTTGGCCAGAGCCTTCCAGAAATTGTTGATCCAGTCGGTGTTGCGGCTCGCCTTGATGTCGTCGAACACGGCGCGTATCTCGGGCGGAGCCGCGCTCTCATCGACCAGCGGTACTGTCGGCATTTCCATCTCCCGAGCTGATAGGACCAAGCTCGTCGGCAAGCCGCCCGCTCAGAAACAGCCCGAGCATGCGGAAATCGCTGAGTACCGACCACAGCGGGTGACCGAAGGTCGCGGGGCGGTTGCGCTCGAAAACGACGTGTCCGAACCAGGCCGCGCCGTAGCCGACGATCGGCGCCGCGACCAGCGGCCGCCAGTCACGCCTGACCGCGGCGAGGGCGACAAGTCCGCAGGCCGCGAGCGTCCCGGCGTAATGCAGCCCGCGACTGCGGGGATTGGCATGCGCGGCAAGATAATGCGCCCAGAATTCGCCGTGGTTCATCGCCAATTCGCGTTTATCGAAGAAGAGCGCGAGCGCCGGACGGCGGTCCGCTTGTAATGCCGCGTCGGGCGTCGTAAGTCAGCAGGCGGCCTCACGAGCAGCTCCAATCTGGAGGAATGCAAGCGATGGGTTTCAAGGTAGCGGTGGTTGGCGCGACCGGCAATGTCGGACGCGAGATACTCACGACCCTCGCCGAACGCAATTTCCCGGCCGACGAGGTCGTCGCGCTGGCCTCCTCGGCTTCGATCGGCAAGGAGGTGTCCTTCGGCGAGGATGAAATCCTCGCCGTACAGGCGCTCGATGCGTTCGACTTCAAGGGCACCGACATCGTCCTCTCCTCGCCCGGCGGCAAGGTGTCCGCCGCCTTCGCGCCGCGCGCCGCAAAAGCCGGAGCCGTGGTCATCGACAACACCTCGCACTGGCGCATGGACCCGGATGTGCCGCTGGTCGTGCCCGAGGTCAACCCTGAGGCCATCGCCCAATACGAGAAGCGCGGCATCATCGCCAACCCGAACTGCTCGACTATCCAGATGGTCGTCGCGCTGAAGCCGCTGCACGATCTGGCGCGGATCAAGCGGGTCGTGGTCGCCACCTATCAGTCGGTATCAGGCGCCGGGCGGGCCGCGATGGACGAATTGTTCAGCCAGACCCGCGCGATCTATGTCAACGACCCGGTCAAACCGGAGCGGCTGACAAAACAGATCGCCTTCAACCTGATCCCGCATATCGACATCTTCATGGAAGACGGCTCGACCAAGGAAGAATGGAAGATGGCGGTCGAGACCCGCAAGATCCTCGACCCCGACATCGCGGTCACCGCGACCTGCGTGCGGGTGCCGGTCTTTATCGGCCACGCCGAAGCGGTCACTGTCGAGTTCGAGCGCCCGCTCAGCGAAGACCGGGCGCGCGACGCGCTGCGCGAGGCGCCTGGAATCGTGGTCGTCGATCATCGCGCCGACGAGGGCTATGTGACCCCGGCCGAGGCGGCGGGCGAGGACGCGGTCTATGTCAGCCGCATCCGTCGCGATCCGACCGTCCCGCACGGGCTGAACCTGTGGGTGGTCGCGGACAATCTGCGCAAGGGCGCCGCGCTCAACGCGGTGCAGATCGCCGAGATCCTGGCGGCCGATTATCTCGGCGGGCGCCGCCGCGCCGGGCGGTCCAATGTCGAGCCGCTGCGCCGGAAGACGGCAAACGCGTAAGGGCGCTTCGGTTCGGTGGCTCCGTGCAGAAACCGTTGTCCTGACCCTCGGGCCGGTCTTGGGCCGGGGCGACGATTTTGAGCTTGCGGCGCGAGGGCGCCAGATGAACAACGTTTCGCAGAAGGAAAGAGTGGCCGCCGAGGAGGCGGAGCGCCGAACCGCCGCGGTCGAGGTTGTAACACCGGCGCGCATTCCCGGAATCGCGCTGCCGCCGGCCGGCGATGTGTTTCTCGGACGCCGGATCACACCGGTCACGCGGCGGCGCATCGAGAATTTTAAGGCGAACCGGCGCGGGTTCTGGTCGCTGTGGATTTTTCTCGTGCTGTTCGGGATCAGCCTGTTCGCCGAATTCATCGCCAACGACCGGCCATTGCTCGTCGTCTATGACGGCAACTGGTATTTCCCGGTGGTACGGGACTACCCGGAGACGACATTTGGCGGGTTTCTGCCGACCGCGACCTATTACCGCGACCCGGCGGTGATCGAGATGATCACCGAAAAAGGCTGGATGCTGTGGCCGCCGATACCGTTCGATTACAGGACGATCACCGACGCGCCCGGCCCCTACCCGGCGCCGCCGTCGGAGACCAACTGGCTCGGCACCGACGATCAGGGGCGCGACGTGCTGGCGCGGCTGATCTACGGTTTCCGCATCTCGGTGCTGTTCGGTCTGACGCTGACCCTGTTCTCCTCGATCATCGGTGTCGCCGCCGGGGCCGTGCAGGGATATTTCGGCGGTCTCGTCGATCTCGGGTTTCAGCGCTTTATCGAAATCTGGGAAGGTCTGCCGGTCCTTTATCTGCTGATCATTCTCGCGGCCATCGTCGAGCCGAATTTCTGGTGGCTCCTGGGGCTGATGCTGCTGTTCTCGTGGACGGCGCTGGTCGGGGTGGTGCGCGCCGAGTTTCTGCGGGCGCGCAATTTCGATTATGTCCGCGCGGCGCGCGCTCTCGGCGTCTCCGATCCGGTGATCATCTGGCGGCATGTATTGCCGAACGCGATGGTGGCGACGATCACGTTTTTGCCGTTCATCCTGAACGGCTCGATCACAACGCTGACCTCCCTCGATTTTCTCGGTTTCGGGTTGCCGCCGGGATCGGCCTCGCTCGGCGAACTCCTGGCCCAGGGCAAGGCGAATTTGCAGGCGCCGTGGCTTGGCATCACCGCCTTCTGCGTGCTGGCGGTGATGCTGAGCCTGTTGATTTTTATCGGCGAGGCCGTGCGCGATGCGTTCGACCCGCGCAAGGTGGCGATGTGAAGCTTCTACTCGGGACCGCCGGCGTCCCGCCGGCGGTCCGGGATCAGCATGAGTCTGCTTGAAATCCGCGATCTGAGCGTCACGTTTGGCGGCTGGCGCGGCGCCCGCCCGGTCGAGGCGGTCAAACGCGTCTCGTTCACGCTGGATCGCGGCGAGACCTTGGCGCTGGTCGGCGAGAGCGGCTCGGGCAAGTCGGTCACGGCATTATCCGTATTGCAGCTGCTGCCCTATCCGGCCGCCTCGCACACGCCGGAAAGCAGCATCCGCTTCGCCGGCGAGGAGATGGTCGGGGCGGCGCCGGCGCGGCTGCGGCAGGTGCGCGGCAACCGCATCGCGATGATCTTCCAGGAGCCGATGACCTCGCTGAACCCGCTGCACACGCTCGACAGACAGATCGCCGAGGTGCTGCTGATCCACAAGCACATGTCGGCCGCGGCGGCGCGCGCCCGCACGCTCGAACTGCTGCGGCTGGTTGGCATCCGCGACGCCGAGAGCCGGCTCGGCGCCTATCCGCACCAGCTCTCCGGCGGCCAGCGGCAGCGGGTCATGATCGCGATGGCGATCGCCAACGAACCCGATATCCTCGTCGCCGACGAGCCGACCACCGCGCTCGATGTGACGATCCAGGCGCAGATTCTGGCTCTGATGCGCGAGCTGAAGGACCGGCTCGGCATGGCGCTGCTGCTGATCACGCACGACCTCGCGATCGTGCGCCACATGGCCGAGCGGGTCTGCGTCATGACGCAGGGCGAGATCGTCGAAGCCGGCGCGACCCGCGAGATATTTACGCGACCGCAGCACCCCTATACGCGCCGCCTGCTCGCCGCCGAGCCGAAAGGAAGGGTGCCGCCCGCCGACCCGGCCGCCCCGGTCGTCATGCAGGGCGAGCAGGTAAAGGTGTGGTTTCCGATCCGCAGCGGTCTGTTCCGCCGGGTCACGGGCTACGTCAAGGCGGTCGACGGCGTGTCGATGGCGGTGCGCGCCGGCGCGACCTTGGGGGTGGTCGGCGAGAGCGGGTCGGGCAAGACCACCCTGGGTTTGGCGCTGCTGCGGCTGCTCGATGCGCAAGGCGGCATCCGCTTCGCTGGTCGCGACATCGCGGAGCAGCGCGAGAAGCGGCTGCGGCCGCTGCGGCGCGAGATGCAGGTCGTGTTTCAGGACCCGTATTCGAGCCTGTCGCCGCGCCTGTCGATCGCGCAGATCGTCGGCGAGGGTCTCAAGGTGCATCGGCTTGGCGGCGACGAGACCGAACGACGCCGGCTGATCGAGGCGACACTGGAAGAAGTCGGTCTCGATCCCGCCGCTTCCGACCGCTACCCGCACGAATTCTCCGGCGGTCAGCGACAGCGGATCGCGATCGCCCGCGCGCTGGTGCTGAAACCGCGTTTTATCGTGCTCGACGAACCGACCTCGGCGCTCGACATGTCGGTGCAGGCCCAGATCGTCGATCTGCTGCGCGAATTGCAAACGCGGTACGGCCTCGCCTATCTGTTCATCAGCCATGATTTGAAGGTGGTGCGGGCAATGGCGCACGAGATCCTGGTCATGAAGGACGGCCGGATCGTCGAGGCCGGTCCCACCGACCGGGTCATGGATTCACCCGAGCATCCCTATACAAAGGCGCTGATGGCCGCCGCTTTCAACCTCGCCGCCGTACCGGCATAGCTTGGACAGGACCGCCCGATGGCTCCGCAGAACCGCATGATGAAGCTGATCGCGTTCCTGCAGGCGCAGAACTGCTCCAATCTGCCCGGGTCCTGGCGCCATCCGGCGACGATGCAGGATTTTCTGACGCCGGAATACTACCAGCGGATCGCGCGGACCCTGGAGGACGGCAAGATCCAGATGGCGTTTTTTGACGACCGGCTGGCGCTGCCCGATCTCTATACCGGTCATCACGCCCCGGCGATCGGCGCCGGTGTGCGGGCGGTCAAGCTCGACCCGTCCACCGTGCTGATGACGATGGGGATGGCGACGAGCCGGCTGGGACTGGGAGTCACCTATTCGACGACCTATTACGAGCCGTTTCATGTCGCGCGGGTCTTCGCGACGATGGATCTGATGCTGAAGGGCCGCGTCGCGTGGAATGTCGTCACCTCGCTGAACAGCGCGGAGGCGGGCAATTTCGGGTTTCGCGAGCATATGGAACACGATGCCCGCTATGACCGCGCCGACGAATTTATGGAGGTCGTGCTCGGGCACTGGAACACCTGGGAAGACGACGCGCTGATCCTGGACAAGGAGACCGGCAGCTTCGCCGACCCCGAAAAAGTGCATCGGCTCGACCACGAGGGAACATATTTTCGGTCGCGCGGGCCGTTCAGCGTGCCGCGCTCGCCGCAGGGTCAGCCGGTCATCATCCAGGCCGGGCAGTCCGGCCGCGGCCTTGCCTTTGCCGCGAAATGGGCCGAGATCGTTTTTGTCATCTATCACGGTCTGGAGCACGGCAGGGAGCAATATGCCCTCTTCAAGGAGGCGGTCGCGGCGCAGGGGCGCGACCCCACCAGCGTCGCCGTCGCGCCGGCCTGTTATGTCTGCGTCGGCGACAGCGAGGCGGCGGCGCAGGAGAAACGCGCGGTGATCGCGGCGACTTCGCGCGAGGTCGATGCGCTGGTCCTGCTGTCCGAGGTGCTGAACTACGATTTCGCCCAGAAGCCGCTCGACCAGGCGTTCAGCGACGACGAGCTGGCCGGTCTGTCGTTTCAGGGGTTCCGCGACCGGGTTATCCGCTACTCCGGCAAAAAGAACCCGACCGTGCGCGATTTTATCGATGTCTCCGGCCGCGGCACGGTCAAGGAGCACGTCATGTTCTGCGGCAACCCGAAACAGGTCGCCGACCAGATGGAGGAATGGTTCACCGCGCCGGCCTGCGACGGGTTTGTGCTGGCGGCGACAAACATGCCGGGCCTTTACGACGATGTGGTGCGGCTGCTGGTGCCGGAATTGCAGCGGCGCGGTCTGTTCCAGAAGGAGTATGCCGGCCCGACCTTGCGCGACAATCTCGGTCTGCCGATCCCGCGCGCCGCCGACTGGCACAGAGCGCAGCGCCGGCTCTGACCGCTGCCGCTCAACCAATGCCGGCGAGGCGATCGCGTTCGTTTCTGAACAGCGATTGGACCCACTCCATAATGGCTCGCACGCAGGCGGCATGCCGCAGGTCGCGATGGACGATCAGCCAATACTCGCAGGAGGTTTCGGGTATCGGCGGGGCAACACGTTCGAGCAGCGGGTCATCGTCCGCGATAAAGCACGGGAGGATGCCGCGCCCCGCCCCGGCGCGGATCGCCGTGAGGTGCATCGGCATGTCGGAGGCACGCAGCGCGACCGAAGCGCCTGTCTCGCGGACACGCTGCTCGACCCAGCGGGGCATCGGAAAGTGCCCCTGCTCCTCCGGGTAGGTGACCCAATCACGCGCCTCGGTGCCGATTCGGCGATATATGGCACCCGCGAATACACCCAATTTGGAGATGTACAGGTCGCCGCTCTCCGGCGGGTAATGCCGAACGGCAAGATCAGCCTCGCGGCGGGCAAGATTCGCAGTCTGGAAGGTCTCGACAAGCTCAAGGGTAATTCCGGCCGGCGGCGGGTTTCCCGACGCGTTGCCGACATGGCACGTTAGAAACGCTGCGGCCCATTCGCCGACCGATATCCGCACCGTGCCGCTCAGTACGGGTGACGCGGCCGCGCGATGCCGTTCGAGCGACAGGGCCGCGTTCTCCAACTGCTCGGCGACGGGCATCAGGGCCGCGCCCGCCTCGTTGAGCCGCAATCCCTCGGGCAGCCGATCGAACAGGGTTGGTCCGCCGAACGTCGCCTCGAAGGCGGCAATACGCCGGCCAACCGTCGGCTGGCTGATGCCGAGGGTGCGACCGGCGGCCCGGAGGGAGCCGTGCCGCGCGACCGCGAGAAAGATGCGGGCGTCGTTCCAATCAAGCAGGCCGGAGCCGTTAGCGCCGTTCATCATGATACACTCACGTATCGGTATGTCTCGAAAATGGGCAATATCCGATTTTCAAGTGTATCACTAAATTGGTGTGACAGCAACCTTTCTCCTGGAGGCCGTCATGCACACAACAACCATTCGCTCGGCGTACTCGCTCGGAATTTTCGACGACAGGACGCCGTCGCACTGGCGCACCCGTCTCCGCTCAATTTTGGTCGGAAGCTGGTTCAGGAAGACCGATGAATCGAAGCACGAGGGCCTGTACCGACTCGACGGTCGGCTGCTCGCCGATGTCGGGCTGTATTGCGAGCACGGCATTCACAATCCCCAGAACCGGACCGACCCCCAACGGACGTCGCCGGTTCCGGTTGCCTTGCTGGCGATATGGATGCCTCCGATTTAGATGAAGGAGAAGAATGATGCTGACGATCACCGACCTGAACGCCGAATTCGCGAAGCTTAATATGATGCGAGGCCGGACGCCGCAGACGACGGCAGCGGAGCGAGAGGAAAACCGCGCTCTGGCGCGCCTCATGCCATACCGGGACGGCATGATTTTTATCGCCAAGTTTGCCGGCAGCGGGGTATGGGAGCGGCATCCGAAAGGCGATGAGATCGTTCAGATCATCGACGGAACGGCCATGCTGCACGTTATCAGCGACGGTCGTCCGGAGGCTTTCACCCTGAGTGCCGGGGCCTTCGTTGTCATTCCCCAGGGAGCGTGGCATCGCTTCGAGTCGGCGGACGGCGTGAGTTTGATGACAGCGACTCCCCAGCCTTCGGAGTTCACCACCGAGGATGATCCCTCTCGCCTCGGACCCTGAACTCCCTCAATCCGCCGCTGCCCGGCCTCTGCGGCACCGAAATCTTGGCGGATGCTTCGCGGCCGGGAGGGCGGCGGGATTACTGGCGAGCTGATGTCCGGTTTCGGCGCATAGCCGTCGACGGTCGGGCGGACGGCAAGCGGTACGGGAACGTTCGGGCGCCTGCGGCGATTGGAGGAGGACACCACCGAGGATCAGCCAATGAATGTCGACGACGAGCGCAGCAGATCGTGCTGGATGGAGAGCGCTCCAACCATCGCAGCCTCGCCGCTCGACGGCGATCAGCGCTGCGATGTCGTCGTGATCGGAGCCGGGATCGCCGGGCTGTCGATCGCTTATGAACTCAGCCGGTTCGGCCGTGCCGTCATCGTCATCGATCGGGGCGCCATCGGTCGCGGCATGACGGCGCGGACGACCGCTCACCTCGCGACGGAGCTGGATGATTTCTACTCGGAGCTGATCCGGGTGCGCGGCGAGGACGAGGCGCGGCTCTATTATGACAGCCAGGTGGCCGCCGTGAACCGCATCGAGGCGATCTGCCGCGACGAAGAGATCGACGCCGATTTTGCCCGGATCGACGGTTTTCTGTTCGCGGCCCTGCTGGAGGATCGCGCCGCTCTGCGGGAGGAGTACGAAGCCTGCCGCAAGATCGGCGTCGATGTCGAATGGGCCGGGCGCGCGCCGGTCCCCGGCATCGATACCGGCGCGGCGCTGCGCTTTCCCGATCAGGGCCGGTTTCACCCGCTCAAGTATCTGGCCGGGCTTGCCCGAGCCATCGTCGCGCGCGGCGGCCGGCTGTACCGCGATACGGCGTATCTGACCCACGCTGAGACCAATGCGGGGGTCGAAATCACGACGGAACGCGGCACAATCCGGGCGGGCGCGGCGGTGTTCGCGACCAATTCCCCGGTCAACAACAGAGTGACACTCCATACCAAGCAGCTGCCGGACCGGACCTACGCAATTGCCGGGCGCGTGCCCAAGGGATCGGTGCCCGACGCTCTCGTCTGGGATACGCTCGACGCCTACCATTATGTTCGCATCCAGCCGGTCAACAACCGCGAGGACCTGATTATCGTCGGCGGCGAGGATCACCATACCGGCCAGGCCTTCGACATGGAGCGGCGCCTCGCCAGCCTGGAGTTGTGGACGCGCGACCGCTATCCCGGTTTCACCTCGGCCGACTACCGCTGGTCGGGTCAGGTCATGGAGCCGATCGACTTCATGCCGTTCTCGGGGCGCAACCCCGGAAGCCGGAACATCTACATCCATACCGGCGATTCCGGCGAGGGAATCACAAACGCGGTGGCCGGCAGCCTGACAATACTGCCGCTCATCATCGGCGAGGACAGCCGGTACGCACCGGTGCTCGATCCCGGTCGAAAATCGTTCGCCAGCGCCGCGTCGCTGTCGCAGTTCGCGCACGGCCAGATCGGGGCTGTCCGGCATCTGGCCGAGCATATCGGTCCGGCCGAAATCGGGTCGGTTGACGAGATCGCGCCGGGCGAGGGGGCCGTCATGCGGTCGGGCATGACCAAGGTGGCGTGCTACAAAAGCGAGAACGGCACGATCATCCGGCGTTCGGCGGCGTGCACGCATGTGGGGTGCGTGGTGCACTGGAACCCGTTCGAGAAATGCTGGGACTGCCCCTGCCACGGCTCGCAGTTCGCGCCCGGCGGACAGGTCCTCAACGGGCCGGCGGTGACGCCGCTGTCGGAAGTCTGACGCCTCGACCCCGAAGCGGCGGTTGCGGAGCAAGACCCTGCACTTGACGGTGGGGCGCGCTATGGACTGCCGGCGGCGCGAGCGCGGATCTCGGAGGAGGAGATGTCGACGCGGAAACGGTGCTCGGGGATTTCGGTAAAGAGATCGGCATAGCGCCGCGGCACCGGGATGTCGGCGAGCGCGCGGACGCGCCCCGCCGGATCGATGCGCACAGCCACCAGAAAACTGCCCCCGGAACCGGCGATCTCCTCAAGCGCCCGGTGCATCAGCGCTTCGTCGCCGTCATAATATTTCGGCCCGAACAGCCGCTCCGCCGTATCGATGCCGATGACAAAAATCGTCCCCGGAAACAGGCGCGATTTTTCGACAAAGGTCGGCGCTCGCGTAAGCTCGACCGGGGCCTTCCAGGCGAATTGGGCGAGCCGGCGGCGCACTGCCTCGCCCGCCAGCGGCGGCTTGTCGACATTTGTGACGGAGATTTCAAACGCCACGGGAAGCTGTCTGAACTCTTCGGCGACCCGCGCCAGCAGGACGTGTCCCTCGTGCATCGGATTGAAAGACCCCGGGAACAGCACGGACGGAGGCGGCGCCGACAGCGTCATTTCGCCGTCGGGCTGGACGGTGACGCGAGCGAGTTCGCCGGCCAGCAGCCGATCGATCGCATCGCCGGAGGCGGCGGCCGTCTCGGCGTAATGCTCGTCCGGGTCGAGCAGGCTGCGCGGCGACGGCGCGGCGACCCCGCAGGCGCGGGCCAGCCACAGGACGATCGCGCGCGACACAAGGTCTTCCTCGGCGGCACGATCGCGCCTTCCCTTGGCCAGCACGCAGGTGCAGTGCGCGATGCCGGCGGCGCCGGCGAAGGCGATGTGAAAGCGATGCTCGCCTCGGCGCGGGCGATCGCTGACCAGCGCCGCGGTTGCGCCGAGACCGACCGGATCGGCGCCGGCCGGCGCCAGCCCAGCGGCGCGCGCCCGCGCGCTCCGCGCCATCGCGATCGCGGTGTCGGCGCTGCACGCCTGCGCCGGCGCAACCCCGAGAAACGAGGCCAGCGCCGTCTCGTCATAGGGAATCTGTGCCTCGATCAGCAGCCGCGAGCCGCCGGGGATGCGCAGCAACTCGCCGATCGCGCCGCTGCCGCCGCCGGTGATCGCCAGCACGGCCTTGCGGCCGGATGCGTGCGTTGCGGAGATCAATTGCCGCCACGCGGCGTCCGACGGGCTCATGGGGGGTGTGGTCCGAGCTGAAAAATCTCCGACGAACGGTGAAAGACAGTTCGGACGGAGTCAACAGAGTGCGGGGTGCGCCGACAATCACACTCCGAGCAGTTCGGCGATTTTGTCGGTGGCCTTGAGACCGTGGCCGGTCAGGACGACGATGGTGGTTTCGTCCGGGCGGATCGCGCCGCCGCGCAGCAATTGCGAGAAGGCGGCGGCGGCGGTCGCGGCGGTCGGTTCGACAAACAGACCGAGACGGCCGAGGCTTGAGAGCGCCGGGGCGATCTCGGGTTCCGGCACCGCGACGACCGCACCGCCGGAGCGGCGGATCGCGCGCAGCACCTCGCGCGGGCGGACCGGCTTGACGGTGGCGATCCCGTCGGCGGCGGTCGGGGTGGGGGTGAATGGGACGCAATCGTCGGCACCGGCTTCCCAGGCGGCACTGAACGCGGCGCAGTTCGCGGCCTGCACGGCGAATAGGCGCGGGCAACGGTCGATCTCGCCGTTGCGTTCGAGTTCGTCGAGACCGCGTTCAAGACCCAGGATGTTGCTGCCGTAACCGGTCGGCACGAGGATGTTGTCCGGCACGCGAAAACCGAGCTGCTCCCACAGCTCGTAGGCGAGGGTCTTGGTGCCCTCGATAAAGAACGGCTGCCAATTGTGGCTGGCGTAGAAGCTTTCCCCCACCGCCTGCAATGCCGCCTCGGTCACATCCTGGCGGGTGCCGGGGATCGGGCGGAGTTCGGCGCCGGCGGCGGCGATCTGCACGATCTTGCCGCGCGGCGCGGCGGCGGGCACGTAGATGCGGCAGCGCAGCCCGGCGGCGGCGGCATAGGTCGCGAGCGACGAGCCGGCATTGCCCGATGAATCCTCGTGAATGGCCCCAGGGATCGCCTCAACCCCGACCTCGATCAGATGGTTCAGCATGACCGCGCTGCCGCGATCCTTGAACGACCCCGTGGGCATCTGCGATTCGAGCTTGAACAGCACCGCCGCGCCGTCCCAGCGCCGTTCGACAAGCGGCGTCCAACCCTCCCCGAGCGAGACATCAGGTTTGTCGCGCAAGGCCAGGGCGGCACGGTAGCGCCACAACGACGCCTCGCCCGTTGCGATATCGCTGCGGACCAGCCCCCGCCCCGGCGCCAGATTCAGGTGGCTGCCGCATCCGCAGCGCCATAGCGGCCGGTCCGCCGGTATCCGCGCCGCGCAGGAAGGGCACTCGTAGATCGCCGCGATGCTCATCCCGGTACTCCCGACACCGCGCGCCGCCGCTGAACCCGGCGCGCCGCCGTCCCGTTGAATTGTCGAGGAAGATATAGGAGAGCGCTGCGATGGCTGGGTCAAAGATCACCACCGACCACGACGAGATCCGCAAATGGGCCGAGGCGCGCGGCGGGCGCCCGGCGGTCGTCCGCTCGACACGCGGCCAAGGACACGACAGGGGCGGACGCGACAAAGGCGGCACCGGCATCATCCGCATCGAATTTCCCGACGCGCCGAACTCGAAGCACGACGCGCTCGAAGAAATCTCGTGGAAGGAATTCTTCGAAAAATTCGACGGGTCGGACCTCGCCCTGCTGTACCAGGAGGAGACCGCGGGCGGCGAGAAGAGCAACTTCAACAAGCTGATCGGCCGCGAGACCGCCGAGGCGCGCGAGCACGGCGACAGCCACGCCAGCCGCCACCATCCGAAAAGCCGCTAGACCGGATACGATACGGTGAGGCCGGAACGCAGGAGGTTTCGCCCGCGGCGGCGCCGGCGCATGATGCCGCCCATCTTGCGGCAGCACGCGCGATCGGTATGCATCGGACGGCGGCAATCCTGATCCTCGGCCTAGCTGCGGCCGCCCGGCCTTGTGTCGCGGCGGACCCCGCTGCCGGCAAGGCGGTGTTCAACCGCTGCCGGATCTGCCATACGGTCGAAGCCGGAGGGCGCGACGGGGCGGGTCCCAATCTGCACGGGCTTTTCGGGCGCAAGGCCGGCGCCGTCAAGCATTTCGCCTATTCCGCGGCGATGAGAAATTCGGGCGTCGTCTGGGATCAAACGACATTGGAAAACTATCTGCGCGACCCGAAACGGTTTATGCCGGGCACGCGAATGGCGTTCCCGGGGATCGCCGGCGACAAGGAAATCGCCGACCTGCTGGCCTATCTGCGAGAGGCGACGCGATGAGCAGGGCGTCGTGACACCGACGGCGCGGCTGATCGACGGCAAGGCGCTGGCCGCAATGTTGCGAACGCAGGTGGCCGGGGCGGCGGCGCAATTACGCGAACGCCGCGGCGCGGCGCCGGGTCTTGCCGCGGTCCTGGTCGGCGACGACCCGGCCAGCCAGGTCTATATCCGCAGCAAGGCACGCGCCTGCCGCGACGCCGGGATCGCCTCGTTCGAGCACCGCCTGCCGGCGGATTGCGGCATGAAGGCGCTGCTGGAGTTGATCGCCGAACTCAACGCGGACGAACGGGTGGACGGTATTCTGGTGCAGCTGCCGCTGCCGGCCGGGCTCGACCGGAGCCGGGTCATCGCCGCGCTCGATCCCGCCAAGGATGTGGACGGGTTTCACCCCGTCAATATCGGTCTTCTGTGGAGCGGCGAGACGGGTCTTGTCCCGTGCACCCCGCAGGGTGTGCTGCTGCTGCTGCGCAGCGTGCGGCCCGATCTGTCGGGCGCCGAAGCCGTTGTGCTCGGCCGCTCCCACATTGTCGGGCGCCCGACGGCGGCGCTGCTGCTCGCCGCCGATTGCACGGTCACAATCGCCCATTCGAGAACGGAAGATGCCGCCGCGATCTGCCGCCGCGCCGATATTCTTGTCGCCGCGACCGGCCGACCGGCAATGATTGAGGCCGATTGGGTCAAACCCGGCGCGATCGTGATCGATGTCGGGATCAACCGGATCGCCGGCGCCGACGGTGCGACGCGCCTTGTCGGCGATGTCGAGTTCGCGGCGGTGCGGCAGGTCGCGGGCGCGATCACACCGGTTCCGGGCGGCGTCGGGCCGATGACGATCGCCTGTCTGCTGCGGAACACGGTACTGGCCGCATACCGGCGGCGCGGATTGTCGGAACCGGCGATCGGAATCGGTCTCCGGTGACCGGGGCGCCGCGCCCCGACCCGCTGTTCGGGTGGCAATCGTCCTTAAGAATTCCCTGAAATCGGGTGGGAGCAGCCGGTTGTCGCGCGAGATCGCGAACGGCAGGAGCCGGTTCGCGTGACACTGCCGGTCCGATCGGAACAGTCGCCGTATCGATCCGATGAAGAATATCTAAAATCCTATAGATCAACTCGAAGGTTAGTCTCCGGCAGGGATGGAAATTCTTGTTTTGCTCCTTGCTCTTTGAGTTTTCGCGGGAACCGCGCTCAACGGCGACCTGTTTTATCTCGTGACCATCCTCAAGAGGGAGTTGCACGGTCATGACAAGGAAGACTGTGACCAGCCTGGCCCTGGCGGCCGGATGTGCGATCGCGCTGGCCGTCCCGGCGGCGCAGGCGCAAACGCAGGTGATAACGAACGGTCCTGAGTGGACTCCGGGCGATGCCAGCGCGTCCGCGATGCGCAACAATGCAGAAAGCCGCGAGTACATGCGGCTGCTGCAGACCAACTGGAATTTCCGGCAGGCGCGGCTGCAAAGGGAATGCGGTCCGATCACGGACATGCAGCTGCGCCATAGCTGTATCGCGAGCTTTGACGAATACACACCGTTTGTCGACAGCACGCGGCTCGCCGGAAATGCATTGTATCCGCCGAACCCGGTGTCGCCGGGCGTACCGCCGTCGACCGATATGATGACCGGCAGCGGCACCGGTACGATGACCTCGACGACAACGACCGGCACGACCTTCCACAGCCCTGACATGTACGGGACCGGTTACGGCTCGTCGGTGCCGTCCGCCAATTATACGACCCCCAGCAACGCTTTCGGCGCCAGCCGTAATCTTCCCGCCGAGCAAAGCGGCATGATCCAGGCGCCCGGCGCGATGCCGAACTATCCGGGACCGAGGCCCAGCGGGCCGCTGTCCGGTGGCGGTCGGTAAAGGCTTTCTCGCTTAGCGACCCCGCGAAGAGGCCGCCTCAAAGCGGCCTCTTTTTGCCGAGTTTACCCGCCGAAAACGTATCGCTCGATCGCGATCGCGAACCCGTCCTCGTCGTTCGAGGCGGTGACTGCATCCGCGGCGTTCTTGACCGCCTCGCCGGCATTGCCCATCGCAATGCTCAACCCGGCCTTGCGGAACATTTCGAGGTCGTTGTCCATATCGCCGAGAACCATGATCTCGTCGCGCTTCACGCCGCCGAGGCGCTCGGCAAGCAGATCGACGAGACGACCCTTGTCGATCCCCGGCGGGATCACGTCGCAATAATAGGGTTGCGAGCGGGCGATATTGGCCCGGCCCGCGAGAGCCTGCCGCATCAGTCCGGTCAGCCGCGCCAGACCGTCATGGTCCTTGCTCGGTCCGACGATCTTGCCGACCGCGGCGAAATGCGCGTCGGAGAACTCGGGCACGATCCGCGGCGGCTGCTGCACGGTGCGGGTCTCGCGATCGACATAGTCGCCGGCCGGGTTGGTGCACAGCCATTCGTTGCCGACAAACAGCCAGCAGTCGATCCCGTGCGCCCGGAACAGCGCGACCGCCTGTTTTGCGACATCGGGCAGGATCAATACCTGCTCGACAACGGTCAGGATCGGAAGATCGGGTTCGACGATCGCGCCGGCATTGTAGCCGCCAAACGGCAGGTCGAGGCGCAACGGCTCGACCATCATCCGCAATCCGAACGGCGGGCGGCTGCTGCAAATTGAAAAGGCGATGCCGTTTGCGTGCAGCCGCTCGACGGCTTTCAAGGCGCGCGGGGTCAGCATCTTGTCGTGCGTGACCAGCGTCCCATCGACATCGGTCACGACCAGCGATACGCGTCTCACCCCGGTCTCCCGCCGCCGGGGATCATGATCTCGGGGGTCATGACCTCGACACCCTGCGCCGAGGCAACAACGACCGCCGTGCTCCTGCCGAGAAACAACCCGTTCTCGACAACCCCGACCGTCATGTTGATCGCCTGCTCAAGAAGAAGCGGTTCCGCCATCGAGGGAAATGGGCAGTCGAGGATGAGATTGCCCCCGTCGGTCACAAAGGCGTGACCGTCGGTCCGCCGCAATTCGGGTCTCGTGCCGAGGGTTGCGAGCGCCGCCGCCGTGGCCTGCCAGCCGAACCGGACGATTTCGACCGGGACCGGAAAACGCTCGCCGAGGCGGTTTACGAGCTTCTCGTCATCGACCACCACGACAAAGCGGTCGCTTGCCGCCGCGACGATCTTCTCGCGCAGCAGCGCCCCGCCATGTCCCTTGATCAGATTGAGCGTGCCGCGCTCGACCTCGTCGGCCCCGTCGATCGCCAGATCGATCCGCCGGTGCTCGCTCAATGTGGCAAGCGGTATGCCGAGCCTGCGCGCCAGTTCGGCCGTGTGTTCAGAGGTTGGCACCGCGATGATCGAAAGCCCGCGCGCAACCCGCTTTGCCAGCGCCTCGATAACAAAAGCCGCCGTCGAACCGGTGCCGAGCCCGAGCACCATCCCGCTATCGACAAATTCGACGGCGCGCTCGGCGGCGGCGCGTTTCAAAGGGTCACGCGCGTGCGGGTCTGTCATTCTGGCTCGGCAACACAGGGCGGCGCGGAATGGCGGATCGCGGCGATCGCCGCGGCGTAATCGGGCGCGCCGAACACGGCCGAACCGGCGACGATCGCTCCCGCCCCGGCCTCGATGACCTGCCAGGCATTGCCGCCGCCGATCCCGCCATCGACCTCGATAATCGTCGCCAGCCCGCGCTCGTCACACAGGCGCTTCAGAGCGCGGATTTTCGTCAGCATCGAGGGCAGGAATTTCTGGCCGCCAAAGCCGGGGTTCACGGTCATGACCAGAACCATGTCGCACAGATCGAGGACATGCTCGATCGCGGCCGGCGGCGTCGCCGGGTTCAGCACCGCGCCGGCGGTTTTTCCCAGTTCGCGGATTTGCGACAGCGTGCGGTGCAGATGGAGCGTCGCACCCGGCTCGCAATGCACAAGCAGGTGGTCGGCGCCGGCGCTGGCGAAATCATCGATGTAGCGCTCCGGTTCGACCATCATCAGATGGACATCGAGCGGTTTTGCGGTGGCGCGGCGCACGGCTTCGACGACAACCGGGCCGATCGTCAGGTTCGGCACAAAGCGCCCGTCCATGACATCGACATGGACCCAATCGGCGCCGGCGGCATCGACCGCGCGCACCTCCTCGGCGAGCCGCCCGAAATCGGCCGACAGGATCGAGGGCGCGACGATCACGCGATCGGCCGCCATTTGCGGCCGCTGCGCCACAGCAGCCTTTCGGCGGCTTCCGGACCGGCGGTGCCGGCGGGATAGAATTCGAGCGGCACACTGCCCGGATCATTGCGCCAGACATCGAGGATCGGCTGCACCGCGCACCACCCGGCTTCGACACTGTCGGCGCGCTGGAACAGCATCGCGTCGCCGATCATCGCATCATAGACCAGCGTTTCGTAGCCGGTGCTCGGCTCGGTGTGGAAATAGTCGCGGTATTTGAAATCCATCCGCACGCCGCCGAGCCGGATTTCCGGCCCCGGCTGCTTGGCGCCGATTTGCAATGAAATCCCCTCGTCGGGCTGGATCTGCAACGCCAGCACATTCGGCGTCAGCGCATCGACCGGCGTATCGCGGAACAGCGCGAACGGCACCCGCTTGAACTGGATCGCGATCTCGGTCGTGCGCCGGGTCAGCGATTTGCCGGTGCGCAGATAGAACGGCACATCGGCCCAGCGCCAGTTGTCGATCGCGAGCTGCATCGCGACATAGGTCTCGGTCAGGCTGTCGGGCGCAACCCCCTCCGCCTCGCGATAGGCCGGAACCGGATGGCCGCGAACGATGCCGGCGGTGTACTGACCGCGAACGACATTGCGATGCACCTCCTCCGGGGCCAGCGGCAGCACCGCTTCGAGCACCTTGTCCTTTTCGGTGCGCACGGCATCGGCGCGGAACGAGTTCGGCGGCTCCATCGCGGTCAGGCTGAGCAGTTGGAAGACATGGTTCGGCACCATGTCGCGCAGCGCCCCGGTCGCCTCGTAGAAATTGGCGCGGCGCTCGACCCCGACCGTCTCGGCGACCGTAATCTGGACATGGTCGATATGATCGCGGCTCCACAGCGGCTCGAAAATGCCGTTGGCGAAACGCAGCACCATGATGTTCTGGACCGTCTCCTTACCGAGAAAATGGTCCATCCGGTAGATCTGCGATTCGGACAGCACGTTGAGGATACGCCGGTCAAGTTCGCGCGCCGATTGCAGATCGGTGCCGAACGGCTTCTCGATGATGACGCGGCGCCAGCCCTTGTCCTCCTTGGTCAGCCCGGCTTCGCCGAGGCGCTCGACGATCGTTCCAAACAGCGAACTCGCCACGGCGAGATAGAAAATGACATTCCCCTTGGTGCCGTATTCTGCCTCAATCTCTTTGAGTTTCCTGGCGAGCTGGCTGTACAGTTCGGGATCGGTCGCATCGCCGCCGACGCGGGTCATACTGGAAGCGAGAACTTCCCAGCTGTCCGGGTCGAACGGTTCGGATACGGCGGCGGTCGCCGTATCCGAGATAAAGCTGCGCACGCCCTCGGCCATGTACGACCGGAACCGCTCCTCCGACCATTCCTGACGATCGACGCCGATAATCGCGAAATTATTCGGCAGGCGGCGGGCGCGGACGAGATTATAGAGCGCCGGTATCAAGAGCCGCCGTGTCAGGTCGCCGCTGGCGCCGAAGATCACCATCGCACAGGGCGGCGCGCGATGCCCGCGCTGCGGCCGACCGGTGACATTGCTGAAGCTGCTGAAGCCGCTATTCATGGCGCTGTCCTTTCGGCGCGTTATCCTTTCGGCGCCTCCTGGTGGCCGCCGAACTGCTTGCGCATCGCCGACAGGATTTTCTCGGCAAAGGTGTGGTCCTGCCGCGACCGGAAACGCGTGTAGAGCGCGGATGACAGCACCTCGGCCGGCACGGCCTGCTCGATCGCGGCCAGCAGCGTCCAGCGGCCCTCGCCCGAATCGCCGACGCTGCCGGTGAATTCCTTCAGCTCCGGGTCCTCGGCCAGCGCGATCGCGGTCAGGTCCAACAACCACGACGACACGACGCTGCCGCGCCGCCAGACCTCGGCGATATCGGCGAGGTCGAGATTGTAGCGCCGGTTTGCCGGCACCGCGGGCGAATCGACGGTGCGCAGGATGTCAAAGCCCTCCGCGAGGGCCTGCATCATCCCGTATTCGATACCGTTATGGATCATCTTGACGTAATGGCCGGCGCCGGCCGGACCGCAATACATGTATCCCTGTTCGACGCGCGGATCGCGTCTCTCGCGGTTCGGGGTCGGCTCGATCGCGCCGCGTCCGGGGGCGAGCGCGGCGAAGATCGGGTCGAGATGGTCGGCCGCCTCCCTGTCGCCGCCGATCATCATGCAGTAGCCGCGCTCCAGACCCCAGACGCCGCCGCTGGTGCCGACATCGAGATAACGGATGCCCTTCCCCCGCAGCATCTCGGCATGCGCGACATCGTCATGGAAATGCGAGTTGCCGCCGTCGATCAGGATGTCGCCGGTTTCGAGCAGGCCGGACAGTTCGACGATCGTATCATGCGTGACCGCGCCGGCCGGCAGCATGACCCAGACCGCGCGCGGTCTGTCGAGCCGGCGCACGAACTCGGCGAGATCGCGGCTCGGCGCGGCGCCCTCGCCGGCCAGCGCGCGGACCGCCTCCTCGCTCTTGTCGTAGACGACGCAGTCATGACCGGCGCGCATCAGCCGCCGCACGATATTGCCGCCCATCCGGCCGAGCCCGATCATCCCGAGTTGCATGCGGTATCTCCCAAGTTGATGCCGACGCAGGCTGCGACGCCAATACCCCTGCGACGGGTCACCCCACCATCTCGAACTCGATGCAGCATGCGTCACCGACCCGCCTGAGACGTCCAGGATCTCCAGCGAGACCAGATTTCCATCCTCGTCGTAATCGAGAATGACTCCCGGCTTGTCCTCGTCGCTCTCCGCGATCCGGGCATCCGGACTGAGGACGATGCTCAGCGTGTCGGTTCCCGCATCGTAGGCGGCTTTCACCGCAGGGCCTCTTCCAGCGCCCGGCCGAGCGCTTTCAGCCCGGCATCGACATCGCGCGGCAGATGCACCCGCAACAGCCGCCGGCCGCGCTCGGCGAGCACGTCGAAATCGCCGCGCGCCTGCGCCGCCTCGACGACGCCGAAACTGTAGCCCTGGCCCGGAACCGGGACATCCTCGGCGGGGTCGGCGGTGATCTGCAAAAATACGCCGCTGTTCGGCCCGCCTTTGTAGGCCTGTCCGGTCGAATGCAGAAAGCGCGGGCCAAAGCCGACGCAGGTCGCGGCGCGGGTACGGTCGCGGATCATCCGACGCATGCGCTGCAACGCCTCGATATGGGCGGGGTCGCGGTCAATATAGGCGAGCAGCGCGACATAATCGCCGGAACCGGCCCGGCCGAGATGCGCCTTCAGCGCGTCGGACAGCGTTGCCGCGCCGGACAGCGGGGCTGCGTTCGCCGGGTCGGCGAAGACCGCGATCCCGTCGGCGGTGAAGACCGGTTTTTCCTCGGGTAGTGCGCCGGTCTTCTCGAACGCGTCGGTCAGTTCGCGGGTCCTGACCTTTGACGCCTCGACATCGGGCTGGTCGAACGGGTTGATGCCGAGGATCGCGCCGGCCACCGCGGTCGCCATCTGCCAGCGGAAGAATTCCTGACCGAGCTGCATCGCCTCCGAGACGACGATGCGGATGACCGGCTGACCGGCGGCTTCGAGCGCCGCGACCGCGCTCTCGTGCTCCTGATCCTGATCGGAGGCGAGGCGCAGATAGACAAACAGACGATCCTGACCGTACACCGCCGGGGTTCCGACCGGCTCGGCATCGACCGGGATGATGCCGTGCCCCTCTTTGCCGGTCGATTCGGCGAGCAATTGTTCGAGCCAAGCGCCGAGCGAGGCGATGCCGGGCGAGGCGATCACGGTCAGCTTGTCGCGCCCCTGTTTGGCGGCGACGCCGAGGATCGCGCCGAGCACAACGCCAGGGTTCTCGACCGGCGGCGCGCTGGCCGAGCACGACCGCACCATCTCGGCCGTCCGCTCAAGGAATGTGCGAGTATCGATGCCGATCGCCGCGGCCGGCACCATGCCGAAATCGGACAGCACCGAATAGCGCCCGCCGATCGATCCGACGCCGTGGCAGACGGCGCGGAATTTGTCGAGTTGCGCGCGTTTTTCGAGCGACGAGCCGGGATCGGTGATCGCGACAAAATGCGTCGAGGCGACCGCCTCGCCGGGGGCCGCGCGGACCCGATCGTAGAAATACTGCTTGTAGATGTTTGGTTCGAGCGTGCTGCCCGATTTGCTCGACACGATAAACAGCGTGTGCGGCAGATCGACCGACTGTTCGATACGGCGGATCTGCGCCGGGTCGGTCGAATCGACAATCCGGAGACGCGGGAAGCCGGGTTTATTGCCAAAGCTTTCGGCCAGCACCTCGGCGCCGAGGCTGGAGCCGCCCATCCCGAGCAGCAACGTGTCGCTGAAATCGCCGCGCTTTATATCGGCCGCGAACGCGTCGAGATCGTTGGCGCGCTTGAGCTGCTCGTCCACGATCGTCAGCCAGCCAAGCCAGTTCGCCTCGTCGGAACCGGTCCACAGCGAGGCGTCGCCGGCCCACAGGCGGCGCACCTTGCCCTCCCTGCGCCAGTCGTCGAGCGCCGCCTTGACCCCCCCGTCGAGGTCTTTCGGCAGCTTGTACGACATCGGGTTGAGCCGGCTGCCGAGCACCGTGCGGCGCTTTTTCTGCACCGCCGCGTAAAGCTGGTCGGCGGCGTCGGCGAACAGCCTGACGCCGTCCTCGACCAGCCGGGCCGTGATCTCGTCGATCGAGACACCAGCTTTGTCAAGCGCCTGCATGACGCTGCGCGCGCCGTCGATATCCTCTTCGAGGCTGGCGCGCGGGCTGCCGTGATCGCGGAACGCATCCATCGTCGCCGGCGGCATCGTGTTGACCGTGTCCGGGCCGATCAGCTCCTCGACATACAGCACGTCGCTGTAGGACGGGTTCTTTGTGCCGGTGCTGGCCCATAACAGACGCTGCGTCTGCGCCCCCTGCTGCGCCAGCCTCTGCCAGCGCTCGTCGTTGAAGATGCGCTGATAGAGTTGATAGGCGAGCTTGGCGTTGGCGATCGCAACTTTGCCCTTGATCCCCCCGAGGCGCTGCTTCTCGGCCGGGTCCGAGGTCGCCGCGATGCGCTTGTCGAGCGCTTCGTCCACCAGCGTGTCGATGCGGCTGACAAAAAAGCTGGCGACGCTGGCGATATTGTGCGGATCGCCGCCCTTTGCGACAAAATCCTCAAGCCCGGCAATATAGGCCTCGGCGACCTCCTCGTAGACTTTCTGCGAAAACAGCAGCGTGATGTTGACGTTGATCCCCTCGCCGATCAGCGTGCGGATCGCCGGCAGACCGGGTTTTGTCGCCGGTACCTTCACCATCAGGTTGCGTCGGCCGATACTGCGCCACAGCCGCCGCGCCTCCTCGATCGTTTCGTGCGTCTGCATCGCCAGATAGGGCGAGACCTCGATCGAGATATAGCCGTCGCGGTGCTGCGTCTGCTCGTAAACCCCGCTCAGCGCGTCGGCGCCGTCCTGGATGTCGCGGATCGCGAGCTGTTCGAACAGCGCACCGGGATCGAGATCGCCGGCGCGATGAGCAGCGGCGATCAGTTCGTCGTAATCGTCGCCGTGCCCGATCGCCTTTTCGAAGATCGACGGGTTCGAGGTGACGCCCCTGATCCCGTCCTCCGCGACGAGGCGGGCGAGACCGCCGCTTTTCAGCAGCTCGCGGCTGACAAAGTCGAGCCACACCGATTGCCCGTATTCCTGGAGCGTCCTCAGCGGATTGGTCATCGTGCTGCCTTCCTGCGATCAGGCCGGTTCGCGGCGGGACCGAAGCGTCGCCCGCGATCATGAATTTGCCATTGCGCTGTCGATTTCAACGCCGCACTTAGGCGATAGTGCCGGCATCCGGCATATCATCCGCGATCAGAAAAGCGGCGATGCGTTCGACGACGGTCTCGACCGGCGCATCGACCGAAACAGTCAGTGCGTTCTCGTCGGGGCCGGGCGGTTCGAGCGTCTGGAGCTGGCTTTCGAGCAGACCGGCCGGCATGAAATGACCGCGCCGCCCGGCCAGCCGTTCGGCCAGCACAGCCCGCGGCGCGGTCAGATAAACGAGCCGCACCTCCGGCCGGTTGCCGATAATCACGTCGCGGTATTGGCGTTTCAGCGCCGAGCAGGCGACGACCCCGGTCTCGCCTCGCTCGCGCCATTCGTCGATCCGGGCGGCAACGGCGCGCAGCCATGGCATGCGGTCGTTGTCGTCGAGCGGAGTACCGGCACGCATTTTGGCGACATTCTCCGGCGGGTGCAGATCGTCGCCTTCCTGGAACCGCCATCCGAGCCGGTGCGCCAGAGCAATCCCGACCGTCGTCTTGCCGGCGCCCGAGACGCCCATCACGACCGCGATCCGGGTGCGTTGAGGCACCTGCAAATCGTCCTCCCGCTAGTGGGGCGCGCCGCCGGAGCGCGACGGGCTATATTGGCGACGGCGCGGTACGCGCGCAACCACGCGAAGGCGGCCCGGTTCTGGCCAACTCAGAATAGAGACGTCGCTTCCGCTTGCGCCGCGGCGTGGAAACGCCGCACCCGGTCGATATCCTTGGCGTGCGAACCGGGCCGATCGGTCCTGGTCTTCGAATCGACCCCGGCGGGTCGGACGGCGCGGATCGCCTCGGCGACATTGTCGGGTCCGAGCCCGCCGGCAAGGATTACCGGCGTGCGGACGAGATCGACAATGCGCCGGCTGATCCGCCAATCATGCGTAATGCCGAGCGCGCCGATCTGCCGATCGGATTCCCGGTGGCTGTCGAGCAGCAGAAAATCCGCGATCCCTTCGTAGAGGCGGGCCAGCGCCACGCTCTCCTCGCCGGTGACCGGGATGCTGCGCATCAGCTTCCTGCCCGGCAGCTTGCGCTTGAGACTCGCGGTCCGGTCCGGCGACAGCAATTCCGGCGCCGCGCCCAGATGAACAATCGACGGAGCGAGCCGGGCTGCCCAATCCTCGATCAGCGCGATATCGGCGATCAGAAACAGCGCCGATACCTTGGCAGAGGGCGGAACCGCTGCCGCGACGCGCGACGCCTCGGTTAACGGCAGCTCGCGCGGAAACTCGCCGTTGCCGACAAGTATGCCGATATGTGCAACGCCGATCGCCGAAATCGCCCGAGCCTCCTCCGGGGTCGAGACCTCGTAGATCTGCGTCAGCATCGCCCGGTCACCCCCCAAAGCGACGACCGGACCTGCCGATCGGAGACAGGTCCGGCGTCTCCGGATGAGCTTACCCGTCGTAACCCGGCGTTGCGAGCAGCGGCGGGTCGGCGACTTCGGCCGTGACCGTGCTGTCAAAGCCGTTGAACCCGGTTCGCAGGCAGAACCCGTAGGCGCCGAGCTGGCCCAGCTCGATCCAGTCACCCTCGTCAATATCGTCCGGCAGCAGAAACGGCCCCTTCATAAAATCGGCGCTGTCGCAGGTCGGCCCGTACAGGGCGAAGGCACGCAGCTTCGCCTCGCTGTCGGCCGCACCGTCGATCGGCACGCGCCGGGCCGGAAAGCGGAAACCGGGATGCCCGGCGTCGCTGAGGCTGCCATAGACGCCGTCATTGACGTAAAGCGCATCGCCGCGGCGCAACTGCACCTGCACAACCACCGACCCGCCGCCGGCGACCAGAGCCCGCCCCGGCTCGGCCCATAGACGCACGCCCTCGCCGAACCGTGCCGCCGCGGCCTTGATCGCAGCCATATAGTCGTCGAGCGGCGGCGGCACCGCGTCGGGATAGCTGACCGGAAACCCGCCGCCGACATCGACAATGTCGATCGCGACACCGGACAGCGCGACCGCCTCGGCGGCCAGCGCCATCGCCCGCGCATAGGCCCCTGGATCGAGACATTGCGAGCCGACGTGAAAGCACAGCCCGAGAAGCGCCGCGTGCGGCCGCGCCAGCCGCAGCAGTTCGGCGGCCTCCTCGACCGCGACGCCGAACTTGCCGGACAGATCGTAGGCGCCGCCCTGCTTGACCGCGAGGCGGACGAACAGACCCAGCACCGGCGGCGCGCCGACCAGCTCGGCCCGCACCGTCTCTTGCAGGATCTTCTCCAGCTCGTCCTTGCTGTCAAACGCGAAATCGCTAACGCCATAGCGGTGAAACGCGGCATGGATCGCCGGGCGCGACTTGACGGGGTGCATGAAATGCATCTCGGCGTGGGGCAGCACGCGGCTCACCAGCGCGATCTCGGGCAATGACGCACAGTCGAAATGCCTGACCCCGCCGGCCCATACCGCGCGCAGCACGCGCGGCTCCGGGTTGCACTTGACGGCATAGAGCACCTCGCCCGGGAACGCCTCGACAAAACGGCGCGACACGGCGGCGATCGTCGCCGGCCGCAGACAGACGAGCGGCTCGGACGGGCGCTCGCGCGCGACCAGCGCGTCCACGCTCGGCAGGGCGAGCGAGCGCTCGGCCGGACGGACAGCAGATTGCAGCGTAAAGATTTGGTCTTTCGCCATTGCACGATCCTCCCCGAACAAAGGAGGCGACGCCGGCCCTGCCCTGGACCACAGGATACGGCCGATGACAGATCAGGGTGATTGGCGCAGCGGAGCGATACGCTCCGGAGCGTCAGGCGCCTGAGGAATCAGACGATCGTGCGAGGACTTCGCATCGCGTGCCGGGCCATAGCCGTTTCCCTTAAGGAAATGCCGGCCCACAAGTCCCTTGCGGGGTGACCGGCCCTGCCAAAAAGGACGCGTTACGTCGTAGCGGCACCCCTGAAACGGCCGGGGTTCTAGGCACGTGCGATTGCGTCGGACCGGATAGATAGGCAATTCGGCGGGCAAGGCAAGCCTTTTTCCATATGCTTACCTATGCGCAATTTCCCCGAGGAATCCGGCTGGCATGACGCCTTCTTCGGGATCGCGCTTCCCGCGGAACGGGCGAATTGACAAAGCGGCGGGCGGGCGGGTCAATTGCGGCCGAGCACCTATGGGAAAGGGCCGCAGGATGGGCATGCTGGACGGACGCGTCGCGATTTGCACCGGCTCGGGGCGCGGGGTCGGGGGCGAGGTCGCGAAACTGATGGCGGCGCAGGGCGCCAAAATCGTCGTCAACGATCCGGGCACCAGCGGCGGCGGCGAAGGCACCGACACGACGCCGGCGCAGGAGATCGTCGATCAGATCAAGGCGGCAGGCGGCGACGCCGTCGCCAATTACGGCTACGTCAATAAGTTCGACGACTGCCTGCAGATGGTGCAGCAGGCGCGCGACACGTTCGGCGGGCTGCACATCGTGTTCAACGCCGCCGGCATCCTGCGCGACAAGATGTTCCACAATATGTTCCCGGAGGATTGGCAGGCCGTCATCGACGTGCATCTGACCGGGCACTTCAACATCAACCGGGCCGCGATCAACCTGTTCCGCGAGCAGAATTACGGCCGCATGATCCTGGTCTCCTCGACCTCGGGGCTGCTCGGCAATATCGGCCAGGCGAATTACGGCTCGGCCAAGTTCGGCATCGTCGCGCTGGCGCGCATTATCGCGATGGAGAACCAGTCGCGCGGCATCACTGCGAACGTCATCGCACCGTCGGCCGACACGCGCATGACCCGCTCGGTGCCAACCCCGAAGGACCCGGCCGCGGCGGCGGCGCGCGAGGAGCGGCTGCGGCGCAGCCGGGCCGATTCGATCGCGCCGCTCTGCGTCTTTCTCGCATCGGAGCAGGCGAGCTACGTAAACGGTCAGGTGTTCCACCAGCGGGCCGGCGAATTGTCGCTCTACGGCCATATGCGGCCGGTGCGGATGGTGCACCGCCAGGGCGGCTGGACCCCGGAGACGATCGCCGAGGTCGCGATGCCGTCGCTGACGAGCGGGTTCACCTCGCTCGACTCGCGCAACACCCATGCCGGTCTGCCGATGGAGTGAGGTAAGATGGCCGACTCGACCGCGAATGCACCGACCGCCCCTTACGAAAAGCACCGGGGGCAACTCAAGGCCATCCTGCTGGCCTGGGGCATGCCGGAGGACAATGCCGAGACGACCGCCGACATCCTGTCCTGGGCCGATCTGCACGGCGTCGACAGCCACGGGATGTCGATGATCCCGGGCTACGACCGGCTGCGCCGCAATGGTCGCGCGAACATGCGAGCCCGGCCGAGGGTCATCAAGGAAACCGCCGTATCGGCACTGGTGGACGGCGACGGCGGGCTCGGTCACGTGCCGGCGCATTTCGCGATGCGGGTCGCGATCGACAAGGCCAAAACCTCCGGCATGGCGATCACGGCGGTGCGCAACTCGGCGCATTTCGGCGCGACCGGCTACTATACGCTGATGGCGGCCAATGAAGGGCTGATCGGCATGGCGTGCACCAGCGCGTCGAGCATTCAGGTCGCGCCGACCTTTGGCAAGGAGGCCAAGCTCGGCACCGACCCGTGGTCGTTTGCGGCACCCACGGCCGACGGAAAGCCGTTTCTGCTCGACATGGCGACGACGACGGTCGCCGCCGGGCGCATCCGCAACAAGGCCAATGAAGGGTTGCAATGCCCGCCGGGCTGGGTCCTGAACAAGGACGGGTTGCCAAGCACCGATCCGCTCGAAGCACGCGAGAAGGGCGGGTTTCTGACCTCGCTCGGCGGCTCGCCGGAGAATTCGAGCTACAAGGGGTATGGGCTGGCGGTGATGGTCAACATCCTCGGCGCGTGCCTTTCGGGATCGACGCTGATTACCGACCCGATGCATACGAAAAAGCCGCAGGGGATGGATATCGGCCACTGCTTTATCGCGATCGACCCCGGCCTGTTCCGCGACGAGGGCGGATTTGAGGCCGACGTAACCCGGCTGTGCAACGATCTGCGCGCGACCAGGCCGGCTGATCCGGCAACACCGGTCATGGTGGCGGGCGACCCGCAATGGAACAACGCCGCCGCGCGGGTACGCGAGGGCATTCCGGTCGGACCCGGTCTGTTGAACCAGATCCGTCAGATCGCGCAGGCCAGCGCGGCGCCCTGGCTGCTGGACTGAGCCGGCTTGCGGCACGAATCAAAAAGGCCGCCCTGCTTCCGCGGGCGGCCTCCGCATCTTCCTGAAAAGCGGTTAGCGCGGCGTCTGCTGGCTCGCGAAGCTGCGGAACTCGTCGAGACCCTCGCTGGCACGGCGATGCAGGATCTCGGCCGCTTCGGTGCCGGCCTTGGCGGCAATCGTCGCGACCTCGCGGCCGTGATTGACCCCTTTTTCGAGCAGCTTCTTCGCATACTCGGTGTTTTTCGCGATGCGGTCCTCGGCCGAGACCGGCTGCGCCAAGTCATGCATCAGCGCCGACAGACCTTCGAAGGTTTCGCGGGTCAGTTCGATATTGCGGCGCGCCAGCGCATGAACGCCCTCGACAGCGGCTTGGTTGGCTTGGCTCAGCGCCTCGATATTGCGGCGCTGCGCCGCCCAGACGGCCTCGACATCAAACGGCCGGAGCCGGAAATCGGCGAAAATCTTGGTTACGTCGAAATCAAACGGGTTCGGGCGGGCATCGGACATTGTGCTGTGTTTCCGGTTGGTGGCAGGCGGGAATTTGTGCGGTGCACAATGCTTATACCGTAAGCAGGCCCGTTTCCGTCAAGAAAATTTTGCAGTGCAGCAAAATCGGCCGGTTCAGGCCGGAGTTGCGGCGGTACCGCCGTCCGCTTCCCGGCCTCGTCGCCTTGGTCCGCCAAACCAACGTTCGATGCCGCGCAGCCGTCGATCCAGCGCTGCCATTGTCGGAGCCAGATCAGGCGTATCGTCGCGCAGCCATACGCGCAGCGTCGCGGCGTAAGCACCCGCGGTCAGCTTTACGGCGACCACGCCGCGCAGCCCGTCGGTCGCGATGCCGGCCGCTTCCAGCATCCATGCCATCGAGCGCAACAGGCCGGCGCCGAGCGCGAGCGCGGCCGCCGGATCTCCCGGCAGCTCGCGGCCGAGCACCTCCAGCGCATCGCGATGCGGACGAAGCGCGTCAAAGCGCCGCATCAACAGATCGAAGACGCGGTCGCGCGGGCGCTCGTCAGGATCAGCGTCAAGCGGCGCCGCAAGGACGGTCTCGTCGATGCGCCGGGAGAAGGCGCACAGGATTGCCTGCTTGGAGGGGAATGTACGGTAGAGGGTCAGGATCGGCAGATCCGCCTCGGCCGCGATCGCCGCCATCGACAACCACCGCCACCCGCGCCGCGCGATCAGGCGCAGAGCAGCGTTGACCAGCCGGTCGCGATCACTGCCGACCGGACCCCCGGCGCTTTCCGGAGCGTCGCTCGATCCGTCGCTCGCCATCGCATGCCCTTCAGTTCGCCAGTTCGCGCGAGCGCGCGGTTGCGGCGGCGACGGCGCGGTCGAGCAGTTCCGGCAACCCGTGTGCGGCCATCAATACATCGAGCGCAGCGCGGGTCGTGCCACCGGGACTGGTGACATTCTCGCGCAACCGCGCCGGCGTCTCGGACGAGACCAGCGCCAGTTCTCCGGAGCCGGCCACGGTGGCGCGCGCCAATCGCAAGGACAGCTCGGGAGGCAGGCCCGCGCGCGCGCCGGCGGCGGCCAGCGCCTCGATCAGCAGGAAGACATAGGCCGGGCCACTGCCCGATACGGCCGTGACCGCATCCATCAGGGATTCGTCCTCGACCCAGGCGCTGTCGCCGATCGCAGCCAAAAGCTGCTCGCAAAGAAGGCGCTGTCCCGGCGCGACATGCGCATTCGCGCAGGCGACCGTAATCGCGCGCCCGATCGCCGCCGGGGTGTTCGGCATGCAGCGGATGATCGCCGCCTGATCCCCAAGATGGCGGGCGATGCCGGCGATCGTCTTCCCCGCCGCGATCGACAAGAACAGCGTTTCCGGACGGACCCAGCGACCATAGGCGGGCAGCAGCGCATCAAGGATTTGCGGCTTGACGGCGAGAACGACCGCACCCGGTTCAAGATCCGCGGGCGCATCCTCCGGCGCGCGATACCACTGGATTGCCGGATTGCCCTCCAGCCCGGACGGTATGCCGGCCGGTTCTATGACGACAAACCGGCCAGCGGCACCGCCGCGCAGCCAGCCGCGCAACATCGCCGACCCCATCTGACCGCAGCCGACGAGAATGATCGTACCGGGGTTCACTTCCTCAGCGGCAGTCATGAAAGGATCTTCCGAAAATTCCGTCAGGCCTCGCCGACCGGATCGATCATCGCCACCGCCAAGGCTTCGGCGGCCGGCTTGCCGCCCCAGATCACCAGCTGAAAGGCCGGATAAAATCGCTCGCATTCCGAGACCGCGATATCGACCAGATCCTCGACCTGCTCGGAACTGGCGGTGCCGATCCCGCGCAGCAGCACGGCGTAGCGGAACGCCGGCGAGGTGTCGCCGGCCGCCAAATCGAAATGCCCGAGCCACAGCCGCTCATTGGCGAGCGCCAGCAATTCGTAGAATGGACCACGCCGTCGCTTCGGCACCTTCATGTCGAAGCCGCAGGAAAAATGCAGCGCCCCGAGCTCCTCCTGCCACAAGAAATACAACCGGTAATCACACCAGCGACCGGAGATTTCGACGATCATCTCTTCTTCGCTGGCACGGTCATGCGCCCATTCGTTGGCGACGACGATTTCTTCGACCAGATCGATCGGATTGCCGGTTGGAGAATGGACTTCGACCATGGAAACTGAGGTCATCGCGCCCTCCTGGAGGCGGCTCGGCAGAATGATAAAACGGCGCTGTCACTTGTCTGGTCCAGCTTCGCTCCTCCCGGGCTGATTTTTAATGACGGCAAACGCCAGCCGCGGCTACGCTGCCAAAGCGGCGCCGGGCTGGCAAGATGCAGATTTGCCGCCGCGAGTGTGCGGTGCGTCACGTAACCAGGGGACCGGGTCCAGGATCCCCGCGCCGCTCCAGAGCGGCCAGCCGGGTTTCCAGCGCCTCGATCCGGCGCAGCAGAATCTCCTGTTCCTCCCGCGCCTTGGCGGCCATCGCCTTGACCGCCTCGAACTCCTCGCGGCTGACCAGGTCCATCCCGGCGAGCACGCGTTCGAGCTGGTCGCGGAAACGCGCCTCGACCTCGCCGCGCACGCCGGTCAATGCCCCGGCCGCGCCGGCCGCCATCCGCGCGAGATCGTCGAAGAATCGGTTCTGGCTCTGCATCGCTGCACACTCCGCACTGGCGGGGCTTGCCGGGGACCTGGGCCGCCCGACCTACTCCGCCGCTTCCCGCTTCGCCGATCCGGCGGCGTGGCGGTCGATCTCCTTCTGGATCGCCGCGCTGGCCCGGCCGACAAAATCGGCGCGGTGGCCAACCGCGTAATCGTAGCTCTCGCGCAGCAGGTCCCGGCTCTTCTGAAAATGTGGGTGCACAAAGCGCGCCATCAATTCGTAGTGCCGCTTTGTCGCGTCCCAATCGGCCCAGTTCTGCGCCAGTTCGCAGAGCACGCCAAACCCGCCGGAACCCTTGACCAACCGCTCGACATAGGCGACCGCGTCGTCCGGGGTGCCGATGCAGGCGGTGCCGGTCTCGATCAGCCAGTCGATCGGGTTCTCGACATCGGGCGGGATGATCGGGAAGGTCGCGACATCGCGGAAATAATCGGCGAAAGCCTGTACGCCGAACTCCACGTTCTTGCGCGCCTGCTCGCGGGTCTCGGCGATGTGGAAAAAGCCGACGACGCGCCAGTCGCGGCGGTCGGGTGCATGGCCGTTGGCACGCGCGGTCTCCTCGTAGAGGTTCCAGTTGGCGGTGTGGCGCTCCATCTGAGCCGGTGCGGTGCCGCCGATCGACAGCATGCCGATGCCGTGCTTGCCGGCCGCCAGCGACCCCGAAGGCGAGCGCGCCGCCGCCACCGCCAGCTCCATATGCGGCTGCGAGTAGGGGCGCAATTGCAGCTGCGCATCGGTCAGGTTGAACCAGTCGGTCTTGCGGTTGACGATCTCACCGCGCAATAGCGGCACGATCACGTCGAGCGCCTCGTTCATCATGCGGCGCTGCTCGCCGGGGTCGATGCCGATCTTCAAGGCGTCGTGGACCAGCGCGCCGGGTCCCATGCCGAACATCGCGCGCCCGCGCGTCATGTGGTCGAGCTGAACCATGCGGTCGGCGACCATGAACGGGTTGTGGTAGGGCAGCGAGACGACCCCGGTGCCGAGGCGGATGTGGCGGGTGCGCTGCGCCGCGGCGGCGATGAACATCTCGGGGCAGGCGATCAGTTCGAACCCGCCGGAATGGTGCTCGCCGATCCAGGCCTCGTGGTAGTTGAGCCGGTCGAGATGCTCGACCAGTTCGAGGTCGCGCTCGATCGACAGGGTCGGGTTTTCGTCGTGATTGTGGAACGGCGCGAGAAAGATGCCGCTGCGCAGGTAGAGATCGCTCATATCGGGCCGCCTGTGATGAGTTGGGCCTGGGGCGTTGCGGTCAATGTCGCGATTGCACGGGGGCGCGGCAAGCGGTTTTGCGGGAGGCCCGAGGGCCAGGCCGAATTCGCTGCTATTCCCTGCCAGCAGGGAAATTTTTCACCGCGCCCGGCTGCGCGCCAGGAAAGCGGCCGATCTGGGCGGAATTCCCGCGGTCGGAACAGGGAATATCCGGCGGCGTTGCAGGGAGACGCCGCCGCGCCGTTACCGACGGCTCATACTATACGCTGCGAGAATGGCGATTTCGTGACCGCCCGGCAAGGGCGCGTCGCGAGCGGTCGCGATCCTGACTAGTTCCACGACATTCCGGCGTCTTTCAAACCCTTGTGAAAAGCGGCGCGGCCTTTCTCCACCTCTGGATTCTTATTCGGATTGGTCTGTTCCGCCGCAATCACCTCGGTAATCGTATCGTAGCCTTGAAATCGCCGTTTGAATTCAACAAGCAACTCCCCGGCCTTCTGGGTGTCGCCGTCCTGCGCATAGGCGCTGGCAAGATAGAGCCAATTGTACCACAGATTCGGCCAGCTATCGACCGAAGCCTGCAAACAGGGGATCGCCTCCTTGTATTGCTCCTTGAAGAACAGCGTTCTTCCCTTGATCCATTGGAACATCCCGAGCGCCGGGTTGCCCGTGCCCTCGTTGATGGCCAGATCAATCTGGTTCAATGCCTCGTCGAATTTTCCATTGTACAACATCTCGGCCGCCAACTGCGCCTTGGTGCGAACAGAGCCGGGATTGAGATCCCGGCTTTTCTGGAACGCCGCCTCCGCCTCCGGATGTCTGTCCTCAGCCCGATAGATAAAGCCCTGCGCATAATGCACGATCGCCACGTCGGCGGAGTAACGTTTTGCGGCATCCACCGCTATTTGTGCATCGACCAGATTTCTTTCATCCGCATTGTTCCACCGGTTCAGGTAATCGCACATGATTATGTTCGCCAGGAAACCCAAGGCTTCGGCAATGCCGGAGCGCAGCTGCTCGCCGATTTCCCTGGTGATCTCCGGCGTCAGCTCTCGACCATAGAGCGTTTCCGCCGCCCCGATCAGCTCGCTAGCTCTCTGTGCCATGATCCACCTCCCGATTTTTCGTGCGGTCTTGTCCGCATGCAAAAGCCCGCATTCATAAGACAGTGAACGATTCGCTTACTGCGCCGCCATTCCAGCCAACCGCAATCCTTCGTAAAATTTGTTCCGGGCCGCTATCACAACCGGCTCGCTGGACGGGCCGGTACTCTCGCGCGATTTTACGACGGCGAGCGTGTATACCGGATTGGCGAAACGGCGATTGAAGTCGGCCAGCAATTCCCTGGCCTCGTCGGTCTCGCCGATCAGCGCGTGGGCGCTGACCAGATACAATCTGTTGTACCAGAGATTTGGCCGAACCTGGACCGATCGGCGCAGCCAGGGGATCGCCTTCTCGTGATGACCGGCGTAAAACTCGGCGCGTCCGCCGATCCAATAAAAAATGCCGAGCGAAGGATCGCGCGGGCTGAGCCTTATCGCATGCTCGACCAGCGGCAGCGCTTCGCCGGGGTGGCCGGCCAGGATCAGCGCGTTTCCCTTATGGACATAGGCGAGCGCCATGTTCGGATCGAGCTCGATCGCCCGGCTGAACGCCGCCAGCATGGCATGAGGCGCGCCGCGGGCCCTGTGGACAAGACCGTTTGCGAAATGCGCCAAGGCGAGGTTCGGGTCGATATCCAGCGCCTTGCGGACGGCCTCCTCGGCCGCGGCGAGCTGGTCGGGTCCGGTGCCGTTCCAGGAATTGACGTAATCCGACGCGGTGATCTGTGCAAACCGTGCCCAGATATCGGCCGAACCCGGGTCGAGACGCGCCGCATCCGCCAGCAGACGACGCGCCTCCAGGGTGTTGTCGGGCGTGACCGAGCCGAAAAAGATGCCCTCGGCGCGCAAGCGCAGATCGAGCGCGCCGGGCACCGCGACCTGACCGGCGCGACGGCCCTCTACCTTGACCAGCTGGACCTGGAGAGAAGCGGCGATCCGGCCGGTGATCGTCTCCTTCAGCTTGCCGAGATCGGCGATCTCGTGATCGAACCGATCGGCCCAGAGCTGCGCACCGGTGGCCGCTTCGACCAGTCGGACATTGGTGTCGATACGCGTACCGAGATGCCGGATGCCGCCCTCCAGCAAATATCGAACACCGATATCTTTGGCGAGCTGTTTTGTGTCAACCGGCTTGCCCTTAAAGGTGAAGGCGGTGCCCGAAGATATCACGAGCACGTCGCGCATCCGGGAAAGATCGGCTGTCAGATCGGCCGTGACCGCATTGGCGAGGTATTCCTGGCTGGGATCGTCGCTCTGATTGACAAACGGCAAGACCACGATCGAGGCGCGAGCGGGCGTGGCGGCAGGACGCCAATCCGGGATCGCCACAACCAGAACAGACGCGATCAGGACCAACGCGGCACTCAACAATCTTGCCGACCGCGAGCGCCGCACGGACCCGTAACGCAGGCGCGCTCCGGCCGCCATCCTGCCGAGCCGCGAGGCGGGTTCGGACGCGGCGTCGTACTCAACCCGAAAGGCGCGGACCGGATGTTCGATGTTTTTGAGATTGAGCGTGCCCCGATCGCGGAACGACAGCGACGGATAGCCGCGCACCTGATCGTACACGCCCTGGCTGATATAGATCTCCCCCGGTCCGGCGAGCGCTTCAAGACGCGCGGCGATGTTGACGCTGTTGCCGTATATGTCGCGATCATCGACAATCACGTCGCCGGTATTGATGCCGATGCGCAGCCTTATCCGGTCTTTGGCGGGGGTCGCAGAATCGTGCTCAGCGAGGCCGCGCTGGATCTCCACGGCGCAGCGTACCGCGGCAACCGCGCTGTCGAACTCGACAAGCAGACCGTCGCCCATGTTGCGGACGGGCCGGCCGCCATATTCGACGATCCTGGGTTCGATCAGGCTGCCGAGGCACGCGGCGAAGCGGGAATGCGTCCCTTCCTCATCGACGCTCATCAGACGGCTGTACGCCACCACATCCGCCAGCAGGATGGCGGTCAGTCGGCGTTTGACGGGCGCTGTTTCCATGACCGGTAACCCGGAGCGTTTGCCTCAGACAGGGTGCGGGTTCGGATTCTCCGCACAAGACCGGCACGCCGAGGCGATCAGCCATAACGGCGCGTCCCTGTGATGGAAGTCCGTCGGCCTTCCACGATCGGACACGTCCGCAAACGAGACCGCGGCACGCTGGCGCTGCATGACCGATGTTTCCTCGGCGCTTCTATGCGGGAATAAACGCCTGAAGCGCCACTTCCGCAACAAACTTCGTATCGCGCGCAGATGGATCACGGCTCCCCGGTACTGCCTCAGTTTGAAATTGGCCCGCTGCGCCGCCCCGAAGCAATCCTTCAGGACCGCCGGCCTCCGGCCGGCGGTCCTGAAGCGCCCTCGGCAAACTGACTTGTCTTCAAGCCGACTTGTCTTTGGACTGGGCCCGAGTTTGGGATCGGATCATACCGCCAGTTCGGGACGGTCGCCGCGGGTCCGGCCTGCGGTCAGCCCGAGAGCGCCGGCGCCGCAGAACGACAAGGTCAAAATTCAGACTGAGACAATACCGGTTCCCCGCATGCGGACCGCACCTCGCGCCGCCCTGCCGGTTCCCGGAACCGGACCGGGGGCGGACCCGTTAGGGGGGCGGGTTCCCGCCGCCAAAACCGCGCGAACTCGGAAGGACGGCGCGATGGACGATCAGCCCCCGGCACGCGGCGAACGCTCCGCGATCTTTCCCTACGCGATGATGCTGCCGAGCAGCCGCGAGGAGGGGCTCGCCTTTGTCGTGCGGGCGGCGCTCGCGGTGGCGGCTGTTTTTATCGGATTGTACATCGTCTGGATCGTGCGCGATGTGTTTCTGCTGCTGCTGCTGGCAGTGGTTTTCGCGACCGTGCTGATCGCCGCGGTCGAGCTGGTGCGGCGGTGGACCCGCCTGTCGCACCGATGGGCGCTTGCGGTTGTCGGCACGATCCTGTTTCTCGTCGCCACCGCGCTGGTCTTGCTGACGGGAAGCCGGGTCATCGGACAGATCTCGACCCTCGCAACGCAGCTTCCGGCGGCGATCGATTCGATCGAAAAAAGCCTGGGGATCTCGGTCGAGAATGTGGTTCAGAACGGCCAGATTCCCGGCGGGCTGCTTGGATCGCTTCTGTCGTATGGCGGCACGATCCTGGGCGCGCTCGGCGGGCTGGTGCTGGCGGTGATCGGGGGGTTCTTTCTGGCGGCGGACCCGGAACGATACCTCAAGGGCACTATCAAGCTGTTCCCGAAACAGCACCACGAGCAGATGGATGACGCGCTGCGGGCCTCCGGGCGGGCCTTGAAACTGTGGCTGCTGGCGCAGCTTGTCTCGATGACCATCATCGGCGTCCTGGTGTGGCTCGGCACCTGGATCATCGGGCTGCCGGCGCCGCTCGCGCTGGGTCTGTTCGCGGGGACGGTCGAGTTTATTCCGTATCTCGGGCCGTGGCTCGGCGCCGTTCCGGCGGTGGTGCTGGCCCTCTCGGAAGGCGGCACGACGGTGCTGTGGACAGTTCTGCTGTTTGTCGCGATCCAGCAGGTCGAGTCGAACCTGATCGCCCCGCTGGTCCAGCAGGAGATGGTCGAAATTCCGGCGGCGCTGCTGCTGTTCGCGGTCGTCGCGGTCGGTCTGCTGTTCGGCATCACCGGCCTTATCGTCGCGGCGCCGCTGACCGTCGTGGCCTATGTCCTGGTCACAAAACTGTATGTCCGCGACACGCTCGGCGTGCCGGCCCAGGTGCCCGGAGAAGACCGCTAACCGCTCTGCTCATCTTCCGCTCAGTTCGCGGCGGACGATCGCGGCGCCGTCGGCGAGCGCGCGCAATTTGCCGAAGGCGACCGCGCGCGGCAGGTATTTCATGCCGCAATCGGGGGCCGCGACCAGAAGCTCCGGCGCGATGTAAGCCAGCCCGGCGCGCAGCCGCGAAGCCACGGTCTCGGCGGTCTCGACGGCAGGATCGTTGAGGTCGAGAACGCCGAGCAGCACGGTTTTTCCGGCAAGGTCCCGCAGCACGCCGAGATCGAGACGGGGCTGCGCGGCTTCGATCGAGATCTGCCCGGCGACCGAGTCGGCGAGCTGCGGCAGAAAGGCGTAGCCGGCGGGCTTGTCGCGCACCATCGCGGCGTAGCCGAAACACAGATGCACGATTGTCGGGCCGGGGATGCCGGCGAGCGCGCGGTTGATCGCCGCGACGCCCCAGCGCGCCGCCTTGTCGGGCGCGGTGCGCACCCAAGGCTCGTCGAGCTGCACGACATCGACCCCGGTAGCCTTCAGCGCGTGCAGCTCCTCGTTGACGGCGACGGCGTAATCCATCGCCATCTCCTCCTCGTCGGCGTAGAAGGCGTTCTCGGCCTGCTGCGACAGGGTGAACGGTCCCGGCAGGGTGATTTTGGTGGCGCGGGTCGCGTGCGCCCGCAGAAACTCGGCGTCGCGCTGTTCGACCGGATCGCGCCGTTTGATCCTGCCGACGATGCGCGGCACCGGCGTCGTGCCGCCGCCGCTGCGCCCGACCCGGCCGGGATGCTCGGCGTCGATCCCGTCGAGCGCCAGGGCGAACCGGTTCGAATAGCTCTCGCGCCGGATCTCGCCGTCGCTGACGATGTCGATGCCGGCGCGCTCCATCTCGCTTATCGCGACGATCGTGGCGTCGTCCTGCGCCTCTTCGCGACACTTCTCGGGCACGCGCCAGATATCGCCGGCATGGACTCGCGGCACGCCGTGATGTGCGAGCCTGCTGCGATCGACCAGCCAGTCGGGCTGCGGATAGCTGCCGACGACCGTGGTCGGGATCGGATGGGTCGGGTAGGTCATCGCGGCGCTCCTGTTGCGGGGGGCTTCCCGCTCGGTCGTCAGCCCGTCGCCGAGAGGGCAGGGGTCGCCGGGCGGCCGGTGCCGAGCCTGGTGCCGCGATAGCGCTCGGACCAGATCGGTTCCCACCACCAGCGATTGGCGAGATACCAGGCGACCGTGTCGCGCAGCCCGGTCGCGAAGGTATGGCGCGGTCGCCAGCCGAGTTCGGAGCGGATTTTTGCCGCGTCGATCGCATAGCGCTGGTCGTGACCGGGCCGGTCGGCGACAAAGGCGATCAGGCCGGCATGGGGAATGTGCGGCGAGTCCGGCCTGAACTCGTCAAGCAATGCGCAGATCGCGGTCACGACATCGAGATTGGTGCGCTCGCCGTCGCCGCCGACATTGTAGCTCTCGCCGGGGCGGCCCCGCGTCAGCACGGCGTAAAGCGCGCGGGCGTGGTCCTCGACATGCAGCCAGTCGCGCACATTGTCGCCCCGGCCGTAGACCGGGATTTCCTCCCCGTGCAGCGCCTTCAGGATGGTCAGCGGAATGAGCTTTTCCGGGAAATGAAAGGGGCCGTAATTGTTCGAGCAGTTGCTCAAAACGGTCGGCAGACCGAATGTCTCGTGCCAGGCGCGCACCAAATGGTCCGAGGCCGCTTTCGAGGCGGCATAGGGGGAATTGGGCCGGTACTGGCTGTCCTCGTCGAACCGACCCTCGGGGCCGAGCGAACCGAACACCTCGTCGGTCGAGACGTGGTGAAAGCGGAACCGCGCCGCGCGCTCCGGCGGCAGACCGCGCCAATAATCGAGCGCCGCCTCCAGCAGCGCATAGGTGCCCTCGATATTGGTCCGGATGAACGCGCCGGGGCCGTCGATCGAGCGATCGACATGCGATTCGGCGGCGAGGTGCAGGATCGCGTCGGGCGCGAAGCTGTGCAGCAGCCCGGCGATCACCGGGCGGTCGAGAATGTCGGCGCGACAGAAGCGATAGCGCGGATCGTCGGCAATCGCCGTCAGCGACGACGGATTGGCGGCGTAGGTCAGCTTGTCGATATTGAGGATCGCGGCGCCGAACTCGCCGACAAACAACCGGCACACCGCCGAGCCGATAAACCCGGCGCCGCCGGTAACCAGGATTTTCATCGTCGCCGATGCTCCGCGCCGCGAGAGGTGGGGACCGATCCTTGTCCCCTCTCGGCTCGGCAAAATCAATCGTTCCGAGGGGTCCATACCCCGATCACGGATATCGGCGGCTTCCGACGAGCCGCTCGCCCTCGCTCCCGGCGGTCAGGAGGAGAGGCGAGCGTTCAATTCGCCGTGTGTCGGACGGGTTTACACACCCGACCGGCGACGCCGGACGATGATGCCAAGCCCCACCAGAGCGGCGCCGAGCAGGGCGAGCGACCCCGGCTCGGGAATGGCGACAGCCGAGATTCCGACCTGAGCGGTCGATGTAGCTTCGACAGGCACTGAAAATCTGTACACAGTCGTCACCGAGTATGGCCCGGGGCCGGTAGACGCAGCGGTAATATCAGTATCATCGTCCACAGAATTGAAAAATGCCGCCCCCAGCAGAGTTCCGAGCTCGAATACTCCGTTATTTGGACCGATATAGGTCTCCAGTGTCTCCGTCACGGGCGGGATCAGATTGACCGCCGCGAATCCCGACGTAAAATTCAGGGAGCCGAGCGGCGTTGTGTTGTCGGTAGAGGTTATGTAGACCGTCAGCGTCCCCGCGCCGCCGCCGGCATTGTTGTTTACGAGGACGTCTGATTGGAGGAGAATCGGGAGGACGGCGGCCGGCTGACCGGTGGCGTCAACCGAAATCCCCTCGAAATTGCCAAAACTCCCGCTCCACTCAAACGGCAACGCGGGCGGGTTGGGACCGAACGCAACGATTTGGGGCGGAATGGGGAGGCCGTCCTGCTGCAATCCGATATAGATGTCGGCGCTGGCGGCCGATGCGACCAGGCCCAGCGCCGCGGTTGCCGCAATCCCCAACCCTGAAAGCAAACGGTTCATTTGATACAGCTCCCTCGGCCCACGCTGGATACCTATCCCAAAGTTTAGCAAGAGGCGTGCCAAAGGAAAATAAGTAAATGTCTAAAAGAGGATAGAGATCGCGGCCCGGCGGTCGGCGGCGACTCTGTAAAGTCAACCGACAGGCCGGGCCGGAATGCGGCGGCGATTTGCGGACCGGCACCAGCGAGACCGGGTCCCGAAGAGGCCCGAAAACCGGGCGGTATCCGGCTTTCATCCGAGGTGGATACGCCCGGCACGGATGCCTCCGGAGTGTCGGATTATTTTACGCGGGCCTGACCGGGTCGCGCCCCATTCTGGGCGTGCGCGTTCGCTGGCCCCAACCGGCCGTGCCTGCCATATCCGTCTGGCTATGCCGTTGAGGTCGAGCCGCCAAGCGACGCCCGGTCGAGACCGGTCGCCTGTCCCAGCGGCTCGGGTACGGGAAGCCGGGTCGAATCACGGCAATCGGATCGCGACCGACGCCGCTTCCATCAATCCGCCGCCTAAAGAAGGTGCTTAGGAAATCCGGCGCCGGCGCCGGGCGAGAATGCCGAACCCGGCCAGAGCGACGCCGAGAAGGGCGAGCGACCCTGGCTCGGGAACGGCGAGAACGCCCGAGATTCCAGCCGAAGCATTCGTCGTTGCCTCAATGGGCATTGAAAATGTATATACAGTCGTCACCGAGTATGGCCCAACACCGGTGGCCGCAGCAGTAATATCAGTATCGGAGGCTACAGAATTGAAAAATGCCGACCCTAGCAATGTTCCCAGCTCAAACACTCCATTATTTGGGCCAATATAGCTCTCTACTGATTCCGTCACGGGCGCTATCAGATTGACCGCGGAAGATCCTGCTGTAAAGTTTACGGAGCCGATCGGCGTTGTGTTGTCGGTAGAGGTTATGTAGACCGTCAGCGTCCCCGCGCCGCCGCCGGCATTGTTGTTTACCTTAACATCCGATTGGAGGAGGATTGGGGGGACGGCACTCGGCTGACCGGTGGCGTCAACCGAAATCCCCTCGAAATTGCCAAAACTCCCGCTCCACTCAAACGGCAACGCGGGCGGGTTGGGACCGAACGCAACGATTTGGGGCGGAATGGGGAGGCCGTCCTGCTGCAATCCGATATAGATGTCGGCGTTGGCAGTCGAGGCCATAAGGCCCAGCGCCGCGGCCGCCGCAACCCCCAGCGCAGTTAGCATAGGTTTCATCTGGTTCAACTCCTCGGTATAGGCGAGACTGCCTACTCAAGCAATACTAGCAAGTCTCGCGCCAAGCCGAAAGCCGATATGAGTTTCAAGGGTTTAGATGCCGTCGTGAGGCAGATGGCGGCCGATCTGTAAAATTGTCCGACAGTCCGGGCCGGATGTCGCGACGCTGACCCGACCCGCACGGGCGCGATGCGATCCCCAATATACCCCGGAAGCGCGATTTATCGGCCGTCCGACCCCGGCGAGGCCGCGTATCGCCGAAATATCGCCCGGTGTCGGATTATTTTACGCCGGCCCGAGCCGTCATCCGGGATCGCGGCGCCGGGTCAGAACCGGTCGCAGCTCTCGGCGACCCGCACATAGGCCTCGGCGTCGGCGGGCAGCAGCAATCGCCCGGCCACCAGCGCGGCGGCGGCGGCCCTCACCTTTGCGATGTAGGTGTCGCGGCCGCCGTAGCGCTCCGCGAGCGACGGGCGCGGATCGCCTGCCGCCTCGCGCTCGGCTCTGGTGCCGGCGAACGGGATCAGCGAACCGTCGCGGTCGCACAGCTCGCAGGGCTGGGCGCGGTAGACGTTCCAGCCGGTATAAGTGCCGAGCGGGACCGCGACCGGCGGCAGGCGGATGCCGGCGATCTCGTTGCCGTCGGCATCGACCGCGCAGACGCGGGCGCCGTAGAAATTGTCGAGACGCTCGGGCGGGTCCACCCAATCGACCGGCGCCGCGATGCGGTTGGCTCCGGCGGGCGCGGCAAAACCGGGCATTGCCGGCATCGTCACGGTCTCGGCCGCGACCAGCGAGAAATCGGCGAGTGTCGGGACCCGGCTGTCCGGCGGCGCGATCCCGTCCCGGACCCATTCTTCGAGCGCGACCAGCAGCGCGCGCAAGGCGGGGCTGGCGCTGTGCGGGTTGCGCGGGTTGACGCAGGGGCCGGGGCTCGGGTCGGTTCCGGGACCGCCGCCATGCTGCGTCCCGGCGATCATGTAGACGCGAACCCCCGGCGGCAATGCCGCGTCTTTGCTTCCGGCCGGGTCGGTGTGAACCAGCGAGGCGCCCTTCTGCCAATACTCGGTCGAGGTGTTGACCTCGATCATCAGCGGATCGGTCGGCTTCCCTTGCAGCAGCGAACCGCGCCGGCCGGAAAACGGGTCGGTTGCGACGGCGCTGCCGAACGGGAACCAGTTCTCCGGGTAGAGCCGGTCCTCGTGCTGGGTCGCGGTCCGGCCCGGCATCGCAAAACCGTGATTGGCGAAGGTTTTGCCGGCGCCGGCGACATGGGTCAGCACGCCGTCGAACACGCGCCGGCCGGTGCCGTCATCATTCATGCCGAGTTCGAGAAAGTGGCGCAGAAACCGGCCGCTTTGCGACACGCCAAAGGCCAGCGCACGGGCGATGCCGGCCCCCTCGGGCAGGTCCGCCGCGGCGAGCAGAGGGTTCGCCGTGCCGTCGCGATCGGCGCGCTCACGGCGCAGAAACGAGACCAGATCGCGCACTGCCGCAAACCCGACCCCGATCACCCGCGACCCGGTCGCCTCGTACCAGAGTTCGTAGATCCGGTACGGCGCGAACAGCGTGCCTTCCGGCAACAGGCGGATCGTGCGGGCATCGACAAATTCCCATGAGTCGGAGGGAAGCTCGGTGCGCGCGTCGCTTTCGCGGTCGCGCACCGTCAGCCGCGCCTGCCTGTTATCGGTGGAAACGGACGGGTAGCTCAGTGCGACCAAATCGCCCTTACCGGGAGTGCGGGTGCCGATGTGGAATTCGTGCCGGATGCGGCGGACCATCGACCGGCCGTTTTCGAGCGCCGACGGCAGGCGCGCGGTCATGCCGTTATTGGCGCGCGGCGCCGAGGAATCCCACCCCGACCACACCAGCGTCCAGCCGCGCCCGAGCGTAAAGCCCAGCCCGGCATCGCGCGCCGTCCTGGGATCGTTGATATCGGCGTTGGTTGGGGCTTCGTCGAGCCGGCCGAGGATGACTTTTCGGCCGCGATTGGTCACGTCGTAGACCAGCGTGCCATTGCCGCGCCTGGGGTCGGCCGGGCGCAGGATGAACAGGTCGAGTTCGTAGTCGATCATGCCGCGCGCGTTGCGCTCGGCCTTGTCGAGATCGACGACAACCGCGTTTTGCGGCGCCGCGGGATCGAGTTCGCCCCTGGCGACGCCGTGGATGCGGACATAGGGTCCGGCGTCGCCGAACTCTTTTCCGTCGGCGAACGGCTCCACCGCGGCGATGTCGATCTTTGTTACGGGCATTCTCTTCCCCTTTGGTCGGCTCGGATCGACGTATCGCGCGGCGGCTCCCAAGTCCATACGTCGGAGGCTGGTCAATCAGGCCGATCAGCTCGCGCAATCCCACCAGTCGAGTTCGGCGCGCAGCGGCACGACATCGCCGATCGCGATGATCGTCGGCGCCTCGATCGCGGCCCGCCGCGCCGCCTCGGCCGCTTCCGCCAATGTCGTCATCAGGACGCGCTGCCCCGAGGTCGCGGCCTTGCTGACGATCGCGACCGGCTCGCCCGCGGAGCGCCCGCCAGCCATCAGCCGCTCGGCGATGCGGTCGAGGTGCCGCAGCGACATATACAGGACGATGACCGGCGAGCCGCGCGCGATCGCGTCCCAATCGACCGCCGGCACGGTGCCCGAACTGTCATGCCCCGTGACAAAGGTCACCGCCGAGCCGACATCGCGATGCGTGACCGGAATCCCGGCATAGGCGAGACCGCCGATCCCGGCGGTGATCCCCGGCACGATGCGGAACGGGATCGCGGCGCGGGAAAGCGCCAGAGCCTCCTCGCCGCCGCGCCCGAACACGCACGGGTCGCCGCCTTTGAGCCGCAGCACCCGGCTTCCCTGCCGCGCCAGTGCGATCAGCCGGGTCGAGATATCGGTCTGAAGCGGCGATGGTCTTCCGCCGCGCTTGCCGGCATATTCCAGGACCGCCTCCGGCTGCGCCAGCGCGAGAACGCGCGGATCGACCAGCGCGTCGTAGACGATAGTGTCGGCCAGATCGAGCGCGTGCAGCGCCAGGACCGACAACAGTCCGGGATCGCCCGGTCCGGCGCCGACCAGCCAGACGCTTCCCGGCGCAAAGTCCGGAAGCCTCAACCGCCCGTAATCCATTGGTCCATGATCCCCTGGCGCGACCCCGTTCCCGCGCAAGCTCCGGGGTGAACGCTACCCGATAGGCGACCGGCGCCGTTATGCAAACCTCTCGTTTAGACATTCTTATGATGTTATATTTCCGTTTTCCACAGCGTGATACGGTCGAAAATGACCCGCCGATCGGGATCGGGAGCGAGGGAAGCCGCGTCATGGACGAAATCGACCGCTCGCTGCTGGACATTCTGCAGCAGAATGCGACGCTGTCGATCGCGCAGATGGCCGAACGCGTCGGGCTGTCGCCGACCCCGTGCTGGAAGCGGATCCAGAAGCTCGAAGCCGCCGGGATCATCACCCGCCGGGTGGCGCTGGTCGATCCGCAGCGCGTCGGGGTCGGTCTTTCGGTTCTCGTCAGCATCGAGGCCGGCGAGCACACGCCGGAATGGCTGGAGCGGTTCAGCGCCGAGGTCGCCGCGATGCCGGAGGTCATGGAGGTCTACCGGATGGCCGGCGATGTCGATTACATACTGCGTGTCGCGGTCGCCGATATGGCGGAATACGACCGCTTCTACAAAAAGCTGATCGCCCTCGCGCCGATGAAGAACGTCACATCGCGGTTCGCGATGGAGCGCATCAAGCACACGACCGCCTATCCGCTGCATTCCAGCGCCTTCCGTGACCGCCGGGCGGTCGAAAGCGGCGAGCCGGAATAGTCTTCTCCTGCTGTCATGCGGAGAAGTACATCTACCTTCTCCCGGTACAAATAAAATAATACAGTGCTTTTGACAGTGGTAACGTTGTAGCGCGATCTTCTTGCCCGCGAACACCGATCGAAACTACTCGGCACGATTTGGCGCTGGCGGTCTCGGGAGATTGCGATGGATGGTCTTTATCTCGTTTCTGGTGACACGGCACCGGACGAATACCTGACCGGAGGACAACCCCCGAAGGAGCCGAGGATCGAGCCGGGCCAGATCTGGCTTGTCGAATGCGAACCGGCCGCTCTGTCGGCGTTTCACGCCGCCCTGCTGCGGCATGCGAACGTGGTGCTTTACGAGCGCGCTCTCGGTGCCGCCCTGGCCGAGTGCCTGCCGATCGGCGCGTATGCCGAACCGCTGTCGGCAACTGCGATACCAGGACCAGTGATCGCACAGCGCGCCCGGCACTTCGCCGCGGAGGGTTGGAGCGTTGTGCAACTGGTCGAACGGCGCGACGGAAGGGAGCGGCTTCCGCAGGTCGCGGCGGAATACCCGCGCCGGCCGGGCGGCGAGGCGTCGCTGGGTCAGCGCTCTCCGGCCCGGGGGCAGATTTTCACCGCGAACGGGCTGGCCGGGTGATGGCGCAGATAGGCCCGCCAATGAACACAATCGACAACATCTCGAAGGCCGAAGCCGTCAAGCAGCAGAGCCGGCAATTGCGCGGCACTCTCGCACGCGACCTCGCCGATCCGGAGACGCCGTTCGACAGCACCGGCTACAGCCTGCTGAAGTTTCACGGCACCTATCAGGGCTACGACCGCGACAGCGCCACCGCGCGCAAGCAGCAGGGCCGGGACAAGCTGTGGCAGTTCATGGTGCGCGTCCGCATCCCCGGCGGGCGGCTGACCGCGGATCAATATCTGGCGCTCGACGACCTCGCCGACCGCCATGCGAACGGAACATTGCGGGTCACGACAAGGCAGAGCATCCAGTTTCACGGCGTGGTGAAATCCGGGCTGAAGGCGACGATCGCCGGGATCAATCAGGCGCTGCTGACGACGCTGGCGGCGTGCGGCGATGTCGTGCGCACCGTGACGACCGTGCCGGCGCCGATCGCCGATCCGGTGCATCGCCGGCTCGACGCCGACGCGCGGCTGCTCTCGGCGCATCTGCTGCCGAAGACCGGCGCCTATCACGAGATCTGGCTCGACGGCGAGAAGGTGACGGACGAGGAGCCGGTCGATCCGCTCTACGGCGAGCGCTATCTGCCGCGCAAATTCAAGATCGGCCTCGCGATCCCCGAGGACAATACGATCGACGTGCTGACCAACGATCTCGCGATCGTTGCGCTGTTCGAGAACGACCGGCTGCTCGGATACAATTTCCTGCTCGGCGGCGGGCACGGGATGACGCACAACAAGCCGGCGACCTATCCGCGGCTGGCGACGCCGGTCGCGTTTGTCGAACCCGACGATCTGCTCGTCGCCGCCGAAGCCGTCGTGCGGCTGCACCGCGACTGGGGCGACCGCGGCAACCGCCGCCACGCCCGGCTCAAATACATCATCGCCGAGCGCGGTGAGGAGTTCGCGCGTGCACGCCTCTCCGAAGACCTGGGAAAGACGCTGGCGCCGTGCCGGGCGATGCCGGAATTCCGCGTTCCCGACCATCTGGGGTGGCACGCGCAGGGCGACGGAAAACTCTATCTCGGCGTGCCGGTGCCGAGCGGGCGGATCGCGGATGAGGGCCGCGTCCGGCTGCGCACGGCGCTGCGCGAGATCGTTGGTCGGTTTGGCGTCAACCCGATCCTGATGCCGACGCAGGACATCATCCTGAGCGACATTTTCCTCCGTGACCGCGAGGCGATTGCGGAGATTTTGCGCGCGCATGGCATACGTCTTGCGGAGGAACTTCTCCCGGTCGAGCGCTGGGCGCTGGCGTGCCCGGCCTTGCCGAGTTGCGGTCTGGCGCTGACCGAGGCGGAGCGGGTGCGGGAGGAAATCGTCGGCGCGATTGCGGCGCGGCTGCGGCGCCGCGGGCTTCAAGACGAGCGGATCAGCGTGCGCATCACCGGCTGCCCGAATGGCTGCGCCCGGCCGTATAACGGCGATATCGGGATTGTCGGCCGGATGCCGGGGTTTTATTCGCTCTATATCGGCGGCGATTTCGCGGGGACCCGGCTCAACCAGCCTTTCGCCGACCGGCTCGATATCGCCGGGCTGGCCGACGCGCTCGATCCGCTGTTCGGGCGGTTCGCCGGCGAGCGGCTGGAGGGGGAAGGGTTTGGCGATTTCTGCCACCGGATCGGGATCGACGCGCCGCGCCAGCAGATCGAGCCGCACCGGAGCCGAACGGCTTGACGAGGCTTGGGGGGTCCTGAATGCGCATCCCCGGCGAAAGCCGGGGTCCATTCCTCCGCCATCCGGGAGGCGGGTAAGTGGTTCCCGGCTTTCGCCGGGGCTGCGTATTTGACAGCTGGCGCGAGCCTGCCTCAGCCCATCGTGCGCCGCAGGTTCGCGTCGAGCTTGTCGAGGAACTGGTTCGTCGTCAGCCAGGGGTGGTCGTCGCTGGCTGCCCTGGGCGGCTCTACCTGACGCGGCGTCAGAGAGCGGCGAGGGCGGCGTTCAGCGTTGCGCTCGGCCGCATCGCCGCCGATGTCCTGGCCGGATCGGGCAGATAATAACCGCCGGTGTCCACCTTCTTGCCCTGCGCGGCGATCAGCTCGGCATTGATCTTGGCCTCGTTGGCCGCCAGCGTCTCCGCCAGCGGTTTGAAGCGGGCCGCCAGCGCCGGGCTTTTGTCCTGCGCGGCGAGCGCCTGCGCCCAGTACAGCGCCAGGTAGAAATGGCTGCCGCGATTGTCAATTTCGCCAACCCGCCGCGCCGGCGAGCGGTTGTACTCAAGGATCTTGCCGTTGGCCTCGTCGAGCGTCTCGGCCAGAACCTGCACGTCCTTGTTCCCGCTGGTCTGCGCCAGATGTTCCAGCGACGCGCCAAGCGCCAGGAACTCGCCGAGCGAATCCCAGCGCAGATAGCCTTCCTGCTGAAACTGCTGCACATGCCTGGGCGCCGAACCGCCGGCCCCGGTCTCGAACAGCCCGCCGCCCGCCAGCAGCGGAACGATCGACAGCATCTTGGCCGACGTGCCCAGCTCCATGATCGGGAAAAGATCGGTCAGGTAGTCGCGCAGCACGTTGCCGGTGACGGAGATCGTGTCGAGCCCCTTGCGGATGCGGTCGAGCGAGAATTTCATCGCCTCGACCGGCGCCAGGATGCGGATGTCGAGACCCGATGTGTCTTCGTCTTTCAGGTATGTCTCGACCTTGGCGATCAGCTGCGCGTCGTGCGCGCGTTTGGCGTCGAGCCAGAACACCGCCGGGGTGTTGGTCAGGCGCGCGCGGCGCACCCCGAGCTTGACCCAGTCCCGGATCGGCGCGTCCTTGGTCTGGCACATCCGGAAGATGTCGCCGGTCTCGACCGGCCGTGACAGCAGAACCGTGCCGTCATCGGCGACCACTCGCACGGTGCCGCCGCCCGTTCCGCCCGGGGCAACCTCGAACGTCTTGTCGTGCGAGCCGTATTCCTCGGCTGCCTGCGCCATCAGCCCGACATTCGGCACGGAACCCATCGTCTTCGGGTCGAAGGCGCCATGCGCCTTGCAGTCCTCGATGACGGCCTGATACAGCCTTGCATAGGAACGATCGGGGATCGCGGCGATCACGTCGTGCAGCTCGCCGTCAGGACCCCACATGCGCCCGGATTCGCGGATCATCGCCGGCATCGACGCATCGATGATGACGTCGCTCGGCACGTGCAGATTGGTGATGCCCCGGTCGGAATTGACCATGGCCAGACCGGGCCGCTTTGCGTACTCGGCCTGGATGTCGGCCTTGATCGCCGCCTTTTCGGCCTCCGGCAAGGTCTCGATCCGGGTCAGCATGTCGCCCACCCCGTTGTCGGGATCGACCCCCAGGCGCGCCAGCGTGGCGCCGTGCTTCTCGAACACATCGGCGAAGAACACGGACACGCAGTGACCGAAGATAATCGGATCGGAGATCTTCATCATGGTCGTCTTGACGTGCAGCGAGAACAGGATGCCGTCCTGCTTTGCGGCGTCGATCTGCGCGGCGAAGAATTCGCGCAACGCGTTGCGGTTCATCACCGACGCGTCGATAACCTCGCCGGTCTGAAGCGGTGTCTTCGCCTTCAGCACCGTGACCGCGCCGTCGCTCGCGACCAGCTCGATACGGGCGTTGGTCGGCGCCGCAACGGTCGTCGCGACCTCCGAACCGTAGAAATCGCCGCCCGACATGTGCGCGACGCGCGTTTTCGAGTCCTTGCTCCAGGCGCCCATCCTGTGCGGATTGTTGCGCGCGTACTGCTTGACGGCGCCGGCGGCGCGGCGGTCGGAATTGCCCTCGCGCAGCACCGGGTTGACGGCGCTGCCGAGCACCTTGCCGTAGCGGGCGCGGATTTCCTTGTCCGCCGGCGTCGCGTCGCCGTCGGGATAGTCCGGCACGTCGTAGCCCTTGCTCTGTAGTTCCTTGATCGCGGCCTTGAGTTGCGGGATCGAGGCGGAGATGTTGGGCAGCTTGATGATGTTGGCCTCGGGGCGCAGCGTAAGCTGGCCAAGCTCGGCGAGTTCGTCGTCGATCCTTTGCGCCGGCGTCAGTTTGTCGGGGAAATTGGCGATGATGCGGCCGGTCAGCGAAATGTCCTTCAGCTTCATCGTCACGCCGGCCGCCCCGACAAAGGCTTCGACGATCGGCAGAAGGGAAAACGTCGCAAGCGCAGGTGCTTCGTCAACCTTCGTCCAAACGATTTCGAGACCTGACATGCTTGCACCTCGAAACTTGCGTGCGGGATTGCGTCGGGCCGGCGCGAGCGACGCGAGGGTCGCGACCATACTGGGGCCGGCGGGGGGAGGCAATGTCCGTGTCCGGAACCGGCCCGCGACCCGGATCGGCCGCCGCGCGCCCGTCGCGACGGAATAATCCACTGGCGCAAGAGCTTGCGCCAGCAATCTCAGGCACCATGAGAAGTTCGCGCCCAGGTTATGAAAGCGTGCCTCCCTCGCGTTTAGAAATCTCTGCTTTTCAATAGTTTAGAAAATATTGCCTATTTTTTAGGCGTTGGTTGCAAACCGAGGAGACGCGGGAGCGCGGGGCCGTAGTCAACGGGTTTCCCACAAAGTTTTCCACAGACTTCGTGGACAGGGCCGCTTCCGTCGTGGATTCTCGATGCGCGTCAGGATGTTGCGCCGGGACAGAGCGCTCATGGCAGGGGCTCACGGCAGGTCGGCGCGAAAACCGCCGCCCGAGCGGACCTGTTGCAGCGCGCCGAGCAGTTCCGGGACGCCGGGCACGACCTCCAGCAAGCGCGGGACGAGCGGCGCGGCGAAGCGGTGCGCAACCAGATGATCGAGAAGTGCGCGCAGCGGTTGCCAGTACCCGTCGATATCGACAAGAAAGACCGGTTTGTCGTGCAGACCGAGCTGACGCCACGTCACGATCTCAAACATCTCGTCGAGCGTGCCGATACCGCCCGGCAAGACCGCGAACGCATCCGATCGTTCGGCCATTACGCGTTTGCGTTCGTGCATGCTGCCGGTGATGACCAGCTCGGTAAGACCGGGATGCGCCAGTTCGGCGTCGCGCAGCGCGCCGGGTATGATCCCGACCACCCGTCCGCCCGCGTCGAGAGCGGCATCGGCAACCAGACCCATCAGCCCGATCCGGCCGCCGCCAAAGACGACATCGATCCCCGCCTGCGCCAACGCGCTCCCGAGTTCGCGCGCGGCGTCGCGATAGCGCTCGCCGACCGCGCCGGCGGAGCCGCAATAGACGCACACCCGGCTGATGCTCATGACCGCTTGCGGATTGTCATCTTTCCTCCCGTAATCCGTGATCCGCGGCATTGCAAGCGCGCCGGTGCCGGAATAGACTGCTGCAACGTGCGGGAACGTCAAGCATGCGGCCTTCTTTGCGGAGCGTCGTCTGGTTCGCGTGGGGCGTCGTTGCGCTGCTGATCGCGGCGACAGCGATTTTCCGCGCCTATGACGAGCCGGAGCCTGTGGCCCGGCAGCAAGCGGCATCGCCGCTCCCGCCGATGTCCCCAGCCGGTGCCGGCATGGCCCCGTCCGCCGCGACCGCCGCACCGACGCTCTCCTCGGAGGCGCGCGGCGTCACGCCGCCCAGCTTTGACATCGTTTCCGTCGACCGCAGCGGCCAGGCCGTGATCGCCGGCCGCGCCGCTCCCGGCGACCGGGTCCGCGTGCTCGACGGCGAGACGCCGATCGGCGAGGTCCGCGCCGACGCGCGCGGCGAATGGGTGCTGGTGCCGCAGACGCCGATGGCGGCCGGCGATCGCCAGCTCGGGGTCGAGGCGATCGCCGCAAAGGACGGCGCCGTTCGCCGCTCGCCCGATGTCGTCGCGCTGTCGGTGATGCCGCACGAGCCGGCCCAGAACGGAAGATCAACCGGCGGAAGATTGGCCGGCGGCACCGCGACCCTCGCCGTGCTGCTGCCGGGCGAGCCGGGCGTGCCGGCCCGCATCCTGCAACGTCCGGAGGCGGCGGCCGGGGATCGCAAACTGTCGCTCGATGCGGCCGATTACGGCGCGCCGGACCGGCTGGTGCTGTCCGGCAGCGCCGAGCCGCGGGCGCGGCTCAATATCTATGCCGGCGGGCGTCTGCTCGGCAGCGCCACCGCGGACGATGCCGGCAAATGGGTGTTGCGGTCGGCCTACCGGCAGCCGGCCGGCGGGATCGAACTGCGCCTCGACCAGCTTGCCGCTGACGGCAGCATCGCGCGCCGCGTCGCCGCGCCGTTGAACGTGCCCCCCGTCAGTCTGACGGGTCGCGACGCGATCCGCGACGGCGACACCTATGTCGTCGCGCGCGGCAATAGCCTGTGGCTGATCGCCCGCCGCGCCTACGGTCAGGGACTGCGCTACACTGCGATCTACGCGGCCAACCAGGACACGATCCGCGATCCGCACCGGATCTATCCGGGACAGGAATTGCGGCTGCCGCAGCCCTGATCCGACGGGAGAACGCTTTCGGCCGGCGGCGCGACCGCGCCGAGCCGCCGGAGCCGGGCTTGGTGGGATACCGTGCCGCCTCGTTTATGGGGTCGGGGTCGCGATGACCATCCACGACACGCCAAAGCGGTCGGCGACGACGCCAAAGCGCGGCGAGAAGAAGGTCTCGCCGATCGGCATCTGCACCTGCCCGCTCTCGCCGAGCGCGTTGAACAGGCGATCGGCTTCGGCCTCGCTCGCCACTTCGAGCGACAGCGACACACCCTGAAACGAGGCCGTGCCGGTCGCGCACCCATCCGACGCCATGATCTCGGTCTCGCCGACCCGGAGGCTGGAATGCATGATCTTGTTCTCCGAACCGGGCGGGATCATGCCGGGCGGCGGCGGGTCCGGGCTTTCGCTGAAGCGCATCAGCATCACCACCTCGGCGCCGAGCGTCTTTTTGTAGAACTCGATAGCCTCCTCGCAGCGACCGTTGAAAAACAGATAGGGTTGCACCTTCATCGCGTATTTCCTTCTCGATTTCGGTTGTTGAAACTCGCACCGCCTCACATCGCGAGCAGCACCTGGAAGCCGCCCCAGAACATGCGTTTGCCGTCAAAGGGCATCGCGTTCGGGTCCATCTTGATGCGCGGATCGCTCATCACCGCCTCCAGAACGCGGTCGCGGTGCTCGCGCGACTCGTAGACGATCCACGAGAACACGACGATTTCGTCGTCCCGGAGCTGTACCGACTGCGGGAAGGAGGTGACTTCGCCGGGCTTTACATCGTCGGCGATGCACTCGACATATTCGAGTGCGCCGTGCTCTTTCCACACCCGGCCCGCTGTTTCGGACATTTGCCTGTAGGCCTCGATATTCTCCTTCGGCACGGGCAGGACGAAACCGTCGACATATTTGCCTGACTTGTCCATGGTCCTCTCCTCTCGCTTTTGGGTAGTGACTCGGTTTGGTTGGAGGAGCGCCGTAGCGATCATGCTTTTCTATGGGGTTGTCTCGTCCTTGTCGTCGAGGCGGATCAATTCGCGGCGCCGCCGATCCCAGGAGGAGCCGAACAGGACGGGGCGGGCACTGTCGCGCTTGCCGTCGGAGAATTGAAAACGGCAGGTGCCCAGGTGCGTTACCGGGCGGTGTCACGCAAGTCCCGGACCGCTCCCGGCTCGGACCGTCCCGACCGAACGACCCCGCTCTCCTATCGCGGCCGCGGCTTCCCGGCGACGATCACCCGGCGCGCGGTCCGGTCCTGGCCGCTGCGACCGCCTCGATTTCGATCAGCCATTCCGGTCTGACGAGCGCCTTGACAATGATCGTCGCCGAACCGGGGCGGGCGTCGCCAAAGTATTTCGCCCGCGCCGCGCCGGCCGCGGCTACGTCCTCGGGCCGCACCAGATAGGTGGTGATCTTCACCAGATCCCCGATCTCCATGCCGGCATCGGCGAGGATGGCGATGATGTTGCGCCAGCACGCCTCGGCCTGGGCCTCGACGCCGTCCGGGACGGTGCCGTCCGGCAGCACGCCGACTTCGCCGGAAATATAGAGGAGCCGGGAGCCTTCGGGCACCTCGACCGCATGGCTGTAGGGTCCGAATGGCGCGGCCACATTCTGCGGCGTGTGGCGGATATTCATGCGTCGCGTCCTTTTGAGCGATTGGGAGGTCGGCCGAGCCGAACCACCCCCGTTTCCGCAGGCTCGTCGAATATGAGCAGGAGATCGGGTAGGAATCAATCGACGCTTTGAAGGTCGCGGCCGGTCCGGTTATCCCGCCGCCGCGGCGGAACAGGCGCGATGCGCGTTTCGCGACCCGTCCCGGTGCTGTCGGGCTTCCGGCGTAACGAGACGTATTGATCGCAGGCGCAAAACCCCGTCATCCTGACAAAGGCCGCCGTCCTGGATTGCGCACGGCAACGGCCACCGGGTTCGATCAGGAAAGGGAGGGACGCGAAATGCCGACCCCGATCACCGACCAGGCTTTTGACTTTCTGCTGGCGCGCGCCGGGCTGATTCTCACCGACGCGGAAAAGGCCGATCTCAGAACCGTCGTGGAGGGTATCGCGGCGATGGCCGAGCGGGTCAGAAAACCGCGCGGGATCATGGCCGAGCCGGCGCTGACTTACGGTTTTGCCGAGGAGGATCTGTGATGGAAGCGATCCCGACGATTGCCGAAGCGGCACGGCGGATCGCCGCCAAGGAACTGTCGCCGGTCGAGCTGACAAAAGCCTGCCTCGATCGGGTCCGGGCGCTCGACAACCGGCTGCACGCGTTCTACCACGTCACCGAGGAGCGGGCGCTGGCCGAGGCGCGCGCCGCCGAGACGCTGATTATGGCGCGCGGTCCGTCGGGGCCGCTGCACGGCATCCCGATCGGCCTCAAGGACATTGTCGATACCAAGGGCATCCCGACGACCTGCGGGTCGAAGCTGCTGCAAGACAATATCCCGGCCGAGGACGCGACTTGCGCCACAAGGCTGGCCGCCGCCGGGACGGTGCTGATCGGCAAATTGACGACGCATGAATTCGCCGATGGCGGTCCCTCGTTCGACCTGCCGGCGCCGCCGGCGCGCAACCCGTGGAACCCCGACCATTTCACCGCCGGCAGCAGCAGCGGCACCGGCGCGGCGGTCGCCAGCGGCATGATCCTGTGCGGCATCGGCACCGACACCGGCGGCTCGATCCGCGGCCCGGCCGCTTTGTGCGGCATTGCCGGGCTGAAGCCGACCTATGGTCTGGTCAGCCGCGCCGGGGTCGCGCCGGCCGCCTTTACGCTCGACCATATCGGTCCGATGGCGTGGACGGCCGAGGATTGCGCGATCATGTTGCAGGCTCTCGCCGGTCACGACAAGCGCGACCCGGCAAGCGCCAACCGGCCCATCCCCGATTACCGCGCCGCGCTGGGCGGCGGCATCAAGGGGCTGCGGATCGGAATCATCCACCATTTCCATGAGATCGACAACAAGGTCGGCGACGGCACGCAACGCGGCATCACCGAAGCGATCGCCGCGTTCCGCGATCTCGGCGCCGAAATCCGCGAGGTGCAACTGTCGCCGTTGCAGGATTGGGCGGCGTGCGGCTCGCTGATCTCGATCACCGAGCGCGCCGCGGCCTACGAGGAATGGGCGCGGACACGGCTGCCCGATTTCGGCGAGCGGCTGCGCCGCCGGCTGATGCTCAGCGCGTTTGTGTCGGGGGTGGATTATGTGCAGGCGGTGCGGCGGCGGCGCGAGTTGCGCGCCGAATTGCAGGCGGCGATGGCCGATCTCGACCTCGTGCTGACCGCAGTGTTTCCGAATGAGGCGCCGCGGATCGACGCCGTCTCCGCATGGGATACGTTCGCCCCGGCGAGCTTTATGATGCCGTTCAACGTCGCCGGCTACCCGGCAATGTCGGTATGCGCCGGGTTCGGCGCCGGCGGTCTGCCGGTGGCGATCCAGCTCGTCGGCAAGCCGTTTCAGGAAACCACCGTGCTGCGCGCCGCCGATGCGTTCGAAAAGGCGACGCCGCATCGCGACCGCCGCCCCGACCTCGGCTGACGAGACGACCCGGCGGCTTCCGATCGGTGCGCTCTTCGCGAAGCGAGGGATTGAGGAGCCGATGCCCCTGCACCGACGCGCTTTCCTGAAGGGCGGCCTTGCGGCAATCGCGGCGGCGGGGCTGCCGGGTTTCGCACCTCGCGCCGAGACCGCCCGGCCGGCGATGCGTGTGATCCCGTCCTCGGGCGAGGCCGTCCCGGCGGTCGGTCTCGGCACCTGGATCACCTTCAATGTCGGCACGGACCCGGTGCTGCTTGCCGAGTCCGTCGCGGTCATGGCCGCCTTTTTCGCGGCGGGCGGAACGGTGATCGATTCCTCGCCGATGTACGGCTCGTCGCAGGACACGGTGGGTCATGGTCTGGCAAAGCTCGGACATCCGCCGGTATTCGCGGCCGAAAAGGTTTGGACGCCGGCCGGCGGCAGTGGCAGCGAGCAGGTCGCGGCCTCGCGGCGCAAATGGGGCGTGCCGCGCTTTGATCTGATGCAGGTGCATAATCTGGTGGACTGGCGCGAGCATCTGGAGACGCTGTTCGCGATGAAGCAAGCTGGCGAGATCCGGCATGTCGGCATCACCACCTCGCACGGGAGCCGGCACGAGCTGCTCGAACGGATCATGCGCGAGCACCCGATCGATTTTGTGCAGCTCACCTACAATATCCTCGACCGGGAGCCGGAGCAGCGATTGCTGCCGCTGGCACGCGACCGCGGCATCGCGGTGATGGTCAACCGGCCGTTCCGCCAGAAGGCGCTGATCCGCCGGCTCGAGGGCAGGGCGCTGCCGGGCTGGGCGGGCGAGATCGGTGCTGCGAGCTGGGCTCAGTACATCCTGAAATTTATCCTCTCTCATCCTTCGGTCACTGTCGCGATCCCGGCCACCACCCGGATCGATCATGTCCGCGAAAACATGGAAGCGGCGGCGGGTCCGCTGCCGGACGAGGCGATGCGCCGGCGCATGACGGCCCATATCCGCGATCTCTGATGCGGGAGTGGTGGACCTACCGGCCGGGGGACTTCCTGCTGTTCTCCCCGCGCGCCTATTGGCGGCTATTCGAGCTGACAAACGAGGCGCTCTGGCCGCTGCAAATCCCGGTGCTGCTGCTCGGCGCCGCGATCCTGGTGCTGCTCTTCCGCCCGCCGGCCTGGACCGACCGGGCCATCCCGGCCGTTCTCGCCGCCGCCTGGCTCTCCGTATCCGTCGGATTTCTGTGGACGCGCTATGCCGCGATCAACTGGGTCGCAGTGTATTTCGTGCCGGTCTTTATCGGCGAGGCGCTGCTGTTGCTCTGGTTCGGGACCGGGCGCGGCCGGCTCGCTTTTGCCGCCCGGCGCGGCGTGGCGGGGGTGATCGGGATCGCGCTCTATGTCTATGCCCTGGCGCTGCACCCGCTGGTGGCGCCTGTCGCGGGACGACCGCTGCAAGCGGCGGAACTTGTCGGCATCGCGCCGGACCCGACCGCCATCGCGACGCTCGGTCTGCTGTCGCTCGCGCCGCGCCGCGCCGGGACCGTGCTGTGCGTCATCCCGCCGATCCTCTGGTGTCTGGCGAGCGCGCTCACCCTGCGGACGATGGGCGCAGGGGAGGGGTGGATTCCGTTGACGGCGGCGGCGCTGGCTGTGCTGGCGCAGGTCTGGCCGCGCCGGAAACGGGACGGGTCAAGGCTCTGATCGGGTTCAGCGGCGTTATCGCTGCCCTCGAGCCGGCGCAGTCGGAAAAGCTTGGGGCGGTTCACATATTCGTCCGCCGAACCGGCGGTATGATCCGATCCAAACCGAGACCTCTCCGAAGACAAGTCAGCTTGCCGACGGCGCTCCAGGACCGCCGGCCTCCGGCCGGCATGCCGGCGAGACGCCGGCGGCCCCGAGGGGTTGCTCCGGGCCGGCGACGCGGATCGCGTGACAAATACCGATCGAGCCGCGATCGTAGCGTGGTTGGCGCAGCGGCGGGAGGCAGGGATGGAACGGCTCGGCATCGCGTTTTCCGGCGGACCCGGCCCGGCCGAGATCGTCGATTGCATCGTGCTCGCCGAGAGGCTTGGCTACGAGTCGGCCTGGGTGGCCGAAGGACATGGCGGCGATCAGTTCGCGATCCTGGCTGCCGCTGCGGCGCGGACCTCGCGCATCCGGCTCGGCACCAGCATCACCAGCGTCTTTGTCCGTACCGCGCCGACCATCGCGATGGCGGCCGCCGCCGTCGCCGACATCTCGGGCGGGCGCTTTATCCTCGGGATCGGGTCGAGCCACAAGGTGCAGGTCGAGGCCGAGCACGGCGTCTCCTATACGAAACCGCTGACCCGCGTGCGCGAGACGGTCGCGGTGGTCCGCGACCTGCTGCGCGACGGACGGGTGCAGTTCCGGGGCGAGACGGTGCGGATCGAGAATTTCGATCTGTGGTTTACGCCGCGGCGGTCCCCTCCCCCGGTCTATGTCTCGGCGGTGTTCCCGAAAATGATCGCGCTGTGCGGCGAGATCGCCGACGGCGTCATGCTGACCCGCAGCACGCTCGACACCGCCGCCGTTGTCCGCGAGCTTCTCGCCGAAGGGGCGCGGCGGGCCGGCCGCGATCCGAGCGGTGTCGTGGTCGCGTCGCTGTTGCCGACGATGGTGGCCGGGAGTCGCGAGGCGGCGCTCGCCGCGCTGCGGCCCGGGCTGGCCTTTTATGCCGGGTTTTTCCCGCGCTACAACCGGATGATGGCCGAGCACGGGTTCGCGGCGGAGGCCGCCGCGATTGCCGAAGCCTGGGCGCGCGGCGACCGCGCCGCCGCCGAACGCGCCGTCAGCGACGCGCTGATCGAGGCGACCAGCATCGCCGGCACACCGGAGTACTGCCGCGAGCGCATCGCCGCCTATCGGCGCTCCGGGATCGACCTCCCGATCCTCAGCCCATATGCGCGCGGCCCGCAGGCAAAAGCCCGTTTCGAGGCGGCGATCCGTGCCTGCGCGCCGGGCGCGCCTATCGGGTCAGAGTGACCACCAGCCACATAAGCACGATTATCCCCGTATAGGCGGCGACCCACCCGGCGATAACCAGCCCAAGGTCAGAGCCGTTGTGGTTGTGGTTGCTGGGCATAATCCGCCATCCCGCGTCTGGTGTCCCCGCTGTCAACGCACTTGAAATCAAAAAAACGCGCTTGCCTGCCATTCAGGCCGCTGCCGGCATCAGCAGTTCGGGGTCGTTGTTGCGGACATTGCCGACCCGAGTCCCGACCTTGCAGGCGCGCATCGCCGCGGCCGGATAGGGGCGCAGCAGCGCCGGCAATTCGTCGGTCTCGGCGCGATCCTCGCCGAGCCAGCTTCGCCACGCCTGACGCGGCAGAACGACCGGCATCCGGTTATGGATCGGCGCGACCAGCTCGTTTGGCGGACCGGTGATCACGGTAAAGCTGTGCAGCGTCGCGCCGTCTTCCGGGTCGTTCCAGCGCTCCCACAACCCGGCCAGCGCCATCGGCGACCCGTCGGCGAGACCGATTGCGTAGGGCTGCTTGCCGCCGCCGGTCTTTTGCCACTCGTAGAAGAAATCCGCCGGCACGAGACAGCGGCGGCGGCGAAAGGCGTCGCGAAACGCCGGCTTGGCCGCGACGGTCTCGCTCATCGCATTGATCAGGCGCGAGCCGATCGATTTGTCCTTGGCCCAGAACGGGATCAGCCCCCAGCGCAGCAGATCGAGCGAGCGCCGTCCGTCGGGATCGAGACGCACGACCGCCAGGCTCTGGGTCGGCGCGCCGTTGTAATTCGCCGCCGCGTTCGGGACCGGGTTGACGGTCTCGAACAGCTCTCGGATGTCGTCGAGCGGCGTTTTCTGGACAAATCGGCCGCACATTTCCCGATATTCTCCGGCTCTATCCTTTGCCGCCCGTCAGGCCCGCATCACTCGGCCGCGCCGCGCGGCTGGTCCGCCAGCCGGGACCCGTGTCCGGCGCCGACCGCTTCGGCCAGACGCGACGGGCGGGAAGTCCGGCCGAGAAACCGGCTCAACCGGTCGAGATAGAGATAGACAATCGGGGTCGTGTACAAGGTCAGCCATTGCGACACCAGCAGACCGCCGACCATCGCGACCCCGAGCGGGCGCCGCAACTCGGACCCGGCGCCGCTGCCCAAGGCGATCGGCAGCGCGCCGAACAGCGCCGCGAATGTCGTCATCATGATCGGCCGGAAGCGCAGCAGACAGGCCTGATGGATCGCCTCGAGCGGGCTCTTGCCCTCGTACCGCTCGGCCTGCAACGCAAAGTCGATCATCATGATCGCGTTCTTCTTGACGATGCCGATCAGCAGGATGACGCCGATGATCGCGATCACGCTGAGATCGTATCCCAGGAGCATCAGCGCCAAGAGCGCGCCGACCCCCGCCGACGGCAGCGAGGACAGGATCGTGATCGGGTGGATATAGCTCTCGTAGAGCATCCCCAGCACGATATAGACGACCAGGATCGCCGCTGCGACGAGCAGCGGGGTCGATTGCAGCGAGGCCTGGAAGGCTTGCGCGGTGCCCTGGAACGAGCCGTTGACGGTCGGCGGCATCCGCAGCTCGCGCTCCATCGCGTGGATCCTGTCGACCGCCTGCCCGATCGAGACGCCCGGAGCGAGGTTGAACGACAGGGTGACCGACGGGAACTGCCCCTGATGGGTGACCATCAGGGGTTCGACGCGGGTCTTGAACTGGGCGATCGCGCTGAGCGGCACCTGCGCGCCGTTGCGGCCGGGAACGTATATTTTCGACAGCGCGGTCGGGTCGTTCTGGAACTCGGGCTTGACGCCGAGGATCACCCTGTACTGGTTGGTCGAGGTGTATATCGTCGCGACCTGTCGCTGGCCGAACGCGCTGTACAGCGTTTCATCGACCAGCGAGAGCGAAATTCCGAGCCGCGAAGCGGCGTCGCGATCGACCTCGATGCCGATATAGGGCGCGGCAATCTGCTGATCCGACGCGACATCCTGCAATTCCGGCATCTTTTTCATTGCCGCCTCGACGATCGGCGCCCAATGGTTCAGCTCGTCGGCGTCGGTGTCGGTCAGCGTGTACTGGTACTGCGTGCGGCTGAGACGCCCGCCGATGCTGATATCCTGCCCCGATTGCATAAACAATTGCGCGCCTTCAACCTGCGCCACCTTGGGCCGCAGCCGGGCGATCACCTGATCGGAAGTGACGTCGCGCTGATCGTGCGGTTTCAACTGGATGAACATCCGGCCGGTATTTTCGGTCGGATTGGAGCCGCCCGCTCCGGCGAAATAGAAAATCCCCGAGACGGCCGGGTCCTCGCCCGCAATCTCCGCAAAACGATGCACGATGCCTTCCATCTTGGCGAACGAGGTATCCTGCCGCGCCACCGCGTTGCCGAAGATGAACCCGGTATCCTGCTGCGGGAAAAAGCCCTTCGGGATCATCACGTAAAGGTATCCGGTCGCGACCATCAGGCCGATCGTCGCGATCAAGGTCGCGAAGCGATGGCGCAGCACGAATTTGAGGCTGCGATCGTAACCGCTCAGCACCGCCTGAAAAACGCGCTCGGCCCAGCGGCTGATCGCGCCCGGCGGCCGCTCGCTGTGGCCCTTCAGAAACAGCGAGCACATCACCGGGGTCAAGGTCAGCGAGATAAACGCCGAAGCCAGCACCGCGACCGACACGACGACCGCGAATTCGCGGAACAGCCGGCCGATGATGCCGCTCATGAAGAACAGCGGGATGAACACCGCGATCAGCGAGAACGTGATCGAGATGATCGTAAAGCCGATCTGTCCCGCCCCCTTGAGCGCCGCCTCGAACGGGCTCAACCCTTCCTCGATATAGCGGACGATATTCTCGATCATGATGATCGCGTCATCGACGATGAACCCGACCGAGATCGTCAGCGCCATCAGCGAAATGTTGTTCAGGCTGTAACCGAGACCGTACATGACCGCAAAGGTGGCGAGCAGCGATAGCGGCAGCGCCAGGCTCGGGATCACGGTGCCCCACAGCGTGCGCAGAAAGATGAAGATGACGAGGATGACGAGCCCGATTGTCAGCATCATCGTGAACTGCACGTCGTGCACGGCGGCGCGGATCACCAGCGAGCGGTCGGCGACCAGATCGACATGCACCGACGGCGGCAGCGATTCCATCAACTGGGGCAGTCGCTCCTTGATCTTATCGACGACCTCGTTGGTATTGGCCCCGGCCTCGCGCTGGATCGCCAACCCCTCGGCGGGTTTTCCCTCGAACCAGGCGCCGGTACGCTCGTTTTGCACCCCGTCCTCGACCTCGGCGATGTCGCCGAGCCGGATCGGCGCGCCGTTGCGCCAGGCGACGATGATTTTTCTGAACCCGGCCGCGTCGAAAATCTGGTCGTTGGTGTCGAGCGTGACGGTTTGGTGCGCGCCGGTCAGGTTGCCGGTCGGCCGATTGACGCTGGACTGCGCGATCGCGGCGCGGACCTCCTCGATGCCGATGCCGCGCGCCGCCAGCGCCGTCGGGTTGAGCCGCACATGCACGGCGTAGGGTTTCTGGCCGAAAATGCGGGCCTCGGCGACGCCGTTGATGCTGCCCAGACGCTGCGCCAGCATCGTGTAGGCATAGTCGTCGAGGCGATAGATAGGTATCGCGTCGGAATGGATCGCATAGATCAGTATCGCCCGGTCCGCCGGGTTGGTCTTGCGGTAGGTCGGCGGGTTTGGCATATCGCGCGGCAACAGACCGCTGGCCGACTGGATCGCCTGCTGCACATCCTGCGCCGCGGCGTCGATATTGCGCTCCAGGTCGAACTGCATCGTGATCGTCGTGTTGCCGACCCCGCTGGTCGAACTCATCTCGGCGAGACCCGGGATCGCCGCGAATTTCTGTTCGAGCGGGGTGGCGACCGACGACGCCATTGTCGAGGGGCTGGCGCCGGGATAGCTGGCGCTGACGACGATTGTCGGGAAATCCACGCGCGGCAGCGCCGCCACTGGCAGCAACTGGTACGCGGCGAGGCCGAACACCAGGATTGCGAGCATCAGCAGCGATGTCGCGATCGGGCGACGGATGAACGGTGCGGAGAGGTTCATCGCCCTGGCCCCATGCGGGAGGAGAGATTGCGGTTGCGCGGCGGCGGCAGCTTCGTCATCCGGTCGGGGCGGATTTCGCGTCCGGTTTTGGCGGGGCGAGCCGGACCCGCGATCCGTTGGTCAGCCGGTACTGCCCCTCGACGACCACCTTTTCGCCCGGCGTCAGACCCTTGGCGATGACGGCGACGCCGTCCTGCACGGCGGCGATCTCGACGGCGCGCCGTTCGACGGTGTTGTCGTCCTTGATGACATAGGCATAGGGTCCGGTCGGTCCGTCCTGCACGGTCTGCGCCGGCACGGTCGGAACGCCGCGGCGCATATTGACGATCAGCCGCACATTGACAAACAGACCCGGCCACAGCCGCTCGTCCTCGTTGGCAAAGCTCGCCTTCAGCTTCAGCGTGCCGGTCGTCTGGTCGATCTGGTTGTCGATCATCGACAGTTTGCCGGTCGAGAGCAGCGTCTTGCCGTCCTCGCCGATCGCCTGCGCGACGAGCGGCGCGCGCGCCTGCTTTTCGCGGACCTTGTGCTGGTTCTCCTGCGGCACCGTAAAGGCGACATCGATCGGGCGGATCTGCGCGATCGTCACCAGCGCCGCCGCCTCGCTGGCGCGCACCATGTTGCCGGCATCGACCAGGCGGGCGCCGAGACGGCCGTCGATCGGCGCCTTTATCGTGGCATAGGACAGGTTCAGCCGCGCCGTCGCGATCTTGGCCTCGTCCGCCTTGATCGCGGCCTGCAATTCGGCGACCTTCGCGGTGTCCTGGTCGTAGGTCTGCCGCGACCTGTACCCCTGCGTCACGAGCTGCGCCGAGCGGGCCAGATCGCCCTGGGCGCTGGCGAGCAGGGCCTCGTTTTTCTGCTTGTTCGCCTCGGCCTCGGCGAGCGCCGCCTCGAACGGCCGCGGATCGATCCGGAACAGGACCGTTCCGGTCTCGACATTGCGGCCCTCGGTGAAATCCGAGGCGAGGATCTGCCCGTCGACCCGGCTCTTGATCGTGACCGTGTTCGACGGCTGCACCGTGCCGATCGCCTCCAGCACGACCGGCACGTCGGCCGCGACGACCGTGCCGGGGGTGACCGGCACACTCTGCGACCCGCCCTTGGGGGTCTGCGCCTGCGCCGCGGCCGGCGGGGTTGTTTCGAGGGTGCGGGGCAGCACCACGCCTGCCGCAATCGCGAGAACCGCGAACGCGGCGATCAACGCCTTTCTCCTCACGGAGCCTCCCGGGGGCGGAGGGTTGCAATGCGTGACATATTATAGACGAGCCTGACATCTGCCATCCCCCGCCGCGTTCGGCAGGCGAAATCTTCGATGCGGCGGGGTTGCCGCGGTCTCGGGCATTTCCTCGGCCGCCATTGCGCGGCATGATCGCCGGCCTATGATACCCGCCGGGCGCTCAACAGCAGGGAAAGGGCCGGATCATGGCTGCTCACGACGCGTTGCGAACCATCCTGCCGGTCGTCGGTCTGTCCGAGGACCGCGCCCGGAGCGTCGAGTTCACCGGCGGCTCCGACCCGGTCCTGCCGACCCCGTTCCGGATCGGCGAGACCGCCGCCGCGGCGCTGGCCGCGACCGGGCTGGCGGTCTCCGATCTGTGGGAGCTGCGCACCGGCCGCCAGCAGCAGGTTGCGGTCGATCTGCGGCAGGCCACCGCCTCCTTGCGCAGCGGTCATTATCTGGTGATGGACGGGGCCGAGGTTTCGACCGAGCGCAACCCGGTGATGGGCGTCTACCCGGCGAAGAACGGCCGCTGGAGCTATATCCACGCCAATTTCCCGAACCATCGCGCCGCCGCGCTGAGCGTGCTCGGCTGCGAGGAAAACAAGGATGCGGTGCGCCGCGCCGTGGCGAAGTGGGACGCGCTCGAACTCGAAGAGGCGATCATCGCCGCCAAGGGCGCCGGCGGTATGGCGCGCAGCATGGCGGAATGGGCAAAACACCCGCAGGCCGCCGCGATCGCCTCGCTGCCGCTGCTGGAAATCGTCAGGATCGGCGACGCGCCGCCGGAGAAACTGCCCGACGGCGACCGGCCGCTCTCGGGCGTGCGGGTGCTCGATCTGACCCGCGTGCTGGCCGGGCCGACTTGCGCCCGCACTTTGGCCGAGCACGGCGCCGACGTGCTGAAGATCACCGCCGAGCACCTGCCGAATATCGGCTATCAGGAATACGACACCGGGCACGGCAAATTGTCGGCCTATCTCGATCTGCGCCGGCCGCGGGATCTCGAAACCCTCAAGGGGCTGGTGCGCGAGACCGATGTGTTCAGCCAGGGCTACCGTCCCGGCACGCTCGGCAATCGCGGTCTGTCGCCCGAGGAACTGGCGCAGTTGCGCCCCGGCATCGTCTATGTCTCGCTGTGCGCGTTCAGCCATATCGGACCGTGGGCCTCACGCCGCGGCTTTGACACGGTGGTGCAGACCGTCAGCGGCATCACGACGCGGCAGGCCGAATTGTTCCCCGGCGCCGAGGCGGGCCAGCCGCAATTCTACCCGGTGTCGGCGATCGACTACCTGACCGGATATCTGATGGCGTTTGGCGCGATGGTGGCGCTCGCGAGACGCGCCCGCGAGGGCGGCAGTTGGCTGGTGCGCATCTCGCTGGCGCAGACCGGGCGCTGGCTGGTCGGCCGCGGCGAGGTGCCCGAAACCGAGCTGAAGGACATCCCGGCCGAGTTTACGCCAGAGGAGCTGGCGCGCTGGTCGATCGAGAGCCAAACCCCGGTCGGCAGGCTCAAGCACTTGAAACCGAGCGTGCAGCTCTCCGAGACGCCGCCCCGCTGGGCGCGCCCGTCGGTGCCGCTCGGCCACAACGAGCCGGTCTGGCCGGCGCGGCCATAATCGCAATTTCGGCCCGATACGAATCATCCCGGCATGAACCGCCTCCTTCAGGACCTGCGCATCGTCGAGTTCTCGGCCTTTGTCGCGGCGCCGCTCGGCGGCATGACGATGGCGCAGTTCGGCGCCGAGGTGATCCGCATCGATCCGATAGGCGGCGCGATCGACTATAATCGCTGGCCGGTTGCCGAGAGCGGCGCCAGCCTGTACTGGGCCGGGCTCAACAAGGCAAAACGCTCGGTCGCGCTGGCGCTGAACAAACCGGAAGGGCGCGAGCTGGCACAGGCGATCGCCACCGCTCCGGGACCAAGCGGCGATCCGAAACGCGGCGGGATCGTGCTGACCAATCTGCCGCCGCTCCCCGGCCTCGATTACGCCAGCTTGAAGGCGAAACGCGAGGATTTGATCCTGCTGCGGCTGACCGGCAATCGCGACGGCAGCGCCGCGGTCGATTACACGGTCAACGCCGCAAGCGGGTTTCCGCTGGTGACCGGCAACAACAGCGGCGCCGGCGCCTCGCCGGTCAACCACGTCCTGCCGGCCTGGGACATCGCGGCCGGTCTGTATCTCTCGACCGCCCTGCTCGCCGCCGAACGGCACCGCGCCCGCACCGGCGAGGGGCAGGAGGTCACGGCTGCGCTCAGCGATGTCATGCTCGCGACCGTCGGGCATCTCGGCTATGTCGGCGATGTCCATATCAACGGCCGGGCGCGGCCGGCGATCGGCAACGATCTGTACGGCAGTTTCGGGCGCGATTTCGCGACCGCGGACGGAAGCCGGGTCATCATAATCGCGCTGACCCCGCGACAATGGCGCGCGATCGGCCGGGCCACCGGTCTCACTGACAGGCTGGCCATGATCGGCGCGGTCATGGGGGTCGATCTCGACACCGAGACCGGGCGCTACGAGGCGCGCGATATGATCGCTGCGCTGCTGGCGCGCTGGTGCGCGACAAAGACCCTGGCCGAGATCCGCGAGTCGTTCGACAGCAGCGGCGTGCTGTGGGGGCCGTTTCAGGATTTTCTCCAGCTCGTGCGCGACGACCCGCGCTGCTCGCCGGCCAATCCGCTATTCGCCGCGGTCGAGCAGCCCGGCATCGGCCGCTACCCGATGCCGGGTCTGCCGCTCGATTTCTCGGCCAGCCCGCGCCAGCCGACCGGTCCGGCACCGCGCCTCGGCGAGCACACCGAACAAATCCTCGCGGAGGTGCTGGGTCTGACGGCAACCGAAATCGCCCGGCTGCGCGAGGCCGGCATCGCCGCCTGAGACGCGCCTCCGCAGATTGCATCCCCGCTGCCGCCATCGCGCGGCTTTGCCGCACCAGTTGCATTTCCGACGGCAGAGGTGTTAACGTAGTTTTAAGTAAGTTATACGATCTCTCCCTCCCGAACAGGCTCGCTTGTATCGGGAACGGAATGATCGGAAATCATGATAGCGGCACCGGCCGATACGGCCGTCTCTGCGATATTCTCTTAGCCTGTTTTGCGATTATATTCCTTGTACCCCTGATGGCGGCGGTCGCACTCGCGATCAAGGCCGATGGAAGCGGTCCCGTGCTGCGGCGCCGCACGCGCATTTGCCGCAGCGGCCGCTGGATTCAAGCATTCGAGTTCCGCACCGCAGCGTATCGCAGCCGGGAGATGACGCGGGTTCACCGGTTTCTTCGCAGGACCCGCATCGATACGCTGCCGCAGGCGATAAATGTCTTGCGAGGCGATTTGACATTTATCGGTATCGACCGGCCCGCCTTTCTGACCTAGGGCCTATTAGGAAACATCCGAAGTTGAGGCCGTTAGAGCATTATCGCGTCGGTTTGAAGCGTCATTACCGCGAAAGCAGGCTTCCGGGGCTGCCGGTACACCGCCTGCCTCTGGACCCCCGCTTTCGCGGGGGTGAGGAGGGTGTTTCGACCTAATCAGATCTTGCTACAGTGGGGTCTGCAGGTACTGAGTGACGACGAGTGGGCGCGGCTGAAAGCGGCACAGGATGGGGCGCGGTCCGGGGCGGGCCGGTCGCTGGATGGTGAGCGCAAGACAGTCGAGGCGGTGATCTGGAGCAAGCGGCGGCGCTGATACTTTCTTTTAACAGGATTGCGCGGCATCGAAGCTGCACTCCCTCTCCCCGCAGGCGGGGAGAGGGACAGGGTGAGGGGCGTTCGGCGGTTCGTGCCTACACTGTGAAAACGGTCGAGCCGGTGGTTTTGCGGTCTTGCAGGTCTCGGTGGGCGCGGGCGGCATCGCGCAGGGGGTAGGTCTGGTTGATCGCGAGCCTGACGACGCCCTTTTGCACGACCTCGAACAGATCGCGCGCGGCGGTCAGCAAATCCTCGCGTCTGGCGACATAGGTGTTCAGGGTCGGGCGGGTCAGAAAGAGGGAACCTTTGGCCGCCAGGATGCCGATATCGACCGGGCCGATCGCGCCCGAGGACTGGCCGAACGACGCCATCAGACCCAAGGGCGCGAGACAGTCCAATGATTTGTAGAACGTGTCTTTCCCCACTGAGTCATAGACGACCGGCAGTTTCCTGCCGCCGGTGATCTCGGCAACGCGGGCGACGAAGTCCTCGCGCCGGTAGTTGATCGGGTGGTCGCAGCCATTGGCCTTGGCGAGCGCCGCCTTTTCGTCGTCGCCGACCGTGCCGATCACGGTGGCGCCCAGATGCTTGGCCCATTGGCAGACAATCAGCCCGACACCGCCGGCCGCGGCGTGGATCAGGATCGTCTCGCCGGGTTTGACCTGATGCGTGCGGCGCAGCAGATACCACGCGGTCATCCCTTTCAGCATCATCGCCGCGCCCTGCTGATCGGTGATGCCGTCGGGCAGTTTTACCAACCGCTCGGCCGGCATGATCCGAGCCTCGCTGTAGGCGCCGAGCGGCCCGCCGGCATAGGCGACGCGGTCGCCCGGTTTCAGGTCCGCGACCCCAGGACCGACCTCCTCAACGACCCCGGCCGCCTCGGAGCCGAGACCGCTCGGCAACGGCATCGGATAAAGACCGCTGCGCTGATAGGTGTCGATGTAATTGAGACCGACCGAATTATGACGCAGCCGGACCTGACCCTCGCCGGGTTTGCCGATTTCGACCTCCTGCCATTCGAGCACCTCGGGTCCGCCGGTCTTTGCGAAACGGATCGCCTGCGCCATTTGCCGCCTCCCTGTGAATCGGTGACGCGACGATAGCGAAGAAGCGGGGGACGGGAAAGCGACACGCCTTCCGGCGGTTGCAGGAAGGGCAAGAGTGGCGGATGACGCTGCGCTTATCCGCCCTACTCCGTTACGGCGCCGCGTTCGGCAGTGGGAGGGTGCCTTCAAGCGCGAGCAGGTGGCGCTTTGTCGCCAGCCCGCCGGCGCCGCTGTAGCCGCCGAGACCGGTCTTGGCCAGGACGCGGTGGCAGGGGATCACGATCGGGATCGGGTTCCGGCCGCAGGCCCGCCCGACCGCGCGCGGCGCCGAGCCGACCGTCTCTGCGAGATCGCCGTAGACCCGGGTCTCGCCATAGGGGATCTCCGCCATCGCCGTCCAGACAAGCCTCTCGAACGGCGAGCCGGACGGCGCGAGCGGCAGGTCGAAGCGGGTCAGTTTTCCGGCGAAATAGGCGTCGAGCTGCGCCGCCGCCTCGGCGAGCAGCGGGCTGCCGTTGCCGGCGGCCCGATCGGGTTCGGCATCGGACCAGCCTATCGCGACGATCGCGTCGTCTTCTTCCGCGATTGTCAGGCGCCCGATCGGGGTCGGGATCGACAAAGAGGGCATGACCGCGCCTCGCTGCGAATGTGGATCGGGGCCGAGGGTTCCGGAGGGCCCTCCGGAACCCTCTTATACCAAGGGCCGGAACCTTGACCGATACCCCCACCCTGACCCTCCCCCGCAAGCGGGGGAGGGGACAATCGGAAGCTCTCCCCCGTGATCCCCGGATCGATCCCCGGATCAAGTCCGGGGACGGGGAGGAGGGGACGCGGCGGCGGAAGGTCGGACTCACGGGCGATTGGTATTATCCGCCCGGCGCTTTCGTGCCGGGGGAGAGGGTCGGACGGACGCCGCCGAAACCGGCCGCGCTATTTCAGGTGCTTGTCGAAGAAGTTGCGGATGTCGCCCCACAACTCGTGCGCCGGCCCCTCACGGTAGCTCGGGCGGTAGTCGGCGAGAAAGGCGTGACCGGCGTTCTGATACACCTTGGTCACGACATCCTTGCCGGCGGCCTGGGCGCGCTTTTTCAGCTCGGCTTCGAGTTCGACCGGCGGGTTCTGGTCCTCGGCGCCGAACACGCCGAATAGCGGGCAGTTCAATTGACCCACCATGTCGAGCGGCGGTTTCGGCCGCGCCGCGGTCGTCTCGTCGTTCGGGGTGGCGCGGTGGATAAAGCCGCCCCAGCAGTCGATCGCGGCATCGACCTTGTTGCTGCTGCACGCGAAAAGCAGCGTGTGGCGGCCGCCCGAGCAGAACCCGATCGCGCCGATCTTGCCGGTCGCGCCGGGCATCGCGCGCAGATAATCGGCCGCGGCTTCGAGGTCCTGCACCGCCTCGCTGTCGGGCAGACCGAACATCACCGGGAACACGGTCTCGATGTTGTTCGGGTCCTTTGGCGCGCCGCGCCGCCAGTACAGCGCCGGCGCGACGACGTTGTAGCCGATATTGGCGAAACGCCGCGCCAGGTCGCAGATGTGGTCGTCAAGCCCGAACGCTTCCTGGATCACGACGATGCCGGGATAGCTGCCGGGCTGGTTCGGGTAGGCGTGATAAGCCGCAATCTGCTGCCCGCCGCTCTGCAACGCGATGACGCCGCCCTTGATGCGGCTGGGGTCGGTGACGACGCCGGGTGGGTTCGCCATGAGGTTTCTCCTTCCTCTGGTGGGAGCGCGATAATAGCCGGCGAGAGCGCGCCGACGATAGACCGCGCCGCACCGCTTTGCGCTATAACGACGGCACCCCGACCAAAGGAGATGTCATGACCGTGTCGCCGCCCCGTCCGCTTGTCGAAGGCCCCGCGGCCTGGATCGGCCGCGATTTGCGCGCCCGTGAGGACGAATGGATTTACACGCTCTCCGCCGCCGAGATCGCCGAGATCGAGCGTGCGACGGTGGGAGTGTGCGCTCGCGGTCTCGACATCGCCGGGATACGCCGCGCCGATTTCCCGCTGCCGAGTTTCGGGGCGAAGCTCGACCGGATGCGCGACGAAATCCTCAACGGGCGCGGCTTTGTGCTGATCCGCGGTCTGCCGGTTGAGGGAAGGCCGATCGCCGAGAGCGCTGCGGCGTACTGGGGTATCGGCACCCATCTCGGCAACGCGCGTTCGCAGAACGCAAAGGGGCACCTCTTGGGCCATGTGCGCGATCTCGGGCTGGCGACCTCGGACCCGAATGTGCGCACCTATCAGACGACCGAGCGGCAGCATTTCCATACCGACTCGTGCGATATTGTCGGGCTGTTGTGCCTGAAGACCGCGAAACGGGGCGGGCTGTCGTCGCTGACCAGCTCGATGGCGATCTACAACGAAATGGCGCGGCGCCGCCCGGACCTCGTGGCGCGGCTGTTCCGGCCGATGCCGACCGACCGGCGCGGCGAGGTGCCCGCAGGCAAAAAGCCGTTTTTCGAGATCCCGGTCTATAACGACCATGCCGGGTATCTGTCGGTGCTGTATTCGCGGACCTACATCAACTCCAGCCAGCGCTTTGCGGAGGCGCGGCGGCTCGAACCCGAGGATGTCGAGGCGCTCGATCTGTTTGACGATCTCGCCAACGATGCCGATCTGCGGCTCGATATGCAGCTCCGACCCGGCGACATGCAGTTCGTGCATAATCACACGATCATGCACGACCGCACCGCATTCGAGGACTGGCCCGAGCCGGAGAAGAAGCGCCACCTGTTGCGTCTGTGGCTCGCTGCGCCCGGCGCCCGGCCATTGCCGCCGATCTATGCCGAGCGCTACGGCAGCGTCACGATCGGCGACCGCGGCGGCATCATCTGCCCCGACACGAGACTGCACGCGCCGCTGGAGCCGGTGTAGGCGGCATCAGGTATCCGGATCGCCGGGATCAGCAATCCACGAACCCTCATCTGCAAGCTTGGCCCACAGGCCTCTCTGCCGATGAAAGGTCTGCGGATCAAGCCCATGGGCTTAAAGACCCAGGTGTCCCGGACCGGTCATCGGAGGCCGGTCCCTTTCAGTTTCAGCCCGAGCAGCGGCGCGATCGCCTCGGGCGGCAGTTTTGACAGTCCGGCGGGCGGCTCGAACAGCGCGGCCGGTTGCGGCCCGGTTTTGACACCGCTCAGCTCCCAGCGGATCGTTGATCCCCTGCCTTTTGCGTTTGTGAATGTGCCGGCGAGACGCATCGGGATGCCGTCCGCGCTCAGCCACAGCGTGCCCTCGGCGCGGCCCTGCGGGGTCGATCGGTCGATCGCGTATTTTGTCGTCGCGACGCCGTTGACCGTCTCGCGACCGATCGGGCGCCCGGTCAGCGCCGCCGCGTTGAGCACAAGCAGCTCGGGGGGGATCTCGACCTGCACAATCGTCTTCATGCTGCCCAGCACGATCTCGCCGAGCGGGCGGTCGGCGCGCAGCAGCAATACCGGCCGCATGCCGTGGATCGCCTGCTCGTGCCGTTCCTTTCCCGGCATCGCCCAGACCTTGCCGCGCCAGGTGCGCCCGTCGATCACCAGCGTGCGTTCGGCGCTGAACCCGGTCCGCACGTCGATCAAGGTCGCTGCGAGCGGCGTCTGCGGCAGCAGCAAAAGACACAGGGCGATAACGGCGAGAAAGCGCATTGCCACATCTCCGCCTGGAGGCAGATTGCGATAATTCCGATCCCGCATTATCGCAGTCCCACGGGACTGCGGGATCGGGATAATGTCGCCGAGGGTACGCAGCCGTCGCGGCCGGGTCGAGCGCGGCGGCACGATGCTTTGAGCAGGCGGGAGGACGCGGCAATGCCAGACGGAAAATGGGTCGGAACCTGGGCGGCGGCGCCGGCGCCGGCCGAGAACGCGGCGGGTTTCAACAATCATACGCTGCGCCTGAACCCGCGCATCAGTCTCGGCGGCGACCGGCTGCGGGTGCGCATATCGAACGCCTACGGCACAAGGCCCCTGACGATCGGCGCCGCCCGGATCGCGTTGCGCGACAAGGGACCTTCCATAATCGCCGGCTCCGATCGCAAGCTGAGTTTTGGCGGCGAGGACGGCGCGGTGATCGCGGCCGGCGCGGTGCTGTTCAGCGATCCGGTCGAGCTGAGCGTGCCGGCGCTCGCCGATCTCGCGGTCAGCATCCACCTGCCCGGCGAGGTGCCGCCGAGTTTCACGATTACCGGCCGCTACGCGCGGCAGACCAATTATATCTCGCCGGCCGGCAATTTCGCCGCAGAGACGGTGATGCCGGTCGGCAATCTGACCGACCAGTGGTTTTTTCTGTGCGGTGTCGATGTGCTGGCCGCGCCCGAGGCGGGCGGCGTTGTCGCGCTCGGCGACTCGCTGACCGACGGCAATATCTCGACCATCGACGCGTTCTGCCGCTGGCCGGATCAGCTCGCCCGCCGTCTCGCAGCGACAGGCGGCCGCCCGATCGGGGTCATGAACAACGGTCTCGGCGGCAACCGCATCCTGCACGACATGCGCGGCGACAGCGGTCTCAGACGGTTCGACCGCGACGTGCTGGCGCAGCCCGGCGTGACGCATGTCATCGTCATGCTCGGCACCAACGATCTGCGCAACCGCTGGGCCAAACCCGAAGAGGAAGTGACGGCCGAGCAGATGATCGCCGGTCTGCAACAAATGTCGGTGCGCGCCCGCGGCGCCGGGATCGGGATCATCGGCGCGACCCTGACCCCGTTCGGTAACGAGACGTTTATGGCCAATGCCTGGAACCCGACCCGCGAAAGGCACCGGGTCGCGGTCAATACCTGGATCCGCCACGGCGGCGCGTTTGACGCGGTCGCCGATTTCGACGCCGCGCTGCGCGACCCCGAGATCCCGACGCAGATGCGCGCCTCGGACGATTGCGGCGACGGGTTGCACCCGAGCGACAGCGGCTACTGCAAGATGGGCGATGCGATCGACCTGGCGTGGTTTGATTGAGGGGGCAAGCAGGCTGAAGGCTCCCGCGCCGATCGTTTGACCGGCAGAGCACGGCGCTCTGTCGGCGGTCGCGCGTCGATGCCGCATATCGCCGGCACCTCTGGGGGGCGCGACCGAAATACCCCATATGGCAGGTTGCGATCGTTCCCGGGGTTTTGGATTGACCAGCGAAGATACCTTTACCGGCCGTGCCCGGCGTTACGCGCGGGTCGGCACAGCGATGAGCGGACTGGCGGCGCGGCTGGCCGGCGAGCGCTATCTCGGCATGCCGATCGACCGCGAGCGGCACGCGGCCGATCTCAAGGCGGCGCTGGGCGGCATCAAGGGGCCGCTGATGAAGGTTGCGCAATTGCTCGCGACGATCCCCGAGGCGCTGCCCGACGAATATGTCCGCGAGCTGGTGACGTTGCAGGCGAACGCGCCGGCGATGGGCTGGCCGTTTGTGCGCCGCCGCATGGCGGGCGAACTCGGACCGGATTGGCAAAGCCGGTTCGGGAGCTTTGAGCGCGAGGCGGCAAGGGCTGCGTCCCTTGGTCAGGTGCACCAGGCCGTTGCGCTCGACGGCACAAAGCTCGCCTGCAAATTGCAATACCCGGAGATGGGGTCGGCGGTGGAGGCCGATCTGCGCCAGCTCAGGCTGGCGATGGGGATTTACGAGCGTTATGACAAAACGGTCAGCACCGCCGAAATCCACGCCGAGATCGCCGACCGGCTGCGCGAGGAACTCGATTACGAGCGCGAGGCCGCGCATATGCGGCTCTACGGCGAGATCCTCCGGGACGAACCGGGGGTCGCGGTGCCGCGCCCGATCGCGGAACTGTCGACGCGGCGCCTGCTGACGATGACCTGGCTCGACGGACGCCCGATCCTCGACTTTGCCGAAACCGCCCCGACTTCGCTGCGCAACGAGATCGCGCGACGCCTGTTCCGGACCTGGTACGTGCCGTTTTACCGCTACGGCGTGATCCACGGCGACCCGCATCTCGGCAATTACACGGTGGCGCCGGATAATACCGTGAACCTGCTGGATTTCGGCTGCATCCGGATATTCCCGGCGCCTTTTGTCAAAGGCGTGATCGATCTTTACCATGCGCTGCAACGCGACGACCGCGAGCTGGCGGTCGAGGCATATCGCGGCTGGGGGTTTGGCGAGCTGTCGCACGAGATCATCGAAGTGCTGAACCGCTGGGCGCGCTTTGTCTACGGCCCGCTGCTCGATGACCGCGACCGGATGATCCAGGAGCGCGTCAAACCCGGCCCCTCCGACGGGCGCACCGACGGGCAACGCCTCGTCGATGACGTGCATCGCGACCTGCGCCGATTGGGCGGCATCGCGCCGCCGCGCGCCTTTGTGTTCATGGATCGGGCGGCGGTCGGGTTGGGGTCGGTGTTTCTGCATTTGCAGGCCCGGCTCAACTGGCACCGCCTGTTTCACGAGCTGATCGACGATTTCGACGCAGAGGTTCTCGCGCGACGGCAGCTTGAGGCGCTGATCCGCGCCGGAGTGCCGTTGCCGGCGGACCCGGTCGGATAACGGTCGGCACCGCCCTTCTCGTGCCGAAGCGCAGTTTCGACTTCAAGGGATACCGCTGTAGTCCAGTGTCGGGATACACTACCGCATCCAGCCCGGAATAACGGTGCGGCACAATGATCCCCTTATACGATGCGCGCCTGCTGGCGCAGCTATTCGCCGCGACGCTGCCGACCGACAAGACGGTCGTCGAGGTCGATCGATTCAGCTTTGGGCTCGGTGACGAAATTTCGCGACTCTGGCGGGATAATCGGCGCGTGTGCCGGTTATTGCCGGAACCCTATGTCGCAAGTATTGAATTTCTGGGATTGGTTCTGGAGCCCGGTGCTGAATATCGCGCCGATGTCGTTATCGGTCCGCATGACAGCGATATTGTCACGCAACCTTCACCGTTGCAGCTATGGCGGGGCCGCCCGGTCACGATCCGAAAGCAGCGATCGCTCGACACGTTGTTTGCCGGGGATGACCGATGCGCGTTACTCGTCTTGGGGGAAGATACCGCCCCGGACGTGCTAGCCGGGGCATCGCGGCTTGTCGCGGCGCATCAACCTGTCGTAGCCATCCGCGCCTCGACGGTGTCCGGTCTGGCCTCGACGATGGAGGTGCTGCGCCAATCGGCTGATTACGAGTGGCTGACGGAATTGGAGTTTGGCCCCGTTTATAGAGCTTTTCCGCGAGCGAGGTATGGGGTTGCCGCCCCGAATTCCGCCGTTTCCCGCCTGCAGGCACCATACGATCCGGCGTTGAACGGGGATATAGACCTGATGCTGGCTCTCGATCGCATGCGCGCCCCCACGATCGACGAAACCGCCAGACTCGTCATTCCCGCGACAGAGCATATCGCCAGCGAAGGCTTATATCAGCCCGAGACCCATGCGGGTCTTTCGTGGCGTTGGGGCGGGATGATCGATCATATCAGCGTCTTGTTTGAACCGCGGGGATTTGGCGATTGTGAAGCGCATCTCTATTTTGTGCATATCCTTCCGGGGGCGGTCGATGCCATCACGCACCTCTCCGTCAACGGCCGACCGGCCGCATTCACAACGGTAAGAGAAGAAGTTACGAAAATCGTATTCCGCGCTTTTAGCGAAACGCCGCTTCTGGTGCGAATTGCCTGTCCTGCCGGAACCTATGTCAGCGGAGATCCACGCAGGCTGAACCTGGCTCTCGGTCAGCTCGAATTGCGCTACGAGCGCGTGTAATACCAGCGGCCCGATCCTCCGACCGATGCTCCCACTCCCCCCTTCCCGGACTTGATCCGGGGAGGGGGGAGTGGGAGTGCGGCCGCAGGATCGGGACCGGTTTCGGGCGGTTGGTATAACGGGAACCGGGCCGGCCCGATCGTTCCGCGGTCGCGTTTTTGATCCTTACCGGACGGCGCCGCTTTGATGTTGCCCGCCAAATCCGGAGACCGCTGCACGCGCTGCCGTCCGAACCATTGGCGGTCAAACGAGTGTTGCGCGCTGTCGAGGCGGTTGAAGTCTCAATTCTCCGCGATCTCAGGGCGTTGCACTGGCAATGCTGGTTCTCGTCCTCGGTGCGACCGGTCTGATCGGCTCGGCGGTGATTGCCCGGCTTCTCGATGCCAGGCATGAGGTTCGCGCGCTCGCCCGGCATACCGCGCGGGCGCGCCGCAGTCAGCCGGAAGCAGCCTGGGTCGCATTCGATGTCGCCGGCGCGACCCGGCCCGAGGACTGGCTGGCCTGCCTCGCCGGGGTCGATGCGGTCGTCAATTGCACCGGCGTATTGCAGGATTCGCCGGCCGATTCGACGCGTGGGGTACATGCCGACGGTGTCGGCGCGCTGTTTGCGGCATGCGAACGGGTCGGCATCAGGCGGGTCGTGCACCTGTCGGCGATCGGCGTCAACCGCGAGACGCCGACGGCGTTTTCCCGCACCAAGCGGGAGGGCGAGGAGGCGCTGATGCGCCGCGATCTCGATTGGGTGATCCTGCGCCCCTCGGTCGTGCTCGGACCGGCGGCTTATGGCGGCAGCGCTCTGTTCCGCGGTCTTGCCGCGCTCCCGGTCCTGCCGGTGATGCCCGATACGGGACCGCTCCAGGTCGTGCAGCTCGACGATGTCGTCGCGACCGTTCTTTTCTTTCTCGCGCCCGCCGCCCCGGCGCGGATTGCGCTCGACCTCGCCGGCCCCGAGCGTCTCTCCTTTGCCGAGATCGTTCGCCGCTATCGGGCCTGGCTCGGATGGCGCGAACCGCGCATCGTCACGCTGCCGCGCTGGCTTGGAGCGGCGCTGTACCGGCTCGGCGATTTTGCGGGCCGGCTCGGCTGGTATCCGCCGCTGCGCAGCACGGCGCGGCGCGAAATCAGGCGCGGCGCGATCGGCGACCCGCGGCGCTGGACCGAAGTGACCGGGATCGCGCCGCAATCGCTGTCGGCGGCGCTGGCCCGGCGCCCGGCTTCGGTGCAGGAACGCTGGTTCGCCGGGATGTACGCGCTAAAGCCGGTCGTGTTTGTCGTCTTCTCGTCGTTCTGGATCGTCACCGGTCTGTTGTCGCTGGGTCCCGGGTACGAGATCGGCGCCGATCTGATGCGCCAGGGCAGGGCCGGCATGCTGAGCGGGCCGGCCGTGATCGCCGGCGGGATCCTCGACCTTGCTATCGGCGTTGCGATCGCTTGGCGGCGCACGACGCGCCTTGGTCTTTGGGCCGCGATCGCGCTGTCGCTGTTCTACGTCATGGCCGGCACGCTGATGACGCCCTGGTTGTGGGCCGAGCCGCTCGGCCCGTTTGTGAAGATCTTCCCGATCCTGGTTCTGAACCTGGTGGCGCTGGCGATCCTGGAGGATCGGTGACCCTGTATTTCGCGCTCAAGTTTCTGCATGTGATCGGGGCCGCGGCGCTGCTCGGCACCGGGGCCGGGATCGCGTTTTTCATGCTGCTGGCGCATCGCAGCGGCGACGCGCATGTGATCGCCGGCGTCGCCCGCATCGTCGTCATCGCCGATTTTCTGTTCACCGCGACGGCGGTCGTCCTGCAACCGCTCACCGGGGTCGCGCTCGCCCACATTTCCGGTTATCCCCTCGGCGAGGGCTGGATCGTGCTGTCGATCCTTCTCTATCTCGTCACCGGCGCGTTCTGGCTGCCGGTCGTGTTCTTTCAGATGCGGATGCGCGACCTCGCCGTCGCCGCGGTCCGCGCCGCCGAACCGCTGCCGCGCCTTTATCACCGTCTGTTCCGGACATGGTTTGCGTTCGGCTTCCCGGCTTTCGCGGCGGTGCTGGCGATCTTCTGGCTGATGATCGCGCGCCCGGCGATACCGCTGCTGACGCTCTGACGAGCGGCGGCGGTGGCGCGGCTCGGCTCAGCGAACGAAGCGGGCGAGAAACCGCTCAAGCTTGCGGTACTGGTCGTCGCGGGACATACCCTCGCGCGCCGTTTCCGGGATGGGCGGTATGCCCGCCGGACGCTGCCCGATCCAGCGGCGAAGCTGCTCCGCGATGAGCGGCGGATCATTGGCGACCACCCCGGCGCCGCGCTCGCGGATCATCTGCGCCAGGTTGCCGTGCTCGTAGCCGAGCAGCAGGATCGGGCGCCTCGCTCCAAGATACTCAAAGAACTTGGCCGGGATATTGCCCGCGTCCTTGACATGGTTCCATTGCAGCAGCAGCAGGATATCCGCCGATTGCTGCAATGACAGCGATTCCTGATACGACACCCTGCCGTGCAGAAAAACGCGGTCGTGAACCCCTGCGGCGGATGCGGCCGCCCTCACCCCCTCCGCAGCCAGATCGCCCGGGCCATAGAAATGAACCGCGACGTGCCGGCGCTCGGCCGGCGTCAGCAGACCGATCGCCTGAAACAGCGGGGTGGGATCGCGGTAGCCGAGATAGATGCCGCCGGTATAAAGGATCGAAACGACATCGCCCGGTTCCGGGCCGGACGCAACCGACGGAAAATCCTCGGAAACAAACCCGTTCAGAATGCAGCCCACCGGTTGCTCATACCGGTGACGAAGCATATCCGCCCAGATCGGCGTGACGGTTATCAACCCGACCGCACTCCGGAGAACGTAACGCTCCACCGGCCGGTCGATCCAATAGCGCCAAGTTGGATAATCGTGATAGAAATTGTCGGACCACAGGTCGCGCAAATCGGCAATCCACGGCGCACCGCAGGCTCTGGCGATGCGCTGTGCGGCAATCAGCGCGGAATTCGGCGGTGCGCTGGCGAGGATGATATCCGGGCGCCAGGCTTTCACGAGCCGATAGCCGGCTGCCGTGACGCGGCGCCGCCACGGACCATACGCATCGGGAAACCGCATCAAGGCATAATAGTGGTTTCGCCAGGACCTCGCGGCATCCGACAGCGGCGGCCCGGCGGGGACGGCCTGGGCAGGCGCCGGTGCCGGTGCCGTGCGAGCGAACCGTCGAACGAGTTTGAGAAAGGGCCTGACAAATGGATTGAGCAAGGTGCCGCCCTGCGGCGCTCGAACGTAGGTGACGCGCTCGGCCGGGAGCGTCAGCGAGAGCGACTGGTCCCCCGAACCTTGCGCCGCCAATACCCGGATATCGTGCCCGGCTTCGTACAAGCTCTTTGCGAAATGCCCGACCCGGATCGCACCGATGACATTGGTCGGAGGAAACCAGTAAGAGATCAGCAATACTTTGAGGCGCCGGTCCAGGAAAATTTCTTCTCCCGCCGCAGCAAAGGTTTCAGATCCGTTCACGTCATCTCGCAAGGCGGAATTCCATGTCGTCGTCCGGCTTGGCCCGTCCACCCGATTCCGGATCGCATCGGATATCAGCGTCATTCTGTTGCGCAAAGCGGCTGCTCTTCGATCGCAAAAACAGGAACGTCACACACGGCTTCAAACCATTTCGCGACTGCGATCGGATCAATGTTGGCGTCACGCCGGTGAATACAACAGATTGTTGTCGCCGTTGTGTTTCCTATGAGCCGGGCGGCTTGGAAGGAGTTCGGAACATCGGCCGCACAGCCGCAGGCTTCGCCGGCCGCTTCGGCAAGCGGCGCGCATGCCGATCGTGTCGCGGCGGTGCCGGCGGTCCCGTGGCTGACGATGACCCGACCGACAATATCGCCGCCGACCTTCCGAGGAGCGGCGCGGCCATCCGACCCGGCATCCGGATCGTGCGTGCCCGCCTGCCAAAACGCCGCGCTGCCCGCGGAACTGCAATCACGCGGTCTGCCTCACCGGAGGATGAGCTGCGCGAGAAACTGCTCGAACTTGCGATACTGGTCGTCGCGGGACATGCCCTCGCGCGCCGCCGGCCGCACGGCCGGTATGCCCGCCGGGCGCTGTTCGATCCAGCGGCGAAGCTGCTCCGCGATGACCGGCGGATCATTCGCGATAACCCCGACATCGCGTTCACGGATGATTTGCGCCACATCCCCGTGCTCGTAACCGATGAACAGGATCGGGCGCCCCGCTCTGAGATATTCGAAGAACTTCGCCGGGATCATGCCGGCATCCCTGATATTGTTCCAGTGCAGCAGCAGCAGGATATCCGCCGATTGCTGCAATGAGAGCGATTCCCGGTACGGCACCCGAGCGTGGAGAAAAATGCGATCGGAAACCCCCGCGGCGGCGGCGGCGGTCCGGACTACCGGAGTATCCCTTTCGCTCAATCCGAAGAAATGCACCGCGACGTGCCGGCGCTCGGTGACGCTCAGCAGAGCGATGGCCCGAAACAGCGGGGTGGGATCGCGGTAGCCGGCATAGATGGTGCCGGTGTGACAGATCGAAACGACATCGCCGGGTCCCGGCGCGGTCGGAGCTGCCGGAAAATCCTCGGACACAAACCCGTTCAGGACGCAAGCCACCGGCTGTCGATACTTGCCGCGGAGTATATCGGCCCAGATCGGCGAGACAGTGACCAAGCCGGCGGCGCTCCGGAGAACAAAACGCTCGTGCAGTCTGTCGAGCCATAAACGCCAGAGCGGGTAGCCGTAATAGGAGTTATCGGACCACAGGTCGCGCAGATCGGCGATCCACGGCGCACCGCACATCCTGGCAATGCGCCGTGCGGCGATCAGCACGGAATTCGGCGGTGCGCTGGCGAGGATGATATCCGGGCGCCAATGTTTTACGAGCCGGTGGGCGGCTGCCGTCGCCGGGCGCGTCCAGGAGGCATACGCATCGGGAAACTGCACCAAGCAGTAGTAGTGGTTCCGCAGGACCATTCCCACGGAACCCGATAACGGCGGCACGGCGGGGACGGTCTGGTCGGATGCGCGCGGCCGCAGGGCGGATACGTCCCGGTCGGGTACGCGCGGCCGTGCGGCGGCGCCGAACCGTCGCGCGAGTTTGAGAAATGGCCTGACCAACGGATCGAGCAAGGCGCCGCCCGGCGGCGCCCGAACGTAAGTGACGCGATCGGCCGGAAGCGCCAGGGGGAGCGACTGGTCCTCCCAACCTTGCGCCGTCAATACCCGGATGTCGTGCCCGGCTTCGTACAGGCTCCTTGCAAAATGTCCGACCCGGATCGCACCGATGGCGTTCGCCGGAGGAAACCAATAAGAGACCAGCAAGACTTTCAGGCGTCGGCCCGCAAACATGCCTTTCGCCGCCGCGGCGACGCTGTCGGGTCCGCTCAAATCATCTCGCAAGGTGGCGTATCCAAATTGTCGCGCGGCTCGGCCGGTCTACGCGATCCCGGGTCGCATCGGATGTCAGCGTCATACAGCGTCAAACCGGTTTGCGATTGCGATCGGATCGATATTGCCGCCCTGCCGGTGAATACACAGGATTGTTGTCGCCGTTGCGCTTTCTATGATTCATAGGGCGCAGAAAGAGGTCGGAATATCGATTGAACATATGTTGCTGCGAGAATTCGGCGGTGGCGCATTCCTTGTTTTGACGGCCGAGCCGTTCCCGTGTCTCCGGCTCGCGCAGCAGGCGCTCGATCGCGGCGGTTGAGGCGGCCTCGTCGTCTCGATTAACGATGAAGTGTTGATTTTCGATGAAGCACTGATTTTTCCGGGCCGCCATCGTCTTGAAATCCCCGACATCAGCCGCCGCGATCGGCAGGCGCGCCGTCATTGCCTCAAGGAGCGCGATCGGCATCCGCTTCGTATCCGAGGACAGGGCGAAAATGTCAAGGCACCCCAAGATCAAGTAGTGGCTCGGTTTGATTGTAACATCACCTGCCCGAGGCCTTGCCGCATGTCGTTCTTGGCCGGTGGGCCTTCAGTCCGCGGGCTTGACTCGCGGGTTGGCCCGTGGGCCTTCAGCCCACGGACTTGATCCGTGGGCATCCACGAGAAGGCGGGAGGCTGGGGGCGGCTCGTGGATGCCCGGCCCAAGGCCGGGCACGAACGAACCATGATCCGGCATGACAATGCTGTCGGTTACATTCAAACTGAGTCACTACCGGTGTGTGGGTTATTATTCCAGATTGTGATCGCCACACGCGACGCGTGATTTTTTCCAGCAGGCGCGACGGGACGACTACCGACTTGCAGCGTGCCAACCCCGGGGCCGGCACCATATCCGGCGGCGCAATGCCCGTCCCCCTCTGCCCTGGGCAAGCCATCCTCAAAATGGGGTCCCGGCACGACGAGTCACAACTGATTGGCGATTGCCCACGCAATCGAGCCCCAATTATATATCGCCGGAAGATCGGGCTTGAGGCGGCGGAGCGTTACCGCGCGCACCAGGATCGGCGAGCGGTTATCGATCTCGGGTGACAGATGGAGGAGGGCGGCAGAATCGTTGGCAAGTACGATAATTACATGTCGAATTTTATGCTAATACGATTAATAATCCGATATGCGCTCAGCAGCACGCCTCCCCTTGAGAAAGTCGGAAATATATGGAGCGGCATGGGCTGGGGTGCGGGTCCGCCAGTGTCGCGCACCGGTTTTCAAGAGATCGGAATGATGTCTCGTTCTGAAAGCGATGTCTATTCCGTGACGGCCCCCACCCGAAGAAATTTAACGGGCGCGAGCAGAGCGCCAAGCTTTCTGGCCTCCCGTCCTAACCTGTGGCAAGCTCCGTATCCATACCGGTTTCAAGGCAAGCTCATCATGGCTGTCTCATGCTCGATCCAACTTGCTGGCGAATGATCAATTGGCCGGCGGATCACCGGCCGATGGTTGTTGTGGTGATCGATACCGAAGCCGAATTCGACTGGGTGTCGTCGAGCTCGCGGCGCGCCGTCGGCGTCGCCTCGGTAAAGGGCTTGCGGGGGGTGCAGCCGATCTTCGAGAGATACAATGTCCGGCCGACGCTGGTTGTGGATTATCCGGTCAGCACGATACCGGAAGGTTACGAGGTTATTCGCGATTTTCATCAATCCGGTGTCTGCGAGGTCGGGGCGCATCTGCAACCCTGGGACACGCCGCCGTTTGTCGAGGAAATCAGTGACAGGAATTCCTATGCCGGCAATCTGGCTCCCGAGGTGGAGCGCGAGAAGCTGGTTCGGTTGACGGCCGCGATCGTCAAGAATATCGGCGCCCGGCCGCGCATCTACAAAGCCGGCCGCTATGGGGTGGGATCGGCGACACCGGGCATCCTTGTGGAACTCGGTTACGAGATCGATGCGAGCGTTCTGCCCGGCACCGATTTGCGTCACTATTGCGGTCCGAATTTCTCCCGATGCCCGGCCCACCCGTACTGGTTCGGCGGTGATCCCGCGCTGTTGGAGGTCCCGCTGTCGATCGGATATACCGGGCTGCTCGCCGGTTTCCCGGCGATGGCGCGGACGCTGACCACCCATCCGCTGATCAAGGCGCTGCGCCTGCCGGGGGTTCTCTCCCATCTCGGTCTGCTCGACCGCGTCATCCTGACCCCGGAAGGTGTCCCCTTTGACGAGCAGCGCCGCCTGACCCGCGCGATGCTGCGCCGGGGTTATCGCGTCTTCAGCCTCACCTTTCACAGCCCGTCGCTGGCGCCGGGCAATACCCCGTATGTGCGCGACGCGGCGCAGCTGCAATCCTTTCTGCGGTGCATCGAGCAGTATCTTGAATTCTTCACGACCGAGATCGGCGGTCACGCGGCCACCCTCTTCGAGATCAGAGAGCGGGCGTTGCACCTTGCCGCCGGGTCCGATAACTGCTCCCAGGCGGCCTGACCGATCCCGCGCCCGACACCAGACCCGGGGGTCAGACCCGGGGGGAAGGGAAGGGGCCGGTCGCCTTATGTGTCGAGCGCGACGCCGGTTGGCATAATCGTCTCGCTCCCGTCTTCCGCCGGGATTTACCCACCGGGATTTACAACGGGGCCAGCTTCTCGGCGAAAGCGGCCAGGCTGGCCGCGCCGGACTCGCCCGCATCCGGAATTTCGGTTGACAGCGCGACGAGGGCGCCGAGGCGGCGCTCGCCGTGCAATGCCGATGTCGCCTGCAGCAACTTTGCTTCGAGAACGCTGCCGGTTGGTCTTCCATCGATGACATAGAACCACCAGACGAGCCGCTGGCGGCCGTCGCGGGCGATTTTCGCCGTGTTGACCGCGACCGTCCGGCCCCCCACCGGAGCGGGGACGCGCCCGGTTTCGACCAGCCGCCACGGTTCGGGCCAGACGACACCGGGAGCCGTCCGGGTCAGCGGATTGCCGCGCTCCGGCACCGGGTAGAAAGCGACGACCTGCGTAACCGTCGCCTCGCCGTTTTTGTAGCTCGCAATCACCGTCCGCTCGGCCTTGTCGGCCTGGGGCAGCCAATCGTTTGGCGCGGCCGGCTCGCGAACCCAGGCACCGTCTTGCGGCGGGACGGCAAAAACGCCCGCCATCGCGATCGGCGCCGCCGAGGCACGCTCCACCCAGTAAAAATATGCCGGCCCGACCAGCGCGAGCGCCAAGCCGGCGGCCATTACCGGCCCGGGCTGGGAGCGCGGCGCCGACCCGCCCTGCGGCATCATGCGCGGCAGAAAGGGGCGGGCCTCCTCCTCTCTGAAACTCATCCCGATCGCGATCAGCACCAGCGTCACGAGGGTAAAAAACAGCCAGCCATAGACGATGTGGTCGGCCATCACCGCCGCCGCGTCCCCCAATGCCTGACCGAGCAGAACGAGACCCAGCGCACGGAACCCGTTCGCCACGATCGGCACGATGATCGACAGCGCGATAAAGACCGATCGGCGCCATTTGCTGCGATACATGACGGTCGCAAAAAAGCAGCCGAACACGATCGAGGCGATCAGAAAGCGAAGCCCGGCGCAGGCCTCGGCAACTTCGAACATGCCGGCCGGGGTCTGGATGATAAAACCGTCGGCAAATACCGGGATATCGAGCAGCCGCAGCCACCACACGGTGAATGCGGCCGTAAAGGTCTGCAACAGCGGGACCAGAAACGCGCCAAACGGCACAAGGAAGAAGAGAAACAGCAGCGGCGCCAGCAGCGCACGAAAGACCTGCCAGCCGAGCACCGCCAGCAGCAGGACCTCGAAGAGCAGGACGACGCTCAGCTGCTCGGCCTCCCGGATATCGAGCAGCGCGGCGGCGAGCCACAGGACGGACACCGCCGGCATCAGCAGCAGCGGCCACCATGACGGCGCCGGCCGCAATTGCGCCAGCAGGTCGCGCCGCATCCACAACAGGGCGCCGGCCAGCGGCAGCACCAGAAAACAGTGGTTGTACGCGGTCGAATCGTTCCAGACCTTGATCGCCGCGGCGATCTCGTTGTGGAACGCGACACCAAAGACGGCGCAGGAAGCGACGATCCAGAGCAGCGTCGGCATCCAGAGCCGCAGGGCGGGCGGCGCGGCGATCGGAAGCCCGAGCTTCGGGGTATGCGCGCTCATTGTCTGCTCACGCGGAAACGGAGAGGGGGGCGACCGTCGCCGGTCGCGTCATGGCGGAGGGTGCGTTCTCGATGCTGTCGAGAAGGCGGTCGAGACCGGCCAGGGAGGCCTGCCACCCGTAATCGCGAACCACCCGCGCCCGCGCCCGCGCGCCGATCGGCCCGGCCTCGCCGTCGAGAACACCGCCGATCGCGGCGGCGAAGTCGGCCGGGGTCGTCGCGGTCAGCAGCTCGCCGTCGTCGCAGGAATCGATCCCCTCGCGCGCCTGCGGCGTCGCGACGACCGGCAGACCCATCGCCATCGCCTCCAGAACCTTGTTCTGAACACCGCGACCGATAAGCAGCGGCGCCACGGCAACCTGCGCATGTTTTAAATACGGTCTGACATCCGGTACGCGACCGGTGACCCGGACATCCGGTCCGGCCAGGGCAAGCACCGCCCGAGAGGGGTTCAACCCGACAATCCACAGACACGGCACCGCTGCGCGCGCGCGCAGGCGCGGCATGACCTGTTCGACAAACCACACCATCGCCTCGACATTCGGGCGATAGCTCATGACACCGGTAAACACGATCGCCGGCCGGTCGCCGAGCGGGTTCGCGAAGGGGAGCGACGGATCGAAATAAGCGAGATCGACCCCGTTGCCGACACAATGGGTACGGCCGGCGACTTCGGGAGCCAGGCTTGCGAACAGCGCCGCCTCGGCTCGCGACACGAGCAGAACCGCGTCGGCCCGCGAGGCGGCCCGACGCTCCAGCGCCAGCAGCGTGCGGCCCTCGCGCCGGTAGATCATGCGCGCCGGTCCCGAGCCGGCCTCGGCATATTGCCGCCATTTCTCGGAATCGACATCGACCATGTCGAGAATCACCCGCACGCCTCGGCGATCGGGAACATACGGCGCCATGGCCGAGGAAAAAACATAGACGAGGGCGGGGTTGTTCGCCGCGGCGAGCCGCTCGACCTCTGCATGCAGCCGCCGGTCGCCAAAATAGAATTGCGTCAGCGGGGCGCTGTTCAACAACCCGGCAAGGCTGCGCAGCCGGGCACGGCGCGGCGACAGCTTCCGCCAGACAACGCTGGCGCAGACCTCCTCCAGATGCCGGACACCGGCGACATCCTCGGGAGCGTCGATAAAGGTCGCGAGATGCACCCGATACCGCTCGGCGAGATGCCGCAGCACGTGCCATGCCCGGATCTTCTCGCCCTTGTCGGGCGGATAGGGGATCCGATGCGCCAGAAACAGCAGGTCCTTCATATCAACCGGGGCATATCAACCGGGGCATATCAACCGGGCATCTCAGCCGAGACCGCGCACGATCGACGGTCCGAGCCGCGCCGCCACCGCCAGCGGCAGCTTTCTCCAAAGTTTTACAAACAGGGCAAATTTCGGGTTGAGCGGGTTCAGATCGGGGATTTTCCGGCCGGCGGCCAGCCGGAACTGGTAGACCAGCGGGGTCGGCTCGAACCCCCAGTAGGTTTTAAAATCATAGGCGCCGGTGCCGATTTTGCTGCGGCCGAAATCGAACACCCGGCATCCCCGCTCGCAGGCGCGCCGCATCACCTCCCAATACATAAAGTCGTTGGCGGCCAATCGGCGGGCATCGCTCGTGCCGCCGCCGTAATATGGCAGGACTTCGTCGCGGAAATAGAAATTCAACACCGAGGCGACCGGTTTGCCCTCGCTGCCGGTGATCGTGACAATGTCGGAATGCTCGGGAAACGTCGCGAGCAGCAGCTCGAAATATCTTTTCGGGAAGACCGGGGTGCCGAGATTGCGGACGCTCTCGCCGTAGATGCGATGCAGACGATCGGCGTCGCGGTCAATCTCCGAGCGCAGACCGTTCTGGATCCCCTTGCGCACCATCGCCCGCTGCTTGCGCGGGATCGCTTTCATGTTCCTGTCGATCGACGGGTCGATCGGCTTGCGGAAACCGGCGTAAAGGTCGCCTCTGGTGACCCAGCCGGTGCGATGATCCGATGCCGAGCGGAACTCCAGCACCGGCGCGCGAAGCTCCTCCATCAGCCGGATCGCGGCCGCGTCCAACGCTTGCAGGCTCGTCCCGTCCGCGGCGATCGGTCCGCCTTGCACGCAAAAGGCGTTCGAGATCAGGCTGGTGCCGAACAATCGGGTTTTCACCAGGGTCAGCGGCAGCACGCCGGTAACGGTCCCGTCGCGCTCGGCCAACAGATAATGGGTGCGGTGCCGAAACGCCGTCTCGATGACCCGGCGCCAGCCGGAAAGGTGAAAAAACGTCCCTTCGGGACACGCCAGAACGAACGCGTCCCACCTGCTCTCGTCGCCGGGGGCGAGGTTTCGGATCGCCACCGCCGCTTCGGTGCCGGCGGTCGCCGCGGTTGCTATTGCGAGGGGCGCGTCAGCCATGATTCGATCACTGGTGGTTGCGGACCCGTCCCGTCAAGAAAGAGGCGATCCATTCGGGTCCAGCGAAAATCCCGCAGCAATCGGCGCAACCGTTGCTCGGTGCGGCCGAGATTGACGTAGTGGCGCAGCCGGGACCGCAGCGGCGCCTGAACCTGGCGCGGCTGGCCGGGGTCGATCTCCCACGGGTGCAGATAAAAGACGCACGAGGTGCGAAGCTCGCTGCCGGCCCGGCGCAGCGCCATGCGGCTGACGGCATAGGGCAGCAGCCGGAAATACCCCCCGCCGGCCGTCGGAAAATTGCGGCCGAACAGGCGCAGCGTCGTCATCGGGATCTCGATAAAGCCGGGAAGCGGGCAGAACGGGCGCCGCGGCGCCTGCGGCACCCCGTAGAGATCGTGCGCGATCGGATAGATGCTCGAACTGTAGCGGAACCCTTCCTCCGCCAGGATCGCGTGCGCCCAGCGGCTTCCGGTCCCGACCGAGAAGGTCGGCGCGCGGTAGCCGGTCACCGCGGTGCCGCCGATATCCTCAAGCAAGGCCTTGCTGTGCCTGATATCGCTGCGGAATTCCTCGGGTGATTGCTGGTCGATGCGATAGTGCTGCGAGCCGTGGCTGGCCAATTCGTGCCCTTCGGCGACAATCCTGCGCACCAGCTCGGGATGCCGCTCGGCGACCCAGCCGAGCGTAAAAAACGTGCCGCTCACACCGGAATCGGCGAGCAGATCGAGGAGCCGCTCGGTGTTGCGGACGACCCGGCGCGGGAAGGCGTCCCAATCGCCGCGATCGATGACCCCGGCGAACGCCTCGACCTGAAAATAATCCTCGACATCCACCGTGAGGGCATGCTGATCCGGCATTGCGGTTTCCTGAGGAAGCGTCAGCGGCGCGGCTGGCGACCGTGGGCGCCGCCGCTTCTCTCGGTGTCGGTTTGCCGCGCCTCTCTAGCGGACCTCATTGGCCTCGCCCGCGGCAAAATAGCTGGCCATGATTTCAACAACGCGCCTGATTGCCCGATCGTGTCCCGCGGCGCGCCGTTCGAGACTGTCGAGCCGCTCGCACAGGGCCGATACGGGCAGCGCGTCCGCCGTCCCGGAAGCCGCGCCATGCCCGTTTGCCGCCTGGTTCGCGGTCGCGACAGCCGACAGCTCGGCATCGAGTTCGGCGGCGACCTGTTCGGCGTCGGCAGCCGAGATCGTGTGGCTGCCGTCGAGAAACCCGCACAGCAACAGCCGCGAGCACAGCGTGTTGATCCGCCGCGGCACGCCGCCCGTGTAGCGATAGATCGGGCCGAAACACTCGTCCGAGAATTGCGGGTCGCCCTTCCATCCGGCGCAGCGCAGCCGGTGCTCGATATAGCCGCGCGTATCGGCCTCGTTCAGCGGTCCGAGATGGTAGGCGGCGGTGATGCGCTGTCGCAGCTGGTCGAGCGCCGAATTGCCCAGCACCTCGCGGAATTGCGGCTGGCCGAGCAGAAAGCTTTGCAACCCGGTCGCCGTGCCGACAGCGATGTTGGACAGCATCCGGAGTTCTTCGAGGGCCTCGAACGACAGGTTCTGCGCTTCGTCGATGATCAGCAAGGCCCGTCTGCCGGCGCCGACCTGAAACTGCACAAATTCCTGAATGCGCGCCAGCAGCGCTCCTTTCGCCATTCCGCCATCGTCGAGACCGAGACCGGCGGCGACCATGCGCAACAGATCGTCGCCGCTCAACTGGCTGGTGACGATCCGGGCGATCAGGTATGAGTTGACGTCGATCTGCGACAGCAGGCGATCGACCAGCATCGTTTTCCCGGCGCCGACATCGCCGGTGATGACGATAAACCCCTCGGCATGATGCAAACCGTAGGTCATATGGGCCATTGCCCGCCGGTGCTCGGCGCTTTCGTAGAAAAATTCGGGATCGGGCGTCAGCTGAAAGGCCAGCCGGTCGAAGCCGTAAAATTTGGCGTACATGTTAAAGTCAAAAGCTCCGCGTCAGGCCGATCTCAACCTGATTGCGCCGGTAGGAATTGCCGACAGAAGCGCTGTCGACGTCGATAAACCGATAAATAAGGATTGCGCGCAACCGCTCGCTCAATAAATACGACATTCTGAAACTGCCTGTCAACGTCCTCTGATCCTCCTCGGTTTGGAGGGTATAGCCAAGCGACGCTGAGCTGTTGAGGCGCGACGTCATCGATCGGGTCCAGCTGAAATTGATCCCAAAACTGGTGTCCTCGCCCGAGATGCCGGTTCCGGCAGCAGTGCCGATCGGCGTTCCCAATGGTGAGCGGCGCGAGTAGACGCCGAACACGCCGAGGGTGTCGCGGTCGAGCCGGGTCTGCAACCCGACGCGTCCCGTGTCGAACCGGGAAACAGTTGTGTTCAACGAGAATTGCGGGTTCACCAGGGAGGTGGGCAGACCGCTAAGTTGATTGACCACATTGCCGAGGGCGCCAACCGCGGACGCATTTAAATTGTTGAGAATTTGCTCTTGCAACGAGGCGCGATTGCGCTGATACGAAGCAAGCGCGACGGTCCGTGCGGTGATTTCATACCGCAGGCTGCCGGCAAAACCCAACAGGCCCTCCTGCCGGCCATAGCTGCCGAGGAGATAGCTGCCCGGAAATGGCGTGTAGCGACCGCCGACAACCCAGGTCGGCCCGGTGAAGCTGGCGGCCGGCTGCAACGGATACTCGATGTCCTCGTATCCGAGCCGGGCAAGCCCGGCAAACTTCTGGTTGAACTGGTAGGACAGGTCGTCATAGGCCCGCAGCTGCGTCGTTCTGGCGGCCGATTGCGATTCGGTCTTCATCGCATCGAGCGTCACTTTCGAGCCGAAGACCGTAAACAGCCGACCGGTTGCGAGGCTCAGCGTTGCTTCGTTGCGCGTTGCGTTCCGCAAATTTGTCGAGGCTGGCGTGGTGCCTGATGCCGTCGTGTCTGAGCCGCCAAAAAGACCGCCATCAAGAGACCGGACGACGCCATAATTATAGCGCAGTTCGCCATCGACATATCCGCCAAAGGATTGACGGGCGATCGGGGTGAGCGAGGTGGTGATCACCTGCGTCTGGTCCGATCTGCGGACGAGTTCCGGGTCGGCAAAGCCGATCCCGCCGGTTCGCGAGGCTTGCGTGATCGCGGTGCGAGCGTCGATGAAGAGGTGATCGCGCACGATCGTCCCTAAACCGTAGGCCAGCAATCTGGCGTTGAAATTGTCCTGGTCGGTGGCGCGCACGTATTTCAGGTAATCGATCCCCCCGCTCAGCTGGCCTTGCAGCCGCACGGTATCGATCGAGATCACGGTGTCGCCACGCAACCGCGCCAGCGCATCCGAAAAACCATCCTGTGTGGTGCGCGGATTATCGGAGTACCCGACATTTACCGAAACCGTCGGCCGGATCAGGATCGGGGGGGCACGAAGATCATAGGCCTGAGCCGGGATGGCTCCGGGGCGCAGCGGCGGGAGCATTGTCGTCGGGAGCGGGTTCTGTGCCGGTGTTGCGGGCGGGGCCGGGTTCGGCGGCAGGAACGGCGTCCCCGGCGCAAAATTTCCGAGCCCGAAATTCGGTGACGGGAACACCGGAGGCGCAAACTCCGGCGTGGTGTCAAAATCAGGCCTGGGGTCGATCGGCACCACCGGCTCCGGTCCCGGTTGAGCGCCGATCGGCGCTGCGGGGGTTCCGGGTTCGCCGGGGGCGGCGGGCGGCTCCTGTGTCCGCCGGTCCGGTCGGCCGCCGAGAAGACCCGGGAAAATATCGGGGCTGAGACCGAACGGAGAGGCCGGAGCCGCAGGAATATCCTCGGGAGAGGGCGGCGCGGCATCGGGGGCCGGTTCCGCCTCGGCGGCGGGAAGCCTTTCCTCCTGAACCCGATCGGCGGGGGGAAACGCGCCCACCTGCGCGAGCACCGGAAACCCGGCGAGCACGGCAAGAACCCCCGCCCCGACAGACCCGACATGCGGCTTCGCAAAACCGCGGCGCCGCGGCGAGCCGGAAGTCGATCGTCGTCCGCCGCCGCTAGGTCTTACTCGCATTATCGTAATACGAATACGAACCGAAATGCTCGCTCGAACCGACCGGAACTTTATTCAGAAGAAAGCTGACTTGCGCCCCGCCGCTGAGGAGGCTCAGCGCGGACTCGATCTCGGTTTGCTGGGTATGTCCCGCCTCGACGACAAACACGATATTGCTGGCCAGCGGGGCAAACCCCGCAGGGTCCGTGCTGGCGAGACATGGGGTGGTATCCATCACGATGACGTGCTCGGGATAGCGGCGCGCGATCTCGCGAAAGACTTGGCCGGACGCCTTTCCGTGCAGCAGTTCCGGCACGTGCGGTCCGTGCGGGCCCGGAGGGAGAACCACCAGGTTTGGCAGATCGGTCTGGATCAATACCTCGTCGAGACGGCGTTCTCTGGTCAGCAGATCCGTGAAACCGGGTTGCGGCGGGAGCTGCAGCACCCTTGCCACTCCGCTGTGCAAGGCGTCGGCATCGAGCAGGATGGTCGTCAGATTCTCTTCGGCGGCAAAAGCGAGCGCCAGGTTGATCGAGCAGAATGTCTTGCCTTCGCGCGGGCGTGAGCTGGTCACCATGATGACACGGGGCGGCCGGTTCGCCATTCGCGGATGGTCCGGCGCCTGCCACGTGGACATGATGTTCCGTTTGACGATCCGGAATTCCTCGACGACCCGAGCCGTCGCCGTCCAGGGCATCATGATGCCGGTTCGGGCGAGATGGTTGCGGTCGAGCACGACGCTTTGACGCAGCGGCGCGACCGGCGCTCCGGCGGGAGGTCGCGCCTCGCTCGCAGCGGATCGCGCGTCGACCATCGGGGGAGCCGCCGGGGCCCCGGCGGGCGCCGCCGGGAGAACCGGGCTTTCCTGCCCGGTCTCGCGCAGCAGAGCGGCCGCGCGTTCGATCAGTCCGGTTCGGCTCTGCATCAGGCAACACTCAATTGATACAGGTTGGCGCTGATTGCCAGCAACAGACCATAGATACACAGCAACCCGACAATGCTGGCGCATACGGCGGCGAGCTGTATTCGCTCCCGTCGCCTGCCATCGGGAGAGAGGAGATGCGACACGCTTCCGAGGACCGGAACACCCAGCGCGCGCAGCGCGGTCACGGTCGTGTAGGAGCGATCGAACGTGAACAGCAGGAAGGGCAACGCGCCCGCCGCGCCCATCGCCATCACGAGCACGCCCGAGAGCAGGATGGGCTGGTTGGGTGCCGCCGGGATGACCGGCACCTGCGGCGGATCGATGACGCGGAACTGGATCTTGTCGGCCGTCGTGTCGGCCGCTTCGGCGATGCGGGCCTGCTCGCGGCGCGCCAGCAATTCGTCGAAATTCTTCTTCTTGACGGCATAGTCGCGATCGAGGTCCTGGGCCTGCGCCTGCACCCCCGGCATGGCCCGCGCCTTCTGTTCGAGCACCTCCTGCTCCGCCTGCGCCTGTTCGAGCCGACGCTGGGCGGAGGCAAGCGTCATCTCGGCATCGACCAGGCTGAGCTTGACCCGTTCATAAACCGAGTTCGCGATCTGCGTCTTGCGTCCTCCCGATGACGGGTCCGTCGCGCCGGCGGCATCCGCCGGCTCCTTCTTCACCTCCGCTTCCAGCCTCGCGATCTGCCGGCGCAGGGCGATCATGTCGGGATGCGCTGCCGTAAAGCGAAGGCTCAGCTCGTCCAGCCTGGCTCGCGCCTCTTCCAGCCGCCCGCGCACCCCAACCGGCTTCCCGGCGATGATGACCTGCGGCGCGTTGCTGTCGACGCTGAGAAACTTGGGCGTGGCATCCAGCTCCGCCTTGACCGAGTCCCGTTTCGCGCGGGCATCCTGGAGTTCGAGCTTCAGCCTTGCCACCGTGCCCCGTCCGGACTCGAGATGCGAGACGGCACCGTCAACCCCGGGCAGCAATTGAAGATATTTTTCGTGAAACTCGGCCCGGCGCTGCTCGGCGGCGCGCAGCTGCGCCGCATATGTCTCGATCTGCTGATCGAGAAACCGCTTTGCGTTCTCCATGTCGCGGCGATTGCCGCCGGTCGTGGTTTCCGCGAACACGGTCAACAGCGCCTGCACAACCTCCTTGGCAACCTCCGGGTCGGAATTCCAGTAGGTGATCTTGACCAGGTTCGGCCCTTGCGAGGTAAGCGAGATATTGTTCGCGACCTCCAGCAGCTTCCCCTCGCGCTGCACGTCGCTGAGCCTGCCGAGGGGCGAGATATCAAGCCTGCTTATGTGGATTACCTGCTCCAGATTGGGCCGGCTCAGCAGGGTCCGCTGCAGAAACTCGACCTGCCGACGCGGGTCCACCTCGGTCGCCAGCCCTTTCAGCAACGGTGTCAGGTATTGATCGGCGCTGACATAGACGCGCGCCGAGGATTCGTATTTTGGCGGGATCAGACTGACGACGGGCCAGCCGATCACGCATACCAGCCAAGCCACCCCGATGGACAGCCATTTGTAGCGCCAGAGCTGGCGCGCGTATACCAGCGCCTGCTGGTATAGGACATTTTTCAGTAACCTGTCATCCATCAGCGACCGTCCTGCACAAGGGCGCGCTCACCCGCGGTCCCGCGCCCGTAATATTCTGCCGGGATTAAAAATAAGTTTGCGGAATAATTATGATGTCACCCGGCAACAGGGCGACATTTGCGTCGATATCGCCCTGTTTGATCAAGCTGTCAAGAAATACCTGATACGATTCCTGCGCGCCGTTGACCGTGCGGACCAGGGTGGCGCGGTTGCCGGCGGCGAACCTCGTCAGACCGCCGGCCTCGATCATCGCATCGAGAAGGGTCATATTCTCCCGGTACGGCAGGGCCCGCGGTGTCGCCGCCTCGCCGATGACTCGCACCTGATACGAAAACGGGCCGACAAAACGGGTCGGGATCACGGTTACGTTCGGATCCGTAATGTATTGCGCAAGCCGTCTCTCGATTTCCCGAGCCACCCCCGCCGGCGTACCTCCGCCAGCAGGGACGTCTTGAACAAGCGGCATCGAGACACGCCCGTCCGGGCGCACGGGGACCGTAACGGACAGCTCCGGGTTGCGCCAGACAAAGATGTTCAAAACATCGCCGGGCCCGATCTGGTACGGCGCGGACTCCACGGCCGGCACCGGCGGCGCCGGCGGCAGAGGCGGGCCGAAGACACACGCCGTTACAAGGCAGCTTAACGCGACCGCGCCGACCCGTGCGCTTCTCCCTGTCACGCCGACATCCTCTGCTGCCCCCGCCCGCACCCGAACAGAGCGCCCCGCGATTTCTCGGTGCCGCAGGTCGCTCATCGTGTCGAGCGCGAGTGTCAGGTTTATACTCGAAAACGGACACCAGGAAAATACGGAAGTATCTTGTGATTTGTTTGTTCGCGCGTCGCCAATGGCTGCTGGCGCGATACGCGGCGGCAGAATGCGAGGCCGGGCCAGCCTGTCGAGCCGGGCATCCAGGCAACAGACAGCGTGGCGCCGCAGCAACGCCTCCCGGCAAAATCGCCATCGTCGCGGCCCGCGCCGGTTCGGCGGCTGCGGGTGCGGGCAGAGACGGCTCAGATCATCAGGCGTTCGAGGTGGCCGGCCGGGTAGCGCGCACCGGCGGCGGCGCCGGGGGCAAAGACATGGTCGAGCGCGTCCTGCGTGTCGGCGGATAGCCGCAATCCGGCAGAAACGGCGTTCTGTTCGAGCCGCTCGACATGGGAGGTGCCGGCGATCGGCACGATAAACGGTCGGCGCGACAGGACCCAGGCCAGAGCGAGCTGCGCCGGGGTGCAGCGCTCGGCGGCGGCGTGCGCCTTCAATTCCTCGATCAGCGCCAGGTTGCGTTTCAGGTTCTCGCCCTGAAAGCGCGGCATTCGGCGGCGCGCATCGCCGTCGCGCAGCGAATCGAGGCTGGTCACCGCGCCAGTCAGAAAGCCGCGCCCCAACGGGCTGTAGGCGACAAAGCCGATGTCGAGTTCCTCGCAAACCGGCAGGATCTCGGTCTCGACGTCGCGGGTCCACAGCGAATACTCGATCTGCACCGCGCTCAAGGGATGGGTGGCGTGCGCCCGCCGGATCGTCGCCGCGCCGGCCTCGGAGATGCCGAGATGGCGCAGCTTGCCCTGCGACACGAGATCGGCCATCGCGCCGACCGTATCCTCGATCGGCACCTCCGGATCGATCCGGTGGATGTAATAGAGGTCGATCATGTCGGTTTGCAGCCGCTTCAGACTTTTCTCGCAGGCCTGCCGCACGTATTCGGGCCGCCCGTCCGAAAACCGCTTCCCGCCCGACTGGCTCAGATTGCCGAACTTGCTGGCGATGACGTAATCGTTGCGGTGGCCAGCGACGGCGCGCGCGATCAGCTCTTCGTTGCGGCCGGCGCCATAGGCGTCCGAGGTGTCGAGAAAATCGACGCCGATCTCGCGCGCCCGGCGGATCGTCGCGATCGCCGATTCGGGGTCAGGCTGATCGTAAAACGGCGTCATCGTCGCGCAGCCGAGCCCGACCGCCGACACCTCCAACCCGCCGAGCCTGCGCCGCTGCATCCGCTCCTCCCGGCCCTATTGGGAGCCAAGCCCTAATATATTCCCGAGGTATGAACGCTGTTAACTGGCACCGTGTTCAGGTTTTGAGGCATCGGGTTCATCGCCACCTGCTAACGGTAATTGCAGTTGCTCCCGCGACGGAAGTTTCTGGATCGACGCCTGTTCGACCTGTACTTCAACACGGGTTAATCGCGTCACGATATCGGAAATTACCGCTGCCGTAACTGCCGTCGAAGCGGTGCTTGCGGCTGATCGGGCCTCGGTGACTACCTGGTTTTCCCGGGCCTCAAGCTGCGTCATGCGATCTTCGAGGGTGCGCAGACGCTTGTCCACCAGTTCCAGGGCTTCTCTGGTTTTAGTCTGGAGTGCCAGCAAATCCTCTACTTTGCGGCCCAGCGACCATAAAGCCCTGGGTATGTCAAGGAGCGCCACGTCTCATCCCGAAACGGGCAATTGGACGGCAGCCATGCGGTAAATCAACCTGTCCAGCGCCCTACTTTCGGCGGCAATTCCTTTATCCAGTCTTTTCATTATGGAAACGATATCATCTGCTAGATCATCTTCAATGGTAAAATCGGCTGCCGAGTGAGATTCTGTTATGTTCGCTGTAGAGGAAGAAGTTTTGATACCTGCGGCTGCAAGTCCAGCATAAGGGGGGTGGAAAACTCCGGCTCTCCCGTGCGCCCAGCCTCGTGCGTAAGCCTCTTGGTTCTTTTCCCGGCGCCTATCCTCATCACGCTCCGTTTCCATGCCATGTCACTCCAATTGGTATTGCGCACTTAGCGAAGCCGATCACTGGTCAGACCGCATACGCTCCCATCTCTGGCACGCTAAGCATGAAACTGCGCACGTCTTAGCGGGCGACACAAATATCGGTCGTGTCTCCCAATCCGATAACCCCCTCGCGCGCCAGTTCTTCGAGCGTCGCGCGGTCGATGCCGAACTGCCCGAGGATTTCTTCCGTATGTTCGCCGAGCGACGGCGCCGGACTACGCAGCCGGCCTGGCGTGTCGGACAGGCGCGGGATGATGTTGTGCATCGCGATCCGGCCGAGATCGGGGTCGGGCGTTTCAACAACGATCTCACGCTCCCGCACATGCGGGTCGGCGAGAAACTGGTCGATGTCGTAGACCGGTGCGGCGGTGACCTCGGCGGCGGCAAAGGCTTCCATGTTTTCCGCGAGCGTGCGCGCCGCGATAAACGCGACGATCGGCGCCTCGCATTCCTCGGCGTGGCGCACCCGGTCGCTGTTTGTGCGGAAACGCGGGTCGGCGATCATGTCCTCGCGTCCGATGGCGCGGAACAGCCGTTCCGACATCGCCTGGATCGAGGCCGAGATGCCGATATAGCGCTCGTCCTTGGTGCGGAAGACGTTGCGCGGGCTGGTGGTCTCCGAACGGCTGCCGGTGCGCGGGCGGATTTCGCCGGTCAGTTTGTAGATCGGCGCCTCGGTCGCGATAAACGAAAAGATCGGGTCCAGCAGCGGCAGGTCGATCACCTGACCCGCACCGCCCTCGACCTCGACCCGGCGCAGCGCCACCATTACCGCAAAGGCGCCGTACAGCCCGGCGATCATGTCGGCCAGCGCAGTCGGCGGCAATACCGGCTCGCGGTCGGCGAAGCCGGTGCGCGCCGCGTAGCCCGACATGCTCTCGACCAGCGTGCCAAAACCGGGGCGGTCGCGATACGGCCCGCTCTGGCCCCAGCCGGACACGCGCACGATCACGAGGCGCGGGTTGCGGGCGTGCAGCACCTCCGGGCCAAGCCCCATCTTTTCGAGCGTGCCGGGGCGGAAATTCTCGATCAGCACCTCGCTCGACCCGGCGAGATCGAGCAGCAATTCGCGTCCCTTTGGCGGGCGCAGGCTCAGCGCGACGCTCTTCTTGTTGCGAGCGTAGAGTTTCCAGTGGACGCTGACCCCGCCGCTCTGCCAAGCGCGCAGCGGATCGCCCTTGACGGGGTCCTCGATCTTGATGATTTCAGCCCCGAAATCGGCGAGCTGCGAGGACACTGCGTTGCCGGCGACGAGCCGCGACAGATCGACGACCCGGATGCCGTCGAGCGGGCCAGAGGCGGCGGGATCGAACGGCTTCTCGTGCAGACTCATCGGCGGCGCTCGTTGCGGGGTGGCAAAGCCGCACCTTAGCCGCGCCGCAACGGGAAGACCACGCCCGCCTGCCGCGATTTCGGCGTGCGGCGCGGCGCGTTTCAGGGTTGGTTGGAACCGAAAAACCGGTCGAGAAAGGCTTTGTAAATCGCGGCGAGCCGCGTGATGTCGCCGATAGCGACGCGCTCGTCGGCCTTGTGCATCGTCTGGCCGACCAGGCCGAATTCGGCGACCGGGCAACAGGCCTGGATAAAGCGGGCGTCCGACGTGCCGCCGGTCGTGCTCAGTTCGGGCACCTTGCCGGTGACGGCGCCGATCGCGGCGGCGAGACACTCGCTGACCGGTCCCGGCGGCACCAGGAACGATTCGCCGCTGACCTCCCAGGCGAGCCGATAGTTCCCGCCGACCAAAGCCAGCTTGCGCTCGACCGCGGTCTGCAAGGTCGCGCTCGACCAGAGATCGTTAAAACGGATGTTGAAGGTCGCGCGCGCCACACCCGGCACCACGTTGGTCGCCGGGTTGCCGATATCGATCGTCGTGACCTGCAAGGTCGAGGGCTGGAAGTGCTCGGTGCCGGGATCGAGCGGCGCGGCGGTCAGCGCGTGCAGCAACGCGACGAGCCGGTGCGCCGCATTGTCGACGAGATGCGGGTAGGCGACATGGCCCTGTACGCCCTCGACGGTAAGCCGCCCGGTCATGCTGCCGCGCCGCCCGATCTTTATCATGTCGCCGAGCGACTCGGCCGAGGTCGGCTCGCCGACGACGCAGGCGTCGATCACCTCGCCGCGTTGCCGCAGCCATTCCAGCACCTTTTTTGTGCCGTTGACCGCGACCCCTTCCTCGTCGCCGGTGATCAACAGACTGATCGAACCTTGGAAGGCGTCGCCGCGCATGGCCAGAAACCGCTCGGCGGCGGCGACAAACGCGGCGATCGCCCCCTTCATGTCCACCGCGCCGCGACCGCACAACTCGCCGTCGCGCAGGGTCGCGGCGAACGGCTCGAACGACCAGCCCTCGACCGGCCCAGTCGGCACGACATCGGTATGCCCGGCAAAGCACAGATTGGGCCGCCCCTCGCCGAACCTTGCGTAGAGATTGGCGATCGGCGCGGTCGCCTCGTCGTTCGGGCCGGGATCGTCGAATACGAGACGGTGACAGACAAAGCCGAGTCGTTCGAGGCGGTTCGCGACGATGTCGAGCGCACCCGCGTCCTCTGGCGTGACGCTCGGCCGCCGGATCAGCTCGGCGGCGAGTTCGACCGGATCGATCTTTGTCATTGCAATGCGACGCAAATCCCCTCTCCCGCACTGCGGGAGAGGGCGCCTTCGGGCGCAGCGCGGAGGTGGGTGAGGGTGTCGGCCGCTGTCCGGTTGCCCGCCCCCTCACCCCGACCCTCTCCCCCGGTGGGGGAGAGGGGGTTTTGCGAGATGCAGCGCGTTTCGCTCACGACCGGCTCCGGGCTCATCAATCCCGCAATAATTCGTTGATCGAGGTGCGGGCGCGGGTCTGGGCGTCGACCTGCTTGACGATGACGGCGCAATAAAGGCTCGGGCCGGGGCTGCCGTCGGGCAAAGGCTTGCCGGGCAGCGACCCCGGTACGACGACCGAATAGGCCGGCACCCTTCCCATATGGATGTCGCCGGTGGCGCGGTTGACGATCTTGGTCGTCGCGCCGATGAACGTGCCCATCGCCAGCACCGCGCCCTGTTCGACGATGACCCCTTCGACGACCTCGCTGCGCGCGCCGATGAAGCAATCGTCCTCGATGATGACCGGTTCGGCCTGCAACGGCTCCAACACGCCGCCGATCCCGACCCCGCCCGACAGGTGGCAGTTGCGGCCGATCTGCGCGCAGGATCCGACCGTCGCCCAGGTATCGACCATCGTGCCGCCGCCGACATGGGCGCCGACATTGACAAAACTCGGCATCAGCACGACGTTCGGCGCGATATAGGCCGAACGCCGCACGATCGCGCCGGGCACGGCGCGGAACCCGGCGTCGCGGAACCGGTTCGACGACCAGCCGGCGAATTTGGAGGGCACCTTGTCCCACCATCTCGCGGCGCCGCGCTCGGGATCGACCGGACCGCCGGTGATTTCGTACATGTCGTTGAGGCGGAACGACAGCAGCACCGCCTTTTTCAGCCATTGATGCACCTGCCAGCCGCTCCTGCCCGGCTCTCCGGTCGGCTCGGCGACGCGCAGGGTGCCGTTGTCGAGCCCGTCGAGCGCGGCTTCGACGGCGTCGCGCCACTCCCCCTTGGTGGCCGGCGAGATCGATTCGCGGCCCTCCCAGGCGGCATCGACCGTGGCGGCGAGATCGGAATTGGTCATGTGCTGTTTCCGGCAGGCTGTAGGCGGGGATGGTTGACGGCACGATCGGCGAAACCGCCCGGCGGTGTCAACCGACCGGACCCACGGTCGCCGCTCCCGCGAGAGGAGGTAAGATTGGTTGTCCTGTGGGCCGCGCTGCTCGCCGGTATCGCCGGTTATGTGGATGCCATCTGCTATCTGCTGCTGGGACAGTCCTTCGCCGCCAACATGACCGGGAATCTCATCGAGGTCGGCATGACTGCGGCGCAGGGCCAGGAGAGGCGCGCAGCCTGGCTGGTTGCGGTGCTGATGGCATTCTTTGTGGGCGTGCTGCTGGCGCGGCTTGTCGTGAAGGCGTCGGGATCATCGCGGCTGCTGCTGCTGATCGAAGCCGGTCTCATCCTGCTGGCCGCCACCGGTCGCCTCCATGGGGTCGAAACCCCGGTCCTCGCGGCGGCCATGGCGCTTCAGAACGAGGTGGCGAGGCACAGCGGTCTCGGGGTCAATGTCGGATTTGTTACCGGCGATATGCAACGCCTCGGCGGACACATGATCGCCGCGTTCCTCCCAAAATACCCGAAACCCGAGGGCAATCCGCGGGCAACTCTGGCCGTGCTGGTTTTCTATGCGATCGGGGCGGCAATCGGCACCGCCGCCGCCCTCTGGGGCGCGGCGACGCTGGGTGTGGCTGCCGCGGCAATCGCCGGCACGGCGCTGTCGCCCACGCGCTGGACGAGGTTTCCCGACCGGCATTGACAGACGGCGCCGCGGTCGGCTACGCCGCGCCGCATTCGGCAGGTGCTGCCGATCCCGCAGCAGCCCCGATGGTATATGCTTGATTCTCTGTTTGTTTCCGCCGTCATCCTCGGCATTGTCGAAGGATTGACCGAGTTTCTGCCGGTCTCCTCGACCGGGCATCTGATCCTCGCCGGGACGGTGCTCGGGTTCACCGGACCCGCGAGCAAGCTCTTTCACGTCGTCATCCAGCTCGGCGCGATCCTGGCGGTTTGCTGGATCTATCGCGAACGCCTGTTCGACGCCGCCTCCGGCGTGCTGACCGAAGCGCCGGCACGGCGATTCGTCGCGAATATCGGGCTGGCGTTTCTGCCTGCCGCGGTCGCCGGGGCGCTGTTTCACCTGTTCATCAAGGAGGTGCTGTTCTCGCCCTGGGTGGTGGCGGTCAGCCTGATCGTCGGCGGCTTTGCGATCCTGCTGATCGAGCGGGTGCGTCCCCGGCCGCGCGTTCACAGCATCGGCTGCATGCCGCCGCGCACTGCTCTCGGTATCGGCCTGTGCCAGATCGTTGCGATGATCCCGGGCGTCTCGCGTGCCGGCGCGACGATCATGGGTGGGCTGATGCTGCGCGTCGATCGCCCGACAGCCACCGAGTTCTCCTTTTTTCTCGCGATACCGACAATGTTCGGCGCCGCCGCGTACGATCTCTACGAGAGCCGCGCCGAGCTGTCTTTCGACGACGGGCTGATCATCGCGGTCGGGTTTGTCGCCGCGTTTGTCGCCGCGCTGCTCGTCGTGCGCCGGCTCGTCGATTTTGTCGGCAGACACGGTTTCGGGGTGTTCGCCTGGTACCGCATCATTCTCGGGTCGATCGCCCTGTTCGGGCTGTGGTATGTCGACGTCTGACGCGGCACCGGCCGGTCCGTTCCGGCGATGCGGGTCCGGGTCCGGATCTAGTAGTCCCGCCGCGCCGGCGTATCGTTGATCGGGGCGCAGTTGCGCCGCCCCGACATCAGGCAATCCTCGATGCTCGTGCTGATGCGCAGCTCGCGCACCAGGAACACGCCGGCGATCGCCAGCACGAGAATGACGATAAACCCCATCAGCGCCGCCGTGCGGCGGGCAGCGGCTTCGTCGTCGCGGACGCCATGCTCGGCCATGATTACCGGTTCCGTCGCGGGGCGCGCTGCCGGCTGTCGCCGCCTCGGCACCGCCAAATACAGCGTATATAATACGGCGCGCCCGGCCGGGCACTGTTTTGCGCCGTGCCGCGAAGCGCCGGCCGATCGCGACGCCTCCGCGTCCCCCGTGCCGGTGTTAGCTTCGGGGAAACCAGCCAGGAGTGCCCGATGTCCGACCTTCTGTCCCTCTCCGCTCGCGACGCGGCGCAACGGATCGCCGAGGGGAGCCTGCGCGCCGAGGCGCTGGTCAGGGCCTGCCTCGAACGGATCGCGGCGCGCGAGCCTGTGGTCGGCGCTTGGCAGTATCTCGATCCCGGAGCGGCGCTGGAAGCGGCGCGGCGCTGCGACGCATCGGCCCCGAGCGGCCCGCTGCACGGCGTCCCAATCGCGGTCAAGGACCTGATCGACACCGCCGACATGCCCACCGGGTACGGCTCGGCGATCTATGTCCGCCACCGCCCGGCCGCCGACGCCGCCTGCGTCGCGCTGGCGCGCGCCGCCGGGGCGATCGTCATCGGGAAAACGGTCACGACCGAATTCGCCTGTTTCACGCCGGGAAAGACCGCCAACCCGCGCCACCCGGCGCACACCCCCGGCGGCTCGTCGAGCGGCTCCGCCGCCGCCGTCGCGGACCTGATGGCGCCGCTCGCCTTTGGCACGCAGACCGCCGGTTCGGTGATCCGCCCGGCCGCGTTCTGCGGCATCGTCGGCTACAAGCCGAGCTTTGGCACGATCCCGCGCGCCGGGGTCAAGATGCTGTGCGACAGTCTCGACACGATCGGCACGATGGCGCGCAACGTCGCCGATGCGGCGTTTTTCGCCGGGGTCGTCGCCGGGCGGCCGGAACTGCGCGACATCTCCGCGCCTGGGGCGCCGCAGGAGGCGCCGCCGCGTTTCGGCCTCTACCGCACGCCGATGTGGGACGAGGCCGAGCACGCAACGGTGAGAGCGCTCGACCGGGCGCGCGCCGCTCTCGAACGCGCCGGCGCGCGCGTCACCGATATCCCGTTTCCGGCCGAGCACCAGCGCCTGACCGAGGCGCAGCAGTCGGCCATGGGGTTCGAGCTGGTGCGCGGTCTCGCGCATGAGCGGCTGCAACACAGCGCCGAATTGTCGCCGGCGCTGGCGCAGCTTCTCGATGCCGGGCTGGCGGTCGGCGCTCCCGAATACGATGCCGCAATCGCCGAGACCGCAGCGGCGCGCGCCCGGCTCGGCGGGTTTTTTGGCGAATGCGATGTGCTGCTGACCCCGGCCGCCCCCGGCGAGGCGCCGGTCGGCTTGGGCCACACCGGAAACCCGGTGTTCAACCGGATGTGGACGCTGCTCGGCGCGCCGTGCGTGACCATGCCGGCGGTATGGGGCGAGAACGGGCTGCCGACCGGCATCCAGCTGGTCGGCCGGATCGGCGACGACGCCAGGCTGATGGCGGCGGCGCTGTTCGCCGAGCGCGCGCTGGACGAGGCGGCGTGAGACCGCGAGCGGCGGCCCCGGCGCTGACCCCGGCGCTGGCCCTGGCGCTGCTCGGCGCCGCCGCGCTGACCGGCTGCGGCGCGCTCGATCCGTACCCAACCGTGCCGAGCCTGGTGCAGCCGGGACAGCCGGAAGGCGTGCGGGTGGCGGTCTGTTATAACGGGCTCGCCGCCTCCCGCGCGGCCGCGCAGATCGAGGCGCAGCGCGCATGCCCCGCCGGCACCGCGGCCGTGCCCGTCGCCACCGATTATATCCTCGATTACTGCCCGCTGCTGCTTCCGGCGCATTTGACATTCGTGTGCGCGCCGGGCGGGTAGCGCGACTTCGGCCCGGCCGGCGCGGGACCGCGATCCGTCAATGGCCGAGGAATTCCTCGATCGGCCCCTTCGGCAGCGGCACGAGAAACCAGATCTCGAACATCCCGAACAGGAACAGCGCCACAAGGCGCCGACCGCGATGCATTTGAGCGGCGAATAGCGGCCGAAATACCCCACGAACAGCGCGATAAAGAGCGCCGACGCGATATAGATCCCAAGGAGGCCGATCACCGCGACATAGCAGATCAGCGGCGCCAGCACCGCCAGAACCTGCCGGAAGGCGGGAACCGAGACAAAGCTCCGCGCCGCCTCGCGCCGGCCGAACGCCGCGCACTCCCGGCGATTTGCACAGAGGCGGAATCGCCCGATCCGGACCGGCACCCCGTCCCGAACCGGAACCCGGTCGGCTCGGCTGATGTGTTCCACCGCCGCGGAGTTGAGCCGGATCGACAAAACGGCCCGGCAAGACAGGCATGGTACAAAACGGCTGGGCGCGACACAGCGCGCATGGCGCGAGCGGCAACGGCTTGTTAGTGTGACGTCTCTTCCAGCGGCGGCGATATGAATTACGAAGGCTTTTTCGGACAGCGCCTCGACGCGCTCCGCGCCGAGGGACGGTATCGCGTCTTTGCCGATCTCGAACGGCGCTGCGGCCGGTTTCCGCGGGCCTGGGATCACCGCATCGGGGCCGAGGTCACGGTGTGGTGCTCGAACGATTATCTCGGCATGGGCCAGCACCCGGACGTGCTGAACGCGATGACCGGGGCGATCGCAGCGCTCGGGGCCGGCACCGGCGGCACGCGCAACATCTCTGGCAACGGCCACCTGCATTTCGAACTCGAACGCGAGCTGGCCGATCTGCACCGGCGCGAGGCGGCGCTGGTCTTCACCTCGGGCTATGTCGCGAACGAGGCGGCGCTGTCGACCCTGGCGCAGGAAATCCCCGGCATGGTAGTGCTGTCGGACGCGCTGAACCACGCCTCGATGATCGCCGGCATCCGCAACAGCCGCGCCGAAAAGCAGATCTTCCGCCATAACGACCCGGAGGATCTGGAGCGGCGTCTCGCGGTATTGCCGCGCGAGCGGCCAAAGCTGGTGTGCTTCGAGTCGGTCTATTCGATGGACGGCGACATCGCGCCGGTTGCCGAATTGTGCGATGTCGCGGAGCACTACGGCGCAATGACCTATCTCGACGAGGTGCACGCGGTCGGGTTGTACGGACCGCGCGGCGGCGGCATCGCCGAGCGCGACGGCGTTCCCGAGCGCCCGACCGTGGTCCAGGGGACCTTGGCGAAGGCGTTCGGCGTGATGGGCGGTTATGTCGCCGGCTCGGCGGCGCTGGTCGATTTTCTGCGCAGCCACGCGCCGGGTTTCATTTTTACGACCTCGTTGCCGCCGGCGCTGATGGCGGGCGCGCTGGCGGCGGTGCGCCACCTGAAACAGAGCCAGGCGGAGCGGGTGCGGCACCAGAACCGGGTGGCGCTGGTCAAGCGCCGTCTGGCGCAGGCCGGGCTGCCGGTCATGCCGTCGCAGAGCCATATCGTGCCGGTGCTGATCGGCGATCCGGTGCTGTGCAAAAATGCCAGCGACATGCTGCTGACGCGGCACCGCATCTATGTGCAGCCGATCAACTACCCGACCGTGCCGCGCGGCACCGAGCGGTTGCGGCTGACCCCGACGCCATTGCACAGCGACTCCGACATCGACGCACTGGTCGCGGCGCTGTCCGATGTCTGGCACAGCTTGATCTTGCGTCAGGTAGCCTGATCCGAGTGCTGTACAATGAGCGATACCGATCTGACGTTGCGCATCTTGCGCGAGATACAAAGCGAACTGGCCGATATGCGGGACGACCGCACTGTCATGATCTCAATTCTCAATCGGCACGACAGCAGCATTGACGGGCTGAGTTCGGAAGGGCGCGCCCTGCGCAGCCAGTTTGACCCATTCCGCAATGAAGTACGCGCATTCCAAAATGAAATGCGCGATTTCCAAAACGAGATGCGCGAATCCCAAAACGAAACGCGCGAGCGCCTGTTACGGATCGAGGACACCTTACTGCGCGAGACAGGACAATAATTTCGGCCGATATTCATGACTTTTGCATGGAGCACCGCGTCGAAACCGTGACGGTCGCCGGCGCCTCGGTCCGGCTGTTCCGCGGCAGTCCCGAGGGGGATGGCAGAACGCCGGTCGTGTTCCTGCACGGCGCCGGCGGGCATACCGGGTGGATGGCGTTTCTCGACAAGTTGGCAGCCCGCTTCCCGGTCTTTGCGCCCGAGCATCCCGGTTTCGGCCATTCCGACGATCCGCCCTGGCTCGATGAGATCGCCGATCTCGCCTATTTCCACCTCGACCTGCTGAAGGCGCTCGGGCTGAACCGGGTGCATCTGATCGGCACCTCGCTCGGCGGCTGGGTGGCGGCCGAGATGGCGGTGCGCTGCACCCTTCGCCTCGCGAGCCTGACCCTGGTCGGCGCAGTTGGCATTACCGCGAACGGCGAGACGATCGCCGACACGTTCCGCATGAAGGACGACGAAAACCTGCGGCGCTATTACGCCGACCCGGAACGCGCCGCGCGCCGCAGCGCCGACCTCGCCCGCGCCCTGACCGATCCGGCCGTGATGGCTGTCGTCGCGAAGAACCGCGCGACCGTAACCCGGTTGGCGTACCGGCCGCGTTTTCACAATCCGGGCCTGGCAAAATGGCTGCACCGGATCGACGTGCCGACGCTGCTGATCTGGGGCGAGGCCGACCGGATCGTGCCGCCGGTTTTTGGCAAGGCCTATCGGGCGCTGATCCCCGGCTCGCGGCTGGTCGTGCTGCAAGACGCCGGGCACGCCCCGTTTGACGAGCGGAAGGACGCCTTTCTCGCCGCGTTTTATGAACACGCCGATCGGAGCGGGAGCGCGTTGCCTGCCTTGTGACGGGTGCAGCGATATGCGACATGTCGCTGCTTCGAGCGCGTCCCGCCCTCCCGGAGTCCGAACCGATGGCCACCGTCTCCCCCCTTGCCCCCGAGCGCTTTCCGACGATGGAGCCGATCGCCGGCGTGCGTCTGGCCGCGCACGAAGCCGGCATCCGCTATACCGGGCGCAACGATCTGATGGTCGCCGAACTGGCTCCGGGCAGCACGGTGGCCGGTGTGTTTACGATGTCCCAGACCCCCGGTCATCCGGTCGTGTGGTGCCGGCAGAACCTGATCGGCGGCCGTGTCAGGGCTGTCGTCGTCAATTCCGGCAATTCGAACGTGTTCACCGGACGCGCCGGCTGGCAGGTCGTCCAGGACACCGCGGCGGAAGCGGCGCGGCTGTTCGGCTGCCCTCACAGCGAGGTGTTTATTTCCTCGACCGGGGTGATCGGCGAGCCGCCGCCGCCCGACCGTCTTGTCGCCGCGCTGCCCGAGGCCGCGCGGGCGCTCTCCCCGGACAACTGGGAAACGGCGGCGCGGGCGATCATGACAACCGACACGTTTCCCAAGGGCGCCGCCGCGACCGCGACGATCGACGGGGTGACCGTGCGGCTCAATGGTTTCGCAAAAGGTTCGGGCATGATCGCGCCGAACATGGCGACGATGCTCGCCTATATCTTCACCGACGCGGCGATATCGGCCAAGGCGCTGCAATGGCTGCTGTCCGACGCGGTCGGGCCGTCCTTCAACTCGATCACCGTGGACAGCGACACCTCGACCAGCGACACGGTGCTGCTCTGCGCGACGCAGCAGGCGCGGCACGTGCCGATCACCAGCTCCGACGATCTGCGCATTCTCGATTTCCGGCGGGCGCTCGACGCGGTGATGATCGACCTCGCGACGCAGATCGTGCGCGACGGCGAGGGGGCCGAGAAGTTTGTCACGATCGAGGTCAGCGGCGCCGAGAGCGACGATGCGGCGCGCCGCATCGGTCTGGCGATCGGCAACTCGCCGCTGGTCAAAACCGCGATCGCCGCCGGCGACGCGAATTGGGGCCGCATCGTGATGGCGGTCGGCAAGGCCGGCGAGCGGGTCGATCGCGACACGCTGACGATCTCGGTCGGCGGGGTGCGGATCGCCGCCGAGGGCGGGCCGGTGCCGGGCTATGACGAGGGGCCGGTCGCCGAGCACATGCAAGGCCGCTACATCACGATGGGGATCGATCTCGGCCTCGGCTCCGGCCGGGCGCGGGTGTGGACCTGCGACCTGACGCACGGCTATGTCGATATCAATGGCAGCTACCGGAGCTGACCCCCCGCCATCCCCACCCGCTCCCTCCCCCGCGTGCGGGGGAGGGTTAGGGAGGGGGCAGGCGCAAGAGCGAAGCAAGCAGGCGAGGCCGATCGTCCTGGTCGCCGCGGTCGCGCTGGTCGATACCGATGGCCGCGTGCTGATCGCCGAGCGCCCGGCCGGGAAGCACCTCGCGGGGATGTGGGAATTTCCCGGCGGCAAGGTGCAGCCGGGCGAGACGCCGGAGGCGGCGCTGATCCGCGAACTCGCCGAGGAACTCGGGATCGACGTCCACGAAACCTGCCTCGCGCCGTTCACCTTCGCCTCGCACGCCTATCCCGATTTCCACCTGCTGATGCCGCTTTACGTCTGCCGCAAATGGTCCGGGATCGTGACCCCGCGCGAGGGCCAGCGGCTGACATGGGTGCGCCCGGTGCGGCTTGGCGACTACGAGATGCCGCCGGCCGACAAACCGCTTGTCGCGATGCTGCGCGACCTGCTGTGAGACCGCGCCGGCGCTGCCGGACGCGCATCGGTCAGGCGTGAACCGCGCCGGTGATGATCGGGCCGAACAGCTCCCACCGCTCGCCGGTGAAGCGCTGCATCTGCATCTGCTTCAGCGGGTAGAAATCGGTCGGCGTCGTATTCGCCTTGATCCCGGGCAGCAGCATCGGCAGCTCCAGATCCTTGATGCCGGCGGCCTGCTTTATGACGTTTTCACGGGTCAGCTCGTCGCCGCAGCGTTGCAGCACCGATACCAGGGCCTGCGCCACCGTATAGCCGTATACGGTGAACGTGCTGGTCCTGTCGCCGTCCGGATAATATTTCTCCATAAATTCGGACCATTGCTTAAACCCGGCATCGTCCTGCCATGTCGGGTCGGTCGGGTCCTTGAGATAATGCGTCGAGAGAATGCCCCTGGCATTGTCGGGACCGGCCGGCGTCAGCACGCCGCCGACCGAGTTGGACACGCTGTTCAGAATGTGCACCGGCTTCCAGCCGATTTCGGCCGTCTTCTTGATCGCCTGCGCCGCGAATTTCGGGGTCGTCACATTGAAGAACAGATCGGCGCCGGAGGATTTGAGACTGACGACCTGCGAATCGACGGTTGGATCGCTCGTCTCATAGGGCAACTCCGCCCCGATCATCGCCTTGGCCCTCTCGCCCAGCCCGTCCCTGAAGCCTTTGAGATAATCCTTCCCGTAATCGTCGTTCTGGTACAGCACGCCGATCTTCGCGTTCGGATGGTGCTCCTTGATATAGGTCGCGTAGATGCGTCCTTCGCTCTGATAATTCGGCTGCCAGCCCATCGACCACGGGAAATTCTTCGGATCGCCCCATTTCGTCGCGCCGCTGGCGATGAACAGATGCGGCACCTTCCTCTGGTTGACGTATTTGTGGATCGCCGTGTTGGTCGGGGTGCCAAGCATGTTGAACAGCAGCAGGACGCGGTCGCTTTCGACCAGCTTGCGCGTCTGTTCGACCGTTTTCGGCGGGCTGTAGCCGTCGTCATACGAGATGAAATTGATCCTGCGGCCGTTGACCCCGCCCTGATCGTTTATCATCGTGAAAAAGGCGGCTTCCGTCTTGCCGATCACGCCGTAGGCCGAGGCCGGGCCGCTATACGGGTTGGTGTGGCCGATCTTGATCTCGCCGTCGCTCGCGCCGCTGTCGTATTTCTGTTGCGCAAAAGCCGGTGCCGCGCCGAGCGCGATCATGCTCGGGACCGCGGCGAGGATCGTGCGGCGGGTCAGACGGGTCATCGGTCGATCTCCGTTCGGGTTGGCACTCGGGTTTCCACTCGGGTTTCCATTGGGCGATGCCGGGTCCGGGTCGCCCAGGCGAGCGTGAGACGGGCAAACCCGGCCGTGCCGGACGGCATGACGAAAACGACGAGCAGCATGATGCCGCCGTAAATCGCCCCGGCAAGCCCGGTCGAGACCGCCTCGGCAAGGTTGGGCACAAACATCACAAAGACGCCGCCGACGAGGCTCCCCGGGATCGAACCGACCCCGCCGATCACCAAGCCGACCAGCAGCGAGATCGACAGCAGAAACGTGAAACTGTCCGGCGCGACAAACTGCACCGCGATCGCGCCGAGCGCGCCGGCCACCCCGGTATAAAGCGCGCTGACGCCGAACGTTGCGGTCTTGTACAGCGCAAGGTCGATCCCCATCGCCGCCGCCGCGATCGGGCTGTCGCGGATCGCCATGATCGCGCGGCCGCTGCGGCTGCGGATCAGATTGGCGGCGGCCCAAAACATGACCAGCAGCACCGCCAGCGTGAAATAGTAAAGCCACTGGTCCGAATCGATCGGCAGACCAAAGGGTGGGTCTGGCTTCAGGATCACGATCCCCTGCACCCCGCCGGTGACCGGCTCCAGCGGCCCGAATTTGAGGATCTGCGGCATCGCGACCGCGAGCGCGAAGGTGGCCAGCGCGAGATAAATCCCCTGCAACCGCAGCGCCGGGAACCCGAACAGAAACCCAACAACAAAGCACACCGCGCCGGAAACCGGCAATGTCGCGTAATACGGCACCTCCCAGCGGTCCATCAGGATTGCCGCGGTGTAGGCCCCGATGCCGTAAAACGCGCTATGCCCGAGCGAGAACTGGCCGTTGAACCCGGTCAGCAGGTTGAGACCGAGGATCGCGAGACCGTAGACCATCACCATGGTCAGCTGGAACGTCACAAAGCCGCTTACGAACAGCGGCACCAGCAGCGCCGCGATCACGATTGCGGCAATCGCGAGAAGCCGGGTCGCCGTCGCGCGCCCTGCCGTATCCGGCGCGGCCTCGACCGCCGGCGCGGTCATACGCGGGTCACAATCCGACGGCCGAAAATACCGCTCGGCCGCACCATCAGCACCGCGACGATCAGCACCAGCGCGATTGTCAGCTTCAGCTCGCGACCGAGATAGGGAATGAAGGCGCCGGCGAGGTTTTCGACGACACCGACCGCGAACCCGCCGAGCACCGCGCCTGCGGGACTGGTCAGCCCGCCAAGGACGGCGCCGGCGAAGCCGTAGAGCAGCACACCGAGCATCATGTTCGGTTCGAGAAATACGACCGGCGCGATCAACATGCCGGCCACCGCGCCGATCGCCGCCGCCATGCCCCAGCCGAGCGCGGTCATCCAGCCGACCCTTATGCCGACCAGCCGCGCCGAATCCGGGTTCGCGGCGGCGGCGCGCATCGCCAGACCGAGCCGTGTGCCGCGGAAGAACAGATACAGCAGGCCGAGCATTACGAGCGTTACACCGATCATGCCGGCCTGATGCGTGCCGATCAGGCTGCTGCCGAACAGCGGCTTGTTGCCGAACGGTGTCGGGAACGTCTTGATGTTGAAGTCCCAGATAAAGCCGGCGAGGCTGTTCAGGATGCTGAACAGCGCGATAAACGCGACGATCTGGCTCAGCACCGGCGCGTTGTGCAACGGCCGGAACAGCACGCGCTCGATCAGGACGCCGCCGATAAACGACAACACGATCGCGCCGATAAACGCGACCCAATAGGGCTGGTCCCACGCGAGCAGCTGCCAGGCGATAAAGGTCGAGAACATCGCCATTTCGCCCTGGGCGAAATTCAGGTGATCGATCGCCTGATAGATCATCACGACGGCGAGCGCCATCGCCGCATAGATCGCCCCGGTCGCCAGCCCGGCCAGGATTTGCTGGAGGAGGAGTTCCATCGAGGGTGCTGTCAGTCGCAGGGACCGCCGGCGTCTCGCCGGCAGGCCGGCCGGAGGCCGGCGGTCCGATCGTGCCAGGCTGATGAGAACTGCCAGTCCGAGATATTCGTGCACAAGCCGGCATTTACCGGGTTGGCCTCGATGTAAGCCGCTGTCCGGGAGAGATGTTCCTCATCGCGCATAAACCGGTCGAAATATTCCCGCGCCCAGAATGTGCCTCTGCGCCGCAGCAGACGGTTGGCTCGGTTGGCCGTGTACGATTTCCAGGAATGGATGATCCGGTCGAGGGAATATTCGGGCATTGTTTGCAATAACGTATGAACATGGTTCGGCATGACGCACCAGGCGAGCAATCTATATCTGACCGGGTCGAAGTGCAGCAGCGCCGTTTGAACAAGTTCCGCAATTACCGGATTGTTCAGATCCCGGCGGCCAAATCCGCGGTCAAGAGCCGCGTCCAGGGCGGTAATCCGTTCGTCGGCGGGCCGAGATCCGATCTCGGCGCGGATTGCGGCCGGCAAGCTGTCCGCCAGCCGGAACACGACGCGCTGAACCAAGTTTGGCGCATCGACGTGCGGCAGGTAGCCGCGAGAGCGCAGACCAACATCAGCTTTGGGACCGCCGGCCTCCGGCCGGCTCAGGCGAAGCTTTGCTTCGCCCGATGCCGGCGAGACGCCGGCGGTCCGTATCTTGCGGGTCACCGGCCCCACGCTAATACCCCAGATAGGCGCGGCGGATCGACTCGTCGGCACCGATGACCGCGGCGGGGGCGTCCATTACAATACGGCCGGTTTCGAGCAGATAGGCGTGTTCGGCCATCGCGAGAGCCAGCGTCGCGTTCTGCTCGACGATCAGCATCGCCACGCCGGTCTCGCGATTGACCCGGCGCAGGATCGCGAACAGCTCCTCGACAACCAGCGGCGCCAGCCCGAAGGACGGCTCGTCGAGCAGCATCAGCCGCGGCCGCAGCATCAGCGCCCGACCGACCGCCAGCATCTGCTGCTCGCCGCCCGACAAGGTGCCGGCCTGCTGCGCGCGGCGCTCCCCGAGGCGCGGAAAATGGTCGTAGACGCGCGCGATATCGGCGGCAATCCCGGCCCGATCGCGTCGCGTGATCGCGCCGAGCTGCAAATTCTCCTCGACGGTCAGATTCGTGAACGTGCCGCGGCCCTCGGGCACATGCGCGATCCCGAGCCGCACGATGTCCTCGGTCGCCCGGCCCGAAATGCGGCGCCCGTCGAAGCTGATGTGGCCCGCGGTGCGGACCGTGCCGCACAGCCCCCGCAGCACGGTCGTCTTGCCGGCGCCGTTGGCTCCGAGCAGCGCATGGACCTGCCCGTCATCGAGCGCGAAGCCGACCCCGAACAGCGCCTGCGCCTCGCCGTAAAACGCGTCGAGACCGCGGACTTCGAGCATCATCTTCCAGGTTCCGGGGAGTGCGTTGTCCCGGTCCCGAGATAGGCCTCGATCACCGCCGGGTCCTGCCGCACCTGTTCCGGCGTGCCTGCGGCGATCCTGCGGCCGAAATCGAGCGCGACGACCCGGTCGGACACCGACATGACAAGCTGCATGTGGTGCTCGACAAGCAGCACGGCCGTGCCGCGCTCGTCGCGGATGCGGCGGATCAGCCCACCCAGCCCGGCGACCTCGCCCTGCGTCAGCCCACCGGCCGGCTCGTCGAGCAACAGCAGGCGCGGCGTTGCGGCCAGAGCGCGCGCCAGCTCGACCCGCTTGCGCGTGCCCAGCGGCAGACCGCCGGCGGGACGCAAGGCGACATCGCGCAGATCGAGCATGTCGAGCAAATCCCAGGCGGCATCGGTCAGCGCTCTCTCGCGGCGGCGTGTCATCGGCAGCCGCAAAGCGTCGGTCAGAAAATCGCCGTCCCCGCGCGCGTGCCCGCCAATCCGCACATTGTCGAGGACGCTTTGCGGGCCGAACAGCGCCAGGTTCTGAAAAGTGCGCGCGATGCCGATCTCGGCCATGCGATGCGGCTTGCGTCGCAGCAGCGAGGCCCCTTCGAACAGAATATCGCCCCGGTTCGGTCTGTAGAGCCGGCTGATGCAGTTGAACAGCGTCGTCTTGCCGGCGCCGTTCGGACCGATCAGCCCCAGGATCTCGCCCTCGTTCAGCGCGAACGAGACGCCGTCCAGCGCGACGATGCCGCCGAACCGCAGCGCGACATCGCGAATTTCGAGCAGGGGGCGGTCCTGGCCGGCAGCGGCAGCGCCGTCCGAGCGAGCCGGCTCAACAACCGTCACGGCGCGGCATCATGCGGGCGACCCGAACCGGGCATGCATTCGCGTCCGCTCCCTGTAATATGCTTGCAGCCGGAGCCGCCGCGAACCTGCCGGTCCGGCGCCGGTAAGTCAACGATCGGGCAACTCCGGCCTATCGCCGCGGATCGACAAGTTGCTGGAAATCCGTAATCATTACCGCGCGATGACAGCCGGCAGCAAACTCGGCATGTTGCGGTGCATGTTACGGTGCCCGAGGCGATGCCTGGGGCGATGATCAAGCCCGTCTTCGCCTGCCTCGCCAAGCGTTCCAGCGGCGCCGCCGACCGCATCCGGCGCAACCCCGGACGATCGTTCCGATGATCCTGACCTGCCCGGATTGCGAGACCCGTTACGCCGTCGATGATGCATCGCTCGGCGGCGCCGAAGGCCGCGACGTGCGCTGCGCGAGATGCGGCAAGGTCTGGCGCTATCATCCCGAGGCGGCGGCGATCCGGGAGCCGGTTGCCGACACGACCGCCGCGACCGGGCAAGCGGCGGAAGAACGTCTCGCAGACCCGCCGTCGTTGGCGTCGTTTCCGCCGCCCCCGCCTCCGCCCACGAGCGAAACCCTGCGCGCCGAGCCGAGACTTGAGCCGCCTCCGCCCTCGGTCGGCCCGCCGCCACCGCCGCAAGGCTTGCGCAGCTCCGTGCTGGACCGCGACCTGGGCAGGGCCGACCGCCCGGCGACGGCGCATCGCCGCGGCTTTCGCGTCGCGGGGTTCGTGCTGGCCACCCTCATGCTGGCGCTCGTGCTGGTTGCGCTTCTGGCGCGCGATCCGATCATCAACACCTGGCCCTCCACAGCCCCGTTATACCGCAGCGTATGGCTCGCGGATGCGCCCGGCGCGGGATTGCAGGTCACGGTAAGCCCGGCGCGCACCCCCGATTCGCTTGTCGTCAACGGCAGGATCACGAACACCGCGCCGACCGCGCGCGAAATCCCGCGGCTGCGGATCGCTTTGCACGACAGCAACAAGGCGGAGGTCGCCTCGCAGGTGATCGACCCGCCGCGCAATTCGCTGGCCCCCGGCGCCACGACGGCATTCAGCACGGTCTTCAAACATCCCGACAGCGCCGCGACCGGAGTCGCGGTGACGTTCGCGTCCCAATAGGCGCAAACGGTCAGGCACGAACGGTTAAGCGCGAACGTGCTAAGCACGCACGGGGTGACGGCAACGCGTGGCGGCCGGGAGAGCGGGATGGGCTACGGGGTTCTGATATTTTTGGGGGTTGTTGCGGTCATCGTGCTGGCGGTGGTGGTGCGCGGCGTTCGCACCGTCCCGCAGGGTTACGAATGGACCGTCGAGCGTTTCGGCCGTTACCGGATCACGCTGTCGCCGGGGTTACGGCTGATCAACCCGTTTATCGATTCGGTCGGCCACAAGATCAACGTTCAGGAAACCGTTCTGGAAATCCCGGCGCAGAACGTCATCACAAAGGACAATGCCGTCGTGGTCGTCGACGGCATCGTCTTTTACCAGGTATTCGACGCGAGCCGCGCCGCCTACGAGGTCCGCGACCTCGAACTGGCGGTCAGCAACATCACGATGACCAACATCCGCACCGCGATCGGCGCGCTCGACCTGGACGAGACGCTGTCGAAGCGCGACGAGATCAACGAGCGGCTGTTGCGGGTGCTCGATGCCGCGACCGAACCGTGGGGCACCAAGATCACCCGCGTCGAGCTGAAGGACGTGCGCCCGCCGGAGGACGTGCAGGAATCGATGGCAAAGCAGCTTGCCGCCGATCGCGAGCGGCGGGCGGCGATATTGCGCGCCGAAGGTCTGAAGCAGGCGGCGATCCTGGAGGCGGAGGGCGCCAAGCAGGCGCAGATCCTGGCCGCGGAGGGGAAGCTCGAAGCGGCGCGGCGCGAGGCGGAAGCGCGCGAGCGGCTTGCCGAGGCCGAGGCGTGGGCCACCGCGGCGGTCTCGAAAGCGGTCGCGGAGGGCGACGTGCAGGCGCTGAACTATTTCGTCGCGCAGAAATACGTCGAGGCGATCACGCAGATCGGCACCTCGCCGAATTCCCGGCTCGTGCTGATGCCGATGGAGACATCAGGGCTGGTCGGAACGATCGCCGGGATCGCCGAACTCGCCAAGACTTCCGTCCCCACGGCGAAGGCTGTCCACCCGGCGGAGTAGCCGAATGAGCGGGCTGCCGTGGTGGGTCTGGATCGTGCTGGCCGGTGTGCTGGCGCTGGCGGAGATGGCGCTGCCCAGCTCGTATCTGATGTGGATCGCGGTCGGCGCGGCGGTGACGGCGCTGGCCGCGGCGGTCACGGGGATCGGGCTTGAAGGCCAGCTCGCGGTGTTTGCGGTCGCGACGGCGCTGAGCTGCGTGGCCGGCTATTTTGTCTATCGCGCGATCGAGTCGGCGCACGACGACGGGGTCGCGCTGAACGCGCCGCGGCGCTCGATGATCGGCGCGCGCGGCACGGTCTGCGAGGCGTTTGTCAACGGGCACGGCAAGGTGCGGATCGGCGATACCGTGTGGCTCGCCGACGGACCCGATCTCGCCGAAGGAACCCCGGTCGTTGTCGCCGGCGTCCGCGGCATCAGGCTCGACGTGACGGCCCATCGGGAGACCGCCGGTTAGCGCACGACGCCGTGCTTGCGCAACGCCGCGATCTCCTCGGCGGAATAGCCGTGCGCCGCGAGAACCGCGTCGCTGTGCTGGCCGAAAACCGGCGCGGCGGTCGGGGCCGGTCCCGGCGTCTCGGAGAATTTGACCGGTTTTGTCATGGTCCGGTAGCGGCCGACAACCGGGTGGTCGAGCGTCGCGACCAGATCCTCGGCGAGAACCTGCGGATGGTCGAACATCTCCTCGATCGGGCGCACCGCCGCGCACGGCACCTTCTCGCCGAAAATCTCCTCCCATTCGAGCGCGGTGCGCGAAGCGAGCGCGGCGCGGATTTCCCGCACGAGTTCGGCGGCATGCTCGGCGCGGCTGCGCATCGAGACGCAGCGCGGGTCATCGGCCAGCTCCTTGCGGCCGACCAGCTCGCACAGCGCGGCGAAAAAATGGTTCGAGTGGACCGAAATATACAGCGCGCCCTGTTTTGTCGGGTGGATGCCGGTCAGCCCGCCGGTTCCCGAATCGCGAGCGACATCGCGCCCCTCGCTCTCGGCCCAGACAAACCGGCCGGCCTGGATCGTCAGCGCGCTGCGCAGCAGGGACAGGCTCAGATACTGCCCCTTGCCGTTCTTCTCGCGCTGAAACAGCGCCGCGGCGACCCCATAGGCGAGCAATGCCGAGGTGAAATAATCGAGCACCGAGCCGAGCACGAGCTGCGGTCTGTCCGGGGCGCCGCCCTGGAACACCGCCATGCCCGACAGGCATTGCAACACCTGGTCGAACCCGCCTTTTTCGCTGAGCGGCCCCTCGTCGCCGTAGCCGGTCAGCCCGGCATAGATCAGGCGCGGGTTGATCGTCTTGAGCCGCGGATAGTCGATCCCGAGCCGGGCCGGCACCGAGGGGCGGAAATTCTCGACCAGCACATCGGCGCTTTCGACCATGCGGTGCAGGACCGCGAGACCTTCCTTCTGTTTCAGGTCGAGCGCCAATGCCCGCTTGCCGCGCTTGGTGCCGAGAAAAAACCGCGCCTCGCCGGGCAGGCTCGACGGGAACTGGCGCAGCATGTCGCCCTGCGGCGATTCGATCTTGATCACGTCGGCGCCGAGATCGGCCAGCAAGGTGCAGCCATACGGCCCGGCGAGATAGCTGCACAGATCGAGCACCTTGACCCCGTCGAGCGGCCCGGCGGTGCGCGCCTCAACTCTGTCCGACATCAGCGCCCCTCCCGCTGGCGGATCGCGGCGATCCGCGTTAAGACACGCTGCGCCCGGTAGACGATCGGGTAGTCGATGAACTTGCCGTCGAGCTGGATCGCGGCGCTGCCCTCTTCTTCCGCCTTGGCGAAGGCCGCCGCGACGCGCTCGGCGAAGGCAATTTCCGCTTCGCTCGGAGTAAAGACGCGGTTGGCGATCGGAATCTGGTCCGGGTGGATGCACATTTTCCCCTGAAACCCGAAGCCCAGGGCGGTCCGCGCCGAGGCTTCGAGACCCTCGGGGTCGGTCAGATCGACCCACACCGTATCGAGCGGCGCCTCGATCCCGGCGGCGCGCGAGGCGGTGACGATTGCGGCGCGCGCCGGGGCCAGCTCGCTCTCGCCGCGGCTCCAGACCATGTTGACGTCGAGCGTGAAATCGCCCGCTCCGAACGCGACGCGACGCACCCGCGTCCTGGATGCCAGGATCGCGCCGAGCCGGTCGAGACCGGCTGCCGTCTCGATGATCGGGATCAGGTCGATGCCGCCGGGGGCCAGACCGCGCTCGCGTTCGAGCTGCGCCAGCAGCCAGTCGATCGTGGCGATCCCGGCGGCGCTTTCAACCTTTGGCAGAATGATCCCGTCGAGACCGGCCCGCACGATCGCGACCAGATCGCCGTAGCAGAACTCGGTATCGACCGCGTTGACCCGGACATAGAGCAAGCCGGACCGGGGGCGCCCGAACGCCGCGACGACCGCGTCGCGGGCGGCCGGTTTTTCGGCTGTCGCGACCGCGTCCTCAAGATCGAGGATGACCGCATCGGCGTCGAGCGTCAGCGCCTTTTCGACCCGGCGCGCGTGATTGCCCGGCGCGAACAGAAAACTGCGCAATGCCTTTGCCTGGGTGGTCATGTCCTTGCTCCCTTGGTCACCGGCAGCGGAGTAGGGAAGGTTTTACTATGATAAAACCCGGTCCCACATCGCTGATGTGCATGAGGGCTTCTCGCGCGTCGGCGAGCCGGGCCAGACTGTCGCGCTCGGGCGGAGGGCATTTCCGTTCGGGATCCAAACGCTCTTTCATCTCAGCGACGACCCTAAGCTCCAATACAAGCTGCAAGGTGCGCCGATGCCGCAGAGCTTCACAGTGTAACAACCGGGCGCCGGGGATAGATGGCGATCAAGGTTTCAAAGGTGTTTTTTGAACCGATGGTCGCGATCCCCAATGTTCAACCATCGCTGTGATTTTCCGCCACGGCCCGTTCCGAAAGGCAAATACGTCCCGATATTCCCCGTATAAAAGCGGGCACATCAGATTAAGGTCCATGATGGAAAACATGCCCGGCCAGAACCCCTCAGGAGTCATACGGTCTTCTAACCAATCCAAGCATGAGATGATGCGGGAGTGTTGACGTTCAATGTAAGGATTCTCGATCTTCCCGCCCGCCAACAGCAGTCTAAGTCCAACGATCGTATCAGCCAGTGACTCAATCGCGGTCAGTGTGAGCATGTCCTCCCAGTGTCGCTCTGGGCGTGTGATAGTTGGCGCGAGCGGCGGGTTATTGCTCTCAGAACCGGTGTACTCCGCATAGAGATATTGCAGGATTAGGTTGGAGCCGAAAAGGCACCGGTCACGGTCATACAGCACAGGCACCTGTAATGCGGGATTATGGTCCTTGATTTCAGGAATTGGGCGCAGCCCGTCATATATGTCGCTCTCAAATTCAAGATTCTTCTCAATCAAAACTACTCGCACGCGCCTTGCAAAGGGTGATGCGTTTGAATAAAGCAGGGTTCGCATGTCGGTTTTCCGAGAGTTGGTCATACGAGCTATCCGCCGTTCCCCGCCGCCGGTCAAGCCAGCGCCGCCTGCTTCCTCGCCTCGCGCGTCGCGATAGCCTCCTCGCGCGCCAACAGCAGCTTGGCACGCTCGACGACCGGCACGTCGATCATCCTGCCGTCCACGGTGACGGCGCCGACCCCCTCGGCGAGCGCCTTGTCGTAGGCCGCCACGACCCGGCGCGCGTGATCGACCTCGGCGGCGGCGGGACGGAACTCCTCGTTGAGGATCGCGATCTGGCTCGGATGGATGACGCTGGCGCCGACAAAACCGAGCCGGCGCGACCGGCGCACGGTCTCGCGAAACCCGTCGAGATCGCTGAAATCGGCGACCGTGCCGACAAACCCCATCGGCATGATCCCGGCGGCGCGCGCCGCGAAGACGCAGGTCTGCTTTGGCATGAACAGCCCCTCGGCCTCGGGCAGCATGCCGGCCGACAGCGCAAAATCCTCGGCCCCGAGGTTGAGCGCGACAAGACGCGGATGGGCGCGCGCGATCTCGGCGATGCGGAAGAAAGCCGAGGCGGTCTCGACCATCGCGAGCATCTTCGTGGTGCCGACCGCGACGCCGCGCTCGGCCTCCAATTCGTCGATGATCTCGGCGACGAGCTGAACGTGCTGCGCGCTTTCCGCCTTTGGCAATGCGATTGCGTGGACGCCGGGGCCGATCGCGGCTTCGAGATCGCGCACGGTCATGCGCAGCGGCCGGTTGATCCGGACGACGACATCGGCGCCGCCGCGCGAGACGATCTGTGCCGCCTCCGGGACGAGAGTGCGTGCGCGCTCCTTCTCCGACGCGGCGACCGCATCTTCAAGGTCGAGGATGATCGCGTCGGCGCCGCGCCTGGCCGCACCGTCGACAAATCGCCGCTGCGTGACGGGCACGAACAGCATCGAGCGCCATACCGGCAGGTCTTTCTGGGTCATCGTGGCCGGTCCTCCTTGGTTTCCTCTTGCCGGCTCAGCCGGGCAGGCCGCCGGCCGCGTCTTCGAGCAGCCGCCAGGCCGCCGGGTCGAAACGCACCCGCCAGCGTGCGTAGAAATCGCCGAGCCTCGCGCGGATGCCATCGGCGTCGGCGGTGTTGACGACCATCCCGTGCTCTGCGAGCGCCTCGGCGCCCGCGGCGTTGACCGCTTCGATATCCTCGCGTTGTCTCAGCGCGGCGGCATCGGCGTGACGCTCGACAACGGTTTGAATATCGGCCGGCAGCGCGTTCCAGGCGACCGCGTTGGCGAGCAAGGTAAAGCCGGTCCACCAATGCGCGGTCAGGCTCAGATAGCGCTGCACCTCGTAGAGCCGCAACGACAGCACGACACCGAGCGGGTCGCTCTGCCCGTCAAAGGTTTTTGCCCGCAGCGCGTCGTACATCCCGCTGAACGGCACCATGCCCGCCTCGGCGCCGAGCGCGCGGAAGAAATCGGCGGCGATCTCGCCGCCCGGGGTGCGGATCTTCAGCCCGGCGAAATCGGAAGCGGTCTCGATCGGTCTGATGTCGTTGGTCATGTGGTGAAAGCCGTTCTGCAACGAGCGGCGGAACGCGTGCAGGCCGGCGGCGGCGAGTTCGCCGCGGATGCGGTCGCCGAGCGCGCCGTCGAGCGCCGCGAACACGGCTTTGCTGTCGGAGAACGCGAAGGGCAGCATCGGCAGGGCGCTGGTCGGCGCGACGCCGCCGAGCAGTGCGCCCGACAGATAGAAGTCGAGCGCGCCCGAGCGCAGATCGGCGAACATTTTCGGATCGGGACCGAGCCGGCTCTCGGGATGCACGTCGAGCCGCAGCGCGCCGCCGGTATCGCGCTCGATCGCCGCCGCCATTTCGGCCAGCTGTCGCGCGGTTGCGCTCTGTTCCGGCTGGTTGAGACCGAGCCGGTAGTGAAATCGTGCCGTTCCCGTCGTCGTCATCGCGCGGTGCCGCCTCCCTGAAAAGCCGGCGGATGATAGCTCAGAACGCGAGCGTGGTCCGCAAGCCGAGAACAAGCGCGTTCGGGATAGGTTTGGGGCGGTTCGGGTGCGCCGCGTTGCCGCCGGGATGGATGACGTATTGCAGGTCGGGCTGGACGGTCCAGCCCGGCAGCACGGCAGCCTTGTAGCTCAGCTCGATGACCGCCTCATGATCGCGCACCGGGATCGGCGGGTCGGCCAGACGGTCGGCGCGCGCCGCCTCGGCGCTGATCTTGCCAAACGCCGCGCCCAAGGTCACGACATCGTCGGGCCGGCCGGCGAACGGCGCCTGCAACCCGATACCGGCATCGGCGTAAAACGGGATCAAGTTGCGGTCGGACGGCGCGCCGCCGATACGCAGAAAGACATTGAGACCCTGCTCGTCATTGCCGGGCCGGCGCCACACCGTCTGATCGGCGATGGCGTAGATGCCCCAATTGCCGCGCCGGTCGAGCGCGCCGGTGAACTGGTCCGGGAAATTCCCGGTCTCGTGCCAGACGCCGAGCTTGTAGACACCGGGCAGACCGGCGGCGTTCTTGCCGCTGTTGACGGCGTATTCGGCCTCGGCGATCCAGAACGTGCCGCCGCTGAACGCGAATTTGACGCCGTGCGGGTCGCATTGCTGCGGGTCGCCGCTGAGGCAGTTGCGCCCGCCGGGGTTGCCGCTGAACGCCGCCGCGCGCAATGTCAGATCGGCGGCGGGTTTGACCTGCAACCGCACCCCCGGCTGCGGCAGCGGGTAGGCGGGGCCGCCGCCGCGGATATCCTCCGCGGTCAATAGCGGCCAGCCGAACGTGCCGTTGATCAGCTCGCCGGCGGTGTCGCTGGTGATGAATTCGTCATCCGCCGCGATCTGCCCGACCCGGACCGAGGCGCGATCATCGAGCACATTCTGCTCAAACCACAATTGGTAGAGCCGGGTGGTCGGGTACGCCTCGATATTGCTGACCGTCATCAGATTGCCGCCAAGCAGCCGGTCCGAGGCGCCGCGACCGTGAATTTGCAGCGCGTCGGCGTAAGTCTTCGCGCCGCGCCAGCCGACCAGTTTTTCGAGGTCGATCCCCAGACCGATCCCGGCCTGACCCCCATAGACAGCGCCGCGCTTGACGCCGCCATGCACGACGCCGAACGTCTCGCCGATATAGCTGAGATCGATCTCGATCCCGTATCTGGCCAGCGCGGGCCGCAACCCGCCGAGATCGCCGAGCAGTTTCGGTTCCGGCTTCTCCTCCTCCGGTTTCTCCTCTTCCGGCTCGGCGGCGCCGGCGGGGAGATCGGGAGACTCGGCGCCGCCCGGCGGGCCCTGGCCCGGCTCCGCCGCGAACCCGGCGGGGCCGACCGGCAGCAACGCCAGCGCGGCGAGCAGACCGAGCGCAGTCATGAGTGTCGATTTCATCGCGGTTCGACTCCTTGGGATGGCGCGTCCCGTCAGGGGTTTCACATTCGCGAGGCGGGGTCTGACTCCCGGTCCGCCGCTCAGGCGGCGAGCCGGTTACAGTGGCGCGACCGTGCCGGGTTTTCACCGGCTTCCGCACCTCGCATCGGTGTTCGGAAAAACTCCGCTCAGATCACTCCGGCCAGGATAGCGGCCCCATCGGCGCGGCGATACCCCGCCGCGAGCGAAATCCGGGTCCGTGAGCCTCTCCGGATCAGCCCGGAGCCGTCCCGACCAGCACCGCGACCGGGAATTGCCGGAACAGTTCGGCGGCCCGGATACGGTCGCGCGCCTCGATCGCCTCGCCGGTGAATACGTTGCGCCAGACCTGCACCACCGGCAGCGCAATATCGGTCGCGCCGAAATCGGCCGGGCCGCCGTCGCGGAACAGACCAAAGGTCAGCCGCGGCACGGCAACTGCCAGCACCTCGTCGCCGCTGCGGCGGGAAAAGGCGCAGACGCGGTCCGAGTTGCGGCCGTCGCCGATCTCGACCGGCTGATAATCGCCCCCGGCGAACAGCGCCGGCCGCGACCGGCGCAAGCCGAGCAGCCGCGAGGTCGCGAACAGTTTTTCGCGTCCGTCCTGCCACTGCTCGGCCAGTTCGGGGAGGCCCGAATCGGATACCGCGTCCAACAGGTCTCGCCGCCCGTTCCAGTCCACCGGACGGCGGTTGTCCGGATCGACCAGGCTGAAATCCCACAGCTCGCCGCCCTGATAGATGTCCGGCACGCCGGGCACGGTCAGCTTCAGCACGAGCTGCGCCAGCGAGGCGATTGCCGCCGGCCGCGCCAGCTGTCCGACAAAGGCCGCGAAATCGGCGAGAAACGGGTTCGGCCGGGAGGCATCGAGCACGCCGCGCACAAACCGCGTCAACCCGGCCTCGTAGGCCGCGTTTGGATAGCTCCAGCTCGACCGCTCCTTGCCTTCGCGCACCGACTTGACCATCGCCGCCTCGACCCGCTCGGCCAAGGCCGATACCCCCTCGGCATCACAAGGATCGAGATCCGGCGGCCACACCCCGACCAGCATCTGATAAAACAGATACTCGATATTGCGGTCGGGCACCGGTTCGTCGTCGATCTCGCCGCGGTGGCGCCGGTTCAGGCGTATCCAGCCGGCGACCCGCCGTCCCCATTCGCGCGGCATCTCCGACAACAGCGCGATGCGCAGCCTCGAATCCTCGCCGCGCTTTGTATCGTGCGTCGCGGTCGTCAGCATCGCCTGGGGCCAATTCTGGCCGCGCTCCGCGGCGACATGGTGAAAGGCGGCGCAGGACGTACCGAACCGGCGCGGGTCGCCGCCGACCTCGTTGAGCGCCAGCAGCCGGAAATAGCGGTAAAACGCCGTGTCCTCGAACGCCTTGGCCATCACCGGGCCGGTCACCTGCTGAAACTGCATCGCGGTGCGCAGCACATCCTGCGACAGAGTGTGTCCGGGCAGATCGGCGATCAGCACGCCGTGGATAAAATCGAGGATCGTCGTTTCGGTGGTCGCCCAGCGCTTTTTGGCCAGCCCGATCGCCCATTCGATATAGCGGTGGTCGTCGGGACCGGCGCCCTCGGCCGAGACATAGGTTCGATAGACTGGAAAGGCCGCGACGACCTCTTCGAGCGCGGTCAGCATACTGCGCAACGTGAAGTCGCGGGTGCGCCAGTCGCTCACCGACAGGCGATGAAACCGGCGCGCGAGAACGCCCATCTCGCTCGCCAGGTTGACCTGCATGATGCGCTGCTTGGCGGCGTACAGAACCGCATCAAAATCCTCGCGCCGCCCGGTGATCCGGCGATAAAGGCGGGTCATCGCCGCCTCGGCGCCCGCATCGACAAACAGCCCGAGCACCTGGTTGACAAAATCGTACCCGGTCGTGCCGGTGATCGGCCAGTCGGACAGCCGCTCGTAGCGCGCCAGGATCTTCTCGGCGACGATATACGTCTTGTCGCCGGCGCGCCGGCGCAGGATCGCGCAATACCGGGCCGGGTCGAACAACCCGTCGATATGGTCGATGCGCAGACCCTGCACCTGCCCGCGTTCGACCATGCCGAGGATCAACCGGTGTGTCGCCTCGAACAATTCCGGCAGTTCGATGCGCAGCCCGGCAAGATCGTTGATGTTGAAAAACCGGCGGTAGTTGATCTCCTCGGTTGCCACGCGCCAGAATGCGACCCGGTAGGCCTGCGCCTCCAGCAGCTCGTGCAGCCGGTGAAAACTGTCGGGACGGCCCGGATCGCCGGCGAAGACCCGCACCGCTTCATCGAGCGCCGCCGCCGTCTCGGGATCGCACGCTACCTCGGCCAGGCGTCGCTTCAGTTCGACGGCCTTTCGGTACGCAGCGGGCGGCGGCAGACCCTGCAACGCCTGAAAGTCGGCGGCCGGCTCGCTCAGTCTTGTGCCGCCGCGGCGCAATATCTCGGGGTAGGACAGCGGCGAGATCGGAAAGCGGTGCTCGTAATACCAGGCGCTGAAATTGCCCTCGCCCGGATCGAAGCGCAGCGCGATTTCTCCCTTTTCGAGGACCGCGCCGTACTGATCGCCGAGCACCGGCAGCAGAACCCGGTTCTTCAGATCGTCGCGCACCGGGTCCCAGTTGATATCGAAAAACGGCGCGTAAGGAGAATTCTCGCCCCATTCGAGTACGTCGAGCCACCAGGAATTGTCGGCGCCGCCGACCCCCATGTGGTTTGGCACGATGTCGACGATCAGCCCCATGCCGTGCGAAGCGAGCGAAGCGACCAGCGCCTCGAACTCTGCCTCGGTGCCGATCTCGGGATTGAGCCGGTTGTGGTCGACGATGTCGTAGCCGTGCGTCGAGCCGGGCCGCGCCTGCATCAGCGGCGAGGCGTACAGATGGCTGATGCCGAGCCGGGCGAGATAGGGGACCAGCGCCTCGGCGTCGCGGAACGTGAACCCCTTGTGGAATTGCAGCCGATAGGTTGCCCGAACAGCGAGCGCTTCCGTACCCGTCTCGCTCATCGGTTCTGCCGGGAGGCCTGCTGGTCGGCGGCCGAATAGCGGCGCGCTTCCGTCACCAGCGCGGCAATCCGCGCCATCGCCGGCCCGGCGAGCAGTTCGTCGAGTTCCCAGTCGAGCCGCCGGCGCCAGTTCGGGTGGGAATCGGTCGTGCCGGGCAGGTTTGCCTGCTCGCTCTCGCCGGCCACATCCTCGATCTGCACAAGCATCAGCCGCGCCCGCGAGCGCGCGAGATAGACCAGGATCGCCTCGCCCAGTTCGCGGTCATAACCCGGCTCGCCGTCCTCCGACAGATATCTGCCGAACCGCTCGCGCGCAAGCAGCCCCTCGCGGGCCAGCGCCTCCAATAACAGCCGCCGGTCGCGGCAACGGTCCTCGGCCTCGGCCAATTCGGCTTGCTTGTCGGGATAGGTCCCGAGCCGCCGGCGCCACTCGATGTCGCGACCGAGCCAGAACCCTTTCACCGTCGCCAGATCATGGGTCGCGGCCGAGGCGGCGGCGAGCGCGGGGTATTCGCCGGGCGGCGTGAAGCCGCCGTCGTCGCGCCGCTCGAACGCGAAAATGCGGTACGACAGCACATTGGCGGTCTGCATCGTCTCGCGGAAGCCGGGCGGCACCGTGCCGAGATCCTCGCCGATGACGGCGCAGCGGTGCCGCCGGCTTTCGAGCGCCAGGAGCCGCAGCACCTCCTCGAACGGATAGTCGACATAGGCGCCGGAGGTCGCCTTGCCGCCGCTCGGGACCCAGTACAGCCGGCGCAGCCCCATGACATGGTCGATCCGCAACACCCCGGCATGCCGCATATTGGCGCGCAGCGCCGCAATCAGCGGGGTGAAACCGCGCCGCCGCAAGACCAGCGGGTTGAGCGGCGCCAGTCCCCAATTCTGGCCGGACCGGCTCAGCGGATCGGGCGGCGCACCGATCGAGGCTCCGGAGACGACCAGCTCGTTGTCGGCCCAGGCGTCGGCGCCGTGCGGATTGGCCCCGATCGCGAGATCGCGATACAACCCGATCCCAAGACCGGCGCCCCGTCCGCTTGCCGCCGCGCGCCCGAGCTGGCGATCGGCGATCCACTGCAGGAACTGAAAAAACATCACGCGACGGGCATGCGCGCGGGCGAATTCGGCAATTTCGGCCGAGCGCGGGTCGCGCATCGCTGCCGGCCAGGAATGCCAGGAAAACTCGCTGCTCTGCCGTAGAAAATGCTCGTGCAGCGCCTCGAACACCGCGAAATCGACCAACGATCGGCCGCCGGCCTCGCGGAAATTCTGGAAGTCCTCGGCGAGCATGCTGCCGGAGGCCATCTCGGTGCGGTAAAAGCGCTCGAACAGCGCCTCCAGCACCGGGCGCTTCACAGCGGCAACCGCCGCGTAATCGACCAGCTCGGCGCTACGCGCCGCCGCGAGCGCCGATGCCTGGACGAGGGCTTGCGCCGCTTTGTCCTCGGCGAAACCCGGCACGGCGGTGACGTCGATATAGAGGTAGTTCAGCCAGAGGCGGCTCGACGGCGAGTACGGGCTGAAGTGACGCGGCTCGGCCGTGAACAGCGCGTGCAGCGGGTTGACCCCGATCACAGCAGCGCCGAGCGCGCCGGCGCGGCGGCACAGTCCTTCAAGCCCGGTAAAGTCGCCGATGCCCCAGTCCCGGAAGCTGCGCAGACCGTATACCTGCGCGGTCAGCCCCCAGCTGCGCGCCCCCGCTCGCAGCCCTTCCGGCAGGTGACACGAGCGCGGCGCGACGATCAGGTCGATCTCGGCGCGAGCGCTCCCCGCCATGACCGCCAGACGGTGATACCCGAGCGGCAATCCGCCGGGCAGGCGCAGCGCGGCGCCCTCGCCGCGGCCGCGATGCTCGGAACCGTCTTCGAGCCGGATATGCCATTCGACATCGCCCTGCGGCGGCCGCGGCAGAGACAGCACCGGGCCGGGATCGTCCGGGTCCACGATATGGACCGGGGCGAGGCCGAACGGCGCCGCGTCGCGTTCCGCGTCGAGCGCCGCGGCGGCCTGTTTCGGGTCGGCCGGCAGACCGAACGCCGCGATCAGCCGCGACAGCGTTTCCTCGGCGGCTTCGTGCCGGTTGCCGAACGCATCGACATGATTTGTCGCGATGCCGAGCAGACCGGCGACACGGCGCAGCGCATCGAGCCGGCTCATTTTGCCTCGCTTCCGGACGGGATCAGATAAAACGCGGCGCAGGAATGTGCGATGTCGCCGCCCGGCGGCTCCGGGACGGTGCAATACAACAGGGTTTCGCCGGGCGGTGCCTCGTCGAGCGGCACCGCTTCGTCGCCGAAATTGGCGAGCAGCAGCAGAAGCGCGCCATCGCCGAGCCGCCACTCGGCGTGCAGCGCCGCCGGTCCGAGTCGCCGGAATGTGCCGCCCGGCCCGATGCCGGCGAGACGCGGCGCGATCGCCTCCCGCCGCAGCCGCAGCAGCCGGCGATAGCGTTCGAGCCAGGTCCGGTGCGGCTCGCGCCCGCGCTCCGACCAGTCCAGCCGGCATGCAGCGAAACTTCTCTCTTCCGTCGCATCGGGGATGCGGCCCTGCGCCGCCGCCTCGCCAAACTCGGCGAATTGCGCGAATTCGCGCTTGCGTCCCTCGCGGACCGAAGCGGCCAGTTCCGGCTCGAAATCGCAGAAGAATATGAACGGCTTTGTCGTCGCCCATTCCTCCCCCATGAACAGCAGCGGGATCTGCGGCGCCAGCAGCACGATCGCGACCGCCATATGGACCAGCGCCTCCGGAGCGTGGGCGGTGATGCGTTCGCCGAACGGCGTGTTGCCGATCTGGTCATGGTTCTGCAGAAACGAGACAAAGGCGGTCGGCGGCAGATTCCCCGACGGCTCGCCGCGGATCTCGCCGCCGCGATAGGGCGACGGTTCGCCCTGGTAGACAAAACCGCTGGCCAGCGCGCGGCCGAGCAGCGCGATCGGCTCCTCGGCATAATCACTGTAATAACCGCTGGTCCGTCCGGTCGCCAGCACGTGCAGCACATGGTGCAGGTCATCGTTCCACTGCGCCGTATAGAAGACTGGCCGCCCCTCTTGCCGGCGCAGGCGGCGCGCCTCGTTGGCGTCGTTTTCGAGCACCAGATGCACCGGCCGGTCGGCGATGCGCCGGCGCACGGTCCGCGCCAGCTCGGTCAGGATGTCGGGGTCGCTGTCGTCGACGATCGCATGCACCGCGTCGAGGCGCAGCCCGTCGAAATTGTATTCCTCAAGCCAGTAAAGCGCGTTCTCGATCATGAAATCGCGCACCGGACGGCCCGCGACACCGTCGTAATTGATCGCCGCCCCCCACGGCGTGTGATGCCGCTCGGTAAAGAAATCCGGCGCGATGACGTGCAGGTAATTCCCCTCGGGGCCGAAATGGTTGTAGACGACATCGAGCAGGATCGCGAGACCGCGCGCGTGGCACGCCTCGACCAGCGCCTTCAGCTCCTCGGGGCGGCCATAGGCGGATGCCGGCGCGTAGAACTGCACGCCGTCATAGCCCCAGTTGCGACCCCCCGGAAATTGCGCGATCGGCATCAGCTCGATGGCGGTGACGCCGAGCGCGACGAGATCGTCGAGCCGGGAAATCGCGCCGGCGAAATCGCCGCTCTCGGAAAACGTCCCGAGATGCAGCTCGTAAATCACCATTTCTTCCCAGGGTCGCCCGCGCCAACCGGTATCGGACCAGCGATAGGCTTCGGGGTCGATCACCTCGCTGGCGCCGTGCACGCCGTCCGGCTGACAGCGCGAGGCCGGGTCGGGGTAGTCGCCGCCGTCCACCCGGTAGCGATAGCGCGAGCCGGCGGCGGCGCGGTCGGTCGTCACCGACCACCACCCGTCCGCCTCCCGCCGCATCGGGATTGTGCCGCTGCCCGGCTCGCTTGCCTTGGCCGCGAGACCCCCACCCTGCCCTCCCCCGCCAGCGGGGGAGGGAATGTTACCGTCAGCACGCATTCCAACTCCCTCCCCCGCTGGCGGGGCAGGGTGGGGGTGGGGGCTTTCCCGCTCGGTTTCGAGCACCAGCGACACGCCGGTAGCGCGCGGCGCCCACAGCCGGAAATGCACGCCTCCAGGGACGATCTCGGCCCCGAACGGCAGGGGATGGCGCCGCCGCATCAGCCGTGCTCCGCCGCAGGCGCGGCGGGCTTCGCACCGCCGCAATCGGCCGCCTCGCCCGCTCCCTTTGTTGACGCCGGAGGAGTCGGCGCGCGATTGATGAACAGCGCAAGCGAGTGCGCGCGCAGCGGATAGGCTTCTCCGGGTTTCCATATCCGCCCCGGTTCGGCGCGGCCGGTCGGCTCGGCGGTATCGACCAGCGCTTCCCAGGCGAGCGGTGTCGGCAGAGTCGGGAAGTGGAAATCGAGATCGCCGTGATAGGCGTTCATCATCGCCAGAAAGCTTTCGTCGATGTCGCGCTGCCCGCCCGGCGTGTAGAACTCGCCGGCGGCGCCGCACAGCACATAGCCGAGCGACAGCGCGACCGGATTGGCCCAATCCTCGCCGGTCGCCTCGACCCCGGCCGGCGTGACCCAGGTGATGTCCTTCAGACCGGCCTCGGACAGCATCTCGCCGCGAAAGAACCGCGGCCGCGAGAACACCCGGTGCGTCCGCAGAAACCGGATCAGATAGCGCACGAAGTCGCGCAGCGCCGCGTCCTCGGGGCGGATGTTTTCCCAATCAAGCCAGGAGATTTCGTTGTCCTGGCAATAGGCGTTGTTGTTGCCGCATTGCGTGTTGCCGAATTCGTCGCCGGCCAGCAGCATCGGCACCCCCAGCGACAACAGCAGCGTCGCCATGAAATTGCGCTTCTGCCGGTCGCGGAACGCGACGATCACGGAATCGTCGGTCGGCCCCTCGACACCGCCGTTAAAGCTGAAATTGGCATCGTGCCCGTCGCGGTTGTCCTCGCCGTTGGCCTCGTTGTGCTTCTGCTCGTAGCTGACGAGGTCTTGCAGCGTGTAGCCGTCATGGGCGGTGATGAAATTGATGCTGGCCCACGGCCGCCTGCCGCGATAGCCGAAAATGTCGGAGGACCCGGCCAGCCGTGACGCCATCTCGGCCACCAGCCCCTTGTCGCCTTTCCAGAAGCGGCGCACGCCGTCGCGGTACTGCCCGTTCCACTCGGCCCAGCCCGGCGGGAAATTGCCGAGCTGATAGCCGAACGGGCCGACATCCCACGGCTCCGAGATCAGCTTGACCTGTGCCATGACCGGGTCTTGACGCATCGCATCAAAGAACGCCGCACCCTGACTAAAATCTCCGTGCTCCCGCCCGAGTGTCGTGCACAAATCGAACCTGAACCCGTCGACATGCATCTCCTCGACCCAGTAGCGCAGCGAGTCGAAAACCATCTGCATGACCCGCGGATGGTCGAGGTTCAGCGTGTTGCCGGTGCCGGTCACGTCCTGATAGAGGCGGCGATCGGATTGCAGCCGGTAATAGGAAAGATTGTCGATGCCGCGGAACGACAGGGTCGGCCCGAGATGGTTGCCCTCGCCGGTATGGTTGTAGACGACATCGAGAATGACCTCGATGCCGGCCTCATGCAGGCGCATGACGGCGGTCTTGAACTCGGTGATCGAGCCTTCCGGCAGAAAGCGCGGATCGGGCGCGAAATACCCGATCGTGTTGTAGCCCCAGTAATTGACCAGACCGCGCTCGGAGACCGGGCGCTCGGTGACGGCGGCATGCACCGGCAGCAGCTCGACCGCGGTGACCCCGAGCCCGATCAGATAGTCGATGACGGCGGGCGAGGCGAGCGCCGCAAAGGTGCCGCGTTCGCGCGGCGCGACCTCCGGGTGGCGGATCGTAAAGCCGCGCACATGCATCTCGTAAATGATCGTCTCTTCCCACGAGGTGCGCGGGTGGCGGTCGTGGTTCCAGGTAAAGGCGCTCTCGACGACGCGGCATTTCGGCACGTAGCGGGCGCTGTCGCGGCGGTCGAACGACAGATCCTCGCGCGGGCTGCCGACCCGGTAGCCGAACAGCACATCGTTCCAGCGCAGCGTTCCCGACAAGGCCCGCGCATACGGGTCGAGCAGCAGCTTGTTCGGGTTGAAGCGGTGGCCGGCGACCGGCTCATAGGGGCCGTATACCCGGTATCCGTAAAGCAGCCCCGGACGCGCCTCGGGCAGATAGCAGTGCCAGACCTCGTCGGTATACTCGGGCAGCACGATGCGGGTTTCCTCGTGATGCCCCGACGGGTCGAACAGGCACAGATCGACCCGTTCGGCATGCGCCGAAAACAGCGCAAAATTGACGCCCTTGCCGTCCCAGGTCGCGCCCAGCGGATAGGGTTGGCCGGGCCATACCCGGGTCGATCGCATCCCCCGGAATATCCTCTATGTTTGAGCTGTCAGAATCAGCACTCCGAGTGGCGGCAATTGCAACCGCAACGATTGGTTATGTCCGTGCATCGGATGGGGGTCGGAATCGACCGCGCCTTCATTGCCGACGCCGCTGCCGCCATAAATTCCGGCATCGGTGTTGATGCGTTCGAGCCAGCGTCCGGCACGCGGCACGCCGATGCGGTAATCATGCCGCGGCACCGGCGTGAAATTGCAGACGATCACCGCCAACTCGGTCGGGTTGCGGCCGCGGCGCACATAGGACAGCACGCTCTCATTGGCGTTGGCGGCGTCGATCCAGGCGAAGCCCTCGGGTTCGCAATCGAGCCGATGCAGCGAGGGGGTTGCGCGGTAGAGCCGGTTCAGATCGCGCACGAGAAGCTGCACTCCGGCATGCAGTGGGTCGGCCAGCGACCCCCAGTCGAGACCCCAATCGTGGTTCCACTCGCGCTCCTGACCGAACTCGCCGCCCATGAACAGCAGCTTTTTGCCGGGATGCGTCCACATAAACGCGAAATAGGCGCGCAGATTGGCGAATTTCTGCCAGCGATCACCCGGCATCTTGCCGATCAGCGATCCCTTGCCGTGCACGACCTCGTCATGGCTGAGCGGCAGGATGAAATTCTCGTGATAGGCATAAAGCAACCCGAACGTCATATCGTTGTGGTGGTATTTGCGGTAGATCGGCTCGCGCGACATGTAGTTGAGCGTGTCGTGCATCCAGCCCATGTTCCATTTGAAGCCAAAACCGAGACCGCCGACATAGACCGGGCGCGACACCATCGGCCACGCGGTCGATTCCTCGGCGGCCGTGGTCGCGCCGGTGCCCTCGCCGAACACCAGCTCGTTCATACGGCGCAGAAACGCGATCGCGTCGAGGTTCTCGCGTCCGCCATAGACGTTCGGTATCCACTCGCCGCGCTCGCGGCTGTAGTCGAGATACAGCATCGAGGCGACGGCATCGACCCGCAGCCCGTCGATGTGATACTCGCGCAGCCAGTAGAGCGCGCTCGCCAGCAGAAAATTCGCGACCTCGCGGCGGCCGTAATTGTAGATCAGCGTGTCCCAGTCGCGGTGCATCCCCTGGCGCGGATCGGCGTGCTCGTAGAGCGCGGTACCGTCGAACCGGCCGAGACCGTGCGCGTCGGTCGGGAAATGACCCGGCACCCAGTCGAGCAGCAGCCCGATCCCGGCGCGATGGCAGGCATCGACAAAGATGCGGAAATCGTCCGGGGAGCCAAACCGCGAGGTCGGCGCGAACAGCGAGATCGGCTGGTATCCCCAGGACCCGTCAAACGGATACTCGGTGACCGGCAAGACCTCGATATGCGTAAATCCCATATCGGCGACATAAGGCACGAGCTGCTCGGCCAGTTCGCGATAGGTCAGATAGGCCCCGCGCTCGTTGCGCCGCCACGAGCCGAGATGGACCTCGTAGATCGAGATCGGCGCGTCGCGCTCCTGCCGCCGCCCGCGCTCGCCGATCCACGACCCGTCCTGCCATAGATGACGCGACGGCGCCGCGACGATCGAGGCGGTGCCCGGCGGGTGCTCGGCCTGCTCGGCATGCGGATCGGCCTTCAATGGCAGCAGACCGCCATCGGCGCCGATCAGCTCGTATTTATAAAGATGCCCCGGACGCAGGCCGGGCACGAAAATTTCCCACAGCCCGCCGGCATGCCGGTGCCGCATCGGCATGCGTCTGCCGTCCCAGTTGTTGAAGTCGCCGACAACGCTGACCCGGCGCGCGTTCGGCGCCCAGACCGCGAAGGCGACCCCCTCGACACCCTCGTGCATGATCGGGTGCGCGCCGAGCTTGCGGTAGCTGGCGAGGTGGTTGCCCTCGACCAGCAGATGCAGATCGAGTTCTCCGAGCACCGGCCCGAAGCGGTAGACATCGTCGAATTCCTGCTCGTGCCCGCCCCAGCGGACGCGCAGCCGGTAGCGGAATGTCTCGCGGCGGTCGGTCATGCTGGCGACAAACATCCCGGCCGGATGGATGCGCTCGCAACGCGCGGCGACTTGGCCGGTCGCGCTCTCGACGACCGCGACGCTCTCGGCGTCGGGCAGAAAGGCGCGGACGTAAACCCCGGCCGAGCTTTGATGCATGCCGAGAAAGGCGAACGGGTCGCCGTGACGGGCGTTGACGATCGCCTCGACCTCGGCGCTGGGGCGATAAGGCATTCCCTCTCCCGCCTAGCTCTGCCCGCCCGCCTTGGCGAGCACGCGGAGAATGCCGGTGAGCGGGATCGACACCCAGTCCGGCCGGTTGGCCAGTTCGTAATTCACCTCGTAGACGGCCTTTTCGAGCGTGAAGAAATCGATCAACGCCTTCCCCTGCAATTTGTTGGCCGGAAACACGGGCGAGCCGCGCGTCGTCTTGCGATAGGCGGCGCGGAAGCCGGCGACGGCGCGCTGGCGCCAGGATTCGGCGAGTTCGGCGGCGCGCGGCACCGAGGCGGGACGGGTTTCGGCGATCTGCCGCACCGCCGCGCTGGCGGCGTAATCAAACGAGCGGATCATCCCGGCGACATCGCGCAACGGCGAATTCTTGCGCCGCCGCAGCGCCACCGGGCGCGACGGTTCGCCCTCGAAATCGATGATGTGGAAATCGTTCTGCACCGCGAGCACCTGGCCCAGGTGATAGTCGCCGTGGTGCCGGCACTTGACCGCGGCGACATTGTCGGGCGCCAGTTGCCGGATCGCCTCGTCCAGCCGCTCGCCGGCCTCGATGACCTGATCGGCGAGGTCGCGCACCGGTTCGGCCAGCCGATCGCGGCTTGCGCGCAACCGGGCGAACATATCCGCTGCCGATTCCCGCAACTCGCGCCGCCATGCGGCGATATCGTCCGATGTCAGCGGCTCCGGCGCAAAGGCCGGGTCGTCGCCGCCGAATTCGGCCAGGGCGCGGTGCATCTCGCCGGTGCGCAGCCCGAGCTGCCGCGCCAGGCCGAGAAAGAAATGATCCGCATCGGGCAGCTCGACATCCCGGTCGGGCGGCGCCGCGCCGGGGGCGGCCTCGTTCAGAGCGTCGTCGAGATAGCGCGATAGATAGTTGAGCGCCATCGTCCAGCCGTCGCCCTGGTTGCGGACAAACGCATACAGCACACCGATCGCGATCGTTGCTTGCGCTTCTTCGGCCTCCCCTTGCGCCCGCAGCGACATCTCGATCGTGCCGAGCAGCGGCGGCGTATTGGCGAAACCGGCACGCTCGACAAGAAACCGGCCCATCTCGATCTCCGGATGCACTCCGGGCTGCAACCGGCGGAAAACCTTCAGGACCGCGTATTCCTCGAACAGCACCGAGCTGTTCGACTGCTCGGCCCCGAGGCGCCGCACGACAAGCCGCTCGGGCTGCGCCGCCTCAGCGAAGAGCGGCGTCTGCCGGAACCGGATCGCGTCGTTGCCGCCATCCCCGGTATTGAGGGCGAGATCGGCCTGGCGCTCGATCGCGTCGAGCAGCGCCAGCGCGAACCCGTCTTGCGAGACGGCCTCGACCAGCGCGCCCTCGCGGCGGAACTGGCGCAGTTCGGCCAAGGTGACCGGCAACAACGTATTGCGCAGCTCGCTGCCCGAGGGCGACCAGCACACGGCCAGCGGCAGAGCATAATACTGCCGTTCGCCGCCGGACAGCGACGCCTCGATCACCTGCATCAGATAGCCCGAAGGCCGGATATCGGCCGCCTCGCCCGGTGCGGCCGGCAACTCGCCCCGCCCCAGCACGCGCGCCGAGCGTATCCTCTGATCCTTGGCGCCGAACCAGCGCTGCCGCGGCAGAAACGCCGGGATCACGTCGCGTTCGAGCTGCGGCAGGTTGTGCCTTGTGAACAGATCGTGCCAGCCATGCGGCATGACCAGCGTGACAAACTCCGGCCCGTCCGTCTCGACCGCCTCGCTTTCGGCGGTCGCGGCCAGCTCGAACCAGAAAAAGCTGTGCCCCTGCAAGGTCAGCCGGTACGGGTTGTCGCCGACCGCCGGGAACTCGCTGCGGCCCAGCACCTCGATGACGCGCCGGCCGCGGAAATCCGATAGATCGAGTTCGACCGCCTGCGCCGTGCGCGCCAGATTGGCGACGACCAGGATCGCCTCGCCGTCATATTCGCGCAGATAGGCGATGACCTTGCGGTTGCTCGGATACAGAAACCGCAAGGTGCCGCGCCCGAACGATTGCCGCGTCCGGCGCGCCGCGATCAGCCGCTTGGTCCAGTTCAGCAGCGACCCCGGCGAGCGCGTCTGCGCTTCGACATTGACCGCCTCGAACCCGTAGACCGGGTCCATGATCGGCGGCAGATACAGGCCTGCCGGGTCGGCGCGCGAGAACCCGCCGTTGCGGTCCGGCGACCATTGCATCGGGGTGCGCACCCCGTCGCGATCGCCGAGAAAGATGTTGTCGCCCATGCCGATCTCGTCGCCGTAATAGAGCACCGGCGTTCCGGGCATCGACAGCAGCAGCCCTTTCAGCAGCTCGATCTTGCGCCGGTCGTTTTCCATCAGCGGCGCGAGGCGGCGGCGGATGCCGAGATTGATGCGGGCGCGGCGATCGGCAGCGTAGTAATTCCACAGATAGTCGCGCTCGCGGTCGGTCACCATTTCGAGCGTCAGCTCGTCATGGTTGCGCAGAAAGATCGCCCACTGGCAGGTGTCCGGGATCTCCGGCGTCTGTCGCATGATGTCGGTGATCGGGTGCCGGTCCTCGGTCGCGACCGCCATGTAGATGCGCGGCATCAGCGGAAAGTGGAACGCCATGTGGCATTCGTCGCCGCTGCCGAAATATTGCAGCACATCCTCGGGCCACTGGTTGGCTTCGGCGAGCAGCATGCGGCCGCCATAGCTTCTGTCCAGTTCGGCGCGCAGCCGCCGCAGCACTTCGTGCGTCTCGGGCAGGTTCTCGTTGTTCGTGCCCTCGCGCTCGATCAGGTACGGCACGGCGTCGAGGCGCAGCCCGTCCACTCCGAGATCGAGCCAGAATTTCATGACATTGACGATCGCGCGGAACACCCGCGGATTGTCGAAATTGAGGTCGGGCTGGTGCGAATAGAAGCGATGCCAGTAATAGGCCTGCGCGACCGGGTCCCAGGTCCAGTTCGACTTCTCGGTATCGAGAAAGATGATCCTTGTTTCAAGGAATTTCTGGTCGGTGTCGCTCCAGACATAGAAATTGCGATAAGGCGATCCCGGCGGCGAAATCCGCGCGCGCTGAAACCACGGATGCTGGTCGGACGTATGATTGACGACCAGCTCGGTGATGACGCGCAATTTGCGGCGATGCGCCTCGCGCACAAAGGCCCTGAAATCGGCCATCCTGCCATAGGCTGGATTGATGTCCTTATAGTCGGCGATGTCGTACCCGTCATCGCGCAATGGCGAGGGATAGAACGGCAGCAGCCACAGCGCCGTAACCCCGAGATCCTGAAGATAGTCAAGCCGCCGGGTCAGCCCCTCGAAATCGCCGATACCGTCATTGTTGGCGTCGAAAAAGGCCTTGATGTGCAACTGATAGATCAGCGCGTCCTTGTACCACAGCTTGTCGCCGCTGCCGGCCTGCGGGCGCACAAAGGTTTCCGCGGCCGACAGAACGCCGGTCGGCGCATCATCGGGCGGGGTCATGACGGTTCAACCAACGAAGACTTTGGCAATAGACCGAACAAATACTCCCCCCGACACACTTTCTACATCTCCTTAACTGTAATCACCGCGCGGGGCCGGCGGAACCGACAAGTCTCGCTAACCCGGAAGCACTCGGTACAGCAGCGCCGGGTTGATCTGCGGGTCGAGAACAAGGTGCTGCCGCTCGCCGCGCCAGGACAGGACATGCCCGGTAAACGCCTCTTCGAGCCAAAATTCCTGGCCCGGATCGATTCCCCATTCGTGCAGCGGCAATGTGACATGCCCGCCATGCGCGCCATACGGGTCCAGGTTGACGATTGCGATCACGATATTGCCGCGGTCGACCGACACCTTGGCGTAAGCCAGGATATTCGGGTCGGGGCAGTCGAGAAACCGCAGGTTCGTCAGTTCGTGCAGGGCCGGGTTGTCGCGCCGGAAACGGTTCAGGATTGCGACGTCGCGCTTGATGTGGCCGGGGCGGTCCCAGTCCCACACCTTGTATTCGTATTTCTCGGAATGCAGGTATTCCTCACGGCCCGGGATCGGTGTGTTCTCGCACAATTCGAACCCGTTATAGATGCCGTAGCACGGTGACAAAGTGCCGGCCAGCGCGAGCCGGATGCGGAACGCCGGCCGCCCGCCCTCCTGCAAAAACACCGGCAGGATGTCGGGCGTGTTGGCGAAGAAATTCGGCCGGAAATACTCTTTTCCCACTCCCTGCGTCAGCTCGGTCAGGTATTCGATCAGCTCGTCTTTCGTATTGCGCCAGGTGAAGTAGGTATAGGACTGCGTGAACCCGGCCTTGGCCAGCGCCCGCATCATCTTCGGCCTGGTAAACGCCTCCGACAGAAACACCGCGTCCGGGCAGCGCGCCTTGACCTCGCGGATCATCCATTCCCAGAACGGCACCGGTTTGGTATGCGGGTTGTCGACCCGGAAAATGCGCACCCCCTGATCGATCCAGAACAGCACGACATCGCGCAATTCGCGCCACAACCCGTCGCGGTCGGGGTTGTAGAAATCGACATTGACGATGTCCTCGTATTTTTTCGGCGGGTTCTCGGCGAATTTGATCGACCCGTCGGGGCGGTACTGGAACCACTCCTTATGCTCGCGCACCCAGGGGTGGTCGGGAGCGCACTGGATCGCGAAATCGAGCGCGACCTCCATCCCGCGCTCGGCGCAGGCGGCGACAAAGCGGCGGAAATCGGCGAGCGTGCCGAGATCGGGATGCACCGCCTTGTGGCCGCCCTCCGCGGCGCCGATCGCGTAGGGACTGCCGGGATCGCCTTGTGTCGCGACGGTGCTGTTGTCCTTGCCCTTACGGTTGATCCGGCCGATCGGGTGGATCGGCACGAGATACACGACATCAAAGCCGAGCCCGGCGATCTCGTCGAGCCGCGCGATCATGTCGTCAAAGGTCGCGCTCTTGTTCGGGTCGGTGCCCTGGCTGCGCGGAAACATCTCGTACCACGCCGCGAACCGCGCCTCGACCCGGTCGCAGACCAGCTCCAGCTCGCGCGGATGGCGCACCTTGTCGGCCCGGTGGTCGGCGCGCGCCATCAGCCCGCGCAGCTCGTCGGACAGCATCAGCGCCGTCTGCCCGGCGGGGTCGGCCTTGTTGTATGTCTCGGCGATCGCGCGCAGCCGCACCTCATCGGCGCCCGCGGCGTGCCGGATCGCCTCCTCGACCAGAAGCTCTCCCTCGGCGAGTTCGAGCGCGATCTGCTGCCCGGCCTCCTGCTTTTTGACCAGATCGGCGCGCCAGCTCTCGAAATGGTCGGTCCAGGCCTCGACCGTATAGCGCCAGCGCCCGACCCGGTCCGGCCGGAAGTTTGCTCTCCAGCGGTCATTGTCGAAGAATGAGAACGGCGTTTCCTGCCACGCCTCGCCCTCGAAACCGTATTTGAGCACAGCCCTGATCTTGTCGTGCCCGTCGCGGAAAATATCGGCCCAGACCGTGACCTCATCGCCGACGACCCGCTTGATCGGATAGCGTCCGGCATCGATCTCGGGCCAGACATCCTCGATCAGGATGCGCGACTCGGGACGCCATTCCGGGCGGTGTCCGGGGTCGCGCCCGATATCCGGACACGGCGCGATCGGGACTAGCCGCACCGGGCGCGGCGCGGCGTGCAGCACCCGCACATCGAGCGGCGCGACTCGGAACCGCGCCGGCACCGGTTTTCCCCCATCCTCGGCCAGCGCGTCGGCGAGGACGAGACCGTCCTCGATCCAGTCCAGCCCGGCAGCCGACAGCAATCCCCGCAGCACCACCTCGCGCGGTTCGCGCTCCAGCGTGTTGACCAGGATCAGCGCGCAGTCGGCCCCGCTCTCGGTCTGGCGCAGCAGCACGAGAAGCGGGTCGTCGGGCGGCGACAGGCGGCGCTGCGGCCCCTCCTGGTTGAGCGCCGGGATCGACGCCTTCATGCGGTTGGCCGCGGCGATAAAGGATTGCAGGTCGAAGCGCGCCGGCTCCTTCTCCTCCTCGTCGCCGTTCGGCACGACCGAGATGCGCCGGGACCAGCCGAATTCGAACCCCATCGGCATCATGACGCCGGTCGAGAACGCGGCCGACAGCGCGTAGGCCTGCCGGTAGCGCGCCTCGATCTGGTCCTCCGGAAACCCGGCCGCCAGCAACTCGGTGACGAGCCGCTCGGTGTCGTGGCTCTCCGGAAACGCGATCGACGGGGCGATATGGCGGAACTTCTCGTACTGATCGAGCAGCCATGAACTCTCGAAATCCCACCATTTCAGGCTGTTGAACAGATAGTCGAAACCGGCCCCGGCGAGCGCCAGCACCTCCTCCTCGCGCGCCCCCAGATTCTCGGCGCAGAACACGACATCGCGATCGCGCGTCTTGGCGGCATCGACCAGCCGGCGCCACACCGGGGCCGGCACCTTGTAGGCCGCATCGCAGCGAAAGCCGCGAAACCCGAGCCCGACATAATGGCGCACCAGCTCCTCGAAATACGCGACGATCTCGTCGCGCTGCGGTGGCCGGTAGTCGAGTTCGGCGAGATCGCCCCACACGGTCTTTTTTTTCGGGTCGTCGGGATCGACCGCAAAGGGCGACCGGATTTCGCCGCTGGCGTCGCGGGCGAACCATTGCGGCCGGCGCGCCGCCAGCTCGCTGTCCTTCGCCGTATGGTTGACGACGAGGTCCATGATGACGCGCAGCCCGTGCCCCGCGGCCGCTTTTGTAAAGCCGCGCAGCAGCTCGTCGTCGGTGCCGCGCGCAGCGCCGCGAAACCGTGGGTTCAGCCGGTAATAATCCTTTACGGCATAAAGGCTCCCGGAGAAGCCGGGATAATGAAACGGGTTGACATAGACCGCGGTGAACCCCATTGCGGCGACACGCGGCAGTTGCGCCGTCCAGTCTGCGATCGACCCGGCGAGGGTCGGAAACAGATTGTAGATGCGCAGCCCTTCCGTCATCGGCCCGTCCCTTGTCGTTGCCCCAAGCGTCTTGCCCCAAGCGTCTTGCCCCAAGCGTCTTGCCCCAAACAGCGCCGCCCCAAACAGCGCCACGATGTCATTGCGCCAGGAGGCCGCGTCGGCGCGCAGCCTCGGCCCGAGAAGAGATCCGCCGCACGGAGCTGCCGCCGGTCCGGGGGGGACCGTATCGGTCCCGTCCGCGACCGGCGGCATCGAACACCGCAACCTGCGATCCGCGACCCGATTTCTCGGACTGCGCCCCGATGCATCTACCCGGGATCGACATCGGGGCCGCGGCATACATTCCGCCGCGCAGAATTTGGTATGGCAGCGGGAAAAGATGCGGCTAGGCTCCTTTCCCCGCACGGTCGAACCGTGCCGTCGCAGATAGCTGCCCGTCAAACGCCCGGATTGCGGCCGAGTTCCCGGCTCCGGTTATTTTCTGTTAAATCCGGTCATACGCCGTCGCGAACCGACACGAACGGTGCCGATCCGCAGCCGTTACGAACGCCCCGGCAGCGGCACCGAGAGCGGCGGTCGGGTCAGGCGGAACTCGCCCGCCTGCTCAAAGGCATGACCGACGCGCAGCACGGCGGTTTCGTCAAACGGCTTGCCGGCGATCTGGAAGGCCAGCGGCAGCCCGTTCTCGAACCCGATCGGCACCGACATCGCCGGCAGCCCGGTGATGTTGTACGGCGCCGTGTACGAGGCGCGCTCAAAGGTCGCGTAGGTGCCGACCGCGTCGATGCGCGGCGCCGGACCGGTCGAATTGGCGGAAACGATCGCGTCCACCCCGGCCAGCGCCTCGGCCATTTCCGCGCATAATTCGCGGCGCCGGCGGACGGCCTCGATGTAATCCGCCGCCGAGAGAAACGCGCCCAGTCCGATCCGCGCGAACATATGCCGCCCGAACAGATGCGGCCGCTCGCGGAAATCGCTCTCGTGCAGCGCATAGGCCTCGGCCATCATGATGACCCGGTTGGCGTCGGCGAAATCGAGCAGCGGCGACACCCGCAGATCGACCAGCCGCGCGCCAAGGCGCTCCAGCGAGCGGCAGGCCGCGTCAAAGGCCGCGGCATAGACCGATGACGGCGCGCTGTCCGGCCCGAAACCGGCCACCGCGTCCTGTTCGTGCCAGTGCCGGATCACGCCGATCCGCATCCCGTCGAGCCGACCGGAGAGCGCCGCCCGGTAGTCGGGAACCGGCACGTCCGCCGAGGCCGGGTCGAGCGGGTCATGGGCCGCCAGCGCCTGCATCATCAGCGCGCAATCCTCGACCGTGCGGGTCAGCGGTCCGCAATGATCGAGCGTGTAGGACAACGGAAACACGCCGCGCCGGCTGACCCGTCCGTAGGTCGGCTTCAGCCCGATCAGCCCGCAATAGGCGGCCGGGCCGCGGATCGAGCCGCCGGTATCCGACCCCATTCCGGCGGCGCAGAGATGCGCGCCGACCGCCGCCGCGGTGCCGCTCGACGAGCCGGCCGGGTAGTGCGCCGGGTTCCACGGGTTGCACGCCGGCGCAAACGGCAGCGTGACATCGGGGCCGCCGATCGCGAATTCGTGCGTCTCCTGCTTGCCGAGCAGGATCATTCCGGCGTCGCGCAGCCGCACCCAGCTCTCGGCATCCTCGTCCGGAACGTGGTCGAGATAGATTCGCGACCCGGCCGTCGTGCGGATTCCCTTTGTCTTGTAGATGTCCTTCAGACCGATCGGGACGCCGTGCAGCGGGCCGCGCGGGCGCCCGTCGCGGATCTCGCGCTCGGCCCGGCGCGCCGCGTCCAGCGCCTCGTCGCGCAACACCAGCACATAGGAATGCAATTCGCCGTCGAGCGCGGCGATACGGTCGAGATAGGCCTCGGTCAGCGCGACCGGCGACAGACTGCCTCCGGCGATCGCGCGACCGGCTTCGGCGGCCGAGAGTTGCGTCGGGTCCATGGCCGCGCTCTCAGGGCTTCGGATGGACAAAGATGTGCGCCGGCTCGGCGGCGCGGTCGCGCGGTTTCCCGTCGCGGCTGCGGCGAACGCTGCCGCGGAGCCGCTCCAGAAACCGGGTGCCCTGGCGCAATTCCTCGAACCGCTCGGCGCCGATCCTCGCCGGGTCGAGACCCGCGCGCTCGGCCAGAAACGCGAAACGCTCCGGGGTCAATGGATCGGCCATGGCGGTCCCCCTGCTCTCCCTGCTTGCGGCAGGAAGTCTACAGGCTCCGGCCTGCTCCTGTCTCCCCTATACGGCGGCGAGGCGGAACCCGGAGAGACCGTCGCGCGCGATCTCGCCGGGCAATTCGGTCTCCCAGCGCAGATACGCCCGCATCGCCTCCTGGTTGCCGGCGTGGCGATCGTGGTTCCAGAAGATGTAGTCGATCCGGTCGCAATCCGGCGGGTCATTCGGAGAGGCAGCGAATAGCTGCCCGGCCGCGCGCCATCCGTCCACGCCGCCTTGCAAGAGCGCGACCGCCCCGTCGGCGATTTCCGCGAGATCGGCAGCGGCCGATGCCCCGACCGCCGGGTCATCGGCAAACACGACGACGCGGCGGGCGCGCAACACGCTCTCCGGCAGCCGGTCGAGACGCGGGCGGATCGCCCACACCGCACCCTCGGGATGCGCCTTGCGGTACTCGCCGCTCGGCATGATCGCGACCGCGGCGGCATCGCCCTCGTTGAGCCAGTGCGCCGCCTCGGCCGCGCCGATCACCGGCACATCGGGCAGAGCCGGCGCATTCGGACCGCCGGCCGGCGGGACGCCGGCGGTCCCGATCGCCGGCTCATCCAGAACGACGACATCCCACCCCATCTGCTGCAACCAGTGCGCGGTCATGATCGCGCGCGTGCCGGTATCGTCCACCAGCACGAGACGGGCGCCGCGAATACCGACCCAGCGATCGATCGCCTGCACCAGCTGACCGCCCTCGGCCGACACCGATCCGGGCAGATGGCCCGCCGCGTATTCCCCGGGGGTGCGCACGTCGAGCAGATAGGTCGTGCGCGTCTCGCTTTCGCCGAGCCACCCGTCGAGCGTCGCGCGATCGATGCGCCGCACCCCGAACCGCCCGACGACATCGTCGGCGAGTTTGCGCGCCGCCGCTGCCGCCGCCGTGCTGACCGGCGCGAGCGAGGCGCCGGTGTCGCGCTCCAGCTCCAGCCCTTGCAGCCGCCACGCCTGCGTGCCGCCCTGCAATGAGACGACCCGGTTCGGCACGCCGGCGTTGATCAGCGACTGCGCGCCGATGATGCTGCGGGTGCGGCCGGCGCAGGAGACGACGACCAGCGTATCCGGATCGGGCACCAGATCGGCGAAGCGATGCACCAGCTCGGCGCCGGGACAAGTCACCGCGCCGGGGACGTGAAAGCGGTTGAATTCCTCGACCGTGCGGCTGTCGAGCACCGCCACCCTCGTCCCCTCGCGCCTGATCCGGTCGAGTTCGGCGGCGGTGACGTGCGGCGTGTGCCGGTCGATCTCGACAATCTCGGCAAAGGCCTTGCTCGGCACGTTGGTGCTCGGAAACAACGGATGCCCGGCCGCTTCCCATTCCGGCACGCCGCCCGCGACAATGCCGATATCGGAATAGCCGAGACCCGCCAGCCGGCGCGCGGCTTTTTCGGCAACCCCGTCGCCGCCGTCGATCAGCACGACCCGGCACGAACGCCGCGGCACCAGCCGGTCGATATCGATTTCGAGCCGGCTATAGGGCAGGTTGACGGCGAGCAGCGGGTGCCCGGCGCCGTGCTGCCCCTCCTCGCGGACATCGAGAAACGCGATCTCGCCGCCATCGCCGAGCCAGGATCGCAAAGTCGCGACATCGACGGAGGTGTGGTTCGGCATGTCCGTTTCCCCAGCAAGATCCGCAGCGAGGCTCCGAAAGCGGCGTCTTCTATTTTCGGTTCCGCACCAGCCGGCCCGGACGAGCGCCGGTATCCTGACCGTTTTCGAAGATCGGCGCGCCGGCGACCAGGGTCGCGCGGTAGCCGTCGACGCGCTGCACCAGACGGCGGCCGCCGGCCGGCAGGTCGTGGACGATCTCGGGTTGGTGCAGTCGCAGCCGGTCGAAATCGATCAGGTTCACGTCGGCGCGCAGACCGGGCACGAGCCGACCGCGGTCGCGGAAGCCGAAGAAATCGGCGGTCTCGCTGGTCTGCATCCGGACCAGATGTTCGAGGCTCATCCCCGGTCCGCGGCTGCGGTCGCGGCCCCAATGCGCCAGCATGTAGGAGGGCAATCCGGCATCGACGATCTGACCGCAATGCGCCCCGCCGTCGCTCAGACCCAGCAATGTCGCCGGGTCAAGCAGCAACTCGCGGACCTGCTCGTGGTCGCCGTGGACATAGCCGACCACCGGGAAGAACAGGAAATTCTCCTTCCCCTCGGTCAGATAATCATAGGCGATCTCGTCCGGGGTGTGGTTGGTGCGCGCGGCGATCGCGGCGACGCTCTTCTCGGCGGTCGGCTCGTAATCGGGCGGGCTGCCCATCACAAACATGCGGTCCCAGCGGGTCGCGACAAAGCGGATGAACTGCCCCTGTCTCGCGAGTTCGCGCTCGGAAGGCGGCTCGGCCAGGATGCGCGCGCGCACCGCCGGATCGCGCAGCCTGGCCCAGCGCTCGGCCGGAGGCAGATTATCGAGTTCGCGATAGGCCGGGCGGAACGTAAACGGGTTCATCGACGTGTTGTGCCCGAGGATGACCCCGACCGGCCTCCCCGCGACCTGTGCGGTGATCTGCGCGCCCTCAGCCCGCGCCCGGTGCACCCCGTTCATAAGACGCCGCCAGCGCTCGGGGTCGGTCGGCCGGTCGGTCAAGAGAAACCACACCGGACGCCCGGTTTCTTTTGACAGCCGCGTCATCCAGGCGAATTCGCGCGCCTCGTCCTCGAAATCGCTGTTCATGCCAAAGGCGCCGGAACCAACCGCGCCAAACGCCCTTCCGATCCCGGTCAGCTCCGCCTCCTCAGCGCCGTGCGCCGGGACGAGATCGCCAGTCTTGGTCTTGTGCGAATAGGTGCGCGAGGTCGTAAAGCCGAACGCGCCGGCTCGCAGCGCCTCCTCGGTTAGACGCCGCATCGTATCGATGTCCTCGGGAGTGGCGGCCTCACGGTTGATGCCGCGCTCGCCCATGACATAGACGCGCAGCGGGTGGTGCGGGATCTGCGCCGCGACATCGATCGTGCGCGGCAGCCGCGCCAGGGCGTCGAGAAAATCCGGAAAGCTTTCCCATTCCCAGTTCAGCCCTTCCGACAGCGCGGTGCCGGGGATGTCCTCGACCGCCTCCATCAGATCGATCAGCTCGTTGCGGTGCTCGGGGCGCACCGGCGCAAACCCGACCCCGCAATTGCCGAACAGGATCGTCGTCACCCCGTGCCAGGACGACGGGGCCAGCACCGGGTCCCAGGTCGCCTGCCCGTCGTAATGGGTATGGACATCGACCCAGCCCGGCGTCACCAGCAGCCCGTCGGCCTCGATGACCCGCCTTGCCGGCCCGGCCCTGCCGCCGACCGCGACGATGCGCTCGCCGTCGATCGCGACATCGCCCGTAAAGCGCGGCGTGCCGGTGCCGTCGATGATGGTTCCGCCCCTGATGACGATGTCGTGCATCGCGCGCTCTCCGCCTGTACCCGTCGATGACCATGCAGGATGCGCAAGGCGGCCTTGCGGCGCAACGCCCGCTGCCGCATGGCGCTCATGTCGGGCGGCAGGGGGGCCGCCGCAAATCTTGGGGTAATGCTTCAGTTTGATTGTAACGGGCCGCCGGCTTGGGAGGCAGCGTCTAATATCGCATCCCGTATCTCCCGGAGAATCTCCGCGTGCTCTTCCAGACGACGTTCATGGGATTCGAGCATGTCTCGGATGGCGTTCAAAACGTGTTCGATTCCAGCAATTTCGAGTGAATACAACGGCACTCCGCCCGGCATAACGTTGTCAATATCTGTAAGTTTTTCCAAAATTCGTTCTAAAAGAGAAATTGTTTTCTCATCCGGCATGTTCTTCTCCGCCTCAAGTGTTTAGGGTTATCCGACTAGGCATATCGCGCTCCGCAATTCGTGCAATAGAAAACACTGTTTTCTAGACGCAACCCGCGATTAGGAATGAACTTAGGATTGCTGCCGCCTTCCAGGCGTTCGTGCGTATCGTCCTCTTCGAGGCAGAACGAGCAATCTGCGCCACACTCTTCGCATGCGCGCGAGTACTCCGTTTTAATCCTAGCGGTCACGATCATCCTCCTTCCTTCGCTCCGTGCTCTCCGCCAAGTGGGAATGCTGCCGGGCTGGCGCGAGCCGCATTAAAGGCTTTTACGAATAAACGGAGACATTACCAAATCTTGCCGATCCGAACGCCTCGGCTTATCTTCCAGGGGCAGCCGGGGAGGTTGCAGCCTTCCCCGGCGCCCTGTCCCTACAGGCGGATACGGAATTTAACGCGCAACCGTATCCATCCGAGGGACAGGAAGAGATGGATTTTCATCCGTCTCTCCCTGGTAAACCGCGGGGGCCAATTCCCCCGCGGCACCGGAGATTATAGCGTCAATCCGCTCGCCTGAGGCGCTGCCGAATTTCTCAATACCCCAGCGCCATCCCGTCCTTGCGCGGCTCGGAGCCGCCGATCAGCACACCGCGCTTGCTCCCGCATGGCGCTCAAGTCGGGGCTGCGCTCGGCACCTCCGGTGTCGCTGCGGGCGGGCGCAATCGTCGATAGGCGTAGCCGAGCCCGACCAGCACGCCGCCCAGTCCGATAAACGACAGCGCCCGCAGCACGCCGTCGAGTTCGGCCATGTCGGACACAAACACCTTCCCGACCACCAGACCGATCCCGACCAGCCCGGCGCGCCGCAGCCAGTCGTTGTTGCGAACCAGGCCGATCGCCAGCGCCGCGACCGCGAAAGCGAGCCAGGCGACCGAATAGAGATACCACTCGACATCGGTGCTGCCGCCGAACAGCTCCACCCGGTCATGAAAGGCGCGGCGGATTTCGAGCGTGACCCAGGCCAGCGCGTACCCGGCCGCCAGCACACAAGCGACCCGGCGCAAAATTTTTCGGTGCGGCACGAGCCATGCGAGCACCGCGTAGATCAGGGCGGGGATCGCGTCGGCGAGCAGCAGGGCGTTGAAAAAGACGAGATTGCCGGCAGGCACGCCGAACCCGAAACCGGCCAGTTGCCACAGCAGCGAAAACACGGTCGCGACGCCCAGCACCAGCCTTCCGCCCCAGCGCAATACCGGCCTCTGCCGGGCTTCGCCGAGCGCGATGACCGCCACGGCAAAGGCCAGCCATAACGCGATCAGCGCCGCGCCGGCGGCGAAATCGTCGAGCCACGCCATCGTCAGCCGGCCGTAAAGCGCGTGGATCAGCTCGAAACTCAGCAGCAGCAGCGAGAACGCGAGACTGCCGCCTTCGAGCACCCAGACCAGCGCGTCGTCCCTGGTATCGCCAAACTGCCTTGTCGCGACGATAAACGCCGCCGCCGGCACCCCGTAGCCGTAGAGCAGCCAGTTGAAGACCGGGGTCGGGCCGAGCGGGTAATCCAGCACATACGGGTTGGCCAGGAGCCGCACCAGAACCGCGACCGCGACGGCAAGCGCGACCCAGCGCAGCGCCGCGACCCGGAGGCGGCCTTCGACCCAGCCGATCGCCGGCAGGTGCAGCGCCAGCGCGACGGTCAGCCACGCCTCGGACAGCCCGAACGCGGCGGCGGCGATCGTGCCACCGAGAACCGCGACGGCATAGGCAGCAAGCGCCGCCTCGATCCCGGTATCGCCGTTGCGCCGTTTTGCGACCGCGAACGCCGCGACGAGGTTCAGCCCGGCTGCGGCCAGCGCCAGCAGCGTCCAGGCGATGTCGAGATCGAAACGCTGCAACCGCCAATACGCCGTGATCAGGATCAAGAGCGGCGCGGCGGCGGAGAGCGCCGCCCAGCGGCCCGGCCGCGCGGCGCCGGACAGCGCGGCAAACCCGCCGCCGCCGAGCAGCACCGCATACAGAATGGCGGCGGTCGTGAAGTTCCCGACATGGTCCGGCTCCAGGCGGAACACGCCGAAATTCAGGTCGGGCGCCGGCAGCGGCAGGTTCCACGAGGCGAGCATCGCCAGCGCCAGCGCGCCCGCCGCCGCGATCGTGTCGTCCAGCGCCGCGTCGCGATACGCAAAGCCGAGAATTCCGACGATCGCGGCGGTAGCCGCGGCGACGCCGGTCGGCGCGAAATGGTCGGCATGCGCCACCAGCAGCAGCCCCGCGGCCACCGCCCAGAACGCGGCGCGCACCGCCGCGCGGACAAGCGCCGTGTCGGCCGCCCCGCTCAGAAACGCGATGCGCGGGACGCCGCGGCGCAGCGCCGCGAACAGCGCCAATTGAACCAGCAGATAGGCGGCGACGACCGGGGTGGCGGGGTCGGACGCGGCGGCGAGCCACAGCGGCACCCACAGCATCGCGCCCGCCAGCGAGAACCAGACCAGCCACCACCAGGCGCGATGCCGCAACACCGCCAGCGAGCCGGCCGTTACGATCGTAAGATACGCGAATAGCGGGAAGGCGCGGGGTGCGTCGCTTTCGACCAGCAGCGGCACGACATAGGCCCCGATCAGACCGAGCGCGGCGACCAGCGGACCGTGCCGCAGCGATTGCGCGACGGCGGCCCCGGCGGTGACAGCGAGCAGGACAAAGGCGATGCCGGAGGGCAGCAGACCGTAGAGCTGATAAGCGGCATAGATCGCTGCGAACACGGTCGCCGCCCCGGCCGCCGCCAGCGCTTGCGGGACATAGGACGGCGGCGCGTCGGCCGGCTCTCGACGCCGCAGCCATTCGGCCCCGGCCGCCAGCCCGATCCCGAGCATCGCCCCGAGCACGACGCGCACCGCCGGGGTCAGCAACCCGTAATCGATCGACAGCTTGACCAGAAACGCGCCGCCGAGCGCGAGCGCCGCCCCGCCGAGCCAGACCAGCCAGTTCTCGACGAGCTTCTGTTCCCAGTAGGCCCAGCCCGCGGCGAACGCCAAGGCGGGTTCGGAGACCGGCGGAACAGGTTCAGGCACGCCCGGCTCCGGCGCGGCGGGTTCTTCCGCGACCGGCATCGGCTCCGCGACCGTCTCGGGGATTTCGGCCGCCGGAGGCGGCGACGCCTCGCCCGGCTGCGACCCGCTGATCTGCTCGGCCAGCCGCGCGACGCGGTCATCGAGCGTCCCGTATCTCTCGCGCAGCCCGGCAAATTCGCCGCGCAGCGCCCGCACCTCCCGCCTTGCCTTGACAAGTAAGGCGGCGAGCACCAGCAGAGCGATCGCGAGAACCTCTTCCACCGCCGCCTCCCGCCGCGCAGCGCGACACCGGGACCCGACCGCCCCGGAAGGGCCGCGCCGGCGCCGCTTCAGTTATGCCAGGATCGCGGCCGACGCGAGAGCAAAATCAACCGGAAGGCGAGCGGGCGGGCAACGGCGCGGGCCGGTCAGTAACCCAGCGCGATCCCGTCCTTGCGCGGTTCGGAGCCGCCGATCAGCACGCCGCGCTCGCGGTCGATCCAGATCGCCTGACAGCCGCCGATCGGCACGTCGAGCATCTGGATCTCGTGACCGCGCCGCGCCAGATCGGCGCGCACCGTCTCGGGGACGAAATGCTCGGTCTGCAACACGCCCTGATAGGCGAAAACCCGCGGCCCCTCGGCGGCCTGTTGCGGGTCCAGACCGCGATCGAGCAGATAATGCAGAAACGTCGCGTGGCCCACCGCCTGATACTGCCCGCCCATCACGCCGAACGGCATCGCCGCGCGCCCGTCCTTGACCAGCATGCCGGGGATCAGCGTGTGGAACGGGCGCTTTCTCGGCGCGATCGCGCTCGGATGGCCCGGAGTCAGGCGGAACCCGCTGCCGCGATTGTGCAGGATGACGCCGCTCTCCGGCGCCATGATCCCGGTGCCGAACGACGAGAACAGCGAGTTGATAAACGACACCGCGTTGCCGTCGCGATCGACGACGCACATATAGATCGTGTCCTTGTGCTCGATCCCTTCCCAATGCGTTGGCGGCAGCGCGCGGTCGAGCCGGATCTGGCGGCGGGTGGCTTCGGCCCATTCCTCGGACAGGTAGGTCTCGACATCGACCGGCGCGAAATCGGGGTCGCCGATCTTTGTATCGCGGATGTGATAGGCCGCTTTGGTCGCCTCGGCGATCAGGTGCAGCCGGTCGGCCCCGGTGAACGCGTCGCCGCCGAGCGCATAGCCTTCCAGGATCTTCAGGATCATCAGCGCGGTCAGACCCTGATTGGCCGGCGGGCACTCGTAAACATCGTAGCCGCGATACGAGGCATGGATCGGCTCGACCCATTGCGAGCGCTGCGCCGCGAAATCCTCCTCCTCATGCAGCCCGCCGAGTTCCTTCAGGCGATTGACGATGTCGCGCGCCACCGCTCCCTCGTAGAACGCCGCGCGCCCCTCGCTTCCGATGCGGCGCAAGGTGCGGGCCAGCGCCGGGTTGCGGATCGTGTCGCCGGCCCGCGGCGCTCTGCCGCCGGGCAGCATCACCTTGGCGGTGTGCGGATCGCGCAGTTTGTTTTCGTTGCGCGCCCAGTCATGTGCGACCCGCGGCGTCACGACATACCCGTGCTCGGCCGCCCTGGCCGCCGGTTCGAGGATTTCCGACAGCTCCTTCGATCCGTGCTCGCGGTTGAGCAGACACCACGCGTCGATCGCGCCGGGCACCGTCACTGCGTGCGGCGTCTGCACCCCGATTTCGCGGATCTGGCGCTCGGCATACCAGTCGAGCTGCGCCTTGGCCGGAGCCCGCCCGGCGCCGCTCAGCGCGATCGGCGGCGCGCCGTTCTTTGAATAAAGGACAAAGCAGTCGCCGCCGATCCCGGTGCTTTGCGGCTCGACAACGCACTGCATCGCCACCGCCGCGATTGCCGCATCGACCGCGTTGCCGCCGGCGCGCAATATGTCGAGCGCAGTCAGGGTGGCGAGCGGGTGCGAAGTCGCCGCCATGCCGTTCGCCGCCATCGCCGCCGAGCGCCCCGATACGTTGAAGTCGCGCATCTCTCTCCCTTTCGCGCCCGTTGGTGCGCCATGCAATGCTGTTCGGCGGGCTTACCGCTTGTCCCACCCTCTGGCAAGGCTCTAGCCTCGCGTGCTTTTCGATACCAGAGGCTCTTTGAATGGACGGACCGTTGGATTTTCCGGTCGCAACGGCGCCCGCGCCGGGCGAGGTCACCGCGATCGCGCCCGGCGTCTTGTGGCTGCGGATGCGCCTGCCCTTTGCGCTCAACCACATCAATCTGTGGCTGATCGAGGACGGACCGGCCTGGACCGCGGTCGATACCGGCTTCACGCTGCCCGAAACCCAGGAGGCGTGGCGGCACATTTTTGCGACGCATCTGCGCGGACGCCCGATCCGGCGGGTTATCGTAACCCATTTCCACCCCGATCATATCGGCATGGCCGGGTGGCTGACCGAGCACTGGCAAGCGCCGCTGTGGATCACCGACAAGGAATGGCTGCACGCGCGCATGAATGTGACGAGCGGCGAGGATGCCGCCCGTCAGCGCCGCGACTTCGCCCGCTCGGCCGGTCTCGACGAGGAGGCCAGCGGGGCCTTCGCCGAGCGCCAGGGCAATTACCGCCGCGGCGCGCCGACCGTACCGCTGTCCTACCATCGCATCGCCGAGGGCAGCGTTATCGAGATCGGCGGGCGCGCGTGGCGGGTGCTGATCGGCGAGGGGCACGCGCCCGAGCATGCCTGCCTGTTCTGCGAGGAGACCGGCGTCTTGATCGCCGGCGACCAGATCCTGCCGCGCATCTCGCCGAATATCAGCGTGCAGACCTATGAGCCGGACGGCGACCCGCTGGCCCGCTATCTGGCGTCGCTGAAGAAACTGCGCGGGCAGTTGCCGCCCGACATTCTGGTATTGCCGTCGCACAATTTGCCGTTCCGCGGCGTCCACCAGCGCATCGACGAGTTGGCCTCGCACCATGACGAGCGCTGCGTCGAAGTCCTTGCCGCCTGCTACAGCCCGATGAGCGCGGCCGACATGGTGCCGATCCTGTGGCGCCGCCCGCTCGACCGTCATCAGATCGGCTTCGCGCTCGGCGAGGCGCTGGCGCATTTGCATTACCTCGTCGGCCAGGGCGAGATCGAGCGCACGACCGACGCGCGCGGGGTCAACCGCTTCCTGCGCAAGGCGGTGTAGGGCGCGCGTTGCCGCCGGCCCTTGCAGAGGCCACATAGACGTGGGCTGCGAGCGGGACGAGGCGAAGCGCCGGCGCAATCTGAGCGGGCACAATGTCGATTTCATCGACATTGTGCCCGCTATTCGACGGCGATGTTAAGGAGCGGATTGACCGCCGCTTTGACTATGGCGAAACCCGGATCAGGTGTCTCGGCGAGATCGAGGGACGGGTTTGCGTCGTAATTTATACATGGCGCGGCGATAACAGGCGCATCACAAGCGCGAGGAAGGCGAATGTCCGAGAGCGAAGGGAATATCGTGCGGGTAACGCTCGAAGAAGCTCGTAGGATAAGGGTGAGACAGACTACGCCCGGCTCGACGCGATGACCGACGAGGACATCGCCCGCGCCGTCGCCGAGGACCCCGACGCCGCCCCGGTCGATGCCGACTGGAGCAACGCGCGGCTGACCATCCCGGCTGGTATTCAGCACTGATACCTGCCGGCCGATGATGAGGTCGTGGAGTGGTTTCGCAACGAGGCCGGCGACGACTATCGCGACCGGATGCGGGACGTGCTGCGCGCCCATATGGAAGCGCATCGCGACCGGCCGGACGGCACGATCGCCGAGATCGCCGACCCCGACCGCTACAAAAAGTTGAAAGGCGCGGCATCATAGCATCGGCCGGAATCCGCTCGACCGCGATCCGCGGACGATTTAGCATGGCAGGGTTGCCGATCGGCGCAGAGCACTCACCCGCGCCCGGCGGTGCCCCAACCCTGAAAGCGAGTCAGTAATCGACAATGGACCTCCAGCTCATTGCCGATTATGGCGTGTATTTCTACATCCTTATCTTTGTCTGGACATTCTTCGAGGGCGAGACGATCGTCCTGTTCGCCGGGTTCGCGGCGGCGCAGGGTCTGCTCGACCCGTTTGTATTGTGGCTGGCGGCCGGGACCGGCAGCTTTCTCGGCGATCAGTGCTATTTCTGGCTGGGCCGCAAATATGGCGTGCGGCTGCTCAACCGCTTTCCGAGCTGGCGCCCCGGGGTCGAGAGCGCGCTCGCCTGGCTGGAGCGGTACGATATCTGGTTTATTCTCTCGTTCCGCTTTATTTACGGCGTGCGGAATTTCTCGTCGTTTGCGCTCGGGCTCAGCGCGGTTCGCTGGGAGAGGTTTCTGCGCCTGAATTTTGTCGCGGCGATGGTGTGGGCCGCCAGTTTTGTCGCGATCGGGTATTTTCTCGGCCAGGCCTTCAGCACCGCCCTCAATGTCGCGCACTGGCTGGGCTATGCGCTGCTCGGCGTGTTTGTCGCGGTCATCGCCGGGGTCTGGCTGCTGCACTGGCGGCATCGCCGCCGCCAGGCGCGGGCGCAGCAGAGCGCAAAACCGGTCGGCGCCAAACCGATGCTGCCGCCGAACTGACCGCGGAAGCCACAGCGCGCCTCACCGGGATTGCTTCGTCGCTTCGCGCCTCGCAATGACAACTTCCGCTGTCATCGCGAGCGAAGCAAAGCAATCTCGCCGAAATTGCTCTAACGCCCGCGCACCCGCGACATCATCAGGGTCGGCCACGGGTCGGGCATCTCGCCGACCGGCACCTCGATCAGGCTCGGTCCGCGCCGCTTGAGCGCGGCGGCGAGTTCGCGGCGCAGCGTGTCGGGGCTGGTCGCGCGCACCCCGGCAATCCCGTAGCTCTCGGCCATTTTCGGAAAGTTCGGGTTCAACAGATCGACCGCGATCAGCCGGTTGCCGTAATCCTCTTTCTGCATCCGGCGGACATTGCCGTAGGCGCCGTCGGCGAACACGATTGCCACCGCGTCGATGCCGTGCAGCGCCGCCGTGGCTAGCTCCTGCACATTGTACATGAACCCGCCATCGCCCGAGATCGACACGACCGGCAGATCGGGACGCGCGATCTTGGCGCCGAGCGCGGTCGCGTAGCTGAACCCGAGCGTCCCCTGGTAGCCGCTGTGGATGTAGGTGCGCGGCCGGTACACCGGAAAGGCAAGCCTTCCGACATACCCGACCTGCGTCAGATCCTCGACATAGATCCCCTCGTCGGGCAGTTCGGCGCGGATCGCGTCGAGATACTCGCATTGCGGCCCGAGCCTCTCGCGCAGCCGCGCTTCGGTCCTCGCCTTCAAATCTTCGAGCGCCGCCTTGCGCGACGCGTGTTCCTTGCCTTGCAATTCGCGGGAGAGCGCTCTCAGCGCCTCCTTTGCGTCGGCGATGATGCCGATCGCCGGGCGCGCGATCCGGGTGATCTCGACCGGGTCGAGATCGATGCGGATCACCTTGATGCCGGCATCGAGACCCCAGCGGGTCTGCGGCTGGTTGAAGCGGGTGCCGACCGCCAGCACGACATCGGTGCCGCGCCACCATTCGTGGCCTGCCAGCAGGTTCTGCGCCAGATAATGCCGGTCGCTGACGATGCCTTTTCCCCCGGTATAGGTCACGACCGGGGCCTGCACCTGCTCGGCGACCGCGAGCACTTCGGCCGCCGCCTCGGCGCAACCGCTGCCGACATAGATCATCGGCTGTTTTGCGCCGGCCAGCAGCGTCGCCGCCTGCGCGATCAGCTCCGGGTCGGGCGGCGGCGGAGGCGGCGGGTTCCCGGCCTCGGGCAAGGCCACCTCGCCCTCCAGCGCCATGATGTCGAGCGGCATTTCCAACGCAACCGGGCGCGGCCGGCCGTGAAGCATCTGCCGGAATGCCTCGTTGACCAGAGACCCGGTCTCGCTCGGGTGGTTGATCCGTTCGGCCCATTTGGTCAGCCCGCGCAGGATCGCGAGCTGGTCCGGGATTTCGTGCAGCAGGCCAAAGCCGCGGCCGATCAGATTCGACGGGATCTGCCCGGAAACGCACAGCACCGGCGCGTTGGTCGCCCAGGCGGTGGCGAGCGCCGCCGTCGTGTTGAGCAGCCCCGGCCCCGGAACCACCGCAAAGGCGCCCGGCCGGCCGCTGGCCCGCGCATAGCCAAAGGCCATATACGCCGCCGCCTGCTCGTGCCGCGGATGAATGACCCTTATCGCCTCGCCGGCATCGTACAGCGCGACAAACAGCGCGTCGTTCTGCACGCCGGGCAAGGCGAACAGCGTATCGACCCCGTGCCGGGTCAGCATCTCCACCAGCGCCCGGCCGCCCGTCATCCGCGCCATGTCCCTCTCCCTGCTCTTGCCCTGTGCCGCCGCGAACGGTCATACCATTTCCGCGACGGCGCGAGGAGACCGCGCCGCCCCGAGTTCGAGGTGTCCCGATCTTGAGGCAGCCATGGCTTACGAAACCTACCGCGTCGAGGTCACGCGCGACGAGACGCTGCCGCAGGGCGGCGTCGGCATCGAGATCACCGCCTATATCGACCGGGTGCCCGAGACGCACGACTACACGATCGGGATGCTGACCCGGGCGCCGCGCGGCGTGTGGAATAGCCGGCTGTCATTCGCCGGGGATTTCGCGACGCTAGGCGAGGCATTGGCCGCAATCGGCGCCGCCTTTCCGGAGGCCGACCGCATAAGCTGCTACGAATACACGGTCGACAACGAATTCCCGGTCGAGGTGCCGCCGCTCGTCCGCTCGGACGGCAAGTGGCGCCCAGCCGGCTAGTCGCCGGTATCCGAATAGGGCGCCGGCCCATACGCGCCGTACCCGTATCCCCGCGCGGGGTCGGCATAGGACGATCCGGCTCTCCAACCGGCATAGCCCGGTCCGGGCGACTGCCCGTAATAAACAGGCTGCGGAGACCGCGCCGGCGCTCGCCGGCGGACATGCCGCCGTGCCTCGGCGGAGGGGCGTCGCGCGCCCGCCGCGCGTCTCCGGGGATTTTGCGCTCCCGACGGCGGCGGCGCCGACGCATTCCGGGTCGGCCCGGTCGCGGGCACGACGGTTGCCGCCGCCCCGGCCTCGTCCTTCGGCGCCGCTTCCGTCAGCCCGCCCCTCTCCCTCCGCTCCGCATCGGAGTGCGCCGCATCCGACGCTTCTGTCGCAATCACGGAGGGCGCAATCAGGGAGAGCGATGGCGCCGCCGACGGGATTGCCGCGGGCATCGCGTCGCGCGGTGCTTCCGCCGCCGTCGCTGCCTCGGACATGCCCGGAACCGCCCCCGGCTGGCCGGCATCCGACCGTTGCGGGGCCGCCGCGACCGTTTCCCGAACCCCGACCGGGATCGGCTGCAAGGGTCTGGGAACCGCCGCGACCGGCTCGCCGGGCCGCGACGCTTCGGTCGCCTGCGATGCGGCGGCGCTTGCGACGGGTTGTTCCGAGGCAACGGTCTCCGCCACCGTATCGGAGCGGTCCGATGCCGCGCCCGGCAGTGCCGCCGCCGCGGTTCCGCTTCCGCCGGAGATCGGCGCTTCAGCGCGGATGATTGCCGGTTCGGCGCCGCGGTCCCCGCTCACGATCGAAAAACCGGCGACCGAAACGGAAATGATCGCCGCCGCGCCCAGCGCCGCAAACGCGACACGTCTGCCGCCCGGAAACCAGCCCGACCGAAACCGCTCCCGGTCGCCGGCATCCCTCGCCGCTTCCCGGTCCGAGGCCGACAGGCCGGCGATTTCGGGTTGCGCTCCGGGCAACCCGGCGCGAGGCGGCGGTTCCCGATTATCCGGCTCCGGCTCGTCGGGCGGTGCGTTTCGGGCCACTCGCGGTTCCCCGCCCCTGCGCTCTTCGGTATCGCCGGAGCCGCCCGGCGCGGTTGCCGACGCGACCTCGGAAATGCGAGCAATTGCTTCCCGATCGGGGGCCGCTTGCCGATCTTCCGCCGCCGCCGTGTTCGCAAGCGCGGTCTTGCCGCGAACGGGACCGGCACCGTTCAATATCTCGCCGACCGAATGACCCGCGCTGAGCAATTCATAGTAAAGCTCGATCGCGCGTTCCTTGTCGTTGTCTTGCAGGCGTTCGGTCAAGACGCGAGAGATCTGCGTCGGCCCGTCCGATTGCTTTGTCATTGACCCGCCCCAAACGCCCCTTTACCGCCGTCCGTGACGGCGCAGAAAGTCGATAAACCGCGCCGCCAGCTTCCCCTCGCGCGCGTCCCAATCGGCGAAGGCCTCGTCGAGCGTGCCGCGCTGTTCGGTCACGACCTCCGCGTACTCGGCATTCGGCATCAGCCGGTGCGCCGCTTGGGCAGCGCGCAGCGGATGCACCGGGTCCATGCCGGGCGCGATGCAGGCCGGCATCGTCAGCGAGCGCAGCTCGGCCGGGGAGAGGCCGATCACCGGATGGTCGGCGCCGGCCTGAAAAGCCCGCCGCCACCGTTCCATGCGGGAAACAAAATCCTGCGCGTCATAGGCCAGCAGCGCGTCGCGCGCCCGCGGGTTGATCCCGATCACCTCGCTCCAATGGTCGAGCCGGCACACCGCTTCCATGCCGCCTTGCCGCGCCGCCTCGATATGCGAGGTGTAATACTGGTTGGTCAGGTGCTCGGCCGCGTGCGCCCCGCCGGTCACCCGCCACAGCAAGAGGCCGCGCACCGCCTGCTTGTGCTGCAACGCCAAGAGCAGCGCCAGCCGGCAACCGGAAGAACTGCCGCCGACAAAGGCCGGTCTTGCATCGACCTCGCGCAGCAATTCGTGCAGATCGTCGACCCATTCCTGGTTTTCCGACTCGCCCTCGATCGCGATATCAGAAGCGCCGGTATTGCGCCGGTCGTAAATCAGCACGCGGTAGCCCGCCTCGGCGATCTTTTCGGCCAGCGGTCGCAAGGACGACCCGGCCCGCCGCCCGCCCGGCTGCAACGCGACAAACGGACCGGTCTCGCCGAGGATTTCGTAATTGAGCGAAACACCGCGGATAGTGGCTGTCGGCATCCTCTCCTCCTTGGGTGATGCGCGCTGCGCCTATTCTACAACCAATCGGCTCCTGCACCAATCGGCGCCCGGCCCGACACATCCGGCGGCCGCACCCCGATCTTCCCCGCCGCTTACCGAGATGGCCGCCCGCAACCGTCCTCTCCGCCTGCGAAGGAGGGTGCCCGTGATTTCCCCTCCCCTCCCCGGACTTGATCCGGGGATCACGGGGGAGGGTCGGGGTGGGGGTATCGGTCCGGGTCTCAGGCGACTGATACGGGCCGGCACCCCGGCCTGCGATCCGGCGCGAACAACCCGGTTCCGGCCGCAACGGGAAGCGGTATAAGCTCTGCCGGGCACGCCGGCGGACAGCCCGCGCGGCTCAGCGGCACTAGGGAGAGCCAGATGAAAATCCTCTATTTCGACGACTTCAAGCTCGGCGTGCTGAAGGGCGACAACAGCGTCGTCGATGTCTCGGCCGTCGTGCGGGACATCCCGCATGTCGGCCCCGGCGATCTGATCAACGGTCTGATCGAGCGGTTTTCGAGCTACCGCGCCAAGCTCGAACAGGCCGCCGCGCAGGGTCAGGGCGTGCCGCTCGCCAGCGTTCGCATCCGCCCGCCGCTGCCGAAGCCGACCAATATCGACTGCATGGCGGTCAACTACATGGAGGACGGCACCCGCAGTTCGCCGGCGCCGATCAATGCCTTCCACAAATCGCCGTCCGCGATCATCGGCAACGGCGATACGATGGTGCTGCCCGACGTGCCGGCGACGATCTTCGAGGGCGAAGCCGAGATGGCCGTCATCATCGGCAAGCGCGCCAGCAAGGTCAGCGCCGCCAACGCGATGGATTACGTGTTCGGCTACACCAATTTCATCGACGGCTCGGCGCGCGGTTTGCCGCCCGCCGGCAACGTCTTTTTCCAGATGAAGTCGCGCGACACCTTCGCCCCGATCGGGCCGTGCATCGTCACCGCCGACGAGATCACCGATCCGCACAAATTGCAGATCCGTCTGTGGAACAACGGCACGTTGATGCAGAACTTCAACACCGACGACATGGCGCATAAAATCCCGCGCTGCATCGAGTGGCTGACCTCGATCCACACGCTGGAACCCGGCGACATCATCGCCACCGGCACCAACCACCGCGGTCTCAACCCGTTTATGGACGGCGACAAGGTCGAGATCGAAACCGAGGGTCTCGGCCGTTTGACATTTAATGTAAAAGACGAGCTGAAACGCAAATGGGAGCGCCGCACGCGTCTCCAGATGCACGAAGCCGCCGCCCAGAAGACCGCCGGCAACTACCCCGACATCACGCCGCAAGCCGAAGGCAAATACGCCAAGGCAAGCTGACCCGAACGGGCGCCGCTCGCGGACGCGGGCGGCGCCTTCTCGTCGGGAACGAATGTAGGGCGGATAGCCTCGAAGGAAGCAGAGTCAATACGGTTCAACAGCCACAATCGTTCTCAGCATTCCCGGCATCTATATCGTGATGCTCGTTTCCTTTCTCCGTCATATGTATATTCTTCTTCGGAACGCCATCGCGCTTTACGCACATCCTCGACTCACCGTTGACGGCCTGATTAGCCTGGAAGTAAATCTTGCTAAGATTTTGCACTCGGCTCGGCAAGCTGAAATTATCCGCAGGCTTCTGACGATCCCATTCCGCAAATACATCATTGTCGTTCCGACCCGGTCCTGCTTGAAGAGTAAGCGTGGGGACGGCAGTTAGGTTCCGGCAAACCGTCACAGTCCAATGATCCTGTGCGACGGCATACCTAGTTGGAATGACAGCAGCGGTTGAAATTATGGACAATGCCAGGACAGACGCGAGTTTGCTGCGGGTCTTATTCATGCAGAGACACTCCCGAGTTTAGTTGGCTCACTCAGCACTGGGTTGGCTTTCATTATTGAGATGATTATGAGTTGGACGCTTTCATTATAAAGACCACTCCCACAGAAGGAGGCGCCACATCTATCTCCACAACGTCCGTTGATAAATAATGATCACCGTCAATGCTCCATCCGTTCCCGTGCCGAATCCTATTATCACTTCCGTGCTGCGAAATGCGTCGCACTGAGCCCTCTTGCCCTTTGAGCGCCCCTACACCTGCTGAAGCGGAACCCCGCAAGAAACGGTCCACCAGATTCGGACAGCGTGCGTCAGAACCGTCGCACTTGATCCAACCTCTTGGAGGATCGCTCTTCGAGTTCCAAGCGACAAGGGTACCTATGGGGAGCATGTTAAAATCAACATTCGTCTTTATACCGCTGATTTGGGACTCAAGGCTTGAGATAAGTGCCTGCAACTGCGAAGCGGAGGTTAGCGGAAGCACAGTTTCTTGCGGCCAGAAGATGTTTAAATGCCCAAAGTTGGTGTCCACGAGGAGACTAGTCGCATTGTATTGAGCCGTTCCGCCGCTTGAGGCGATTGGCTCCCGCGTACAGGAAACGGCGTGAGAGCCAGCAGCAGCGGTCATGGTTTGACCGACTCCTGCAGCATATTCAATCGTTCCGCCGCCGTCTATCTTACTCCCAACACATTTTACAGTGGACTCATGATCAATCCCCCTAATATTCAGGGATTGCCCAGAGGGAATTCCAAATGTGATAGCCATGCGCTGCGGAGTCAAAATACTATAGGAAATCGGCGCTTGTGCCTTTTCAGCGATCGCCAGGCACTGGTTCGCGGATTGAAGTGCCTTTTCGACTACGATCGATTGAAAGCTCGTGGATTCTGAACTCGATGCAAATGTGGAGGCGTAATTGCTACAAAAATTGCGCTGTTGCGCTTGAGCATCTGACGAACCTCCTGTTAAGCCTATAGGAATGCCGCCAGCAAGAGCAGAGAAACCGACATTTGACGAAGACGTCTTCACAGAGCCATTTTGTTCGCAGTAATTATTGAAGATTGTATTCAGAAACGAAGTATTGCTCGTTTGAAGTCCTACATTGCGTGCTGCTTCTGTAACCATCGCAAGGCACACAGCAACAGCGTTTTGGGCATGTGCCTGATGGAGGAATGTCACCGTGAAAAACGCTGAGCTTAAAGCAATAAGGCGCCTCATTTACTTCCCCCGTCGTGATCTTGATTACGTGAGTCTAGTCGTTGTGCCCCCGCTAGCTTTGTCGCTGCGCAGAGATTACCGGGCTGACATTTGCGTTTCATAACAAGCGTTAGGCAGATACTAACCCGAGCGTCAAATACATAGCGTCGCTTTCTCCCGACTCCTCCCCGGTGCCGTCAGGTCATTGTATTACCTATTTGCCGCTCAGGTTAGTAAGTCAAGCACAATTCGGCTGTATTAGCAAGCCCATCCTGCGCCTCCCGGCGATCAGCGCTTCTGTGCACCGAGTGAGGGGCCTCGCTGCCGCTCAGCTCATCCTGCGGATTGATTCCACGCGCTGCACGGCAGGCCGCGACATTGTTCAATCCGCACAAACCAGTCCAGGCACCTCGCTGGCGGAGCCGCTCAATACTCGTAACCCATCAATGAAAAAATCATCATCACCACCGGAATGATGATCGCGCCCGCAACCATCGGCCCGAACAGCGTGGCGATCATCCGGATGATGTCTCTGTGGAACTGATCGAGTATGGGAATAATGGTCTCTCCATTCGGACCTGGGTGGCCGTGAGGGCGCCGGGTCGGTCGGCGTTCGAGTGCGGATCGGACAATCCTAATCGTCTCCCGCCCGACGCCGCCACGCATCGTACCGCGGTAATGTCTCAGTTTGAATGCAACAGCGGCACTGTCATTCCGGGGCCGTCCGCAGGACGGAACCCGGAATCCATGAACATCAACTTCTCCAAGGACTTCAGGGGCCTGTGTTGATGGATTCCGGGCTCGCGGGCGACGCCCGCGCCCCGGAATGACAAGGTTGCAATTCAAACTGAGACACTACCCGTACCGCATGGCAGTTGACTTCTCGCGTATGTTCCGGTAATGTTCCTTTCTGGAACGCGGCTTCGAACACCAAATTCCCTGATGCGCTCCGGCGGTCCCTGCAATCTCTGACCGCATTCCCTGCGGGACTTCCGCAGTTCCTTGTTTATCAATTATTTGCGCGGCGCGAGGCGAAAATTCCCTGCCAGCAGGGAAATCGTCGCGAGGCGGACCGAGAACCCGGAGTAATCGCAAAGCGCATAAGGGTTGCGCCGCGCACCGGCTGGTTTACCGTGGCCGCCTGCCGCCCGCGCGAGGCCCCGATGACCCAGCCCGATCCGATCCCCTATTCCGACGCCCAAATTCGTTCGATCCTCGAACGGGTCAAGACGATCGCGCTGGTCGGCGCCTCGTCGAACTGGAACCGGCCCAGCTACTTCGTGATGAAGTACCTGCAAGGCAAAGGCTACCGCGTCATCCCGGTCAACCCCGGCAGCGCCGGCCAGGAGCTGCTCGGCGAAACGGTTTACGCCTCATTGCGCGACCTCCCGCCCGACCTTGCCGAACAGATCGACATGATCGATATGTTCCGCCCCGCCGCCGAGGCGCCGAAAATCGTCGAGGACGCGATCGCGATCGGTGCGCCGATCGTGTGGATGCAGCTCGGCATCCGCAACGACGAAGCGGCGGCGACAGCCGAAGCGGCCGGCATCGAAGTCGTCATGAACCGCTGCCCGAAAATCGAGTTCGGACGGTTGGGCGGCGAATTGTCATGGAGCGGCGTCAACAGCGGCATCATCCAGAACCGCCCGCCGCAAGCCCCAAAACCGCGCCCCGCCCGCGAAACCCCTTCCGGTTCCTCGCCCGGCGGCAACCGGAGCTACGGGTTCGAGACGCTGGCCGTGCATGCCGGCGCCGCGCCCGACCCGACCACCGGGGCGCGCTCGACACCGATCTACCAGACGACCTCGTATGTCTTTGAGGATGTCGATCACGCCGCCTCGCTCTTCAACCTGCACAATTTCGGCTATATCTATTCGCGGCTGACCAACCCGACCGTCGCCGTGCTCGAAGAGCGCATCGCCGGTCTCGAAGGCGGGCGCGCCGCAGTCGCCGCCGCCTCGGGTCACGCGGCGCAGTTCCTCGTCTTTTTCACATTGATGTCGCCGGGCGACGAATTCGTCGCCTCGCGCAACCTCTACGGCGGGTCGCTGACGCAGTTCGGTCTGTCGTTCAAAAAGCTCGGCTGGACTTGTCATTTTGTCGATCCGACCGATCCCGAAAACTTCCGCCGGGCGCTGACCCCGCGGTGCAAGGCGATCTTTGTCGAGAACCTCGCCAATCCCGGCGGCATCGTCGTCGATATCGAAAAGGTCGCTGCGGTCGCGCACGATGCCGGCATCCCGCTGATCGTCGACAACACGCTGGCGACGCCGTATCTGTGCCGGCCGTTCGACTGGGGCGCCGATCTGATCGTGCATTCGACCACCAAGTTTCTCGGCGGGCACGGCGCGGCGCTCGGCGGGATGCTGGTCGAAAGCGGCCGGTTCGATTGGAGCACCGGCGGCAAATTCCCGTCGCTGAGCGACCCGGAGCCGGCCTATCACGGTCTCAAATTCCACGAGAATTTCGGCGATTTCGCGTTTACGACCAAGGCGCGCGCCGTAGCATTGCGCGATTTCGGCCCGACCCAATCGCCGATGCACGCGTTTCTGACCCTGACCGGCATCGAGAGCCTGCATGTCCGGATGGACAGGCATGTCGAGAACGCGAAAAGGATCGCCGAATTTCTTGCGGCCCACCCGCGCGTCGCCTGGGTGTCCTATGCCGGGCTCAAGGACAGCCCCTATTACGAGCTGGCGCGGAAATATATGCCGAAGGGGCCGGGCGCGGTGTTCACCTTTGGCGTCAAGGGCGGGTACGATTCCGGCACCCGTCTTGTCGAGAGCGTGCGGCTGTTCTCGCATCTGGCCAATATCGGCGATACGCGCAGTCTGATCCTGCACCCGGCCTCGACGACGCACCGTCAACTGTCCGACGAGCAGCGTCTCGCCGCCGGTGCCGGTCCCGATGTCGTGCGCCTGTCGATCGGTCTTGAAACCGCCGACGATTTGATCCGCGACCTCGACGAGGCGCTCGGCGCGGCATGAGCATGCCGGCGATCGCGACGGCGGCAACCGGCGCCGGTGCCGATCCGCGCGCGGCTGACCGCCACTCGCGCAACGCGGCGCTGACCCTGGCCTTTGCCCAGCCCGGCGACACGCTGCTCTATCTGCTGCTGCCGCTGTACCACGAATCGTTCGGGGTCAGCCTCGCCGAGGCCGGGCTGCTGCTCGCCGCGAACCGGCTTGTGCGCATCGCCGGGTATGGCTGGATCGCGCGGCTCTATGGCGAGCACGGCGCGCGGGCCTCCTGTCTGCTGGCGGCCTTTGCCTCGCTGCTGGCGACGTCAGGCTACGCGGTCGGTTCCGGCGTCTGGGTGCTGCTGATCGCGCGGCTGCTGTGGGGCCTTGCCTTTGCGGCAATGAATGTTGCGACGCAGGCGCTCGCGACCGCCGAACCGGCGGGAGCGGCGCGGCGCAGCGGCACGATGCGCGCGATCGTCGCTTCCGGGCCGGTCAGCGGGCTGGTGGCGGGCGCAGTGGTCGCGCATGTTGCCGGGCCGCGCGCGGCGTTTTTGCTGCTTGCCCTGGCGGTGCTGCCGGCATTCGCGTTTGCGTTCCGTCTGCCGCACGGCGGCGAGGGGAGACCCGAACGGCTGCCGCGACCGCGCTTCGGGGTGCCGTCACGGCTCGATACATGGTCGTTTGTCCAGGGGATGACCTTGGATGGGCTGTTTGTGCTCGGCATTTCGGTGCTGGCCGCTGCGGCGCTGCCGGGTTACGCGGTGCTCGCCGCCGGCGCCGCTCTGGCGCTGCGCTATGTCGCCGAGATCGGGCTGGCGCCGCTCGGCGGCAAGCTCGCCGAACGCTACGGGCCACGGCTCGTGCTGACCGTGCTGTCGGTCATGACGGCGCTGGGGCTCGGCGTGATCGGGGCTGGCGCACTATGGATGGGCGCGGTGCTGGTTGTCGTGCTGCGCGGTCTGATCCAGCCGATCGCGGCGCCGGTTGTCGCGCTCGAAAATCCCGGCCGCAGCCGGGTGCCGGCCCTGGCGCGGCTGGCGACGTGGCGCGATCTCGGGGCCGGCGCCGGACCGCTGCTCGCCGGCGCGCTGCTGCCGCTGGTCGCGCACGAGATCCTCTATGGCGCGGCCGCCGCGCTGCTCGCGGTCTCCGCGATCGCCGTCAGCGCGATGGCGGCCAAACCGATGCCGCCGCCGGCGTAAGATCTACCGCCGGCCGCCCTGCGACTTTCGCCTGCCGTTGCCGTTCTGGCCGGCGCCCGCACGCTCCTCGCGCTTGTTGCTCGACGATTCCTCTTCTTCGTCCTCCGCCTCGCCGTCTTCCTCTTCAAGCTCCCCGTCCTCCTCGCCTTCCTTGTTTTCGCCCTCGATCATGCGCGGGTTGACTTCCTCTTCCGCCAGCTTTGTCATCTCCTCGTCAAAGCGTTTTCCCTCGTCGAGAGCCTGCTCCATCGTCTGGACGATTTCGTCCTCCTCGACCAGCCGGGCCAGCGCCGCGGCCGTCCCCCAGGCGGCGATGCAGTAATGCTCGGTCTTCTGCACCGCCGCGAGCACAAAGGCGTCGATCAGCGCGTCGTCCTCGATCGTGTCGAGGTGCTCGTTGATGTCCTCGATCAGGGCCTCGGCAATGACGTTCTTCTGGCGGGCTTTTGTTGCCTGCATTTCCTCCAGCGCGTCCTCGATCCGGTCGATCAGCCCGGCGCCCTGCTCGCGACGCCGTTCGAGCATCTCGCGCAGCCGGTCGGAGTCGGCCTGTCGCGCCAGACGCGGCAGCGCGCGCGACAGCTGACGCTCGGCGCTGTGGATCTGTTTAAGTTCGAGGATAAGCAGATCCTCGGCGGAACGAAGAGCGGGCATCGCATCTCTCTATCCAAATGCGTATATTGCCCCTCGAACACTTCCGTCGTTCGGGCTGTTCCTCAGTTATCCTGAGTAAACCCTGATCCTGCATCGTATTCCTTATGGGCGCGCCGTGCGGTTTCCAGATTTGCCCGCGGGGATTCGCGAGGCGCTCGAAGCCGGTCTCGCCGACGAATGGCGTCACTGCGCCTGGATATTGACCCGGCTGGAATAGCCGGCGGCAGGCGCAAGGGTCAGCGCAGCGGCACGCTGTACATCAGCAGCACCGACTGCGCCCCCGGGTTGCGCTGGGTCAATCCCGCATTCGAGGTGTGATGCACGGCAACGCCGAGCCGGCTCGTGTCGTCAAAACGCCAGGCAAGCTCGGCGCCAGAGCGGAATTCCCACCACGATCCGAGATTCGTTCCCCGGCCGCGCGCGAAATAGCCGGCGGCCACATTCGGGGTCAGCACGATATTCGGACCGAAATTGATGTCGATCCCGAACCCGCCATAACCGTAAAACGCCGCGTCGCTGGTCCCCATCACGCCGATAAACGGCGAGACAACCCACAGCACATCGCCAAAGCGGTATTCGGCGCGCAGTTCGGCGGCGGTGCCGCCGCGGTTGCTGGCGCTCGGGGTGGCGTCGAAGGCGCCGGCTCCGACCGCGATGCGCGGCGGATCGGCCGGCGAGCCGAGGCTCAGCTGCGCCTTTGCAGCGGATGCCAGCGCCCCCTCGGCCGCGAGGAGCGCGAGTATCGCGAATATGCGCGCCGTCCGCCGCCAGCCCGTTTTCGGATTCAATCGCACCCGGCAGTACCCCCACCCCGTCCCTCCCCGCGATCCCCGGGTCAAACCCGGGGAGGGGAGAGGGAATGCCGCGCCCTTGGGCAGTGAACGGCATTTCAGCCCCGCGGCATCTTAAGAGCGAGAACGCCGCCCGCAAGCGAAACCTCGGCGGGAGTCGCTCACCACCGCTTGGCCCGTTCGGTCGCGAGGACGAGCTGCTCGCGGATGCCGGGTTCCATCGCCGAATGACCGGCGTCGCGCACGATCACATACTCGGCCTCGGGCCAGGCCAGCGCCAGCTCGTCGGCGCTGCGAATCGGGCAGACCATGTCGTAGCGCCCCTGCACGATGACCGCCGGCAGATGACGGATGCGGCCGATATTGGCGACCAGGTCGGCTTCGAGCGGGAACAGATGCTCGGTGAAGAAGTGCGCCTCGATGCGCGCCAGCCCGAGCGCCAGCCGGTCCTCGCCAAAGGCCGCGACCGTCTCCGGGTTGGGCAGCAGCGTCGAGCAGCCCCCCTCATAGATGCTCCAGGCGCGCGCCGCTGGCATATGCACGCGCGGATCGGGGTCGATCAGGCGGCGGTAGTACCCGGCGAGCAGGTCGCCGCGCTCGGCTTCCGGCAGAAATCCGGAAAAGGCGCGCCATGCCTCCGGGAACACGATGCGCATGCCGTAGAGAAACCAGTCGATCTCGCTCTGGCGACAGAGAAAAATCCCGCGCAGGATCAGCCCGGCGACGCGCTCGGGATGGGTCTGCGCGTAGAGCAGCGCCAGGGTCGAACCCCACGAGCCGCCGAACACGACCCATTCCGCGATGCCGAGTTCGCGGCGCAGCCGCTCGATATCGGCGACGAGATGGGCGGGTGTGTTGTCGCGGATTTCGCCGAGCGGTGTCGAACGGCCGCCGCCGCGCTGATCGAATACGACAATGCGCCAGAAGGAGGGATCGAAAAACCGGCGATGCACCGAGGTCGCGCCGGCGCCCGGCCCGCCATGCAGAAACAGGATCGCCGGACCCTGGCGGTTGCCCGATTCCTCCCAATACATCGTATGACGCGCGTCAAGCCTGAGCTGGCCGGTGCGGTACGGTTCGATCGGCGGGAAGAGGTCGCGGCGGGTGTTCATGGCTGTAGTCTACGGGGGCGCGCGGAAATGCGGTAGCGGCACCGCTGCTTCTGCCGTTCTGGCACCGGCGCCGGCGCTGTGAGATCATCGCCTGGGAGAGGTCATCCCCCAGAGATCACCCCTGGGCGCGGGAGGGCGGCCGATGGCGTTGAAGCGGATGGTTTTGCAGATCGGCATGGGGACCGATATTCGCGGCCGCGACTACACAAAGGCGGCGGTGCGCGCGCTGCGCGACGCGCTGTGGCACAATTCGCTGAGCGTCGCAAACGCGCTGGGCCAGCCGGTCGATGCGATGCGGGTCGAGGTCACGATCGGCGTGCCGCGCCCGGAGCTGGTCGACAAAGCCGCCGTTCTGGCCGTTCTGCCGCACGGCACCGGAACCGTCATCATCGTCGAGGGCGGTCTCGAAATCGCCAATGACGAGGGCACCAACACGACGGTCGTCGCCAATGCCGCCGCGATCGTGCGGCTCGATCTGCCGGAGGGGCTGCCGGAGGCTCGGCCATGACGCTGAAACGGGTCATCACCGAATTCGGCACCGGCAACGACCTGCATGGCGGCGATTACACAAAAGCGGCGGTGCGCGCGGTCGAGGACGCGATCCATCACAGCTCGTTAAACCTGCTCCGCACCCTCGGCATCGATCCGCGCACGATGCAGGTCGAGGCCACGATCGGCGTGCAGCAGCCGGATCGGGTTGACGCCGAGACGGTCAAGGCGGCGCTGCCGCACGGCCAGGTCACCGTCAATGTAGTGAAGGGCGGTCTCGACGTACCGGACGAGACGGCAGGGGATGTCGCGATCATCGCCAGCGCGGCCGTCACCGTGCGCCTCGACCTGCCCTGACGATCTCGACACCCGCCCGGAACATGCTGTATTTTGAGGATATCGCCGCCGGACAGACATACCGGTCGCCGAGCCTGCGCATCGATACCGCTGCGATCGCCGCGTTCGCGGCGGAATTCGATCCGCAGCCGTTTCACCTCGACGACGCGGCGGCGCGCGACTCGCTGTTCGACGGGCTGGCGGCGAGCGGCTGGCACACCGCTGCGCTGACGATGAAACTGTGCCTGTTGAGCGATTTCCGGCCGGCCGGCGGCATTATCGGGGTCGGCGGCGAATTGCTGTGGCCGAGAGCGGTGCGTCCCGGCGATGAATTGCGCGTCGCAATCGAGGTGCTGGAGACCCGGCTGTCGCGCTCGCGCCCGCGCCAGGGTCTCGTCAAAATCCGCATCACGACGCTGAACCAGAAAGACGAACCGGTCCAAAGCTTCACACCGACCTTGTTTGTCGACTGCCGACCGCAAGACCGCTGAAGACCTCTCATCGCATACGGCAAAGGCGGTAAGTAGCTCCTTAATATCTGAGAACGGAAACGGCTGCGGCCCGATGGCGTTAGCCCAGACAAGGCCCTCCCGTGAGCGGCCGTTCTTGGCACCGGTAAAGACAAGGAGCCAGCGATGAGCGCGACTGGTCTCGACGTATTCGACAAATCGCTGCAAACGACAAATATCTGGCTTAAGGAAATCATGGAAATGGAGGGGATCGGACCGGACCGGCAGGTGGCGTGGCGGGTTCTCGGCGCCGTGCTGCACACGCTGCGCGACCGGCTCACCGTCGAACAGACGGCGCATCTCGGCGCCGAATTGCCGCTGATCGTCCGCGGTCTCTACTACGATCAATGGCAGCCGGCCGGGAAGCCCGACAAGGAACGCCGCGCCGAGGAATTTGTCGCCCGCATCGCTTCCGAGCTGAGCAATACCCGGCCAGTCAACGCCGAGCAGGCGACCCGCGCCGTCTTTACGGTGATAAATCTGCATGTCTCGGCCGGTCAGGTCGAAAAGATCCGGCAATCGCTGCCCGAGGATATCAGGCGGCTCTGGCCCGAGCGCACCGCGACCCCGAAGCCGCGAAACTCGATGACGGAAGCGCAGGAAGAAACCGAATTCGCCGCGGCCGATTTCGAAAAGACCGGGGCGGCATAGACGCGGCTCGTCGTCGGCGCGATACCCCATCCCTCTCCGCCCTTCAGGGGGAGGGAGGGTGAGTGAGCTCCGACTGGGACCGGACCGCCGACAGGCCGGCCGGAGGCCGGCGGTCCCGGCCCGGGCTTCGACTGGGGACCGCCGGCGTCCCGCCGGCACGCCGGCCGGAGGCCGGCAGTCCCAGCCCGGCGATAGTCGTTCACCCGAACAGCTCGGCGGCGCTGCGCAGAATTGTGCGAGTGTCGCCGACGCGACGGGTTGCGCCGATCCGGTCGAGATATTCCAGTACCTCGATCGTCAAATTCCGGCCGATGCCGGAGCGGTCCTTGAACCCAGCCGCCGTAAAGCTGCCGTCCGGTGCTTCGGCGGCCAGAATAGCAGCCAGTTCCACCAGCTCACGAACCGTCTCGGGCAGAAAAAACCGGTTCGGCGCGACCGGCGCGACCCGCCCGAAGCGCTCGACGCGCCGCAGAAACCGGGTCAGCTTCTCCGGCTCAATATCCAGCTCGGAGGCCAGCTCGCGCACCCGCGGCGGGCGCAGCCCGTCGGCCGCGAGCAACGGTCGCACCCGTTCCCAAAGCCGCTCGTCCTCGCGGTTGAGCCGCGGCTGATGCGACGGCAACCGCAGCATCGACCCGTCGCGCACGACCCGCCCGTCCCCGATCGCGGCGGTCAGCGCCGCGTCGAGCGCCGCTTCCGGCGCCTGTCCGCGCAGCCGCGCGAACAGCGCCCCGCTTGTCGGGCCGAGCGCGGCGGGCTGGGCGCGGTGCCATTCGGCCAGCACCGCCTCGATCCGCTCGCCGAGTTGCGCGAGGCGCTCGGGGCTGACCGCGATCGCCGCCTCGCCGCTCCCGAAGCACGCGAGACCGGCGGCCTCGGCCAGACTCTCCACCTCGGCAAGCAGCAGGTTGCGCGCCCAGGCGAACGGCGCCAATCCGACGATACCGGCCGCCGCGACCAGCTTTTCGAGCGCCTCGCCGGCGTCCGATTCGGCCATCGCGGCGAGCGCGGCCAGCCGTTCCGGGCGCGAGCGACCGCGGCGCGGCGCGGCGGGATCGAGCACGCGCCCGCCGGCCAGCGTGTGGCGCGCCGCGTGGTCGCGGATGATCGCGCGGTCGCCCCACAGCGCACCGATCCTGTGTTCGAGATCGACCTGCACAAACCCGCTCTCGCCCGGCGCGATATTGCGCGCGCCGAGAACGGCGAGACGGGCGACAACGTCTTCCGTCCCGAGATGAAAATGCACCGGCAGCCCGTCGCGCAGAGGAGCCGGCGCGGCGCGCGACACGGTAATGCCGAGATCGATCCGCCCGACCGGTTTGTGCAATGCCGGATCGACGACCCAATCGCCGCGCCGCGGTTCGCCGCCTTCCGGAAAACTGCCGGCCAGGTTCAACGCGCAACGCTCGCCGGCGCGGGCGCGCTCGATCGGGCGGTTATGCGCGTGAATGCCGCGCACCCTGATCTCGACCCCGCGCGGGCTGAGCAAGAGCCGATCGCCGACCGCCACCTCGCCGGCAGAAGCGGTGCCGGTCACGACCAGCCCGATGCCGGGCAGCGAAAACGCGCGGTCGATCGGCAGGCGGAACAGACCGCTCGGCGGACGGGCAGCCCGCGCCCCGTCGGCATTTCGCGCGCCCTCGCGCAGATGTTCGGAGAGCGCGGCGATCCCCTCGCCGGTGACGCTCGACACCGGAAAGATCGCGCTGCCGCCATATCCGGCCGCGTCGAGCAGCGCGGCGATCTCGGTCTCGACCTCGGCCAGACGCTCGGACGGCACCCGGTCGATCTTGGTGACAACCCCGGTGATCTCGGCGACCCCGATCAGTTCGAGCACGTCGAGATGTTCGAGGGTCTGCGGCCGGGGACCGTCATCGGCGGCGACGATCAGCAGCACCCGGTCGATCGACAGCACGCCGGCCAGCATGTTCGGCAGAAACCGCTCATGCCCGGGGACATCGACAAACCCGAGTTCGGTGCCGTCCGGCAGGCTCGCATAGGCAAAACCGAGATCGATCGTCAGCCCGCGCCGCTTTTCCTCGGGGAGGCGGTCGGCGTCGACCCCGGTCAGCGCGCGCACCAGCGCCGTCTTGCCGTGGTCGATATGGCCGGCGGTCGCGAGGATCATCGTATCCGCTCCGGTTCGGTCCGCTCCGGTTCGGTCGCCGCTCCGATCAGCAGCGAGCGGAACCAGCTCTGCGCCGGATCGCTCGCCGTGCGGCGATGCCATGCCATCGACACGGTCGCCGCGAAATCGATCGGCAATGGCGTGATCGCGATCTCGGCGGTCGCGGCGATGTGCCGGGCGACCCGCGTTGGCACCGTCGCGACCAGATCGGAGGCCGCCAGCGCCGCCGGCACCGCCAGATAGGTCGCGACCAGCAGCGAGATGCGGCGGCTCAGCCCGAAATCCATCAGCATGCGGTCGATCGCGCCGCTGGTATGGCCGCGCGGCGACACCAGCAGGTGGTCGAGCGCCGCATAAGCCTCGATCGAGAGCGGTGTTGCCAGACGCGGATGATTGCGTCGCGCCACGACGACAAACGGGTCCTGCAACAGGACCACCGTCTCGAACCGCGCCGGCAATGCGCGCAGATGCGCCACTGCGACATCGATCGCGCCGCTGTCGAGCTGTTCGGCGGCCTCGCCGCCGTTCAGCGGGGTCAGCCGCAGCCGCGCCCGCGGCGCCTGCGCCGCAAACGCGCCGGCCAGCCGATCGACCAGCGCGACCTCGGCATATTCCGCCATTCCCGCCGTAAAGATCGCGCCGCTGGCGGCCGGGTCGAACCCGGCTCTGAGGTTCAGCGCCGCCTCGATATGCTCGATTGCCGCCGCCACCAGCGGCGCGATCTCGCGCGCCCGCGCGGTCGGTTCCATCCCGGCCGGGTGACGCACAAACAGATCGTCGGCGAACAGCCGTCGCAGGCGGCCCAGCGCGCTGCTCATCGCCGGCTGCGACAGCCCGATCCGCGCCGCCGCCCGCGTCACCCCCCGTTCGCGGATCAGCGCATCAAAGGCTTTCAGCAGGTTGAGATCGACCGCGCGGATATCCATAATGTCGATGAATACTATACGAACAATCGATTTGATAAATGATCGCCGAACCTATCTGATCCTGCAAGTACCAACCTGTTTCGGGAGAACCCCGCCGATGCCGAGCGAAATCGCGCCGCGTCTCAGCCATGTCGGGCTGTACGTGCATGATGTGCCGAAGATGATCGATTTTTATACGAAAACTCTCGGGTTCGTGGTCAGCGACGGGGCCGAGGACGGCCGCATCACGTTTCTGTCGCGCAACCCGAGCGATCATCACCAGGTCGTGCTGGTGCGCGGGCGCGCCACTGATCCTTCCATCCCGATGGTGCAGCAGGTATCGTTCAATATCGGCACCCTGGCCAATGTGCAGCGCGCCTACCGCAAGGTGCGCGACGCCGGTTGCGAGGGCATTCGGCCGATCTGCCACGGCAATGCCTGGTCGGTCTATTTTCAGGACCCGGAGGGCAACCAGATCGAGATGTTCTGCGACACGCCGTGGTACGTGCCGCAGCCGCTCGGCTTCCAGATCGACCTCGAAAAATCCGAGGACGAACTCTACCGCGAGACCGAAGCCAATTGCCGCGAGCGGGAGGGCTTCAAGCCCATGGAGGAATGGCGCGCCGAGATCAGCCGCAAGATCGAGGCGAGCCTCGCGGCGCAAAACGATTGATCCGAAGGGAGGAACCGATGAGCGACAATAAAGGCTATCACGCCCACGTCTATTACAATGCCGAGACCAAGGCGAAGGCGGCGGCGCTGCGCGAGGCGCTGGGGGAAAAATTCAAGGTCGAAGCCGGCGGTCTCAGCGACGAGCCGCGCGGGCCGCACCCGATCCCGCAATTCGCCGTGATCTTCGAGACGCCGGAGTTCGACAGCGTCGTGCCCTGGCTGATGCTGAACCGCGACGGGCTTGACGTGCTGGTGCATCCGCTGACCGACAGCTCGTACAACGACCACACCGCCTACGCGATGTGGCTCGGCAACCCGGTGCCGCTCAAGACGGAGATCCTCCGCCACGCCCCGGTGGGCGACCACCTGATGCCGAGCGCGCAGCGCCGGAACGCCTGAGGCAGGAGCGCGGCGGACACCCGGTTTCGCACCGCATTTTACAACCGGCGCCTTCTCCGTTTCCGGCGACCTTCGAGCAGGCTCGCGGGAAGCGGGGCGGCCGGGTCTGGTGCGTTCGATAATCCGAGCGGCGGCGTATTGCGAAGACTACTCGTCTCGGTAGCACTCGGCCGCGAAGGCCGACTTTGATGTCGGCCTGTCTGACACTCCTGTTGTTTATAAAAGCTATCTTAAAGTATAGGTTCTCCAGAAAAGAGTATCAGACTTCCCATCCGAACGTCTTACCTGAGGCGATCGGATTACCGGGGCGGGAGGCTTCGCTGAACGGCTAGTCTGTGTGCCTTGTCGGCATCCTTTACATATGCGTCGGACCTCTTGAGCTAAGTGGCTGAAATTTCATATTTGCAAGAATTGGAACAGAACTTGCAAATCCGGGTAAGTGTTACTCACTCTCACCTGGAGCACATGAGGATGTTCAGATCAGTCTCGATAATGCGGTCAGCGCTCGTCGGAGCCGGCATCGCATGCGCTGCGCTGGTGCATGGCGCCTCCGCGGCGGTTTTCGTGCCGGGGAGCAATTATTCGATTACCGCGACCAATTTTCCCGGCGGCAGCGGCACCGTGGCCGCTACCGAAGGTGCGTCGAACAGCGTGTTCGGCCTTACTGTCACCAATACGATCACCCCCGACGGCCCGAATGCCGCCTGGATAGAGTTTCACTTTGTCAATGACACGGGTGGACCGCTTGCGGCCAACACGAACGCGTTATGGCGGGTCGACATCAACGACATCCAGCTCGCGGCACCGGCGTTGTGGGATAATTTCTTCTTCTACTTCACCATTGACGGAGCGGCGGTCGATCCGATCAACTCGTTTGGCGGGATCCCTGTAGGGAATCTGAACCCGATCGACCCGGCGCTCGGACCCGTTTATCAGGGAACACCGTTTACGCCGGGTCCGCCGATCACGGAACTTGACGGACTCTTTTTCTTTTCCAGCCCGTACTCCTTTATCGGCGCGGGCGGGAACGACCCGGCGCTGGTCAACGACTTCCACATGGCGGCTCATTTGACGCTGGCCAATCCGGTTGCGGTTCCGGAACCGGCGACATTGACCCTGCTGGGGGTCGCGCTTCTCGGCCTCGGGGCAGCGACGATACGCCGGCGGCGTCCCGGCGCCTGACCTCGGCAGGCAGAAACCGCCCGGCCGCTCGCGCGCCGGGCGGTTTCGATTCTTACGCGGCCTTTGTCGCTCCCGGTAGTAGACTGCGCGCCACTGGCCGAGGGAGGGATCGAATGGCCGAAATCCTGGGAGTGGGCTGCACGCATCGGCCGCTGATGCTGCGGCCGAACGAGGACTGGACCTTTATGATGCGGGCCGCGCTCGACGATCCGGCAATGCCCGAGGAGATGAAAAACCCGGCGAACTGGCCGGCGAAGCTGCGCGAGGAACTCGGCAACGACTGGGGCGCCTCTGCCGCCGCGCGCGCCCGCGAAATCTACCGCGCGCATTTCGCCGAAGCGCGCCGCATGATCGACGAATTCGCCCCCGATTTGATCGTGATGTGGGGCGACGACCAGTACGAGAATTTCAAGGAGGACATCGTCCCGCCGTTTGCGGTGCTGGCCTATGACGACCAGGATTTGCAGCCCTGGCAGCACCGCCGCTCGCCGTGGAACCCGTGGAACGAGCCGGAAGACCACGCGGTGCGGGTGCGCGGCCATCGCGAAGGGGGAAAATATCTGGCGTCGGGGCTGATCGAGGCCGGGATCGATGTCGGTTACGCCTACAAGCCGCTGCATCATCCGATGGGGCATGCGTTTCTCAACACGGTGCTGCTGCTTGACGACGAGCGGCGCGGTTTCGATTACCCGGTCGTGCAATTCGCGGTGAACTGCTACGGCCGCCGGGTCAACGCCGCGCGCGGGCTGCGCCTGCCGCTGGCGATGCGCGACCAAATCAAGGACCTCGACCCGCCGGGACCGAACCCGCATCGCTGCATGCAGGTCGGCGCCGCCGCGGTGCGCGTTATGGCGGAAAGCCCGTGGCGGGTCGCGTTTGTCGCCTCGTCCTCCTGGTCGCACTCGTTCCTGACCGAGAAGAATTTTCAACTGTGGCCCGATGTCGCCGCCGACCGCCATCTGTACGACGCGCTCGAATCGGGCGACTACGAGACTTGGCACCGCTACACAACCGACCGGATCGAGGACAGCGGTCAGCACGAGGTGTTGAACTGGTTCTGTCTTCTCGGCGCGATGGAGGAACTCGGCCGCAAGCCCGACAAATCAACCTTTATCGAGACCTGGGCCTTTGTCTCCCCGGTCGTCTTCGCGTACTACCGGGGGTAACCTGAAAAATTGTCATATCGGCGATGGAATGCGGCAAGCGGCCAATCCGGGCGCAGCTTTTGCCATCCCGTCCTGCTGACGACGGCCCTTGCGTTGACCTCGCCCGCCGCCCCAAGCACGGCCGCGGAGCGGTTCCAGGCCGACGAGTGGCATGCCGAATGCGAGGGGATGGTATCGGGCGGCGATTGCTCGATAATCGGGAAATTCCGGTCCTATCGAGGCGATGGCTCGTTTGCCCTTGCTCTCGATCTGCGCAGCGGCGTGCTCGCGATTGTCGGGGACCCGCCGCCGCTCGCCGCGACGCTGCAGATTGGCAAGCATCCGAAAATCCGGTGTACGGGGCCGCGATACTGCCTGTTCGCGCTCGGCGACTCGGCCGCCGCCGCCCGTCAACTGGCCGCCGGTTCGATCGCGCTGATCGATGTCGAAACCAATAACGGGGTTCTCCGCGCCAGCCTGAGCACAAAGGGGTATCGCGCTGCGCTGGCGAAGGTACGGAGCTGGAGCCAACCGCCGCTGAAATCACCCCCTCGGACCCCGTGACCGATACCGGGTGCCCGGTTTCGGGCGCCGCGCGTCCATCCGCCGCGATAAAGGATCAGCGGTATTCCGGCTTCCGCTTTTCGAGAAACGCGGCAACCCCTTCCTTGAAATGCGGTCCCGCGCGGACCCGGTCGCCGAGTTCCTGGTCGAGCGCTTCGCGGCTCTGCGCATAATCGGCGATCGCGGCGCTGATCTGGGTGCGCACGGCCTGCACCGCCGACGGGCTGTTGGCGGCAATCATCGCGGCGGTCTCGAACGCCCACGGCATCAGAAGCTCGCGCTCGATCACCCGGTTCACCAATCCGATCCGCTCGGCGAATTCGGCATCGACGAGCCGCCCGGTCAGCAGCAGGTCCATCGCGTGCACATACCCGATCTGCGCCGCCAGCTTTACGGTCGCGCCGCCAAACGGATAGATCGACCATCTGACCTCGGGCAACCCGAAACGCGAAGCGGGGACGGCGGCGCGGATATCGGTCGAGAGCAGCAATTCGACCCCGCCGGCGACGCAATCGCCGTTGACCGCCGCGACAATCGGCTTTGAGAACGGTGTGTTCTTCAGCAGCGCGCGGTTGACGGTACGCGCCAGTTCCGGGCCGGCGCTCAGATCGCCGCCGAGATCGGCGCCCGACGAAAACGCCTTGTCGCCAGCCCCGGTCAGGACGACAACGCGGCATTCCGGATCGCCGTCGAGCCGGTCCCACAGCGCCGCCAGATCGGCCAGCATCGCCCGCGTCATTGCGTTGCGCCGGGGTTCGTTGGCGATCGTCACGACGACGACATGCCGCTCGCGCGTCTCGACCCGGATTTCCATATTCGCCGCTCTTGAAGGAGTGTCGCGGGCACTCTAGCAGAAGCAGAGCAAACAAAGCGCGCCGGCGGAGGACCACCGGCGCGCCGCCATCGAGCGCCGATGCGCTGGCGCCTTCTATCGATAGCCGAAGGTGCTGCCGCTCGGCTTCGGTCCCGGGTAGGTCGGCAACCACAAGGGCTGGAAGCGATAGTCCCGATAGTCCCAGGCATTAAACGCCGCATACGGGGCGGGGGCGGCAGCGTAGTAGGTATATGGGTAAGGGCTGTACTCCGCGAGCGCCGGCCCGGTGGTGCATGCATATCCGGTGCCGGTTCACCAGCACTGCGCCTCGGCGGCGCCGGCGAATGTCGAGACGGCCAAGACGAGCGCCCCGGCGCCGGCCAATAGAGTTTTTCTCATCGGGTTTCTCCTGCTTGTACACTGACAGGCTCAACAGGGGCGCCGCGAGAATCCCTCCCGATAAGTATTTGCAGGTTCACAACTCAGAACCAGCGCGACTTGTCGACGATGTTGCGCAACTCGCGCCCCTCGGCGAAGCGCCGCGCATTGTCCTGCAGCACCTCGTAGCGGCGTTCGTCGAGATACGGGCCATGCCCGGCAGTGTGCGGCGTGATCAGCACCCCCGGCATCGTCCATAGCGGGTGATCGGCCGGCAGCGGCTCCTGCTCGAACACGTCGAGCGCGGCCCCGGCAATCTCGCCATCCCGCAACGCAGCGACCAGATCGTTGAGCCTTGTCGTCATGCCGCGCCCGATATTGATAAAGAACGCGCCTGATTTCATGCGCCGGAACCGGTCGCGGTTCATAAAGCCTTCGGTCTCCGGCGTGTGCGGCACGGTCAGGATCACAAAATCGGCGCGCGGCAGCAGGTCGTCGAGCGCGCGGGCCCGGTGCAATTCGGCAACCCCCGCCGGCTTGTCGGTGCGCCGCTCGTCAACCCCGATCACATTCATGCCGAACGTCGCCGCGAGCCGCGCGGTCTCGGCGCCGATGCCGCCGACCCCGACGATCAGCGCGGTCGCCTCCGGCAGATGCGTGACGATGTCGTCGCTCTCGCGCCCCATCGGCCGCCACTCGCGGCGCAATTGCTGCGGAATATAGACGTGCAGCCCGCGTGCGAAAGCGAGCACAAAGCTCATGATGTGCGCCGCGATGTGGTCGTTGTAGATCTCGCGGAAATTGGTGATCGCGACCGGGTGCGCGATCAGCTCGGGATAGTAATACCCGGCCGGCGGCGCCGCCTGCGGGGCCTGCAGCCAGCGCAGTTTTTCGGCGCGCGCCAAGAGGTTTGGCGGGATCGTGCCGTAGGCACCCTCGGCCATCGCGATCGCCTGCTCGGCCCCTTCCATCGTCTCGGGCGCGATGATCTCAAGCCCGGGCACGGCATCGCCGAGCCGCCGCGCCCAGTCGCGCGTCTTGTCCCCTTGCGGTGGCAGAAACAGAAACGGGATCGGCATCGGCGGGTCTCCGGTTTGGCAGGGATTGAGCATCCGATGAGAGGCTTGCCGCTGCAAGCCGCGTGTGCGACTGCGCGTTAACCGATAGCATGCATAGGCGATTCGCCCTGCGATTGCATCCGCGCGCGAACTTAGAGCAAGGAGATGGGAGCCGCCCTGATCACCTACCTGACGACCGATCAGCACGTTCTTGGCATCCTGGCGTGGGTCTCGACTGCCATAACCGTGCTCGGCTTTGCCGTGGCGATATGGCAGATTATCAGGGTCAGGCGAGCCGCCGAGGCGGCGCGCATTGCGGCCCTTGGGCTCGCGCGCCGGGTCCGTAGCCGGGAGTTGCTGATCCAACTCGGGAATGCGCATAGCCATCTCGAAGCCGCCCGTAGCCGCATGATTTCGGGCGGCAGAGAAGTGGCGCTGCTCTGTCTCGAACTGTCGGTCCGTTCCATGATTGAGGCGAGGGAAACAGGCGGACAGCGGAGCGATATGCAGTAGCTTGTTGCACGTGTAAGCTATGCTGCGGACCGCTTGGCCAAAATGTCGGAGCCATTGCATCAAGATCCTGATTTCATCCCGTTCTGCAATCACTTGCGACACGAAGCGGAAGTTCTACAACAATATATAGCACAATTGCGTTACCCATACGACGAGATCAGCGAGGACTGAAATGGCGCCCTTGAAGGAGCTGGTACAAGCAATCTTTGAAAAAACCCGAGCTGGCAAGCTGCTTTGGAGTGAGCTTGCCTCTAACGCGTTCTTGACAAATATCGGCGACAATTCAGCAGTTATATCAAGAGAGGGAAACAATTTTGATTTAGTATTTCGTAACTCAGAGGGACACGTTCTTGAAGAGATTTATGCCGGCCGATCTGAGTATAATGAAGCAAATCTCGATGAACTATACGAAGCAGCCAGGAGACAGGCACTCCGGGTTAATGAGACGTTAATAGAAATGAAACGGAATCTCGATAAACTTTGATCTCAAGCGATATGGAACCCGAACACAACCAATTCGGCCAGCCGGTCGGGGCACCATTGCCGGGCTGGACGCCGCGCCCGCCGCCGCCGCGCATCGCGATGACCGGCCGCCTCTGCACGGTCGAACCGCTCGACCCGGAGCGCCACGCCGCGCAACTCTTCGCCGCTTTCGCCGAGGATGACGGGCGGATGTGGACCTATCTGCCGCGCGGCCCGTTTGCCTCGCTCGCCGAGTACCGGGAATGGGCCGAGGGCGCGGTCCGACTCGACGACCCGCTGACGCATGCGATCATCGACAACGCGACCGGCGCGGCGATCGGCACGGCGGCTTACATGCGCATCGATCCGGCTTTCGGCGTCATCGAGATCGGCAGCATCACCTACAGCCCCCGGCTGCAACGCCGCCCCGCCGGAACCGAGGCGATGTACCTGATGATGCGCCGCGTCTTCGACGAACTCGGCTACCGCCGCTACGAGTGGAAATGCAACTCTCTCAATATGCCGAGCCGGGCGGCGGCGCTGCGTCTCGGGTTTCAATACGAGGGGCTGTTCCGGCAGGCGACGCTGACGCGCGGCCGCAACCGCGACACGACCTGGTTTTCGGTGATCGACCGCGAATGGCCGGCGCTGCGCACCGCGTTCGAGCGCTGGCTCGATCCGGCGAATTTCGATGCGGCCGGACAACAGCGGCAAAGCCTCGCGAGCTTCAGACCAAGCGGCGAATGAACGCCACGCCTCCGCGGTCATTGCGAGGAGGCCCGCAGGGCCGATGAAGCAATCTCGCTCCGGCGTAACCCCGAAAGGCCCGAGATTGCTTCGCTCCGCTCGCAATGACGTGGGAAGGAAACCGTCGCTGACGCTGCTCGCGGCGATGACGGCGCTGGCCTTCAGTGCGCTGCATATCGTCCTGCCGGCGCTGCCGATCCTGACCGCCGCGTTCGACGAAGGCCCGGCCCGCGTCCAGCTTGTCGTGACGCTGTTTCTCGCCGGCATCGCGGCGGGGCAGCTGTTTTACGGCCCGATTTCCGACCGGTTCGGCCGCCGCCCGGTGCTGATCGCCGGTCTTCTGCTGTTTCTCGCCGGCACCTTGCTGTGCGGGGTGGCGTGGTCGCTGCCGGTACTGATCGTCGGCCGCGTGTTCCAGGCGCTCGGTGCCTGCGCCGGCATCGTGCTCGGCCGCGCGATCATTCGCGATGTCTACGACCGCGAAGCGGCCGCCCGCGGTCTGGCGATCGTCATGATGGCGATGACGCTGGTGCCGGGCGTGTCCCCCGCAATCGGCGCCTATCTCGCCGAATGGATCGACTGGCGCGCGATCTTCGCGGTGCTCGGCGTGCTCGGCGCCGCCGTGCTCGCCCTCGTCGCGGCGCGTCTGCCGGAGACCAACCCGACGCCGGCAAGGCTCGATCTTGTCGGCATGGCGCGGGCCTATGTCACGCTGGCGCGCTCGCCCGAATATGCCGCCTTTGCGGTGTGCGGTGCGTGCAGCAGCGCGTCGTGGTTTACGTTCTGCGCCAGCGCCCCCTATGTGCTGTCGGAGCTGCTGCACGAGCCGGCCAGCACCTACGGGCTGATGATCCTGCTGCCGATGGCGACCTACATGCTCGGCAACGGTCTGGCGGCCCGCCTCGCATCGCGCGTCGGCAGTCTGCGGCTGGTGCTCGCCGGCCGCGCCCTTGCCTTCGCGGCAGCCCTGGGCATGGCGGCGTGGTGGTGGTTCGGGGGCCTCAGCATCTGGGTGCTGTTCGTGCCGATCATGTTCACGTCGATCGGCGACGGGCTGAGCCAGCCGGCGGCGATGGCCTCAGGGCTCAGCGTCTACCCGCGGCTGGCCGGGACCGCGTCGGGGCTGATGGGGTTTCTGCAGATGGCGATCGCTGCGCTCGGCACGATCACGGTCGCGGCGCTGCCGCATGACAGCGCGCTCGGGCTGATCGCGGTGGTCGGCGGTTTTATCGTCGTGGCGTTCGCCGCCGGCATCGCCGGTATAGCGCTGAGCCGAGGCGGCCGGCAAATCCTGCGTGCAAGCGGGGCGCCGGCAGTGGAGAATACCGCCGGCAATTTGCGGCAGGTACGGGAGGACTCGGCATGATCGGCGAAACCCACGATCGCGCGCGCCGGAGCTGGGTCGCTTCGGCCAATGATCACCCCGAGTTCCCGCTGCAAAACCTGCCGTTCGGTGTGTTCGGCCCGCAAGGCGGCGGCTTGGACGCGAACCCGCGCGGCGGCATCGCGATCGGCGACAGGATTCTCGACCTGCGCGCCGCGCTGGAGGCCGGGCTGTTCTCGGGCGAGGCGGCGAGCGCTGCCGAGGCGGCCTCGGGCGCGACCCTCAACCCGCTGATGGCGCTCGGCCCCGAACCGCGCCGCGCCTTGCGGCGGCAGGTTTTTTCGCTGCTCGACGCCGACGGTCCCGACCGCGCCAGGGCCGAACCGCTCGCCGATCGCCTGCTGCATCGCGCCGCCGAGTGCCGGCTGCATTTGCCGGCCGCGATCGGCAATTTCACCGATTTTTTCGCGGGCATCCATCACGCCGCGAATGGCGGGCGCCGCCGCGACCCGAACAACCCGCTTTCTCCAAATTACAAATACGTCCCGGTTGCGTATCACAGCCGCGCCTCGTCGGTCCGCGAGTCCGATGTCCCGGTGCGACGCCCGAACGGGCAGCGCAGATTGCCGAACGAAGACGCCCCGAGCTACGGACCGTGCCGTAATCTCGACTACGAACTCGAACTGGCGGTGTGGATTGGGCCGGGCAATCCGCAAGGCGAGCCGATCCCGATCGGGCAGGCCGACGAGCATGTCTTCGGCCTCGGGCTGATCAACGACTGGTCGGCGCGCGACATCCAGTATTGGGAAATGCCGCCGCTCGGTCCGTTCCTCGGAAAAAATTTCGGCAGTACCGTGTCGCCGTGGATTGTCACGACCGAGGCACTGGAGCCGTTCCGCGTCGCGCAGCCGCCGCGCCCGGAAGGCGACCCTCGCCCGCTGTCTTATCTATGGGACGACCGGGACCAGCAAAGCGGGCAATTTGATATTGCGCTCGAAGCGCTGATCCTGACCGCGCAGATGCGCGAGAAGGGGCAGCCTCCGCACCTGATGTCGCGCAGCAACACGACCGACCTCTATTGGACGATCGCGCAGCTTGTCGCGCATCACACCTGCAACGGCTGCAACCTGCTGCCGGGCGACATCTTCGGCAGCGGCACGATCTCCGGCCCGACCGCGGAGGGCTATGGCAGCCTCAGCGAGCTGAGCAACGCCGGCACCCGCACGATCACATTGCACAACGGCGAGACCCGCAGCTTTCTCGAAGACGGCGACGAGGTGATCTTCCGGGCGCATTGTCGTCGCGACGGCTACGCGCCGATCGGCTTTGGCGAGTGCCGTGCCCGCATCGTCGCCTGAGAAGCGGCCGATGAGCGATGGCGAGGGGCGAGGGCGCGGAAACCCGTTCCGGCTCGACGGCAGGCTCGCACTGGTCACCGGCGCTGGGCGCGGTATCGGGCGGGCGGTGGCGCTGGCATTGGCCGATGCCGGCGCCGAATTGCTGCTGAACAGCCGCACCCCGAGCGAATTGGAAGCGGTGGCTGCGGAAATCGCCGGTCGCGGCGGCCGGGCGCGTCCGCTGCCGTTCGATGTGACCGACAGCAGAGCAGCGCGCGACGCGATCGCCGCGCTGTCCCGCCTCGACATCCTGGTCAACAATGCCGGGTTCAACCGGCCGCAATCCTTTCTCGATGTCGACGAGGCGACGCTCGACCATCTGGTCGCGCTCAACATCAAGGCGCCGTTCGTCGTCGCGCAGGAGGCGGCGCGGCACATGGTGCGCGACGGTTTCGGAGTCGTCATCAACGTGACCTCGCAGATGGGTCATGTCGGCTCCGAGCGCGACCGCACGGTTTATGTCATGACCAAGCACGCGATCGAAGGGCTGACCAAGGCGATGGCGGTCGAGCTGGCCCCGAAAGGCGTGCGCGTCGTCTCGATCGCGCCGACCTTTATCGACACGCCGCTGACCGCGCCGTTTTTCGCAAACCCCGACTTCCGCGACTGGGTTCTGAAGCGCCTGCCGATCGGCCGGGTCGGCACGGTCGAGGAGGTCGCTCACGCCGTGGTGTTTCTCGCCTCGCCGGCAGCCGGTCTCGTCACCGGCTCGTCGCTGCTGGTCGATGGCGGCTGGACCGCCTGGTAGCATCGCCCGCCTCGGTCAAGACCGGGGATCGACCCTTCCTGGCGAGGCCTTAACCGGCGCGGCGCTCTCCGCCGATCTCGTCTGCGGTCGCAACAGGATGATCCCGACCCACAGCGCCGGGATCGCGCAAACCGCCCAGCCGACCGCATAACCGCCGGTCGCGTAGAGCAGCAGCGAGAACACGAACGGCCCGGCCAACGCGCCGATCTGACCAAACGATAGAACCCCGCCGGTCACCGCGCCGACCCGACCCGCCGGCGCGAGCCGGGCGGTCTCGGACAGCAGAATGCCGTGCCAGGACACCGCGGTGGCGCTGACCACCGCGCCGACGAGCCCGATGGCAATGATCGGCCACCCCGCGCCAAAGGCTCCGGTCGCCGCGACGCTCGCGGCCATGCCAAACGCCAGCCCGGCCATTACGAAGCGGGGCGCGACGTGAAAACTGCCGAGCCACCCCCAGAGTACCCGGCACGGCACGGCGAGCGCGACAACGATCGCGAACAGCGAGCCGGCGGCAGCAAGGTCGTAACCGAGCGCCACGAGATAGGTCACAAAATACGCCGTGAACACCGACTGGATACCGTTGAACGCAAAACAGGCAAAGGACAGGTTGCGCAGATCGGGAGTCGCCAGAACCGAGGCGATGGTGCTGCGGAAATCCGACAGCCGGAACCGCCGCGACGGCACCCGGTCGTCGTCGAACCGGGCGCGCAGCGGTTGCAGCATCGCCGCCCCCACCAGACACGCCGCTCCAGTCGCCAGCATCGCGCCGCGCCATCCCCACGCCGCCGCCATTACGGGACCGAGAAACCCGGCGATCAGCAGCCCGGCCGGCACCGCGGTCTGCTTGATCGAAAACACCAGCGGCGCCAGACGCGGCGGCGATACCCGGCCGAGCAGTTGCGAGCTGGTCGGGGTCGAGATCGCGGCGCCGCCGCCGCCGACCGCCGCCGAGGCGCCAAACCCGAAAAGCCCGCCTTCGGCTGCCGCCGCCATACCGCCGCCAAGCAGCACCAGCGAGACCTGGCTCATCCGCAAGGCGCCGTAGCGGATGATAAAGCTGCCGCAACCCATCTGCGCGACCAGCGAGGCGGCGGCCGACAGGCCGAAATAAACCCCGACCCAGGCCGGATCGGCGGCCAGCTCGGCCAGCACCAGCGGCGCCACGATCGCCGGCAATGTCTTGCCGACCGAAGCGAAGGTCTGCTGCCCGAACATCGCCGCCAGCGCGACCAGCATCGGCGACAACATTCCGCGGCTCGCCGCCTTCCCGTCGGATTTCTCCAAACCTATGCACCTCCCTGACGACTGCCCCGCAAGCACCGGTGCCGGGCTTTAAAGAGCAAATGTCGGCAGGGTCATGCAAAATCGTCATTCGCGGGGTTGACCCGCGAATTTCGGATGGCCGGATCAAATCCGCGGGCCGAAGGCCCTAGAGCGTGATCGCATCAGGTTGAAGCATAGCCGGCATTGGCGAGATAGTTTGCGCATTCCTGTGCGGTGAAATGATCGAGCAAGGAGCCGATCTGGCGCCAGGTAGCATCGGTGGTGCGCGGATCGGCTTTGCGCAGCAGAGTCTTGAGCTTGGCGAAGACCTGCTCGATCGGGTTGAGATCGGGCGAATAGCGCGGCAGGAAGAACAGCTTGGCGCCGGCGGCGCGGATCAGGCGGCGGACGGCCTGGCCCTTATGGCTGCCGAGATTGTCCAGGATCACGACATCGCCGCGGCTCAGGGTGGGTGCAAGGAACTGCTCGACGTAAGCGCGGAAGCTGGCGCCGTTGATCGGGCCGTCGATGACGCAGGGCGCGGTGATCCGGTCGCAACGCAATGCCGCCAGAAAGGTC
>JBFWVT010000002.1:0-20441 GCA_050246595.1 Alphaproteobacteria bacterium
ACGTCCACGCTTGGCGGCACCGGCGCAACGCCGCCGCCCTCAGGGCCGATTGGCAGTTCACTACCAAGGACGCCCGCATCAAGCTCCGTAAACTCTACCCGACAAGAGAAGGCTGACAGAGTACTAGCGCGCAGATTTGCCACCCTGGATCTGATCAGCAAGGGGCGCGCCGGCTGGAATGTGGTCGCGTCATGGTCCGAGCACGAGGCCCAGAACTTCGGGCTGGAAACGACGCTGGACTATGACACGCGTTACGCGCGTTCGGCCGAGTTCGTCGACGTGGTCAAGGGCCTGTGGGACAGTTGGGACGAGGGCGCTCTGCTGCTCGACAAAGCGAGCGGCCTTTATTTCGATGAAGCAAAAATGCATGTCCTCAATCACCATGGGCGGTTCTTCAAGGTGCGCGGGCCTTTGAGCGTGGCCTGCATGCCGCAGGACCATCCGGTAATCGTACAGGCCGGCGCCTCCGAGCAAGGCCGGGAACTGGGCGCGGCAACCGCCGATGTAATCTACGCGATCAACGGCTCGCTCGATGCCGCGCGAGCCTATTACGCCGATGTGAAAGGGCGGATGGCGAAATACGGCCGCGAGCCGGACGACCTGAAGATCATGCCGGCGTTCTGTCCGGTTTTGGGACACACGCGCGCGGAAGCGCAGGCGAAATTCGATCAGTTTCAGGAGTTGATCGATCCGCTGACCGGTCTTGGTTCGCTCTATCCCACGTTTGGCGATCTTTCCGGCTATCCGCTCGACAGTCCGGTACCCGACGATGCAATCGGCAAGCTGGAGATCCGTAGCATCAGCGCTCAACTCCGAGAGCGGGTGAGACAGGAAAAGCCTACTATTCGTGAGCTATACCTCCGTTCCGGTATCACCGGATCGGCAAAGATCGGTACGCCGTCCGACATCGCCGACGCCATGCAGGAGTGGTTCGAGAACGGCGCCTGTGATGGTTTCAACATTACACCGACGCATCTGCCCGGCGGGTGCGAGGACTTTGTGGAGCTGGTCGTACCCGAGTTGCAGCGCCGCGGCCTGTTCCGTGCCGAATATGAGGGCCAGACACTGCGAGAGAACCTTGGACTCAAACGTCCAGTGAGCCGCTACGCTGCCGCAGGATTGGACCGGAACTTGGACGCTGCCAAATAGGCCACAACAAACGAAACGCCTCAAATCGTAGCATAAGCCTGTCGGAAAACTCAGATTAGGCAAGCGGGAGGGAGCAAGTGAACCTCGTCGAATTTCCGGGGGGCCGGCTCGCTATCGCCACCTTTGCCGAGCGTCCCGAGCTCCGGGCCGGGATATTCGGGACAGAGATCCAATCTGCCGTACCCGAGTCCATGCGTCACGACCTGGCAGCGACGCTCTATTATGACGACGGTAATCTCGACCGCTATTGTGAGCACGGGTTGGTTGCTGTCGATCCCGCCGAACCCGACCGGCCAGTAGCTCGAGCCTTCAGCGTGCCGTTCGTCTTCCCCGATCCGTCGCGCGGACGTGAATCTGTGCCCGACGGAGGCTGGGACCGGGTGATCCGATGGACTCACCGCGACGGGGTACAGGGCGTCCGGCCCACCGCCGTCAGCGCACTCGAAATCATGGTGGCGCCGCGCCTGCAACGCCACGGCATATCTCAGGTGATGCTCAAAGCGTTGCGCGACAACGTGCATCGCCTCGGTTTTACCGCGCTCTATGCACCAATCCGTCTCACCGACAAACATCGTGAGCCGCTAACCCCGTTCTCCGAATACGTGGCGCGTCGCCGTGCGGATGGGCAGCCGCATGATTCCTGGGTGCGCACCCATCTTCGCCTCGGCGCCGCGGTGCTGAAGGTGGCGCCGTGCAGCATGGTAATTGCCGGCACCCTGGCCGAATGGCACGAATGGACCGGGCTGTTGTTCGAGAGGAGCGGGACAGCCATTGTTCTCGGCGCATTGAGTCCGGTTCACGTCTCGCTCGAACAAGACCACGCGGTCTACATCGAGCCCAATCTATGGATTCGTCACCCGCTCCGATGAATTTGCCAAACAGGGAGAAAATAAGTTGCCTACCACATAAAGTATCCCTGCTTTAGCGACTTCGACAATACGTGAATGCGATTTCTTTGGCATGGTGATCCGAGGTGGTAGAGAAATGCGCACGCGTGCGTCCCGATGACTTTAGCCCCGATCGAGGGTAGGCGATTTTTGCCGGCCCAGCGTATAGAACTCTTTATTCGGCCGCATGCTGGTGACGTTCGCCATATGGTTCGACATGCCGAAGAAGGACGCGATTGCGGCGATGTCCCAGGCATCCTCATCAAAGCCATGCTGCGCCAGAGTAGCGAAGTCGCTCTCACCGATCGCATAAGCTTCGAACGCGACCTTCATAGCGAAATCCAGCATCGCCTTCTGGCGGGCAGTAATGTCGGCCTTGCGGTAGTTGATCGCAACCTGGTCCGCAATCAGGGGGTTCTTGGCCCGGATACGCAGGATAGCACCATGGGCGATGACGCAGTATTGGCACTGGTTCGCATTGCTGGTCGCGACCACGATCATCTCGCGCTCGGCCTTGGTCAGGTTGCCCGGTTTGTCCATCAGCGCGTCGTGATAGGCGAAGAACGCGCGGAACTCGTCCGGCTGATGCGCAAGAACCAGGAAGACATTTGGAATGAAGCCGGCCTTCTCTTGGACGGCAAGTAGCCGTTCGCGGATGTCCGCCGGCATATCCGAGAGAGCGGGAACGGGAAAGCGGCTAATCGGGGCAAGAGCCAAGGAATCCGTGGATTTCCTCCGGTTATTGGGCGAAATGCCTCCCCAGGGCGTGCCGTTGTCAGTCTGTGCACTGCCACCTTTGCCCGATGGAGAAGCAATTCCTTGTAAAGGACAGCAAAGTAAGTGGTAGGAAGCCAAGAATTTGAATCTTGCCGCCGCAGGTAATCTGCCCGCTCTCGCTGGCGTCATACTTGTCCAATATGACAGAGATATACTTTGTGCGGTCGCTATCACTCGGATTGCAAGCCAGGAGAAACCTATACCAGGATTGAGCCTACATCTCACCGGTGCTTCTGCCCCCCGCCAGCCACTCATCCAGCTTCGACCAGCGTCGCCGCCCTGAGACGTTGTGCGCGGCAATCGCGACGGCCTTCTGGCCGACCAGCACGACGAGCCGCTTGCCTCGAGTCACCCCGGTGTAGAGCAGGTTTTGCTGTAGCATGACGTAGTGCTGCGTCAGCACCGGGATCACAACGGCAGGGTATTCCGATCCCTGGCTCTTGTGGATTGTCGCCGCATAGGCCGGCACCAGTGTGTCAAGTTCGCCGAACCCACAGGTAACTGCGCGGCCGTCGAAGCTGGCAGCCAGCTCGCCGGCTTCGAGATCGATCTCGTCAATGTAGCCGATGTCGCCATTATAGACCTCCTTCTCGTAATCGTTCTCGATCTGCATAACTTTGTCGCCGGGCGCAAAGGTCCAGCCGAAACGATGGACTTTCTGCTCGCCGGCTGGGTTCAGGGCCGTCTGCAATTCCAGGTTTAGCGAGCGGGCGCCAACGCCGCCGCGGTTCATCAGGCACAGCACCTGGATGTCGCGGATCGGATCAAGCCCGAAGCGACAGGGAATGCGTGTCTGGACCAACTCGACAATGCGCGCCACGGCGGCTTCGGGATCGTTCGCCGGCACGAAATAGAAGTCGCTGCGCTCTCTGGCTTGCTCAGCTCTCGGTAACCGTCCGCTGGGGGACGCCTTGCGCTGACGGGGCTGATGGAGATCGTCCGGAAGCATCGGTGCAAATGACAGTGCTGGCACCGGTGCGAGAGACGGTGCGATGGCGCGAGTTGAGGTAATCACCGGCCCGGAGCGGCGGCGGCGCTGGTCGCCGAGCGAGAGGCGCGCCGCCAAGCGGAAGCGCGCGCTTCCAGTGCCGAGGCACTGGTCGCCTATTACAAGCTGCTGATCGCCAAGCTGCGGCGCGAGCAGCATGGGCAATCCTCCGAACGCAGCCGCAAGCTGCTCGATCAGCTGGAATTGCAGCTCGAAGAAGCGGCGGCAAGCGCGGCCGAGGACGCCGCCGGCGCCGCTCCGGCCGATGGCACGACGGTAGGGCCGTTCCCTCGCAAAAAGCCGGTGCGGGCACCGTTTCCGGCGCACCTGCCGCGCGAGCGCGTGGTAATCCCCGGCCCGACCGTTTGCCCATGCTGCGGCGGCAAGCTCGCCAAGCTCGGCGAGACCATTGCCGAGACGCTGGAGGTGGTGCCGTGGCGATGGAAGGTAATCCAGACCGTGCGGGAGGAATTTGCTTGCCGATTGTGCGAGAAGATCACCCAGCCGCCGGCACCCTTCCACGCTATTCCGCGCGGCCATGTCGGGCCGACTTGGCACTGGAAAGCGACCCAGGAGCAAGTTGCCGCCGCTTGTTCACCAGGCCGCCGCGGTTCTCGGCGGATGCGTACCTTCGGCCTGCAACCTCAGCGAGGATTTCGGCGCGCGTTCTGCTGATCGAGGCCGGCGGTCGGGACCGCGATCCTGTTATCCTTCTCGAATGACCTGCATGACTGGGGTTACGCCGCTGAGCCCGCACCGATCACGTCCACGGCTCCCGACAAGTCAGTTCCGACAGTGCCGCGTTCAGGTTATCCGCGGCACAGGCCATGCTGAACTCGCCCGGTGGCTTCTCCGAGCGGCCGGCGCAACGAAGATCGACTGCGATCCCCGGTGGTCAGTGGCCAGCAGGGGAATTACGCGCTGCCGGCTCTCGCTACGACCGCCCAGCTCGTGCAACAGCCGCACCGGGACGCCGCCACTCCCGGCATCCTCGAAAAAGGAGCTGATCCGGCCGGTGTCGAGGTATGGCATGGGTGCTCCCGGCTACTTGGGCAAGCGGAACTCGGCTGGGGAGAATGCAATCTCGAATTTCTCCGCCGGTCGCAAAAGGTGTTCCCCACGGCAGATCGGCGTTGAGTTCTGCAGCAGCCCGGCAATCAGTCGTTATCATCGGCGAGCGCCGGGGCACTTCCACTCTCATAGCTGCCCACATCATCGATACTCGGGGGCGTCGCATCCTATCTTCCCAGAAGATGAGGGACAGTCTAGGGACACAATGCTTGTCATTCCGGGGCGCGGGCGTAGCCCGCGAGCCCGGAATCCATGAACACAGGCCCCTGAAGTCCTTGGAGAGGTTGATGTTCATGGATTCCGGGTTCCGCCCTGCGGACGGCCCCGGAATGACAGTGCCGCTGTTGTATTCAAACTGAGACACTACCACACAATGACAGCGTAATTCCCAGCGATGGCGAGCATGCTGTCGATTCCTGTCCTAAGCCTTTGAAGAAATTGGTGCGGGTGAAGGGACTTGAACCCCCACTCCCTTACGGGAAGCAGATTTTGAGATTTTCTACCGTGCGGTCATTTCAATGACTTGCCCGGCCGTGTCTCCCCGGTGTCTCGGACCGTCTAAGCGTCGCGACGAAGCGCCAGACTTAGGAAGAAGGACGCCGAGATGGTCTGGTCTTCTTCCATGGACGCCCGGAGCGGGCACGGTACCATTCGGACCTCGTCTCCGCTGATGGCGTTGGCGAGGTGGGTCGTGGCCGTGTGTGACGTGTCGCTCGTCACCCCGCGCACGATGCGAGGGACGGTGTGGTCGTCGTCGTGGTGGAAGATGTCGTGGCCGACGCCATAGGTGGCGAGAGCGAGTGCAAAGGCTACCAACGGCCTAGACGCGTGCATTGGGGTTCCTGAGACGATCTACCATAGATATGGGACGTTTCAACTCTGGGTCAAGAGATCGGGCCGAAGTCACTTCATGCCCGAGAAGCTCCGATCTTGATTAAGTCGGAAATGACATTATCAACCATGCGTCGGCAAAAATGGTAGAATGATCCACTGGTGAAATTATCTAACTCGATTTCGGAGATATACATGGAACGACGCCAACCTCCAACTGTGATTTCAAATACAACTGTATCTGCGTGAATGGAGGGATAGGTCAACAAATTCTCCTTGTAGATTGAGAAGGAGAAACGAACCCCGCCAAGTCTGTGATCCAATTCCTCGCGAAATCGATCAAAGATTTTTTGGTTCTGATCGATTAGTTTGTAGCCTTCCCTGAGGGGAGGAAAATTGATCTCTTTTTTTCGACATACACAGCGCTCGAACGTGCTCTCCGCGAGCCGCAAAGGAGCAAACTCGAACGGGCTAGCTAATATGGTCGAACTTTACATCACGGGCGCGACTTCGCACGTACCCGGTGTGGAAACCGGCCGGCATGATGTCTCAGCCAGTGTCTCACTTCCGCGTGGATAGAAACGGCGCAGCATGGGTCACTCTGACGCATCCTGCCAGGGTGCATTGACGCCCGCGCGACAGACTTCGTGACTGTCTTCGCCGGTTTTTCGGGACAAGATGCCTGCTAAGTCCTTGGTGCGGGTGAAGGGACTTGAACCCCCACTCCCTTACGGGAAGCAGATTTTGAGTCTGCCGCGTCTGCCATTCCGCCACACCCGCAATCAAATACTTAGGCCGTTTTCCTCCCGCCTTAGATGTCACCTAGATGTGCTCACGGGCGGGATTATACACGAGATGCCGCCTAGCTGCTATCGACACTGCGGGCCCCCGCTGTCAGGTTGGCCAAAATGATCGCTTGCCGTAAATCGCGCCAGAATGCGCCAGGTGAAGCGTGGACCCCTGAGACGTAGGGTGCATCGTTTTTGGCCGAAACGCGCCACCTGAGCGAAAATAGGCGGCAAATCGGGGGTGTTTCAGGCGGGGTATGCGCCGTCGGTGCCAGCGATCCATCGGGGTCAGACCACGCATGCGGTCCTCCCCGTCGATCAATGCCCTCGATCTAGCTGATGTTTTGCAGCTCTGCCGAAAAATCCCGTCGTTCATGAAGGACGCGCAAGATCTCGATTTCTTCGTGCTCGTGAACGATGTACGGAGTCATGCGGTAGAACAGCGTGTATGGGTGGGCGGGGGCGGCGCGAAGTTCGCCGGGTAGATCGGGGATCAGGTCGTGCCGGACCCGGTGAATCCGGGGATCGATGACTAGCCGGTTTGCCGCCGCCTCAATCTCGTCAATCAGACGGTCGGCTGTCGTCGGCGAGGCCACGTGGGCGAAATACCCCCAGATATCGATAAGGTCCTGCTGGGCGGTGAGCGACCAGATCACCTCTCTACGGGCGTGCTGCATATTGTCTGCGGGCCTCGGCCTTGATCTCGCGCATATCGAGTGGGCCACCCTTGCCGGCATCGAGCTCCGCGACGCCGATGCGGATCTTCGCGCGCAGTTCCTCCAGCTCTTTGATGCGCAGGAGGACATCGCGACCGAGTTCCTCCTGGGCCGCTTCGGGCAGGTTTTGCGCTTTGTGTATGGCGAGTTGCAGTGTCTCGGATTGCATATGGGGGAGTATAGCACGATTCGTGTTATATGCGATGAATACAATTTCTTCTCAATCTATCTGAAGCGTGCAACATATTCTGCTCGCACTTCCGCTGTCTCTACCCATGCTTCAATCTCCTCTTGCGTGGCCGTGCGAGCTTCTTCAAGTGTTTCGCCAAATGCGAGCACCGGCGGCAGCTCGGCACAGGTCACGCGATATCCGCTGTCTACCTCGCGGCGAAACAGGCACCGGTACTCGCGGCCGGCGGCAATAACGATCTCTTCGTGTGGGTGGCTGGTTCTCGGGTCCATGGTGTTGTGATTTTTTTGGCCTTTTTAGGCTGAGCGGAATATCTGTGTATTTTTATTCTGAGTTTTATTATCTGAGTTTTATTAGAAGGAAAATTTTTCCGGTCAGGACGCCTGTTTTTTTCCGGTCCGGACCGGAAATTTTTTCCGGTCTGCGCCGGAAGCGGAAAGGTTCAGCTCATACAGGTTCGGCTTCCCCAATCCGCGCTGTTTGATCGTGACGAACTGCTCGCGCTCAAGCTCTTGCAGATAGGTGCGCACGCTGCGGTCAGTGACACCCATGTCTTTGGCCAGGCGCTCCTGACCGGGAAAGCAGTAGTCGTTCTGCCAAGCGTATTTCAACAACATGGCATAAGTCAGCTTCGCGCCGGGCGACACACGATCGCTGACCAGCACGTGGTTAGGCACCTGCGTGTACCCCTTCGCGGTGAGCACGTCGGCGCCATTGAGGATGATGTTGCGCTCAAGGATGGACCCGATCGGCGTCATCGCTCCTTCGCGCCATGCTGGTCGATCTGGCTGGGCCATAAGCGAATTGTAACATCAGGACCGGGCCGATCTGGGGGTAGAGGGGATAACCGGCACTCCCCTTCCCTACCGGAACAGGCGGCCGAAAAAAAATGATCGCCGTAGTTTAGGCGCGGGCGTCTCTGCCGGCGCAGCCGGCACGGTCTCGGTGGGTATTGGCGCGGTCGGAGGCTCAATATTCTCGGTATCGCGCTCTGGCACGCTCTGGCGCGCTGTGTCGCTGTCGACCTTTGGTGCTTCGATCTGCGCGAGCCGCGTCTCCGCGGCGCCGAGCTTATAGCTCATGTCCTGCATCGCGCTGACGAACTTATCGCGGTCCTCGTTGAGCCGCCGATTGAGCTCGGCGATGACTGTCTCCTTGGCGCGATTGTCGATGCGCAGATTGAGATTCTCGTCCTTGAGCCGGCGCACTGTATCTGCCTTGTCCGGCTCCTGCTGCGGCGTCGGCGTAATCGTCTCGACTGTTATGTCGCGCACTGGCGCGCTGTTGCGCGCTGCAGCGTGTTGCGGCGCGTCATGGCGCGCTTCGTCGCCGAACGCGGCAATGGCCTCGATCTGGCGCAGCTCTTCGGCGTAGCGCACGACCGATTCGCGGTTGATGAAAAACTGATCGCCGCGTGGACCTTTAATGCGCACGCAATCCAAATGTCCTTGCTCGCAAAACCGCTGCACTGACCGCTTCGAGCGGGGAGTGCCGCACTCAGCAAATAATTCGACCGCGTCAGCAATAGTTAATGGGTGACGTGCTTTGTCGTAGCCGACTGGCGCGCTATTGCGCGCTGTGTCGCTGTCGATAATTTCTGCTTCCATAGTCTTTAGAATATCACGTTTATGTTTACGTGGTTGAAGCGCGCGTCAAATTGATCATAGTTATCTGGTGCTGTAAACCGATGGGCGGGGAAGTGGCGGGAGGGAGCCAGTGCAGTAATCGCACATCGACGCGACGAGGTCGCCAGACGCAAGCTCGGAGGCCGAGAATATCGAGACGCCATCGATCAGCCCCGAAATGCGAATATTCGAAAACCACCAGCTCTCACCGGGCCGAGGACGGAAATAATCCTGGAAGCGAAGACTGCGCCCTGTTATCTTTGGTCTTTCTTCGCCGTCGTGTCCCTATTTGTGTCTGACCTCGGCTCCAAAGTGCCCATAAACGCAATGCGCCGCCACATCTCTTTTGAGAGCCCACTGACCAAGCTAAACCGAACTTCTCTGCAACCGCCCTGCCCACATCAACTGCAGTTAGATTTGGAGCGTTCCTAAGCATCTCTTCTACAAACACCACAGTAGTACTTCGATTTGCGGCATCTCGAATGATTGCTTCTGCCGAAGCTGGCGGACCCTGGAGAATCACGTTTCCCTGGGAATCCAGAATCTCCAGGTTGATCAAACAGCTAAGGGTGTTCCGACCATGCGAGCTCTCTAGGCTCTCCCGCGTCGGGCGAGATTGCAGTGCAAACTCAAGTGCCGCAACGGCCTTTCTAGGCGGCGCTTCCCCAAAAAAGAGATTTGAGCCGCGCCTAAGATAGCGCCCCGGGTCCAAGAATTCCAGCGACGCCGACCGATTCGTCAGAATGAAGTCACGACCATATCGCTCAATTAAACCGATACTCATAAACCATCGAAGCAGCTTTTGACGGTAATGCTCTAATAAATTGTCTGAAACCGAGGGAGCACGCAGAATTCGCCGAGTCATGGTCCGCATCGCCTCCTCGGAGAAAACGCCGCCCGGACCGACTTCAGAAATTAAATTTCGGTACATGACATGCGACGTACAGAACGAAAATAGTGTTTGCGCCGCCTGTTCCTCATTTTCGTGAAGCGCGCTAATGGCTTCAGATCTCCTGTTCGCCTCTGCATGTCCTATCATTACAAGGTCTCGAACCACATTGTCTGCAGTTCCCTTGGCAATCCGTAGCTCAGCGGCCAAATCGTCGTAGCTGATTTGGCGTTCGCGAAGCAGTAGCTTTACGCCAGCCATATATGAGCTTAGGTTGGCCTGCGGTATATATGTGACCGGTATATACGGGACACGTTCCGTGAGAACGTAGTCCCGAAAGATGTCCCAGTAGATGCTAAGCCGTGGACCACTCCGAATAATTAGCCGTTTATCGAGAAGATTATTCACTACTTCGTCGCCGTAAATGTTGATAATTTTAAAAAATTCCGCAGGCGACTCCTGTGAGATTTGCTTAATGCAAGCATATTCGACTGAGGTAAGTCGCTCTATGTCCTTTTTAAAAAGCTCCTGAATACTGAGCGATCGTACTAAAACGTCGCTCTGGTCCATACCCGCGCGCACGAGATCGAGGATATGAATACAAAGTTTTTTAAGCAGCCACGGATATCCTTGGCAATGATCCTGCAGCAGCCTCCGAAGTTGCGGAACCAGGGGCTGGCCAAGTTCCGCCGCAAAACGGTTAAGTGCGGTTGCAACCTCATTTATGCTGAATGGTGTCAATTCAAACTCTAGCCGACGATCAGCCAAGCTGTGCCACAAGTGATAGGCCTTATGTTCTGGTGGAATGGTTCCATCTGTTTTCCACGAGAACCCAATCACTACATTCTCTTGAGCTTCGTCGACTGCGTTGCAGAGTGAGCGTATTTCGTCAAATACTGGCTCCAATTCAGCCTTATATAATAGTTCTTCGAATTGATCGAAGATCAAGCAGATCAATTTGTCTTGCTGCTTAAGAGCACCAAGGATGGATTTCATGGTGTCGGTAGAGAATGGATTGTCTGCCCCTCCAAACGTGAATTCTTCTGGGTGCTCGACGAATTTCGCCTTGATGGCCTCTCTGACTGCTGTGAATAATGCTAGTTCACCGAAACGTTTCGAACTAGCCGCTCTAGAATCAACCGCGAAGACAAATGTCCTAGGCCGATGACGATGATTGTGCGCTCTTGCTGCAATTTTTAAAACGCATGAACTCTTGCCCCAGCCAGACGGCGCTTTGATTGCGAATAGTCTAGTTCGACTTTGACTCGATCGAATGTGTGAGAAGAACTCGAATACGTCTTTTTGGAGTTGATCCCGGCCCACGAAATCTTGAGGTCGCGCGGGACGGTAATCGGCCCAATGTTCTGCAATCGGGACCTGCACGATACTCTGGAGCTCGCGATGTAACCGCTCGACGTCTTCGTCTTGCTGCTCGCGAGCACCCGCTAGCCAATTAAGTGGAGCTAATGTAGTATCAGTGCCGGCAATTGTATCTAGCACATAATCGGCCGTGATCCGCGCTCCTGTACGAGCGTCGTAAAGAATAGCAGCTTCTCGAATTCCGGTAGTCTGGTCGAGAACGAGGAGCGCCCAGAACTCGCCTATCGGTGAGAGCAAAAGGTAAACGGCGTCGGAGAATCGCAGTCCTATGGGCCGCTCTAAGTATGATGGTTCAATCACGACTGTCGCCGCAATTAGGCGTCTCACGAGATCGGCGGGCTCGTAGATTTGCAATCTACGCCTTTCTTCGGTTGGTCGCTGTTCCCACTCATGTCGGACACCTTTGGCATCTTTTCCGAGCGAGTACGTAGAAATGAGCCAGCCGGATGAAAAATTGCGCGCCGTGACATTTCCAAGTATCTTGTATAAAACTTCGGAGCTTATCGTGGATCGGTGGGCCTTGCACTCGACAAAAATGCGTTCTCCGGTGGAGAGCTCAGTCGCAAGAAGATCAACCTCCGTACCTGTTAGGCGCACCTCTTCTGTGACTTTATAATTCTGAGTTTCGAGAAAACGTTGGGCAAATTTTGCGAGTACGCGACCCCTATCCGTAGTAGTAGTGTCCGGAGCAGCTGCGACTTCGATAGAAAAGTTAGACGGCATCTGCGGACAGCGCCTCGAAGAACGTGGTTTGGCCGCGGATTCTAGACGTTTTTGCCCGTTGTGGCTATGCTCCAGCTAATCGCAAAGCCCACGATCTATTTTGTTAGGCAGGGAAGTACCAGGGTGTTCCTCAGTGAGTATGGCGGCCTCTAGCGGTCTCAGGCACAGCGCAACCGTGCTCGCTGCCGCCCCGGACCAGCTCGCCGCAACGATCGCCGCCTTCTTCGCCACGCTCCAGCGCCGCCGACGCGGCGTTCCCATCAGAACCTCGATCTGGCGGAAACTGTGCCCATCAATTGTCAAACTGAAGTTGCCCCGGTTTGGTGGACACCGACGATGCTTTGCGCGAGGTGTCCTTATGGCCAAGACCCATCCCCCCTATGCGCCGGAGTTTCGGCGCCAAATGGTCGAGTTAGTTCGTGCCGGGCGTGATCCGGCCGATCTGGCTCGTGAATTCGAACCCTCGTCCCAGGCGATCCGCAACTGGGTCGCCCAGGCCGATCTGCAGGACGGCCGCCGGGAAGCCAAGCCCGCTGCTGACGCCGGCCTGAGCGCGGCCGAACGTGAGGAATTGACCCGGCTGCGGCGGGAGAACAAGCAGCTGCGCCTGGAGCGCGACATCCTCTCTCGAGCGACGGCCTGGTTTGCCCGCGAGACCGGCGTGATCCCGTCCGGCTCTTCCGGTTCATGAGCGCGAACCAGGCCTGCTTCCCGATTGCCGCGATGGCACGCGTGCTCGGCGTGTCGAAGGCCGGCTACTATGCTTGGCGCCATCGCCCGCCCTCGGCCCATGCCCGAGCGGATGAAACGCTGCTGGCCCGGATCAAGACCGTGCACATCAGCTCGCGGCAGACCTATGGGGTGCCGCGCGTCCATGCCGAACTGCGAGCGGCCGGAGAGCGGCACGGCCGCAAGCGGATTGCCTGGCTGATGCGCGCGGCCGGTCTGGTCGGCGCCAGCCGCCGGCGCGGCGGCCCGATCACGACGCAGCGCGACAAGCAGGCACGACCCGCACCCGATCTGGTGGACCGCGACTTCCAGGCAGCCGGCCCCAACCAGCTGTGGGTCGCCGACATCACCTACGTCCCGACCGCGGCGGGTTTCCTCTATCTGGCGGTCGTTGTGGATGTCTGGAGCCGCCGGGTCGTCGGCTGGGCGATGGCCAACCATCTGCGAGCCGAGCTGGTTCTGGACGCTCTGAACATGGCCCTCGGCCAGCGTCGGCCGCGAGACGTGATCCATCATTCGGACCAGGGCAGCCAATATACCTCGCTGGCTTTCGGCAAGCGTTGCAAGGAAGCCGGCGTGCGGCCCTCGATGGGCTCGGTCGGGGACGCCGGAGCCTGTCCCCGGGCCGGCAAAACCGGACCCGGGGGACAACGCCCTGTGCGAGAGCTTCTTTGCCACCCTCGAATGCGAACTGCTCGAGCGACGCCGCTTCGCCTCTCAGGTCGAGGCACGGATGGCCTGCTTCAGCTTGATCGAGGGCTTCTACAATCCCATCCGGCGGCACTCAGCCCTGGGGTATCGCCCCCCATCCGCTACGAACAGGAGATGCAAACAGACCGACAGTCCGCCACCCCCTGAACCGTCCACAAAAGCGGGGCAACTTCAAACTGCTTGGCAAACCAGCCTCCCTGCGTCGACTGCACGGAGTAGGATAATCTGATCGCCGTCACTTCCAGCAAGGCGCTGCCAAGCGTAACTCGCGTCCGGAAACTTAGCTGGGACACGGTTAGCTCGCCCACTTCTCCTAGGCGGTTGACAGCTTGACCCCTCGATTCAAGCCACCCGCCGACAGGTGCTCGCAATATTCGGGCGAAGTGCACAAGCGGCGGCGGCTACATTTCTCTGCGAGCTCTCGTAAAAACCACATTCAAGACGCGACGAAGCGCCACGTCGCAGGATTGATCGGAGCCGGAATGCAGGTGACCACCGCACATGCTAGACTGGCCAGGACCGATGGGTGACTAGGGAGCCGGCCTCCGATTCGTCGATAGGCCAATCCGCGTCAACATGCCGCCTCTTCGGTGGCCAGCAAAGCGCTCGGGTTGCCGGCGCTGCTGACGTACGGGAGGCTATCCGAAGGAACGACGACGCACGACCATTGCATCGTCGTTCCCGGGCGCCGTAAGCTAAAGGCTAACAGGTGCGCACGCTTAGCACGTTGCGGTTTAGGGGACCAGAAACGCTGTGAGGGTTATCCTATGCCATAGTGGGGGCCTAGATTCCACCGTGTGTATGCTCGACGCTCTAGCTGCCGGCCATGACGTGATAAGCCTGGGGTTCGATTACGGCCAACGCGCCCGAGTCGAATTGACCTATGCACGGCGGCAATGTGAGCGGTACAGCGTACCCCGTCAAACAATACACGTCCGGTGGAGGCATCCACCGCGGCAAATGCCGCATGACCGGAGTATCGACGATATCCGGCAGAAGCCGTCATCCGGCTTTTTACCAAGCCGTAATGCAATTTTCCTAGCGCTAGCCTCGGCCGAGGCTGCTGGCCACTCCGCAGATGAGGTGTGGGTGGGCCTGAACTACCGCGACAGCCCGGGTTACCCAGATTGTCAACCCTCCTTCCTGAATTCCTTCCGTCATATGTTAGAAACGGCAACAAACCGACCTCCGACAATTCATGCGCCATTATTAGAATTGACCAAACCAGAAATCGCTACTCGCGCACGAGCTCATGGACTCACCCCAGCCGATGTTTGGTCTTGCTACCGACCGATACGGCGCAAGAACCGAGAATACCTCCGATGTAATAAGTGCGATGGGTGCCGAGTGAGTAACCACGCCTGGAGCACGTAATCTAATGCGAATCGTATGTCTAGTTAGCTGCTCGAAGCAAAAAGCCGCCGGCTCTACGGCTGCAGAGCACCTATATACGTCGCCACGCTTCAGATTTGCACGTGCTTATGCTCGAGGCAAATTCGACGCGTGGTATATCCTCTCAGCAAAACATTTTCTCGTTGAGCCATCAAAGGTACTCGACCCCTACGATCTATCGTTAAACGACATGGCCTTGGCAGATCGGAAAGTGTGGGCACGACAGGTTGCGGACGAATTGGTCATACGGGAATCTCCGCCGAAACACCTAACCATTCTCGCAGGAGAGAGCTATCGAGTCCCCCTTGTCGGATTTCTGAACAACCTAGGATATATTATAGACGTACCGCTTGCGCATATGGATCAGGGAACCCAACTTAAATGGCTCAAAGAGCAAGCCCGTGAATACTCCTAATCTCTCGCACTTAACTAGATTGTATACCGCGCTGCGGGACCTAGAGCACGGCGTGGGTGGATTGCGCCGATTAGCGGCTTGTACCGGACGCCAAGATTGGCCAAAACGGGGAATTTACTTTTTCTTCGAACCAAACGAATTCCTTCGCATCGATCCCACTTGTCCGCGCGTCGTCCGAGTCGGCACGCACGCAGTCAGTGCAAATTCTTCATCGACCCTTTGGACACGACTTAGAACTCACAAAGGTACAGACAAAGGTGATGGAAACCATAGAAGTTCGATTTTCCGTTTACATGTCGGCACCGCATTGCTCCGATCAGGGGAATTGTCGATAGAATGCCATACGTGGGGAACTGGCCAGACAAGACCCATTCCCGCATCGGAAACTGAGGCTCTCGTGGAGCAATTCGTATCAAAATTCATAGGCTCCACGAGCGTGCTTTGGATCGATGTACCGGACGCGCCCGGCCCCGACAGCGACCGCGCTTATCTGGAGCGCAATCTCATTGTTTTGCTTGCAAATATGCATCAGCCTTGGGCAACAGCTAGTGATAATTGGCTTGGTCGATATAGTGATAGAGTGGAAATTCGTGAAAGCGGACTCTGGAATGTCGATCATGTGAGGCGTCCCTTTGATGAGCGCTCACTTGATATTTTCGATTATTATGTCGATGTGACACTTGGAAGAAAAGAGCGACGTGAATCGTCGCTTGCACCGGAAGGTTGGAGGAAGAGTACCGCAGCCGCGCAAGCTCCGCTTCCGTTTCTCATACCACAACCGGCTCCAATTGGTTAAACTTAATCGTAAATGACGTTGTCACGATCCATGAGACCATCATCGCCCTTCCGGAAACCCAAATTGTATTTAGCCGGTCCTTTGTTTAGCAATATAGAGCTAAGCTTTAATAAATCACTAAAAAGGCGTTTGTCGCAGTTTTTTGAAGTATATCTTCCTCAGGAAGACGGAGAGCTGCTGGTCAAGCTTGTGGAGCGTAAGGTCCCAACGGAAGCAGCAAAACAGCGGATTTACAATAATGACATTCAGGCAATACATGAGGCTGATCTCCTGTTGATCATTTTAGACGGACGTGTGGTGGACGAGGGAGCAGCTTTCGAAATAGGCTTCGGTAAAGCATTGGGAAAACCATGTTTCGGTCTGCAAACGGATCCTCGGCGACTACTTCCAATTGGGAATAATCCGATGATCGACTGCTCTCTAGAGCGAATTTTTTTGACAGAACGCGAGTTACTCCATTGGGCGCCAGCGTACATTGCGAATCAGCATAAGATCAAGCGAATGCGTATAGATCATGCTAAATTGTCACGCAAGAAAACGTGATGCCCCGGTCGATATCTTCTTTGCGAGCGGAAATCGCTGCGCAGCCGCAATTGGCCCTATGGATAAGCCACCTTTGGCAACGGCTTCACGAGCACAGAAGACTTGGCCTCATTCTCGGCGCCGGAGTATCTCTCGGAGCCAAGTGTCCGCTCTGGGTCGAGCTAGTTAAGCGGCTGGGACGGCGCGCTGCCAAAGGCAAAGGAGCGGCTCTGCGCGCACACCGCAAAGCGGGCCTGCCCGAGACGTACTTGACCCAGATCCTCTATTCGCTTCATAGCGGCCATATTGCAGAACGGAGTGCTGTAGCACCGGATTTGCTCCGGTTCCATATAGACGCGAGCTGGATGAACATAGTCCACCAAGAACTCTACCGCGACAACGCGGACCTCAGCTTCGAAGAGCTACTTCGAATTCATCCGTATCTCCGAGACCTCGGCGAGCTCGTCTGCAATGCAGGATTTACCGTAAATTTCAACTTCGACGACATTGTAGATGAAGCGGCAATTAGGCACGCTGAAAGTGTGCCAAGGAGTGCGCGAAGAGAGTTGGAGCTGCCTGAAATCATCTGGCGTCCGAAAGTCGAAACGCGAAGAAATGCGCCTGTGATCTATCACATTAATGGACTTTTACCTCGGGAAATTAGGCGAAAACGTTCTGAGACGTTGGTTTTTACGGAGGAGGCGTTCGCGGACGTTCTCATCTCTCCCCAAACGCTCGACGCAGAATTTACGATGTCGAAATTTGGAAATACTACGTTCCTTATTCTGGGCACTTCATTGACGGATAATTCTTTGAAGAACATGCTGAGGGCTGGGATTCGACGCAATGCCGCGAACTATCACTACATTGTATACTGGGAAGACCTAGCAGCTAAGCGGTCTGATGACGAGCGAAAGCAAATTTTTGATGTCAATTTTGAGGTGTACAATCTTATTTCGATATTTTTGGACACGCAGGGGATTGGTGAGCTGATAAAGCTCCTCAATTTAGAGTCAGCCGAATTCGTAAGGGCGTTTGCCCGCTACGGTGTGGCCGGGGATAAAATACGCCGCCGCTACTACTTAGTAGGGGCGGTCGCCTCTGGAAAGTCCACTAACCTAGAAGCTCTTCGGTCATTCACAACCTACGAGGAATGGTCCAAGCTTCCTCCTGCGGTTATGTACCAAGATCATAACACCCTTTCAGCCGAAGAGCGGGAAGAGGTGAACGAATGGATATACGACCAATTGAGGGACAAGAACGCTAAAATGCGGCGCCTGGACCCAGGGATCGCTGTCATGGATCGAGCGTTTTTTGACCTCTTTGCATTTTCTCGCACCGCAACGGAAAACTTGGAGAAAGCGGAAGACATAAGTCAGAAAGTAATCGATTTGGAGGGTCGCACAGGCCTTGAACCCGGCCACATTTTGTTTTTAGATGCAAATAGCACCGCATTCGCGCAACGCCTGGCAAGACGGGGGATAATCGCGCGCGCGCGAGGAGGACGCGGCTACAAGCCAGATCAGCTGGTGACTCAGTCAAACACCCTTAAGACGATTTACAGGCCTATTTCTGGCTCTGTAATTGATACTAGCTATTTCCCGTGCGAAAGTACTTCAAAGAACATTGCAAGGCAGATTCTATTGGGAGATTACTGCCCCTTCGATTTCACCTTGCGGCTAAATGAGATCCGCGCTGCCGATGGGAGGTTAGATTAAATTCCGAAAATCTCTCGACCTGGTTTGCGCGATTCCAACGAGATAAGCTGGCGTTTTGCCGCTTGATGCGCAAATACATAGGGTGCGATTTTATTTCTGATGTAAACGCTTGGCATGGACACCGAGTCATGCAGCGCGCTCGCTTAGATCGGCACCAAGCACGCGTTAGCGAGGGTTGGTTTTTTGATTCAAGCTCATTCATCCGGTTTTCCACTTCCCCGCCGTCCTCCGCTATGCATCATAAAGGACGTTATGATATACTAAAACGATGGACAGGGGAGACGACGACATGGGTTGGTTGCAACCCGCCGACGAGGCCTACAACGGGCTAGGTGAAGAAAACATGCCGATTGTTGTCGGCGAGACCGCGATGGTGCCGGCATTCATCGCCACCGGCGGTGAGCGCGCCGGATTCGCGTTCATCGATTTCTTCATGGCGAAAATCCGTAACCGCAACACGCGTGCCGCCTACGCCGTCGCTGTGCGCGCGTTCTGCTCCTGGGCCGATACGCGCGGGCTGATCCTCACGACGCTGCGCACGTACCACGTCGCGACCTATGTAGAGCTCCTCGGCAAGCACTACAGCCCGCCGACCGTCAAGCAGCACCTCGCGGCCGTGCGCATGCTGTTCGACTGGCTCGTCGTGCGCCAAGTCATCGAAATGAACCCGGCCGCCGCGGTGCGCGGACCCAAGCACGTCGTCAAGCGCGGTAAGACGCCGGTCTTGGAAGCCGATGAGGCGCGGCAGCTCCTGGCGAGCATCGATGTGTCGACCGTGGTCGGTTTGCGCGACCGCGCCCTGATTGGTCTGCTGATCTACACTTTCGCGCGCGTCTCGGCGGCGATCGGCATGAACGTCGAGGACTACTACGTGCAAGGCCGGCGCTCATGGGTGCGGCTGCATGAGAAAGGCGGCAAGCAGCACGACATGCCGGCGCACCATCTGCTCGAAACCTACATAGACGCATATCTGACCGAAGCCGGCATCGCGAGCGACAAGGATACTTCCCTCTTCCGCACGGCTGCGGGCAAAACCGGCAAACTTACCGACCGCCGCATGACCCGCACCGACGCGCTGCGCATGATTTGGCGCCGCGCACGTGCCGCCGACATCGAGACCGAGCTCGGCTGCCACTCGTTTCGGGCGACCGGGATCACCGTGTATCTGCAAAACGGCGGTCTGCTCGAACACGCGCAGCAAATGGCAGCGCACGAGAGTGCGCGAACGACGAAGCTCTACGATCGGCGGAATGATAAGGTTACGCTTGATGAGGTCGAGAAGATTATGTTGTAGCTGTACACAGCTATGCCGTCCCGAAATGAAATAGCATCTCTTTTCCCTGCTCTTTTTCTATTGAGATTAACTATAAAGCATAGCTATGCCTAAGCTGTAAAGTCATTCAAGGGATATGATTTGGCGAGATCGGGCCTTGGGTGCGACGTTTTGGGCGCCATTCCGCCCCTGGCGCGTGATCGCAAAACCTCACAAGACCATGTCGGCACCTACCAAGGCGGGAGCGCCGGTCAACAGGATTTCAAATTCGGCAGTTGCATCCGCGTCTGTGCTCCCCTGCAGCACGCCCCCGGCATAGCGCAACTGACCGGCGGCGGTGAACGCTGCACCCCCGACAAAGCCGAAGGCCTGATTTCCGGCTAAAAGGACGTTGGCATCGATCATCGAAACATTGATCCGATCCCCTGCTGAGACTCCGTTACCAATGAAGTCGGTGATTACGTCGCGGTTGAGCGATCCGGGTAAGCTCTCGCTGAGAAAATTAAAGTCGAACCTATCAAATCCGCCAGCGCCAGTCAGACTGTCTCGGCCGAGCCCGCCGATAAGCACATCATTGCCGTCGCCGCCGAGCAGATGGTCGTTGCCGGCGCGGCCATAGATCACGTCGTTACCAGTGCCGCCCCAGATCGTGTTGGCAAGGGCGTTGCCGCGCAGATCGTCGGCGAAGTTGGAGCCGTACAGGTTCTCGACCGCGGCATAGCTGTCGCCCGTGGCGATGCCAGTGTTGTTGGCCGGGAGTTGCAGATCGACCGTCAGGCCAATCGGGGAGTCATTGTACTGGGCGCGGTCGGTGCCCGCCCCGCCATTGTGTATATCGGCGCCGGCGCCGCCAAGCATCACGTCGTTGCCG
>JBFWVT010000002.1:20451-185038 GCA_050246595.1 Alphaproteobacteria bacterium
GTTGTTGGCCGGGAGTTGCAGATCGACCGTCAGGCCAATCGGGGAGTCATTGTACTGGGCGCGGTCGGTGCCCGCCCCGCCATTGTGTATATCGGCGCCGGCGCCGCCAAGCATCACGTCGTTGCCGTCGCCGCCGAGCAGATGGTCGTTGCCGGCGCGGCCATAGATCACGTCGTTACCAGTGCCGCCCCAGATCGTGTTGGCAAGGGCGTTGCCGCGCAGATCGTCGGCGAAGTTGGAGCCGTACAGGTTCTCGACCGCGGCATAGCTGTCGCCCGTGGCGATGCCAGTGTTGTTGGCCGGGAGTTGCAGATCGACCGTCAGGCCAATCGGGGAGTCATTGTACTGGGCGCGGTCGGTGCCCGCCCCGCCATTGTGTATATCGGCGCCGGCGCCGCCAAGCATCACGTCGTTGCCGGCAAGGCCGTATAGCGTGTCATTGCCGGCTAGACCATTCAGCACATCATCCCCGTTAGTTCCGGTGACGATGTCGTCGCCGCTGCCCGCATCGTCGTTAAGGATCGTGCCGACGCCTTGGCTGTTGTTGATCGTGGCGCCGTTTGTCGGGTTCGACAGATTGACAAGGAAGGTCTGATTTGGCTCGACCACGGTATCGCCGTTGATCGTGACCGAGATTGTATTCGTGATCTCGTTGGTGTTGAACGACAGCGTGCCTGACTGGAGAACGTAATCCTCGCCGGCGACGGCGCTAGCACTGGCTGTCGCATAATTGACCGAGAACGCTGCCGTGCCGCCCGACCGAGTTACCGTAAACACCAGCGCCTTCGTTCCGATGTTGCCCTCGGTGATCGACACGTCATTGATTGAAACCGAGCTGGGCTGTAATGGTTGCTGTATGTTGATTTGGACCGGTGGCGAGGCATTGTTATTTTCATTTTGTTCTGTGACCTCATTGTATATATCTTCGATGACTCCAACAAAATAGGTGTCGGGCAGCATATCGCTGGGAAGAAGTCCACTCGAACCCCAGCTTGCGCCATTCCCAGCAAGCACCCCGGGAGCACCGGGAACTAAGGGAACGTGGACGGAGCCAATTAGACGGTCACTCGTTGTTATACTGGCGTCGTCTGAAAGATAAATTCCGATTTCATAAGGAGTCGCTTTTGGGTCGATATCGGAAGTGCCAATGTTATACTCTATCCAGTTAACCCCTATTTGGGTTCCAGGGAGAAAATTTGTTTGAGCATTGCCAGCGTTATCTTGGGTGGCGACCTGAGTTGCCGTGAGGTCGGGCAGTGAGGTTTCATTCACATCGGTGATATTAATCGTAATCGTCTGCGTGTCGGAGAGGTTTGGAGTGCTGTTATCAGCAACTCGCACCGTCACGACGTAGCTGTTATTGTGGTCGCTATCGGTCGGTGTCTCAAAACTCGGGGCAGTGATGAAAGACAGAACTCCGGTGGTAGGATCAATTTGGAATTTGCTCTGATCGGCGCCGCCGCTAATGGAATACGTCAGCGCTGAGCCGGGATCAGAGTCAGTGGCCGTGACCGTGGTGACTTCCGTGCTGTTTTCGGGTCGGGATAACGTCGCGATGGCGCCACTACCATCAGAGGTGATTATGGGTGCGTTATTCGGCTGATCGTCGTTCTGGATCGTGACTGTCACGTCCACATGTGATGCATTATTAGCAAAGCTTGCGCCAGAGATATTGGAGAATCGCACTACGAGAGTCTCGTCTGGCTCAAATTGCGTATCGCCGATTATGAAGTTTGTATCCAACGTAAGCGTACCATTGACGACAGCCGCAGGTGCCCATCGCACGCCGCCGTGTGAATTAGTATAGTCGACCCCTCGTGTTGCCGTTCCGCTATCCAAAATTTGCCAAGACAGGCGGATATCCGCAGTAGGATTCGAAGACAGTGCGAATGCAAAGGAGACTGAAGTTGTTCCATTATCTCCTTCAAGAACAGAAGGATTGTTTGAGGCCGTTAAGACAACTCCGGGCGGCGAAGACTGTACCGTCAGGGCGACGGCATTCGAGGGATTGTTGGTCTCATCGGTTTCACTGATCGCGTTGGCGTAGTCGGCGACGGCAATGATGTAGTGGTCGCCGGGAGTGATGCTGCCGGTCGGAATGCTGACCGTGCGGCCCACGTTGGTATGGGCATTCAGCGCCCCCACCGCATCGGTAGTCAGCAGCGTGTCGCCGGAATCGTATGTGGCGTTAGTGGACAGGTAGATGCCGGTGGTCGAGCCGGGGCTGTTTACCGAGCCCCAGTTCCTAAGGTTGTAAATTAGATCGACGCTGGTGCCCCGCTCGACTTGCGACGTCATCAGCATCGCGAATTCAGGATAGTGGTCATCGCCGTTGCGCGCGTCGAGGTCGGGCTTCTGCGTGACCGGAGACGTTACCGTCAGCGCGACCGCGTTCGAAGGATTGTCGACCTCATTGGTTTCGCTGATCGCCTTAGCGTAGTCGGCGACGGCGATAATGTAGTACTCGCCGGGAGCGATGCTGCTAGTTGGGATGCCGACCGTGCGGTCCACGCCGGTATTGGCATTCAGCGCTCCCGCGGCATCGGTAGTCAGCAGCGTGTCGCCGGAATCGTATGTGGTGTTGGTGGACAGGTAGATGCCGGTGGTCGAGCCGGGGCTGTTTGCCGGCCCCCAATTGCTCAGGCGGTAGGTCAGGCTGATGCTGGGGCCTTGCTGGACCGACGAGGTACTCAGCGTCGCCGTAAATTCGGGATAGCCGTCATTGCCATTGCGTGCATCGAGATTAGGCTTCTGGGGCGGCGCTGCCGTCACCGTCAGTGCGACGGCATTCGAGGGGTTGTTGGTCTCGTCGGTTTCACTGATCGTCTTAGCGTAGTCGGCAACGGCGATGATGTAGTACTCGCCGGGAGCGATGCTGCCAGTCGGAATGTTGCCGATGCGGAACACGCCGCTGTCGGCGGTCAGCGCTCCCGCCGCATTGGTGGTCAGCAGCGTGTCGCTGGAATCGTATGTGGCATTGGTAGATAGATAGATGCCGGTAGTCGAGGCGGGGCTATTTGCTGGCCCCCAATTGCTCAGGCGGTAGGTCAGGGTGACGCTGGTGCCCTGCTGGACCGACGCGGCGCTTAGCGTGGCCGCATAACCATCGCCATTTCGGGCATCAAGGTCGGGGTGCGGTGGATCGACGGACAAGCCAACATAGTACTGTGACAGTGGATGATTCGCTTTGATGAGCGTTATAAAATCATTGTCTCGATCAAAATAGTAATCCATCCCAAATTTCAGCAATTCCGGGAAAAATGAGCTATCGTTCTTTGCCTCTAGTATTGCCGCATCTGCTTGCGATTGCGGGCCTGAGCTGGTCCGCACAACGGTCCCAAAATGGGCCCCCATAAACCCATGTGCGGCGACATCACGGAGTGAACTACTAGTATCGCCCGCATAATTAGCGACCGGGTCACCAATGTCTACGTAATTGACAATCGGCTCTGTGGTGGAGTAGAAATTTCCAGGCAAACCCGGTGCGCCAAATGTGGCGCCACCCTCAACAATCGCGCCCAGTTCATAAGCGGCCTCTTGCGCCTCTACGCCTCCGAGAGAATGGCCTGTGACATAAATCGGTTGTGAGCGGTAGTCCTTGTACACTGTCAAGAGAAAGGCCAGAGCTGAATCGAACAATGCGTCCGGTTTCAACCCAAAAAGTATATTGGCGTCAGCGGCGCGTGACGCGATGCCGTATGGAGCATCGTATAGGGGATCGTCGGGATCTAAAATGCTTCCCTGATATCCCACTATTATGTTGCCATCATTGTCTTCGTATGCTGCAGCGAAGAACCCGCTTGACAGCTGCTCGCTCGGGCTAGTCTTAAGTCGGGTGAGACCTAATCCGACCGGGCCCAGCGTGACATTTTGTGAATAAACATCGGAGGAGACGAAAAGGTACTCTTCTATCGTTGGCGCAGCAGCCATGACGACCCTCCAGGCGATAGTATATGAATTACATTACTGGCAGTGTGATGGTGATATTGAAAGTGTCGCTATTGTACTGTTATCACAACGGTCCCCAACACTGAATTTGCGTCCCGTCCGTAATTGATTAAGGCCGCCTGATAAGTTCCAGGTCTCTTGTAGATGTGCGTCGAGCGAGTTGGGATACACATGCCTCGACGGCAAAAAGCAGTGAAAATCCCATCACCGAAATGCAGATAAATACCGTTATGAGAAGTCATGAATCCAAGATCCTTTCCGGTGAACGTCACTGATAAAGGAGCCGGGCCAGATAACGGGGACGCTATCAGTCGATTTTCTGGCTGGGAGCGTGGTTGTTTTGCCCCGCGAAGCACGGCAATGCCAGTGAGGACAATAAGAATAAGCCCAAGGGTAGCGAGGCCGTGGGAGATTTTCATTAAAGTTGATTGTACCACATAGGCGGCCATATCCCCCCGTTCGGGCACGGTGCGCGTGCCTTCTGTGATCGAGAGTAGTCTCTGTAAGGGGCGCGGTCGCGTCAAGCGATAATTGCGACGATTAGGGATTCTGATTTTGGCGCAGTTTCAGACCGCGGGTACAATCTATAGGTAGTCAAATACAACCCTCCGCCCTGCAAGCCGGCGCCTGACATTGGGTCGGGCGCTCGGTAGCGGGACGGAGGAAATGATGGAAAGCCAGTCCCCTGCGCAGATGCGCCGGGCGAAGCTCGATCAGCTGGTCGAGGCCGAAGGCTACGACAGCCTCGATGAATTGCTTGAGGCGGCCGTCGCCGACAGCGTGTCGCCCTCGATCTGCACGAACGAGAATTGCGACTACACGGCCGAGATGGAGCCGGACCAGGACCGTGGCTGGTGCGAAGCCTGCGGTACCAACACGGTCGCCTCGGCACTCGTTCTGGCGGGCGTCATCCGATGAGCGCCGACGCAAAGCGGCTCATCACCTGCTCGAAAGCTATGTGGACGAATATCTCAGAGAGGCGTGCATTGCGAGCGACAAGATCTCTCCCCTATTCCGCACCGCGGCAGGCAAAACCGGCGCGCTCACTGACCAGCGCATGAGAGTGCGCGCACGACGAAGCTCAACGATCGGCGGAATGACAGGGTTACACCTCGATGAGGTCGAGAAGTTCATGCTCTAATCTCCAGTTGAACGTTTATTTCCCCTCCTCTTTAACTGTTTTATAAGTTTTATTTTTATAGTAGTTTCAATTCTCGCGGTGCTTACAACTGTAGCTTTTCCAGACGCTAAGCGAGGGCTGTGGAAATAAAAACCGCTCCATTGAGCGGCTATAAATCGAGCTTCAACTGCTTTTCGTCGTACCGTACCGGCTGCCCGGCAAGTTCAAGCATCCGCTCGGCTTGCTCCCGCGTCATGCCGGTGACGTGAGCTTCTTCGGTGCCATCGTTGTTGAACGCCCAGATGGAGTAACCGTTTTCGTCGGGGCGGATGAAGTAGTGACTCACTCCTCGATCTCCTCGTACTTATCCGGCTCAATTTCTTTGTTGCATTCCGGACAGCGATCGTTGCAGAGGCAGTCCCACTCATCCCACCACTCGGCTCCGCGAGGGCAGGTATGGTGTTTACGATACCAAGTCATACTGCCTCGCACACCCCGTCTATCACCTGATGGAGCTTCCGCGTAATGCTTGGGTTCTCGGCAACACGGCCGGTGAGCACGAATGTGGCGGCATTGAAGAGCCGATTGGCGGTTTTGTCGCCCCAATCGAAACTCGGCTCCTCCCATTCATCAAGCACATTGCCAATCCGCTGCAGGTTGATGATGTCCGCGCGAAACATATTCATAATTGCGTGGTCTGCCTGAATGGGCGTAAGCGGTGTCGCCTGATAGCGCTCGAAGACGAGGCGCTGTTCCTGCCGCCGCTCGGCCAGCGGTTCCACGATGTTAGCAATCAGCCCTGGTAATTCGAATTTGAGCCTTTGGGTGTGTTTGCGCCGGATCGTGTGCTCGCCGATGAAGGCAAGGTTATCGCAGACGAACGTGCGGGAGCCGAACGCGATGCCGACGGGAAACGACTTGTCGTTTGAGTTGCGCAAGCCGAGCGTGTCGGTGTAGTGGCCGTAGGGAGAACGAAGGGTAAGGAGGCCGAAAAAGCGCATGCCCTCCTCGGCGGTCGCATAGTGCTCCTCGATGATCTCGTGGCCATAGTAGGTCAATGAATGCTTGACCAAATCGACCACACGCCAGTGCTCGATCGGCACGTGGGTGGCCGTAGGTTCCGGTGTCGGGAGTTCCCGAAGCGCGTGGTAGTCGAGTTCGACGCCGCCGCGGTGCAGAACTAAGGTCATTGCTTCCTCTGTAGTATTGAAAGAACAGATACAGAGGAAGTGTAGCACGCAATAAGAAACCCCCGCCGGAGCGGGGGCTACTGAGGGTTTACTTGCCTTTGTTCCATCGTTTTTCTGACACCGGAAGATCCTATCTTTGGTCTTCCGCGGCAGTTCCGCGCGGCCGATCGCGGCGGCGATGCGCAGGCGTTTCCGGTATGATGTCGGACTGCGGGTTTTCATTTCCCGCTCCTCAGCCGCTCGTGCGCCAACGCGATATAGTCGCGGTCGCGCTCGATGCCGATAAAGTTGCGCCTCAGCCGTTTGGCCGCGACGCCGGTGCTGCCGCTTCCAAGGAAGGGGTCGAGGATCGTGTGACCCTCGTGGCTGAACTCCTCGATGCACCATTCCATGACCGCGAGCGCCTTCTGCGCCGGGTGGATTTTCTTCTCGCGGCTATCCTTGACGAAGCCGTACCAACGGCAGTTGAACACCATCGCCGTCCGGTCGAAGCTGGTCCACGCCAATTCGCAGTCGGCGAAGGACAGCACCGGCAGCCCGTCGCGCTTGTACCAGACCAGCCAGCAGCGGGACGGCGGCAGATAGTCCGCAAAATAGTTGCCGCCCCAGATGATCTGGTTGCGGCTGACGCGGAGCATTTCGAGAAAATACTCCTGCGTCGGCCGGTCAGCGTCCCACGCCTTCTTGGTAAAGAGCGTGCCCCTGCCGACGTGGCCGGTTTTGGCGATGCCGATGCCGTAGGGCGGATCGGTCAGCAGCAGATCGACGGAGTTGTCGGGCAGCGAGCGCAGATAGTCGAGGCAGTCGCCCAGAATGATCGTACTCATGTACGCGTCCTCTTGGTTAGAGAGAACGCCTAATAATCACGCAGAAAATCGGCCGTCTAAGTGCGCCATGTTCTACGGTGTGTACTTTCGGTCACTGGAATACTACGGGGAGATATTAAAAAATGCTCGGAGTACGCCGATTGTGGAGCTACTGTCGCCGCTCGATCACAAGAGGGCGCTATGGGCGATTGGAGCGCGTGGTTCCGGGTCGTCAAGGAGACGGGGCCGGGGCGCAAATACCTCTATCTGCAGCGCGTGCGGCGCGTGCCGGGGAGCAAGAACCCGGAGGCGCAGAGCCGCAGCCTCGGCCGGATCAATCCCAATCCGGTGCCGCGCCGACGCCGACCGTTCGTCGCCGCTGAATACGAGCAGAGCGCTGGCGGACTCGGGCTGCTGCTGTTCGGCTTCGAGGACGACTATGGCCGCCCGCGCGACAGCCTCTATAACCGGGTCTTTCACAAGGATAGGCTTGAGGCACGCTGGGCTGAGGAAAACCCAAAGCCGCCGCCGGAGAAGACACCGAAATTCTACGATCGGCCGCCGGAGCCTAAAAACGAGGAGCCCGCCACTGAAGTGACGGGCACAAGTGAGGAGGTATTTTCTTCTTCTGGCGCTGGGAACGGTGAGGATAGCGATAGCTCAGAATAGCTCGCATTCCTCGATCTTGTTGGCGGCCATGACCGCCGCAATCCGGCGCAGCGCATCGGGGGTGTAGGCGGTGAAGACGGCGATGACCTGGTTGTCGCCGTTTTCCGCTGCGCGCAGCACGGCGAGCGGGTCGCGCACCACGGTCAGCGGCTCCCCTGCCTCCAATCCCGATGCATTGAAGATAGCGTGTCGATCTTCGTCGCGGCCGAATTTGATCTCGACGCCGTCCAGCGACACGCCGAAGAATGATGTAATCTGCGTGCCTTCATGGAGCGGCAGCGCAAGATAGCCGCCAAGCCGCCCTTTGGCGCAGTACCCGCCGCCGAATTCCCGGATGATGCCGCTCGCGATCCCCAGAGAGGCGAGCTGCTCGGCGTCCGGGTCGAGCTTGGTCTGGTACGCCACGGGGTCGAACGGTGGCGCGGCCGTGCCGGTCTTGGCCGGCTTTGGGCTGGATTCGATGCCGAAATGCGCGGCAATTGCGTCGCCTGCGTCGCTGAACGACAGCTTGCGCGCGAGCGATACGACCTTCACGACACCGCCGCCCATCTTGCATGCCTTGTTGAAGCAATTGCCCATGCCGATTGCGGGGGTAATCTTGAGCGCCCGCGCACCGCACAAGGGGCAGGTGCCGATCATCTGACGCGGGCCGCACTTCTGAAAGTCAGTGACGCCGAGCATTTCAGTGAATACACGCTCAATAGGAACTTGCGCGCGAAGGTCGGCGAATTCAGCCATTACGATCTCCTGCAAAGAGCTGTGCTGGTATGAGTATACCGTAACGTCATTCTTTGAAGGTCGCAGGCAGCCGATCCGGTGGATATCGCGCTCGCGCGAGAGCGTTCTGCCCGGCCGCTTCAGTGAGGGATTTTCGCTCCAGCGCTTACAGCGATCCCCCTCGATATTGCTACCTATTGTACTATTAGCCGGAGTTCAGTGGCAGCAGGTTGCCTGGCGTATAATTGATTGAGACCTCTGCCCTGCCCTCCGGCGCCGGAATGGTTCGGGCGCCGGTAGCGGGACGGAGGAGAAATGGAACAGGCCTTCCCTGCCCGGCAGCTTGCGCCGGCATATGCCGATCAGATCTTTGACGATATAGGACGCGATGCGCGCGCCGCGCGGGATATCGCCGCTGGCAAGTCGCTGTGGGTGTTCTTCGAGCACCGGACGCTCGCCGAAATCGTCGCCGCGGAGCGGCGGCCATGACGCCCGACATGCGAAAGGCGAAGCTCGCCAAGCTCGTCGAAATCGAGGGCTTCGATGACGAGACCGCGTTGTTCGCCTCGGCGATCAGCGACAGCATGTGCCCGGCGATCTGCTGCAATCCGGACAATCCCGATTGCGATTACACTGCCGAGATGGGGCCGGACCAGGATAGCGGCTGGTGCGAGATGTGCGAGCGCGGCACGCTGGTGTCCGCTCTCGTGCTCGGAAGGCTGATCTGATGTCTCGCGAGCGCTATGTCTACGCGCTCTCCGACTGGACGGTCGAGAAGCGCGAGCGAGGCTGGTATTTCACCCGCTCCGCCAACCGCCACAGCAGCGCCGACTGGCGCGGGCCCTACCGCTCCGAAGCCAGCGTCGCGATGATGATTGCCCGGCACCTGCGCCGCGAGATCGTCGAGCGCTACCGTCGTCAGCTGAACGGAGGCGCGTCATGAGCACCGACCGTATTCGGGAGCTGAACGACGCGTTCCGCACCACGATGACCGGCGGCAAGGTCCTCCTCACCGCCGGCGTCAATGCGCTCCCCTCGAACGTGAAAGCAATGGTGATCCAGCACGTGGCTACGTTCTCCGATTTCAATGAGGACAATGACCCGCACGGCGAACATGACTTCGGCAACTTCACGCTCGCAGGTCGAAAGTTCTATTTCAAAGTGGATTATTTCGACTCGAACATGGAGTTCGGATCGGAAGACCCGGCCGATCCGTCGCAAACGACTCGCGTCCTAACAATAATGTTCGCGGAGGAATATTGAGCTTGGCCGCCGCACGACTGTGCGGCGGATTTTACTTTCAAAGATCCTCAAACTGCAAATGGTAAATTTATAACGTGGTAATCAGTCACGGTATTATTTCATCTTCCGAAATTACATATCTAAATCTTTGATAATCTGATTGTTAGTCCGAAAGATCAGACCGTGCATCCCAACCGCACAGGCGCCAGCAATATTTTCTGGGTTGTCATCGATCATGACCGCGTCCCTCGCACCAATATCTAAATCCATAAGCATCATCTGAAAAATCCTCGGGTCTGGCTTGGCAATACCAACTTCACTTGAAACGAGTATCTTATCGAACAAGCCTTCGAGTTGGTGATTCTCTATTATGTTACGAAAGAAAGGAGACGGAGAATTAGTAAGAAGCCCTAGCCGGCTAGTTTGATTCCGTAATTCGCGCAACGCCGATAATAACGGCACATTCATTTCAACAAGACTTCGCCATTCTCTATCCACCTGTAGCGAAGAAATCCCTGCCATTTCTCCTAGTTTCTGGAATAGCATCTCTTGGGATATTCTTCCCAGATCAGCTTCGTGAATTAACCCTTGCTTTAAGGCCGCAGCTTCTACATCCGAGAAGTAGCGCAACAACCAAAATGGCGCTACTTCGGAGCAAATTACACCAAAAAAATCAAATATAATCGCTCGACGCATCATCTATTGCATCCTAAATTTACGCCAAAACCACTTTCTTTGGGTGCGCATGAAGTATATCTCGAAGATCAAAATTGTCTGGATCACTATCTACAACCAACATAATTTGATCCTCAAAACCAGCAAATCGCTGCTCCAGGACAATACCAATTTTTGAGCTATCTCCTACGATTATATTGCGGCGGCAGATATTGATTATATCAGTCTTATTTTGCAACTCAGCATTGGTATGAGTAGTAAATCCTTGATTGATATCGATTCCATTGACTCCAACGAACCCGATATCGAAGCCCTTCAACGTCCGACCTAGATTTACAATTTCGTCAGACTCTGCCTCAGACGCAGCGACGATCGCTTGAGTACCAGGGCGTACTTGGCCACCGGGTATAAGCAACCGGACTGCCGAAAAATCGTCATCAAAGCCCATTCGCACACAGCAATCCGAAATCACCGCTGCTATGTTAACAGAGGTCGTTGCGATCGTCACTCTTGTAAGTGCCCTGTTCTCAATGCGGCGAACAAGAACTTTTACCAATTCTTCGGTCGTTGACCCCGCGTCAAGAAAGACCTTCATTCCGTTTTGAACGAAACCAGCCGCCTTCCGCCCAATTTGCATTTTCTTCTCGTGCTCTACCTCTCGTTTCCACTTGGAATGCTCTTCAAACAAGTAAGCTTCAAATCCGTCGAAGATTAGACCAGGAATGAGGTTTCGTTCAATGATATGCGATAGTATCTGCCCGAATTCATCCTCTGTGGTCATCATACCAGTATGTTCACGAGCAATTAGAGACAACTGCTCTCTGGCAATCGGATTCGATTTCCGGTGAGGGAAAACAATCTTCTTTATAGTGTCAGCGTGAGCGCGTACGAATCTATCTGCATCAGCGATTGTCCCTGAAGCTGCTTTGAGTTCTGGGACAACGAGACTTGCAGTGCCACTGCGCGTCGTCACTAATTGGGGTTTTGGCGGCAGTTGTTCGTCATTTATTTGAAGCAGACGAATAATTGCTTTTCCAATGTCATGTATGGCTTGATCAACTGCAGGAATTGAAGGAATCACACCTCCATGTTCTACCTCATTGCGCATCTCCCTGTAGCTGAAAAATATCTCTGCTGTATCGTCGTCTAAGGGAGGCTCGCCATAAGCTTTTAGTAATGTGATGAGATCGTCAAAATTTGGATTCCGGAGTCGAAGGTAATCTGTACGATTGACGCGAATGCGCTCCTGCCGCTTGTGATAGCGCAAATGCACTTTCATTGCAAGTTCAAGAGAGTTCACCGTTTCCTTTGCCGCAAGGCGAAGAGAGGGCTCAAAGATATCCCACTGCTCGCGCAAAAGCTGTTCACGAGCTCGTTTATATGCGTTCAATCCATCCCTGAAGGCTTGGAGCACACGGTTATGGTCGCTTCTCAATGGCTGTTCACCCTCCCCTCGCTCCTCAGGCTTCGGGAGCGTGTTTTCTTGATTTTCGTTCATCCCGCTCTATCGATCAAGCGGTTTATTTGGTCCTGCAGTTAGCCCGCTCTGTCAAAGAGTTAGCTGAATCTGGCTATCCGGTCGAGCATGTCGCGTGCGACGCTGTCACTCAAGAAATCGATGCTGCTCCCCTGCCGTATCCTGCCATGGGTAGTCTAGGAAATCTGTGCGGCGGATTTATAGCTGATCCATCCTATACTCGCCGCTCCACGTCGCTCCATTCCCTGCTACCCGCTTCCACAGGCGTTTGAACCATTCGCCGTTCGGCTCTGGGGGTTTGCGGTATGAGTTATAAACCGGAAAGTCCTTGACGATGATCCGGGGATTGCCGAGACCGTCCGTCTCTTGGCCGATGATTTCGAGGATCGTCGCCATGCGCTGCGGCGTATTGCAGACGATCGGGAAATATAAGGCAGGGAGGCCAAAGAGCGTTTTGGCGAGCCCCAGCCGGTCGATTTCCAGCATGCGTTTGACCATGCTCTGGAGCGATTTGCGCGGGTTGCTATTGCGGCGCGACGGCTCGGTACCGCGGTCGGCTTCGATACCGCAGTACCAGCGCACTCTGCTTCCGTCCTCGGTTGCGATCCCGAACAACTGCCAATCGGGCGTGACCCTCCAGGGTGTCAGCTTCAGCGTCTTGCCGTACCGCACGATGTCGGGGCGCGGTATTTCGATGGTCCAGGTGCGCGGACCGTCTTTGGGCATCGAGCGCATGTTGATGATGCGCTCGAAGTTGACGAGCTGCAGGCCGGGAGTTTCCCGCACGCCGATTTCAATCTGGCAGGCGATCATGGCCGCCATGAGGTCGTGCCAGAAATTGTCCTCGTTCAGCGCGGTATCCGCATGCGCGTAGACGAAGGTGCGCGCGCCGAAAAATCCGTTGTCGGTCTGCCGCTGCGGCAGCCGCAGGTAGTTGTTCGGCTCGTGGGAGAGCTTCGGCAGGCGCTTGCGCAGATATTCCGCGCCGTCCTTTGCCTTCTTGTTTCTCCCCCGTTCCGGTAGCAGCGCATGGATATACGAGCGCGGGAGCATCTGGTAGGCCCACGGATAGCGGCCTAGGCGCTCGTCAAGAATGGGAAAGAGATGCTGCTCTTCCCACTCGGTCGGGGTTACTTCGACGATTTTGCCGTTGCGAACGATGGGCCGGCTGGTGTCCATCTTCGAAAGGCGGTGTTTCGGCTTTTGCTCCTGCTCCATACAGAGGGTAATAGGCACTCCCGCGTGTTTTTACAAAGTGCGGCATATGCACTGGCGTGCTATGGCGGGATACCGCGCTGGGATATGCGGTATCGAAAGTTTATCACTCGTTCAGCGGGCCGGGCGGGTCTTCGCCGGTCGGCGGAGGCGGCTCTGGCGGGCTGCTTCTTCTGCGCTCCTTTTTCCGCTGTCTGCGGCGCGCGGTCGGGCGCTGGGAATCAACATGCGGCCGAGGCTCCTCGGGCGCGTCTGCATCCTCTTCCGGCTCGGATTCGGCGGCAGCCGGTTCCTCCTCGGGTCCGGGCTCTGGTTCAGGCTCCGGCGCATATCGCTCGCGCATCTCTTCCCATATCTGCCGGTAGTCGCTCTTGGACATGAACGGCTCGCGCCTCAGCGGTCCCATCGGGATCGCCACCGGAACTGCGCGCGGCATGCCCATACCAGCAATGTGAATGCTGAATGTGCCGTCAGGGTGGTTGGTTAGGCTCTTGGCCGGAGTCTCGCCCATATCGACGGCGATTTTGTAGGCGTCCTCGCTGAGCGGATTGGCAATCTTGATCGCGCACTGCTTCAGCGCGTCGAGCAGTCGGTGGTCGCTGCTCATTTGTGACATGCGCTGGTTCGCCATATTGATTGATATGTTCTGCTTGCGGCACCTTGCGAGGATGCCATCAAGGTGATTGGCGCTGGTGCCTTTCTTGCAGTAGTCGGACAACTCGTCGATAAAGACAAAGCAGGGCGTTTTCCGGCTTTCGGGAACCGTAACGCGTCGCTCGCTTACCGCGCCAAGCAGGGCTATAAAGAAGCGGCCGACGACGGCGGTGCCACGCCCTAGACCGCTCGTGTCGATGATGATGACGCTCCCGCGCTCGATTTCATCGAACAGGTTGAACGTTGTTTTGGAATGCGAAACCAGGCGCTCGAAGACGCGAATGTTCTTGATCCCTTCGAGGCGCGCCAGCAGCGCCGAGTGCGTTTGCCCGATATTGCCTCTGCCCAGTTCCGCGGTGAACAGGTTGCGGTCGTCGGGATCGGAGAGCGCAGCGATGACGTCGGCGTAGATTTCCGGGCCGTCCGCGTGCAGGAGCCGGCGCATGTCGGCAATCGTGGCGTCCGGAATCGTCAGCATCAGGCGCAGGCAGGCGAAGAACAGGCGCTGCATATTGCCGGTAAACGGGTCACCGACTTCGCTTGAAAAGACGAACTCCATCAGCTCGCTGGTGACATCGAATTTCGCGTCCGTATCGCCGGGCAGCCCGAGATCGAACAGGTTGAACGCCGGGGGTCGCTCGCCGTCGGGGTCGATGTAGACAAGCTTCCCGTGGAGCGGCTCGCCGGGAGCAAAGAACTTCAGGCGCGGCAGCAAATACAGGAGCGGTGGCGGCTTGCCGCCCTCGCCCGGCTGGTCGCCCTGGCTGTCGAGCACCACGACGCTTGCCTTGCCTTCGGCAACCAGCTTCAGATCCTCGTGTATAAACGTCGAGAAGACGTGGTGGGTCTTGCCTGCGCCCGGCCGCGCCAGCGTCCACATGCCTTCGTACCGCTTCTGCTGCGTGAGCGGCAGCGGGACCAGCACGCGAAAGAGCTCCGCCAGCACGGTGCCGCGCAGATAGGTCTCCACCAGCTCCGCGGGTTCCATGCGGGCTGCCAGCGCGCGAGGGTGTGCGTTATCGACCTTCGCAGCGTTCCCCTTGATCCGCTTTTTCAGCTGCTCAAAAAGGCGCGTGTCAGTGCGGCACAGCGCCCCAATCATCTCCTCAATGACCCGCCCGATGTCGGGGATAAAGTCCGATAGCGGCGCGGTGAAGCTGAACGGTCCCGGATCGTGTTTCGGCAGCGCGCGGTGGAAGATATCGAGCGCCCGGCTCAGCGCCTGATGGAATTCGCGCATCACCTCGGGCTGGCGTTTTTCTCGGAGTTCTGCGTGCCAGTCCTGGAATTTGGCGTGCTCGTGCGTGCCCGGCGGCGGGATGGGATGGTCGATATCCTCGTCGGCGAAGTACTCGGCTTTATAGAGATTGAGCCGGACGCGGTGGACCGCCTCGGCTAGCGATCCCATGGCGCGTGGTCTTTCTCTTTATCCTTCTCGGCCCCCCAGTTGGCATAGGCTTGGCTGGGCGGCGGCAATCCCCGCTGCGGCTGATGCTCGATATCCGGCGGCTGCGTCATGTGCCTCAACGGATCAAAGCGCGTCGGCTGCTGATTGCGAAGCAGATAAACGGCTAGAACTATGAAGGCGACCGCAATCAGCGTCATACTCTCGGAGGTGAAGATCGTCTCCCCTATTGTCCGCACACTTTCGCATATGAGATTTGGCGTTTCCACTAGAACCTCCATGTTATCGTTTCTGGTCTCGAACCATACCGGTTCAGGAATGCCGCGAATTCGGCAAAGGCGGCCCGCATGCGCGGCTCAAACTCGCTAAGCTGTTGAGCAGTATCGAATTTGACCGTGTAGATCGGATTCCGCAGCGCCTTCTCGACGGTCAATACCCATTCGTCTGGGAGCTGCGGCGGAAGATCTCGCGGCCATTCATAGGGCTCGCGCCTGGTCTCGGCGCGCGCTTTGGCGCGCTCGGCGTCGCGCAGCATGCGGAAATACCAAGAAGGTGTGCGATCGAGGATGGTGTGATGGAACAGGTCGTAATGGGCAATAGCCCAGAGATTCTCAGCCGAAAATATGATGTGCGCGGTAAGGACGAAGAAGCGCCCCGGTGTTCTGCCGGGGCCGCTCTCCTGGCCGCGGCTAACCGCGACCCGCATTTATCTCCGCCATATGCGCCAGATTACGTAGACAACCAGCGCCACAGCGCCGATCTGCGCTGCTGCGGAGACCAGGGGCTGCACGCCCCGCACGAGATTGCCCCAGGCCATATTGAATGTGCCCGCCATCTGCTGGTCTGCGCCGGGGGTCGACAGCCACAGGAGGGCGAAGGCGCCGACGACGGCGACAGTGATGACGCGTCGCGCTTTCACCGTTCCCCTGTCCTCGCCCGAATCGGCCCCGAATCCTGTGAGCATCCCCAGACCCTTGAAGCCGAGGAACAGCGCGCCGCCGAGGATTATGAACGTTGCGATCGTGTCAGCCATTTGCGACTCTCCTGTAGGTGATTGGGGATGGAAGGCAGGGCTGAGCTGAAAGTTCGGCGGCGTGACGGTTCCTCCTGTGTTGTGTGCGATTGATCTCATCGACGCGGGAGTGGACCGGCACGTCCTCTGGGGCGCCGGTCAGGATTCGTAGCCAGTCGGCTGGGATGTCGTCTGAGTAGAGGGCCACTTTTTTAATGATGGACATTAGCTCTGCTCCAAGTGCTATTGTACAACACGAATTCGAACCCAAAGAACCGCATGTATCTTTCAGATCTAGACACAGCGTGAACTGCCGCCGCCCAATCCTCTATAAGCTTCAGGTTAGACGGCGGGCAGCGTGTAGAGACTGACGAGTGGATCGCCTTGTTCTGTATCTCACCCAACTCGTCAAAAAATTACTCAGGGTGGGTATTTGCCCCGCTCGTCATTCGGCAGCAGCCAGCTCCTTCTCTTCTAGTTGGACAGCAATGGTCAACGGAAGTGCAACAACCTCATCGGCGGCCGGGAATAGCGCCGAATTCGCGGCCGGACTGACATGCAGTTCGATGCGGGCTTCTTGCTCTTTGATGTGCCGTAGCAGCGGCAGGTAACTTATTTTGCTAGCAATCAGTCCTACCACGTCGTTAGCCATAGCGGCTCGATGTGCGTATAGAAACACCGACACATCAGGCCGACCACCATTGCTGAAATGGAGATCGACCCCATGTCGGCGTAACTCCAACAACATTTCTTCCCGAACTTGCTCGGCTCCGAAGACGGCATGTATGCGCCGCAAAGTGCGGCGGACAGTGGGTTTGGCTTGGCGCATATGGTCAATCAGCGCCGATACCGAAAACTCGCTACCCCCGAACTCCCGCACTGCTGCGTAGAGATCATCGATATCGATGACTATTGACAGATCCTGCGAATACGGAATGGACATTTTATCCTCCTATCGTCGTGTTTAAACGCAACGCCTCTCAATGGGACGCGGATACACAATTCCCCTGGGCCTATACCGCAGTATAGGCCCAGGGTTATATGTTTCTGGTCAGCCGCGACGCTCTCTCGTACGCGGAAAGACGAAATGGTCGGCTCCGTCGGTAGTAATACCGTTTGACCACCATCCGTGTCCGCGTTCGATAAGATCGCGTAGTGATGTTGGGAGAGAGGGTGCCGTTGATTTACTCGACGCCGTGGCTCCATACGGGAGCACCGCTTTATGCGGCTCAGGCGGCACGTATGATACAAGCACGCCGGCTCTCACCGGCCACTCGGCTGTCGAGGGTATTGCTTTTTCCGCAATATTTAGTATACTGCTCATGGATGTGGCCTCGTTGTGGCGGGGCTATGTCAAGCCGGGGCTGGCGGGTCGCATCCGCCCTTCCCGACGGGTTCGGTCGCTAAGGCGCCGAACCCCTTCAAGGCTCGGCGCTGAGGCGACCGGGCCTTATATCGTCCAGGGATGTGCGGCGGTCTCCGACAATAACCCGCCAAAAACCGCCAAAAACGGCTGACAATGGGGTATAGTTTCTGAGAGGAACCTACAGGACTGGAATGCGATGCCCCGGCCTAGACACGATAGAAGCAAGAGATGGGTGGCCGTCGTCAAAGAAAGAATGCGACTGAAAGGATTAGAGAATAAGGAACTTGCTGACATAGCAGGGATGTCGCTCAGAAATTTCGAACGCATTTTTGAAGAGAGTATTGTACCTTCTCCAAGTAATCGCGCTTCGATAGACAGAGCACTCAATATTGACCCGGAAGATAGCAAACAACTCCGTGATGCGGATCGTAGAGAAGAAGCTAAGACAGAAAACCAGCGAGGCCTTGCCGTTACATCAGCGGGTGAGTCTCGTCCAGGCGCTACTGAGTCTCGCATGGATTTACCTCGACTACTTCGGGAAAACGACATCAGCGAAGAATTTATAAATGACGTTATCATTTATAGTTCCGAAGAAGTACTTCCTTTCAATCTACGATCTCTCCTCGCACGATTTTTTCGAATAGTTATTGAGAAATCGGATTTTGCTGTGCGAGACGGTAGCTTTTCAGATAATCTCAAAATTGTGCAGCAGATCGGGTGGCTTACGGACGATGAAGTCACTCAGATCACCAGACTTTATGATTTTCTAACTGGCGCTTTCGAATCACCAGAGAATTCTTTTATAAACGCCGCACATCTTCGAGATCCCGTTCTGCAGGCTATTTCACTTATTGCCCGGAGAATGCGTGATAAGACAGCAGTTACTAACAAACCCTCATCGTCTTACATACAAGATGAAAGTTTTTGGGCTGAGAAGTTTGTCAATGATATGCGTGCTGGGCAGTTTAATGGTCCTGCTTTCAAACGACGTATCGATCGCGATCTCATGCAAGCGATCCGCGGATTGCTAAGATCCTCTGATATCGACGTTCTATTTCACATCATCACTGACCCCACTATGCCTCCAGACTTACGAAGTAATTGTGCTTCTCTTATTATTTCCCCCGGAACTCGTTATAGGAATAGACAAGGAGTTATAAGGACTGTTTTGGCTCTTGAAGATTACGTCCGAAAAAATATTGATAATGAGACGGCCTTGCCCGAAGAGGTACTACGGTGTATAGGATTAGCCGTAGCTAATCAGGAGTCTAGAGCAGATATACTGCTTGATTTTTTATCAAGTAGAGCGAAAGGAATGTCCGTAGAGCGATGGCTGAAAATTAGCGACGAGTACTATGGGGACGTTTTCACCGCAATGGAGTACTGCACCAATAGATTAAGCGATTATAGATTTTCTGAGAAGGGTTGTGTTTGGGAAGCATTCTATGTAGCACACAGAAGCGATGAAGCAAATCGAGAAACGAATAAGAGGCTGTTGGAGTCGCGCCTACATCGAATAGAAGCAGGAAGTCGATTGCAACGGCTCTGGGAAGAGCTATGCCGCAAAATTGCAGATCCAAACTACGATCTGACGTTTTGAGATTGCACGAGCGTCGTACGCCCCTGGCGCATCCTAGCAAGCCCGTCGGGTTCGCCGCGCGCCGGATAGGCGCGCTCCTCGGCTTCGCGCCGAGTACGCATTCCTGTCGGAGGGATAACCCCCCGTAAACCATCACAGCCCCCGTATGTACGGGCGCGACGTCGATGGAAAGTCCCGCGAGAAAAGTGCATGACGGTGAGGTCTACATTCGGCATCCCCCTCGTTATAGGTTGATGGAGGCTGGCCTCCATCCCACTTCGGTTGAGCGAGGCGAGGTGTTTATTCGCCGCCCCAAAACGCATTAACATTTTTTGTAAAAAATCTGTGAGGCAAATCGCGCTTCGCGTTCGCTCTATTCGTTGAGCGCCTCTGGCGGCGTCTCGCCTGGAACGTCGGGTTGCGTCTTCCCCCGCTTCCCTCGGCGTATTGTGGGCGTGAGGCTTGCCATGAACGCACCGATCTCGGTCTCGATCTCCGCGAGCGGGCGGCCATAGAGGTGCCGGCAATTGCGCCGTATGGCCGCTGCGCCGCCCGGAGAGCGCCGCCGGGGGAGGTCGGGCATGGTGAGCGCCGTCGTCGTGTTCCCGTTGTCTGCGAGTGCTTGGTGCGGCCGGAGCCCTATCAGGTCGTCGGCCTTGGTTTTCAAAAAAATGTGCGACAGCTCCTCGGCGTCGTTGGGGCCGAGCCGGAACGCGACGATGGCGCCGATCGCGTCAACGAGCGCGGCGCGCAGATCGCGGTCATAGATCTGCCGCAGGCTCTGGTGGCTGAGGCAGATGGCGATGCCGAATTTTCGGAGACCGGTCAGCGATTCGAGGATCGTCTCGTTGATGAAGTGATGTGCCTCATTCAGGTACAGCGGGTACAGGGTACGGCTCTCCTTCGGCCGCTGCAGGGCGGCCACATGGAAATTCGCGAGCAGGAAGCCTACGATGATGCTCGCTTTTTTTATTCCCAGGCGCCCGTGCGGCACGGAGATAATCACGATCTGATTTTTCCTCAGCACGTCGGCGAAATTGAATGCGCTTTTCTTTTGCCCGACCACGTGGCGTATGGCCGGATCGACAATAAGGGTGAACACCTTGTTAATCGTCGAGAGTGTCCGGTCGCGCTGCTCGCGGTCGGTCATGTGCTCGTCGAAGGTGCGCTCCCAGAAATGCCGCACTACGGGATCGCCGATATACCGGATCACCTGCTTGCGATATTCCGGCGTATCGAGGATGTAATTGAGGCCGAGCAGCGTGCTGTTGCCCCGCTCCAACAGGGCGACAATCGACGCCTGCACGAACATATCAACATTTGGGGCGTCGTCGAGATGCCATATAGTTTTTATAGTGTCAAGTATGAAGCTTGCCGCCAGCGCGTAATCGCTCGTAGGGACGTTATCAAGCACGTTGAACGACACCGGAAATTCAGCCGGGTTGAAGTAAATTACATCTTTTCGGCGCCACGGCGGTATCAGCTCCAAAAGGTTCTCGGCGTCGTCGTGGTGCGGGTCGATATAGAGGCACCCGAGGCCTTTGCGGATGTCCGAGAGCGCATAGTTTGTTAGCGCCGTAGATTTCCCCATGCCTGATTTGCCTAAGACCAACATGTGGCGCAGGCGCTGGGAACTGTGCAGCTCGAACGGTGCGACGGTATAGCGCCGACGGCGTTTGCTGTAGCGCTGGTGGTTACCGAGCGATAGCGAGAACGGATCGTTCATCAAAGCCAGCGCCGCACCGGTTATGCGTCCTGTGCTTTTTGAACGCGTTAGTGGGGTCGCTGGCGTTGATGCCGGATATGCTCAACGGCATCTGCAAAACGAAAGAGCATCTACTGGCATTATCACATGCGCATCGGCGATAGCCCGGCGCGGCGTAACACTACAGAACCGTCCGTGGCTGCACCGTGCCCGTCGATAGCGGCGTGACCTTCCGAGACGAGCGCTAGCGAATCAGTGCTGATAAGCACTGATCGGCTAGGAAGGTCACGCCGCGTTAAGCGGCGGGCACGGTGCAGAAATGTCGCTGTATCCGCGCGTTTTTCGCGCGGCACCTATCCCAGCCCGATATCCCACCGCTAGAGATACCGGTTGGGATATCGGGCTGGGACACAAAAGGCCGGTCGAGTTGCCCCGACCGGCCCGATGGATCGCACCGTTTGCAACCAGTCCGATCCGATGTTGGGCTCTATTCCAGAGCCTCGTCGTCATCCTCCGCGAGCGGAGGCACGTACGGTGGACGAGAGTTCAGCCATGCCTCAATCCAGCTTCGACGCCACGCCAGTCGGCACTTAGGTCCTGCTCCCAGCCGTATAGGCGCAGGGAACTCCCCTTTCGGCACCATCCGGTGCAGCACATGAAACCGGACATAAGGCAGGTTGTAGTTGGCCTTAATCTCCTCCCACATCAGCAACGGGTCGTACTCAAACAGAGCGCGATCCTTCATCGCGATTTCCTCCGGAGTAGGCCGGAGGTAGTCGCGACCCCGACACCGGCGTTAGCCGCGCAGCGGGTGGCCGGGCGGGATTGCCCGGTTGAATGCGAGCCTAAGCTTGATGGGTTACGCGTTCAAGAGGGCGCTCAGCTTCGCCTCGAATGCTTCCATGGTCGAGCGGATCGCGGGCAGGTAGGTGGCCCGGTTATAAATGGCCGCTACCCCGCTTATCGCCCCTGTCTGATGGGCCAGGACGCGCTCGATGATATGCGGCTCGGCTATGCCCCATTCGGCCGCTCTGGTGGCCCAAGAGCGCCTGCAATCGTGAAGGGTGAAGTGCGGGATCGGGCATAGTTCGCGCAGCCGGGTGGTCGCGACTGACCAGTTGGTATAGATGCCCTGCTTGCGGGTCGGAAACAAATAGTCTTGCTTGGGGAGCGCTTCGAGTAGCGCGGCAACCCTTGATCCATACGGCAGATGATGCTGGCGACCTGATTTCATTACCGAGCCAGGCCATACGATTATTTTGTTTTCGTAGTCGATATAGTCGGCGCGCAGCCCGCCAATCTGTGCAAGCCGCTGGCCGGTCAAAATGAGTAGTCGGCAGATATTCGCAAAGCGCAGATCGGTGAGCTTATCAAGCGTTCGCCAGAGCACCACCAGCTCGGCATCGGTTAGGACCCGCTCGCGCGAAATGGAGCGATGCGGAGGCTCCATACCGGCCATAGGTGATGCCGGGATCATGCGCCGCTTGGCGAACCAGTTGAATAGCGTTTTAGCTGCCACGAAGGCATGCAGCCGCTCGCTCGGTTTTTCGATCTTATCGACCACCCGGTTGATGTCGCGGGTCGTGATTTTGGCAATATCGCCGGTGAAGAGCAGATACCGGCGAATCAGGCGCTCGGTCTCTTGGACGGTCGAGGGCTTGTTCTTGCGGCGGTAGGCTTCGAGGAATTGCTCCAGCGCTGCTGGGAACGGGGTGCCTTCGGGCTCGGCGTCCTGGCCAAGCTGCCTGCGGGCGAGGATATCGCGCGCTTTCTGGCGAGCAACGGCGAGGGGGAAAAGCTGCGGATGGTAGCGGCCCAGTGTGATCAGGCGGCGGGGGTTGCGAACTTGCAGGATGAATGAACGGGCGCCGCCCTGCGAGACGCGCACGGCAAACCCCGGAATAGCGTCGTCGAAATAGAGCTTCTGACTGCGCTCCGGGACGGGAAGGTTCCGGACGCCAAGGTCGGTGAGCCGCATCTTAGATGTCGCCTAGATGTCAGAAGCAGGCGTTTAGCCGTGCTCTCTGAGGTGGTATGAGGCGGCACCTTGGCAAGAGGCTTCAATGAAAAAAGCCAGCCTTTCTCCGGCTTTCGCGTGCATGGTGTGAGTCTATGTGGGGCAGGGTTACACGGTGCGAGAGGCGTCTTTAGATGATTTTGAGTCTGCCGCGTCTGCCATTCCGCCACACCCGCACTGTGCGCTCCGACTGACGGTGTCGAAGATAGCTTTCTCCCTCCGGCCTGTCACGCGGCACGGGCACCGGCGCCCTTCCTGTGTGACCGGGCGGCAGCTCTTCTCGCCGGAACCGAAATGCGATGCGGTATCGGATCCGGGGCGATTTTCTCTTGCATTGCCGCGCAATGCGCGTATCTATCCGCGCGTTGACGCACTCGCACGTGCCTATGGCCCATGGTGGTTATGCAACGACGTAACGCGTCCTTTTTGGCAGTCCGGTCCGCCCGCATGTCGGGAGGGGGCCGGTCCCGAGAGGGAGGTCGATATGGTTGCAATCCCGAGCAGGGCCATCGCGCCTTGCCCTGACGCCGTATTCCGCGGCATCCGCCGTGGCGGCCGGGTCGGCCGGGTCTCCGATCCAAGCAGTCTGATCTGAGCGAGACGCCCCGACGGACGGCCGACAAAGCCGAGCCGTCCCGGTGCTCGCTGCGTCCTCGGTTCCGCGCCTTGCGCCGAGGGCGATTCTCTCGCCATCCCGGTGGGAGGAACCGGCCGCAATAGCCGGTGCGCCCCGCCGTGATCCGCTTGCTGCTATCTGCAAGGTGACCCGAGACGTGAACAACAAGATCGCCCGCTTTCTGTCCGACCATTCCCCCGAGACGCCATGCCTCGTCGTGGATCTCGACGTAATCACCGAGGCCTACGATCTGCTGACCCGCTATCTGTCGGTCGCCAGCGTGTATTATGCGGTCAAGGCGAACCCGGCGCCGGAAATCGTCGCGATGCTGGCGGCGCGCGGCTCGAATTTCGACGTCGCCAGCCCGGCCGAAATCGGCCTGTGTCTCGGCAGCAGCGCGACCCCCGACCGGCTCTCCTACGGCAATACGATCAAAAAGGAAAAGGACATCGCCTTCGCCTTCGCGCAGGGAGTGCGGCTGTTTGCGTTCGACAGCGAGGCGGAACTCGAAAAACTCGCGCGCCAAGCGCCCGGTGCCCGTGTTTTCTGCCGCATCTTGGTGTCGTGCGAAGGCGCGGACTGGCCGCTGTCGCGCAAATTCGGCTGCGCTCCTGAAATGGCGGTCGGGCTGCTGCGCCGCGCCCGCGATATCGGGCTCGATCCCTACGGCGTGTCGTTCCATGTCGGTTCGCAGCAGACCGACCTGTCGCAATGGGATCATGCGGTCGGCGCGGTGGCGCGCATGTTCACCTTGCTTGCCGAGACCGACATCAATTTGCGCATGGTCAATATCGGCGGCGGGTTCCCGGCGCGCTACCGCGGCGAGATCGCCTCGCTGGAGCGTTACGCGCAGGCCGTCACCGACGCGCTGACCCGGCATTTCGGCAATCGCCTGCCCGAGATCATCGTCGAGCCGGGCCGTTCGCTGGTTGGCGATGCCGGGGCGATCCAGAGCGAGGTCGTGCTGATTTCCGACAAGGGCGACGGCGGCGGCAAGCGCTGGGTCTATCTCGATGTCGGCAAGTTCAACGGGCTGGCCGAGACGATGAGCGAAAGCATCAAGTACCGCATCGAGGCGCCGGGACGCTCCGGGCCGCCGCTGCCGGTGATTCTCGCCGGCCCGACCTGCGACAGTGCCGACATTCTCTACGAGCACACCGAGTACCGGCTGCCGGCCGATCTCGCGGTCGGCGATAAGGTGTCGATCCTGTCGGCGGGCGCCTACACGGCCAGCTACGCCTCGGTCGGGTTCAACGGCTTCCCGCCGCTGCGGACGTATTGCATCTGAAGCCGAGCCGGCCCCGGCAGGCGATGCCGGTATAAGCCGGCCACAATGGAAATTCCCTGATTGCAGGGAATTTTTCCGCGGCGGCGCCAGGCGGCGCCGATTTCGGCTGCCCAGGCAATGGGTTGCTCGGCGCGGCCGCGAGCCGGGCAGGGAAATGCAACGCGCCGGGCAGGGAGCGGGGCAGGCCGAACGGGGATGGTGCAGGGAAAAGCCGAAGGATGCCGGGCATGCCGCCGCTCCGAACCATGACGCACCGATGATACGATGCGATTGCGGCAATTTTCGCGATGCTCGGGGCCGGGGTGTCGTATGCCGCCAATGCCTGGAGTTCGATGGAAGCGGGGTTACCCGGCGAATTCGGGCGCGACGCCGAGCGATCGCAGCGCGTCGATCGTGTGCTCGGCGTCGCGGTGGCGGATAAAGACGCCGCCGGCCTTTTCCCACGGCCCCCGCACGGTTTCGCGATCATCGACCAGCGCGTGCCCCAACGGAACTGCATGAACGGCCGAAATGTGGGTCCCGGCTTTCGCCGGAACGACGATCGGGTTTTATTGACGACAGAGCCTAGACGGCCGGCGACAGCACATGGATTTCGCGGTTCGCCAACAGTTCGCGCGTCTTGGCGCCATATTCCTGCATATGCGGCGAGGCGGCGTGCGCCTTCAGATGGTCGAGGCTCTCCCATTTCTCGACCACGACAAACGTATCCGGCCCGTATTTGGCGCCGGGACCGCCCTCGGCGTCGATCGCCGGGCCGTATTCGATACAACCCGCTTCGGCGTGGACCGCCGGCATGTTGGCGCGGAAATGCGCCAGCACCTCGTCGCGCTTGCCGGGTTTGGCGGTTATGATGGCGAGAACGTGGATCATGTGTCTTGTCCTTTGCTGCTGAGGGCGACCGTTCGGATCGGCGATCGCCGCAGGATAAAGAGCGCAGCCCGTTGGATACAAGCCTGGGGACACAGTATGAGGATACCAGCATGACGCCCGAAGCCATCCTCGCTCGGCCCCCGCGCGTCCTGAGCCAGCGCGAGCGCGAGCGCTATGTCGCAACCGGTTTTCTGGCAGCCGAGGGGCTGATCCCGCCGGGCTGGCTTGATCGGCTGGTCGCGCTGTCCGACCGCTTCCTCCAGGACAGCCGCGCCCTCGCCGCATCAAATGAGGCCTACGATCTCGGGCCGAACCATACTCCGCAGCACCCGCATGTGCGGCGATTGCGCGCGCTGGTCGATCGCCACCCCGATTTCTGGAGTTTTGCGTCGGACTCGATGCTGGCCGACATCGCCGCCGACCTGGTCGGACCCGATGTCAAATTCCACAGCAGCAAGCTCAACTACAAATGGCCCGGTTCCGGCGAGGTGGTGAAGTGGCACCAGGACATCCCGGCCTGGCCGCACACCAATTACAGCCCGGTGACGCTCGGCGTCTATCTGTGCGACGTGCCGGAAGAGCGCGGGCCGCTGACCTGCGCCGCCGGCAGCCACCGGGGGCCGATCTTCGAGCACCGCGACGAGAGCGGCGGCTGGGCCGGCTCGATCCGCGATGGCGACATGGCGACGGTCGATCTGTCCCGCGCCGAGGATTTGACCGGACCGGCCGGCACGGTGATCGCAATCAACTGTCGGACGGTGCACGCTTCGCGCGCCAATTTTACCGAGCTTGTGCGGCCGGTGGCGCTGTTTGTCTACAGCTCGGCCGACGCCTTTCCGTGGATGCCGGCCCCGACCCCGACGAGCCGCACCGGCGCGATCGTGCGCGGCGCGCCGGCCCGCTTTGCTCATCTCGACCCGACCCCGTGCCCGGTGCCGCCGGATTGGAGCCGCGACGGGTACGGCTCGATCTTCACCGCGCAGCGCGCCGAGGCGGAATGACTCGAAAGCGAGCCTGAGGCGGCGACCGGTCTCAGACCGGGGCGCTGTCCGAAGACACATCAGCCCGAAGACGAGCCAGCTTGCCGGGGGCGCTGCGGGATCGCCGGCCTCCCGCGTAAGTTTTGCTTGCGCTGACGGCGTCGGGCGAAGCGAGGTTTCGCCTGACGCCGGCGGTCCCGAGGGGTTGCTCCGGGGCAGCGCAGCGGGCCGATTTCAAACTGAGGCAGTATCGTATTCCGCCACGCAACGTGTTCGGTATTGGCGGATTACCCCCGGCTTTCGCCGGGGTCATCCGCCCTACATTCGGTTTCCGACGTAAAAACCGGCCCTGCCGCCCGGCGGCGGGGCCGTTCGCGTGCGGGAACTGCTCCGCCGGGTTGCGGCGCGGGCGCGGGGACCTATATGTCGCGCGGTCCCGCCCATTTTTGCCTCAGAATAAAATGACCGTAGAAACCGCTCCCGAAACCAGAACCTTTCAGGCGGAGGTCAGCCGCCTGCTCGACATCGTCGCGCATTCGCTCTACAGCGAGAAGGAAATCTTTTTGCGCGAGCTGATCTCGAACGCGTCGGATGCGTGCGACCGGCTGCGCTACGCCGCGCTGACCGAACCCAATCTCGCCGAGGGCGACGCGAATTACCGGGTCGTGCTGACCCCGATCAAATCCTCGCGCATTTTGACGGTCGCCGATAACGGCATCGGCATGAACCGCGACGAGCTGATCGAAAATCTCGGCACGATCGCGCGTTCCGGCACGGCGGCGTTTATGAACCAGCTGACCGGTGACGCCAAAAAGGATATGAGCCTGATCGGCCAGTTCGGCGTCGGGTTTTATTCGGCCTTTATGGTCGCCGACAGGGTCGAGGTGTTGAGCCGCAAGGCCGGCGACCGCGAGGGCTGGCGCTGGACCTCGGACGGCAAGGGCAGTTTCTCGGTCGAACCGGCCGACAACGTGCCGCGCGGCGCGCGCATCACGCTGCATATGCGCGAGGGCGAGGATGACTATCTCGATCCGTACCGGCTGCGCCAGATCGTCACCCGGTATTCCGATCATATCGCCTTGCCGATCGTGCTCGCCGACGGCAACAAGGAAGAGACGATCAACCGGGCCTCGGCCTTGTGGACCCGGCCGCGCTCCGAGATCACCGAGGAGCAATACAAGGAATTCTATCACCATGTCGGACACGGTTTCGACGATCCGTGGCTGACGATCCATGCCCGCGCCGAGGGGGTGCTCGAATACGCGCTGCTGTTGTTTGTGCCGTCGCAGAAACCGTTCGACTTGTTCGAGCCGGAACGCAAGTCACGGCTCAAGCTCTATGTCCGCCGCGTCTTTATCACCGACGAGGGCACCGAGCTGCTGCCGGCCTATCTGCGCTTTATGCGCGGTATCGTCGACAGCGAGGATTTGCCGCTCAATATCAGCCGCGAGATGCTGCAATCAAACCCGACCGTCGCACGCATCCGACAGCAGCTGACGCGGCGCGTTCTGTCCGAACTGGGCAGAAAGGCGAGCGAGGCGCCGGAGGAATACGCGAAATTCTGGGATAATTTCGGGGCCGTGCTGAAGGAGGGGTTGTACGAGGACCGCGAGCAGCGCGATACGCTGTTGCCGCTGGCGCGGTTCCGCTCGACGACGTGCGATGGTCTCGTGTCGCTCGATCAATATGTCGAGGCGATGCGACCGGGACAGGAGGCGATCTATACGATCACCGGCGACAATCTCGATCTGTTGAAGAAAAGCCCGCAGCTCGAAGGGTTTCGCGCGCGCGGGGTCGAGGTCTTGCTGCTGACCGATCCGATCGACGAATTCTGGGTGCCCTCGGTCGCGACGTACAAGGAGAAGCCGTTCAAGTCGGCGACAAGAGGCGGGGTCGATCTCGACAAGATCGCTGCTCCCGAGGACCGGAAAGAGGCCGAGACCAGGCCGGAACCGCCCGCGAAACTCGCCAGCCTGATCGCGATCTTCAAGCTGGCGCTCGGCGAGGCGGTCAAGGATGTGCGCAGCTCCGAGCGGCTGACCGACAGCGCGGTCTGTCTCGTGGCCGACGAGGGCGATATCGACATGCATCTCGAACGACTGCTCAAGCAGCACCGCCAGCTCGACACGACGGCGAAGCGCATTCTCGAACTGAACCCGCGGCACCGTCTGATCGAACGCCTCGCGGCCTCGGTCGGCGAGACCGGCGCGTCGGAATCTCTGGCGGAATTCGCCTGGCTGCTGCTCGATCAGGCGCGCATCGTCGAGGGCGAAGCACTGCCCGACCCGGCCGCTTTCGCGCGCCGTCTCGCGATGCTGCTCGAACGCGGGCTGCCGACGGCGGCCTGACGCAATGGAAGGCTGCCGCTCGGGCGTCCTGGGCTTGTAGCCGGCGCGGTGCTGCAAACGATGGATCTGCCGCTCGGCGGCGTCCGCGGTCATCTCGGCAATGCGAGGCCGGGCGCTCGGGTTCCCGTCCGCTATCCTGTTCCCTGCGACATCGCTCCGCGTTACAGTCGCGGCGAGCCGTAAAGCCGGCGCATTGTCGCTGCAAGGCCTGAACCAGGAGGAAATCGCGATGCTGTCACCCGCCGAAAACGAATTGATTACCCGCGTCGGCCCGGATACGCCGATGGGCAAGACGATGCGGCGGTACTGGGTCCCCGCCTGTCTGTCCTCCGAGATCGCGGAGCCGGATTGCCCGCCGGTGCGGGTGCGCATCCTTGGCGAGGACCTCGTCGCGTTCCGCGACAGCGAGGGCCGCATCGGTCTGCTGGATGAGTTCTGCCCGCACCGCCGCGTGTCGTTGTATTTCGGGCGCAACGAGGAATGCGGGCTGCGCTGCGTCTATCACGGCTGGAAATTCGATGTCGAAGGCAATTGCGTCGATCAGTTGAATGAGCCGGAGGAACACCAGTTCAAGCACAAGGTGCATATCGCGGCCTATCCGACCGTCGAACTCGGCGGCATCGTCTGGGCCTATCTCGGACCGGCCGACAAGATGCCGCCGCCGCCGAAATTCGCCTGGACGCAGGTGCCGGAGACGCACCGCCATGTGACCAAGGTGATCGAGGAGTGCAACTGGCTGCAAGCCCTGGAGGGCGGTATCGATACCTCGCACGCGCCGATCCTGCACCGGCTGCTGACCGACAATTCGACCCGCGGCGGGTTCAAGCCGTCGCACCCGTTTGTCCGCGGCAAGGCGCCAAAACTGGTCGTCGATATCACCGATTACGGCTATCTCTATGCCGGGGTGCGGCCGCTCGGCGACAGCGACATTCATGTCCGCACCTATCATTTCATCCTGCCGTTTCATCAGATCCGTCCGTCGCGCGCCGATTCCGGCACGCCGCTCGACGCCGGGCACATCTGGGTGCCGATCGATGACGAGACCTGCATGGTCTACAACTGGGCCTACAGCCCGACCGACACGCCGCTGACCGACGAGGACCGGCTCGAAAAGGGGCTTGGCAACGGGCCGCTGCATGTCGATCAGAAGACGTTCCGGTCGAAGTTCAACCGGTCGAACGATTACGGGCTCGACCGCGAGGTGCAGCGCACCGAGAGCTATACCGGGATCGATGGCATCAACCAGCAGGACCGCGCGTTGCAGGAGACGATGGGCCGCATCGTCGATCGCTCGAAGGAGCATCTCGGTCCGGCCGACAAGGCGATCATTCAGGCTCGCCGGCTGTTGCGGCAGGCAGTCAAGGCGGTCGAGGCCGGCGAGACCCCGCACGGCACCGGCACCAGCTATTACACGCTGCGCGCCGGCGAGGAGGTGTTGCCGCGCGACGCCGACTGGCACGAGGTCATGGCGCCGGATATTACAAAGGAGAAGATTTTACAGACGGTGTGAGGCGGCCCGTGCCTTTCCCCTCCCCCGCTTGCGGGGGAGGACCAGGTGGGGGTTCGGCCAGACTTTTGGCATGCCGGCGTCAGCTATCCGCGCAGCCGCGGGCAGAGCCGCATTGCGTTCTCTCCGAGAATTTTCTTCTTCGCGCTCTCGGTAAGACGCGGGCGCTCGATGGTCTGTTGGACCGCTTCGGGCCAGGCCGTGTCGCCGTGCGGCCAGTCCGATGCGAACAGCCACATATCCTCGCCCAGCTCCTCGACGCAGAATTCGAGCGAGCGCTCCCAACTGTCGATGCCGTGGAAATAGCGACCCTCGGCGATCACCTCGCGCGGCATCCGCTTCAGATTCGGCACATGACCCGGCGACATCAGATAGTGCGTGTCAAAGCGGTCGAGCGCCGCCGGAACCCAGCCGCCGGCCGTCTCGATGATCGCGGCGCGGACGCGCGGAAAGAGGTCGAAAATGCCGCCGCCGATCAGCGCGCCCATCGCCGCCATGCCGGCCCACGGGTTGCTGAGACCGTGCAGCAGAAACCACGCGCCGTCGAGGTCGCGCGTGCCGGGACCGTAGGGGGGACGCGCCGTGCCGCCATGCGCCAGCAATGGCAGGTCGAGCGCCTGCGCCGCGTCGTAGAGCGGGTAGAGGTCCGGGTTGTCGAGCAGTTTGCCGCCGGGGGCCTGCGGCGAGATGTAGACCCCGACGAGGTTCGGGTCGCGCTCGGCCCAGTACCGGAGTTCGGCGACGCCGGAGGGCACGTCGCGCATATTGGCGACGAGGGTCCATTTCAGGCGCGCCGGGGCCTGGGCGCAGTAATCGACGACCCAGCGGTGATAGGCGCGGTACAGCGCGTTTTCGAACCCGACATCGCGCAAGGCGCAGTAGCTCGACACATGCGTCGGGAACAGCACGTTGACATCGATATGGGCCCGGTCCATGTCCTCAAGCCGCGCCTTCGGGTCCCAGTTGACCTCGGGGCGGATCGGCGGCAGGGCGTCCTTGCGGCCTGGCGGAAACGCCTTGCGGCCGTGCTCCATCTCGGAGCGCTGGGTGATCCCGAACGTATCGCGCACCCCGAGCGCGCGGCCGGCCTCGATCTTTTCGATGACCGCGGTGGTGCTGCCGAACAGCGCGTAGCGATCGCCTTTCGCTTCCTGCCGTGCAACCGCCTCGCACAGCAGGTTGAACGGCGCGCGGTATTCGGGGTCGATATAGTCCTTGAAGAATTTGTCGGCGCGCTCGCGGATATGCGCGTCCATGTCGATGACGGTGTGGCCGTTGTAGGGCATAGTATTGCTCCTTCGTGAGTTTGCCGCTCCAGCTAAAAGGTAGTGCTTTCGATCAGGAAATCGCCGAGAGGGCGTGCTGTTTTCCGAGAATTACATTGTAAGCAGGCTGTCTTTAAGTTTTCAGCACTGTTATCTCCGCCTTCGCTAACCGGGATGACATGATCGAGTGTCGCGCTGAAACGGGTAAGCTGCTTCCCGCAATACGCACACTGATAATTGTCACGCTCGTAGATCTTGATGCGGTTCTCCCGAACGTTGTAGAAGTCGGCCTCACGTTCGGTTGCGGGTATGGCGGATGCACCCTTTGCGCGCTCGGCCCGACGGCGTTGACAGGCAGGAATTTCCTCAGGGAGAAGGACTCGATAAAGCGTTCCCTCTCGGTTGGGTTCTCCCTCTTGCCGGATTGCACCGGCTGCAATAAGTCCTTCGAAAGCCTCTTGTACCGTCTTGAACGCCAGAACGGCGCTGTCGGAAGACCGGCCACCTGACCTTGTGTCGGCGTAAGCGGATTTTACCACCCCGGATTGTAATCCACGACGACTGACCCGGATGTACGGCGCCCCATTTTGTATAATTGAATGGCGTACCAGATACATATAGAACGCCATTTCGTAAGGCTTCAGCTCCGGCATCAGAAGATCAACCACATCAACGATGATGTCGGGAAGCTCAAGCCCTGACAGCGCGCGATATTCAGCGACGTTTTCAGCGCGACTGATCTCGGTTTCTAGGTTGGCGAGGAGCGCGCGAATTTGCTGGATTGTTTCGATCATTTGCGGTTATTAATTTTGCTTCTTGCCCTGCTCATCACGATAACAACCGGTCCTGTCATTGCGAGGAGCGCAGCGACGAAGCAATCTCGACGAGATTGCTTCGCTTCGCTCGCAATGACAATGACGGTCACGCCCGCCCGGCCGCGATGTTGTCGTGGCGTTTGGCGGCAAGGTCGGCTTTGGCGAAATCCTCTTCGCCGAAACCGTAGAGACGGGCGCCGCCGGACAGGATTTTGCCGGCGATATCCGGTGTGATGCTCGGGTTGGTCATCACGCGGGTCGAGACATCCGGAAAACTGGAGTCGAAATGCGGGAAATCGCTCGACACGCAAATGTTATCAGCGCCGCCCAAAAGGTCGACAACCGAGCCGACTTCCTTCTCGCCGCTTTCGATCGCCGAGAAGCAGTTGCGCTGCCAGTATTCGAACGGGGTCAGTTTGAGATAGGGCGCGTCGCTGTCGGCGTGCTGCCGCATGTCCCATTCGATGCGGCCCAACAGACCCGGCACCCACCAGCTCTGCGCTTCGAGAAAGGCGACCCTGAGCCTGGGATAGAACTCGAACACGCCGCCGAGCATCAGCGCGATCAGCGCCAGTTGCATCTCGGTCGAATGGCTCGCGACATGGCGCATAAAGCGGTTTTCGCCAAAGCGCGGCTCGATCGTCGAATAATACGATCCCGTCCCCTCGTGAAAGCACATCGGGACGTTGAGTTCCTGCAACAGCGAATAGAGCGGGTCCCAATAGGTCGAATGCCAGTAGCGGCCGTTGAGGTAATTCGGCCGCACAAAGGCGCCGACCGCGCCGTAATCGTTGACGCAGCGCAACAGCTCGGCGCAGGCCAGGTTGACATCGTGCATCGGCAGCATCGCCGCCATCTTGAGCTGGTCCGGGCTGTGCTGGACGAAGTCGTGTATCCAGTCATTATAGGCGCGGCAGATCGCGGCCGAGAATTGCGGGTCCATATTGTCGCGCGCCAGGAACGACAGCCCGGCGGTCGGGAACAAGACCGCGATGTCGATGCCTTCCATCGCCATGCCCATGACCTGCGACTCGGCGTCGTAGCCGCGCTCGACGGCGAACATCACATTGGTGTTGGCGCGCTTCGAGACCAGCGGGCCGCGGATGCGGTTGTATTGCGAGACGTTGCCGTCGTTGCTGGTCGGGGTGCCGTCGAAATACCACAAGGGCCGGCCGCGCATCCCGGTCGAGCCGCCATCCACGCGCCGCACCGACGAGGTGACGCGGTGCTTGAATTCGGGGTCGAGATATTTGTCGAACAGATCGGGCGGCTCCATGATGTGCATGTCGCAATCGACAAAGCGGTAGCCTTCTTTCATCGCTCCCTCCGTGCAGCGAGGCTCGCGGCGAACCCCGATCGGGCCAGCGTGCTCCCGGCCGGCCGATCGCGCAAGCCCGCTATCGGCGAGTGATCTGACGCATCCTGCGGCCTCGCCCCCTCCCTAACCCTCCCCCGCAAGCGGGGGAGGGGGGATTGGCGGGTCACAGCGCAAGATCAGGCAGATCGACCCAGCGGCGTTCGCGATGGCTTTGGTAGCAGGCTTCGGCGAGCTGCACGCTTTTTGCGCCCTCGATCAGCGGGGCCGGGAACGGTGCATCCTCGGCGACATGGCGCAGAAACAATTCCCAGCCGGCGCGATAGCCGTTCTCGAACGGTTCGAGATCGGGCAGTTCCTGCCATTGCGCGTCGAAATTCATCGGCTGCGGCGTTTCCGGGCTGAAAAACGGGCGCGGCGTCGCGGCCGAAGACTGGATAAAGCAGCGATGCAGCCCGGCGACCGCCGACCCGGCGGTGCCGTCCACCTGGATCTGCAGCAGGTCGTCGCGCTTGACCCGGTTGGCCCAGGACGAGGAAATCTGGGCCGGAATACCGCCGTCGAGTTCGAACAGCGCGAAAGCGTGGTCCTCGACATCGACATTATAGGGCTGGCCGCTTTCGTCGATGCGGCGCGGCTGCAAGGTCGCGTGATGGCAGGAGACGGATTTTATCGGGCCGAGCAGCCGGTCGAAGATGTAGCGCCAATGCGCGAACATATCGAGGATCAGCCCGCCGCCGGTCGCCTTGGTGTAGTTCCAGCTCGGGCGCTGCGCCGGGATCAGTTCGCCGTCGAACACCCACCAGCCGAAATCGAGCCTTATCGACAGGACGCGGCCGAAGAAGTTGCCGTTATAGAGGCGGCGCAGTTTCTTGAGGCCGGGCAGGAACAGCTTGTCCTGTACCACCCCGCCTTTCTTTCCGGCGCGTCCGGCGGCGCGGGCGAGGCGGAGTGCGGCTTCTAGGTTCTCGGCGATCGGTTTTTCGACATAGACGTGCTTGCCGGCGGCGAAGGCGGCGAGAACCCGGTTGGGCCGGCCGCCGGTGGCGCTGGCGTCGAAATAGAGGGAGATCGCCGGGTCGGCCAGCGCGGCGTCGCGGTCGGTGCTCCAGCGCAGGCCGCCGCTCTTTTCGGCGAGCGCGGCGAGTTTTTCCGCGTCGCGGCCGAGCAATACCGGCTCCGGCATCAGCCGATCGCCGTTGCCGAGCGGCAGCCCGCCCTCGCGGCGCATCTCCAACAGCGCCCGCAGATGCTGCGTCATCCCGAGCCGGCCGGTCGCGCCGTCGATGATGATGCCGATGGGGCGGGTGGTCATCGGCTTATCGCGTCGCCGCGAGGATCGAATCCCGCAAAATCGTCGAGATGCGGTCGAGGATGTCCTCCGGCGTCGCCAGCGGCGGTGACAGACAGATCGTGTCGCCGGCCGGGGGTTCGGCGCTGCCGGGGCGGGCGCGGGCCAAGAGACCGCGCGACATCGCCTCGCGCGCCACCTTGACGCCGAGACCGAGCGCCGGTGCCTTGGTGCCCCGGTCGGCGACCAGCTCGACGCCGCACATCATTCCGAGACCGCGGATGTCGCCGACATTGGGCAAATCGCCCAGTTCGTTCTTCAGGTTGTCAAGCAGACGCTGGCCCATCACAGCAGCGCGATCGACCAGACCCTCGCTGTCGATGATCTCGACATTGCGCAGACCGACGGCGCAGCAGACCGGATGACCGCTATAGGTTGCGGCGTGCATGTAGCGGCGGTCGAGCGGCGCGTTCAGTATCGCGTCGTGCACCCGCTTCGACAGGATATTTCCTCCTAACGGCAGGTAGCCGCTGGTCACGCCCTTGGCGAATGAGACGATGTCCGGCTCGACACCCCAATGGCCGAGCGCGAACCAGCGCCCGGTGCGGCCGAAGCCGGTGATGACCTCGTCGGCGATCAGCAATACGTCGTATCTGTTGCAGATCTCGCGCAATTTCGGGAAATAGGTTTCGGGCGGCACGATAACACCGCCGGCGCCCATGACCGGCTCGCAGATGACGCCGGCGACCGTCTCCGGCCCCTCGCGCAGGATCGCCTGCTCGACAGCCTCGGCGGCGCCGACCCCGCATTCCTCGTTGCCCTGCCAGCGATACGGGTAGGGCGGCGCGACCTGGACAAAGCCTGGCACCAGCGGGCCGAACATCTTGTGATACGCGGTCATCCCGGTTGCGCTCATCGCCGCCAGCGTGACGCCGTGATAGCCGTGCAGACGCGAGATGAACTTGGTCTTTTCCGGCTTGTCCTGCACCTTCCAGAAGAAGCGGGCGGTCTTGAAGGCGGACTCGTTCGATTCCGCGCCGCCGGTCGTGTAGTAGACTGCCGAACTGTTGTTATAAGCGTGCTTGACGATCTTTTCGCCGAGCCGGATCGCCGGCTCGTTGGTGGCGCCGATATAGGCCGAGGCATAGGCGATCTTGCGCATCTGACCGGCGGCGGCATCGGCCAGCTCGCCGCGGCCGTGCCCGACATTGACGTTCCACAGACCCGCCAGCCCGTCGATGATCTCGCGCCCGTCGGCGAGGTGCAGCATCGCGCCGCGCCCCTCGGTGACGAGCAGCGGCGTCCTGTGATCCTCCGGGTGGTGCAGCGGGTGAACCAGAAACCGCCGGTCGCTTTCCAGTAGTTGCGCGGTGCCGTCCATCGGGGCCATCGGGGTTCTCCATCGGCGCTTGTCGCGTCTAACTTAGGCGCATTTACCAGACGCGGCGACCCCTCGTGGCGAAATTAACGAGCAAGGCGGGAAGGTATAGAATGATATCGATATTGATAGGTATGTAATGACCGAAGCCAACGTACAATTGCTGATCCGCCTGCCCGACTCGTTGGCGCGTCGGTTCAAGCGCCATGTTGCCGCGCGACAGCGCAGCAAGTTCATCGAGCGGCTGCTCGCAGAGGCGTTGCCGCCCGATGAAGTCGCCGAGGACGACCCGCTGTACCAAGCGGCTCTCGCCGTTGAAAAAGACGAGCGCCTGGCAGCGGAGATGGCCGAATGGGAAGAGGCCACACTGGGGGACGGTATTGACGACGGCGGAATCCGCCGCAAGCCCACCCCTTGAGGGCCGGCGAGCCGCCCGCGGTGCAAGAGTCGGTGCGACAGGGCGATATCTGGGGGGTTGCTCTCGATCCGGCGGAAGGCAGCGAACTCCGCAATACCCGCCCGGCTGTGGTGATTACGGCGGATGCGCTGAACCGAGCCAGGCGCACCGTCGTCATCGTTCCGCTGTCAACCGGCCCCATGCCAAGACCACCGGTTGTGGTTGCGACGCCTTCGGCGGGGTCTGGATCGGTTGCGGTCTGCGACCAATTGCGAGCCGTCGATAAACGACGTTTGACCCGACCCTGTGGACGCCTGTCCACATCCGACCTGGGTGCCGTCGAAGAAAGCGTCCGCCGGGTTCTCAGCCTCTAAACGGAACCGAAACAGATACCGAAGAAGCCTGCCGCTGCTCACGCCACGCTTTGCCGGGCGGCCTGTTTTCCCTTCGCAAACAGCGCGACCATGGCGCGGTTAAAGGCCGGGATGTCGTCCGGCTTCCGGCTGGTGACCAGATTTCCGTCAACGACGGCGACCTCGTCCACCCATTGCGCGCCGGCGTTGCGCAGATCGGTGCGCAGCGAGGGCCACGAGGTCATCCGCCGGCCGCAGGCCGCGCCGACCTCGACGATCGACCAGGGACCGTGACAGATCGAGGCGACCGGCTTGTCCGCGTCGAAGAAATGCCGCACGAACGCCATCGCCGTCTGGTTCATCCGCAGCGTGTCCGGGTTGATGACCCCGCCCGGCAACAGCAGCGCGTCGAAAGCGGCCGGGTCGGCGCGCTCCACCGCCATATCGACGGGGAATTCCTCGCCCCAATCGGTGAATTTCCAGGCGCGCACCCGGCCCGGTTTCAGCGCCACGATGCTGGTATCCGCCCCGGCCGCGTCGAGCGCCTGGCGCGGCTCGGTCAATTCGACCTGCTCGAACCCGTCCGCGACCAGGATCGCGATCTTCGTTCCATTCAGAGGTTTGTCGCTCATTTATCGCACTCCGGAGGTCGAGGCTGCCGTCGTGCCCGAGGGGGCAGCGGGATGGCGCGCGCCTTCGATCATCTGGGGCTGGAGCGCTTCCGGTCCCCTGATGTCGCGCGGAAGCTTGAAATCGCGCGCCGCGCCGCGAGCGGTCTGTATTCCCTGCGGAAACCCGCTGCGGTCGCGGTAATCGGCGCGTGCCCTGCGGCGGCCGCCTTTTTCCCGGCTAAGGCAGGCGGCGCAGAACAGATCGACCGCCGCGACCGCGGCCAGCACGCCGATCGCCCACGGCTTTCTGCGCTCGCCGCCGCGCCAGTCGGCCGGGGCAAGCGCGACGGTCGCGATATCGAGCGCGTCGCCGGCGACCCGGTCCCACATCCACGGCGTTGCGTCGTGCGTCGTCAGGATCGCGGCGCCGGTCGCGATCTCGCGGACGCCGTAGCCGCGCACGAGGGCGTCCGGCACATCGATACCCGCGGCGCGGCGCAGGGCGCGCGGTGCGGCCAGTTCGGCCAGCCCGAGCGCGATCGAGAAATATCCCAGCCCTTTCGCCATTTGGTCGTGCATCGAGTAGGATCGCCCGGACAGGGCGGTGCGGGGAACCGGGCGGCTCATGACAAGGCTCCGTTTGGTTGCAGCACCACCTTGATGCACCCGTCCTGCTTGTCGCGGAACGTCTTGTACATCTCCGGTCCCTTGTCGAGCGGAACCCGGTGCGTGATGACAAAGGACGGGTCGATCTGCCCGTCGAGGATGCGGCGCAGCAGATCGTCGGTCCAGCGGTTGACGTGGGTCTGCCCGGTGCGGATCGTCAGCCCCTTGTTCATCACGGCACCAAACGGGAATTTGTCGAGCAGCCCGCCATAGACGCCGGGCACCGACAGCGTCCCGGCCGGCCGGCAGACATAGATCATCTCGCGCAGCACATGCGGCCGGTCGGTCTCCAGCATCATCGCCTGCTTGGCGCGGTCGTACATCGAGTCGATCGTACCGGTCGCGTGCGCTTCGAGCCCGACCGCGTCGATGCATTTCTCCGGCCCCTTGCCGCCGGTCAGTTCGTTGAGGCGCGCGACGGTGCTTTCCTTTTCGAAATTTATCGCAATCGCGCCGGCCGCTTCGGCCATCGACAGACGCTCGGGCAGCCGGTCGATCGCGACGACCTGCTTCGCGCCCAACAGGATCGCGCTGCGGATCGCCATCTGCCCGACGGGGCCGCAGCCCCACACCGCGACCGTGTCGGTCGGCTGAATGTCGCACTGCACCGCGCCCTGCCAGCCGGTCGGGAGAATATCGCTGAGAAACAGCAGCTTATCGTCGGGGATGCCGTCGGGCACCTTGATGTGCGTCGTGTCGGCGAACGGCACGCGCAGATATTCGGCCTGCCCGCCGGCGTATCCGCCGGTCAGATGCGAGTAGCCGAACAGCCCCGCTGTGCCGTGCCCGAACGCGGCGTCGGCCAGCTTCTTGTTGCGGTTGGTGCGCTCGCAGACCGAGAAATTGCCGCGCCGGCACTGCTCGCATTCGCCGCAGATGATTGTGAACGGGATGACGACGCGGTCGCCGATCTTGAGCTTGTGTTTCGCGCCGGGGCCGACCTCGACGATCTCGCCCATCGTCTCGTGACCCATGATGTCGCCCTTCTTCATCGCGGGGATGAAGTGATCGAACAGGTGAAGATCGGAGCCGCAGATCGCGCAGCTCGTCACCTTGATGATGGCGTCGCGGTCGGCTTCGATTTTTGGGTCCGGAACCGTGTCGCAGCGGATATCCGCGGTGCCGTGCCACACCAGGGCTTTCATGCGGCTCTCCATAAACGCGAAACCTGTCCGACGAAGCCCGTCCGACACGGCGCGGGGGTTGATGCGCGTCAGCGCGGGCGGCTGACCGAAGCAACGCGATGCATAAAGGGCCGGTTCCCCCGCCGGCGAAGAGAATGAACGGCGATAATCACAGATCAAGCGGGAGGGGCACGGGACGGTGTGCCGCCCGTGTCGGCAGGTGTTCTTGAAAAAGAGGTCGAAACCTGCCTCAGCCCTCGACTTCGTGCAGATATTTCTCTTCGAGCGCGCGCCAGCGCTCGGTGCCGACCGCCTCCTCGCGCTCCTGGAACGTCGCGAGATCGGCTTCGATGCGGCGCGTGTCGCCGTCCTCCTTCATCGCGCGCAACACGCGTTGCGCGGCGCGGATCGCGGCCCGATGCGTCTGCGACGGATAGATGCCGAGCCGGAACCCCATGCTCTCCAGCTCGGCGGAAGACAGCATCGGCGTCTTGCCGCCCTCGAACACGTTGACCAGCGCCGGGCCGCGCACCTGCCGGCCGACCACCCGCAATTCCTCGACGCTCTGCGGCGCCTCGACAAACCCGACATCGGCGCCGGCTTCGAGATAGGAATTGACCCGGTCGATCGCGGCCTGCAGCCCTTCGACGGCGCGCGCGTCCGAGCGGGCGATGATGACCATATCGTCATCCCGCCGCGTATCGACTGCGGCCTTGATCTTGCCGATCATCTCGGCGCGCGAGATGATCTCCTTCCCCTCGTAATGGCCGCATTTCTTTGGCGCGACCTGGTCCTCGATATGAAATCCGGCGACCCCGGATTTCTCGTATTCGCGCAGGGTGCGGATCACGTTGATCGCGTTGCCGTAACCGGTATCGGCGTCGGCGATGACCGGAATCCCGACCGCCTCGACCGTCAGCCCGATAAAACGGACGTTTTCGATCATCGTTAAGAGGCCGAGATCGGGGTAGCCGCTGGCGCGCGAATAGCCGCCGCCGGTCAGGTACACCGCATCGAACCCGGCCTGCTCGACGAGCCGCGCCGTCAGCGTGTCATAGGCGCCCGGCACCATCGTATAGCCGGTGCCGGCGATCAGCTCTCGCAGCGCCTTGCGTGGGGTCATGTCACTCTCCCGCCGACAGCAATTCGCGCAACGGCGCGAGCCGCCGCGCTCGGGGTCGGTCGTGGCCTCAGTCGCGCCGGTACGGGTAGCAGCGCGAGCGTTCGAGCGGGATGCCGTAATGCGTCGTCAGCGCGCGGATCGCGTCGCCCTGCTCAGGGTAGGGATCGGCGTTGCCGGGGCCGACGATAATCGGCCGGAAACTGCGATCCTCGCGCCCGTTCGGCGGCAGCATCGCGGTCGCCAGCGGCGTGCCGCTGTCGTCGCGCAATGTCAGAAACAGCGGCATCTCGCGCTGGATATGCGCCTTCAGCCCGATTTCCTGTTCGAAATAGACCTTTGAGATCGGGCGAAAGCTTTGCGCCGCGCGCTCGTATTCCTTGCGGAAATATTTCTCGACAGCGTGGTGCATCACCTCCGACTCGGCGACCGCCTCGGCCTCGCTCTCGATGCGGAACCAGGTCCTGCCACTCGGAGCGTCGCAAACGTACCGCATGCTCCCTCCATACTACGATCGTTGTCGCAACCTGCCCTGTCGTGCCCCCTGCCGCGCCCATCGTCCGCGTTGACCGGCTTTCTCGCGGTAGGGCGAACTCCGGAGCAACCATTTTGCCGCATCCCTCGTCGTCTCGTCGCCGGTCCTGCGACCGCCGAACGACCTCGCGGAGGCCCCGTCGCTCACCAAAGTCCGGTTCCGCTTCCCTGCCCTCCAAGGCACCCGGCGCGACTGCCCCGACCGGGACGGCATGTTCGTCCGCGCCGGCAAGACGCGCAAGACCTTCATGCTCTGCATCCGGCGGAACGGCAGGCGTACCCACGGGGCACCATCCGGAGCTGTCACTTGGTAAAGAGCGTGCGCTTGCGAAAGACGGCCGGCTGCGCCGCCCGGCCGTCTTTCGCCACACCGCGCAGGCGACACCGGCTGAACAGATTTGTTGACCGCCCCGCGTTGCCCGGTACGATCGGGGGAGATCAGCGCCCGCCTGCTCGACCGGTCGTGCGCCATCCGGCCAGGGCATGCCGCGCAAAATCCTGCATCTTCTGGGGCAGCTTGAGATCGGGGGGCTGGAACGCGCCGCGTTGCGACTGGCCAGCCGCGGCCGGGCGCTCGGCGGGGACCATTCGCTGCTCCTGTTCGACAAGCCGTTCCGATCGAATGAGCTTGATTTTGCCCCGGGAGAGGTGCCGACGCATTTTATTCCCCGAGGGCGGGGCGTCGATTGGCGATTTACGGCGAAGCTGGCGAGATTTCTGTCGGAAAGTGGCGTCGAGATCGTCCATGCGCATAATGACGCGGCCATTTTCTACGGTGCTGCCGCAACGCTGATTGCCAGGACTCCGGTATCGCTCATCGGGACTTTCGGCACGCGACCCAGCCACACGACTCTCGGCGCCCGATTGCTGACCCGCTGGGCGACCGGTCGGGCCGCCTACGTTGCGGCCGTTTCGCAAGAACTCAACGACTGGCTCATTACCGCCAAATGGTCGCGCAAATGCATGACGATTCTTGGCGGCGTGGAGCTGGTTTTGTTTACTCCTCTTGGTCCGGCCGGCGGGTGGCGACAAAAGTTGCGCATTCCGGCTGACGCCTTGCTGGTTGGGCATATCGGACGCTTTGCTCCGATAAAGCGGCATGAGGATATGTTTCGCGCGGCTCGCCTTCTTGAGCACGCAAAACCGCCGATCTTTTTTGTATTTGCAGGAGACGGTCCCTTGTTCCAGGAATTTTCCGAGCGCGCCGCCGATATGCCCAATGTCCGGGTCCTGCCCAGCGTTCAAGATGTCCCGGCGCTTCTTCGTAATCTCGATATCTTTGTACTCTACTCGGCTCACGAGGGGTGTCCGCAAGCATTGCTGGAAGCGATGGCATGCGGCCGCGCGATCATTGCATCGCATGTTGGCGGCGTACCCGAGGTGCTGGAGACGGGTTCCGGCAGCCCCGTCGGGATCACCCTGCCGCCGTTTCGGCCCGATAGGCTCGCCGAGCATATCCGGCGTCTCGCTGCGGACAAGGACCTGCGAACCCGATTGGGGGAACGCGCGCAAATCCGCGCGGAAGCATTTTCCTTTGACGAGGAGTGGGATCGGTACGCGGCGTTGTATGACAGCGCGGGCTAGAATTCGGGTGGGCGTGCCCGCAACTGCTTGGCGATCGATCCGAATTCACGGCGGCTCGGCGCGTGCTTCAAGATCCGGCTTTCGCGTTCGCAATGGCAATTGGGACAGTTCAGAAGAAACGCGTCGCGGGCAGCGTTCCGGTGCTCGGCCGTGAACAGCATTTCGCTGAGTGGTTTCTCGTGCAGATTGCCGAGCACGAAGGTCACGTAACACAGCTTTACCGTACCGTCCGCCCCGACCCAGATCAGCTTGTGGGCGTCGCATGGCACGGCCATATCCGGACCTTTGAGCAGCCAGGACGGGATCGATAAAATACTCAGCATCGACTCCCTTATGCGATCCGGCTCCTGCATCTTCAGCTTCACGACCGAGTCCACGAACGTCATTATTGCGTCTCGATCGCTCGGCTCGAATTGCAGCTCCCGATCCGGCCCCATCGTGAAATAGGGGAGCGAGTAGTGGATCAGGTCTAATTGGACTTCCAGATCGTAACGGCGGGCGAAATCCCAGGCCTGGGTAAGCGCGTCGGGATTGCAGGATGATCTCGACAGCAGGAAATTTAGCTGTATCGAGATTTCGGAGCCGTACCGCTCGCGAACAAAGGCGATACTGTCTTCGAGGCGTCGATAGCGGCCGTCACGTTGCACGTACCGATCGTAATCGTCGCCGACGCCATAAAATCCGATAGTCAGAGTGCGCAGCCCTGCCTCATGGAGCTGGTCGATCTTCTGTCTGAGCAGCAGACCGTTGGTCGTCACATAAGGTGACAGACCCAAGCCTACCGCGTGTTTTATCATTGCCGGAAGGTCCGGATGCAGGAGAGGCTCCCCGCCATAAAGTCTCACGGTCTCCATTCCCGCTGCCTTGGCGTCTGTCAGCAACCGGTGCACAACCGGATAGGGCAGTTGCTCTCCCGGCATGAAATCGCGCCCGTACCGGCAGCCGACACAGCGCAGGTTGCAATGAGCCGTGACGGCAACGGTGAGCTTGCGAGGCCGTGCTCCGATGAGACGCGGTGCAATCCGCGCGGCCGTGTGTTGCCACAACCCGAGTTGGGCTTCCGCTCCTCGCAACAGGCGCTTGGCGGTTGTGCTGCCTCCGGCGTACTGCCGGACGGCCGAACGGAAACGGCTGGAAAACGGCGGCATGCGTCACCTCGGAAATCGGCTGCGGAGACCGGCAGCAGGACCGGTCTCCGGCAGTGGCGAGCCCGCGCATCGCGCGAGCTGTCGCATCCTGGGATAGAATTATCTGAATATAAATCTCTATTGTGGTTAACAAAGTTGATTTTTGTTCCTTTTTGCCCATCGGCCGTGCGTCTGCGCAACAGAGACGCGAAAACCGGTTGAAGAGCGTCAGGCAGGCAATTAATCTTACCTGAATCTATCCCTGTTTTAGCGAAATTCTAGGATTAGTTGAGAAACAAATACATAAAACCCGATACACGTGCACCGGGTCCCGATTATTTCGGTCCTGCCGCCAAGGGGGGGCAGGCGGAGCACGAGTATTTTTTGCCGTCCGACCGACATTCCGCCGAGAGCCGGCCCGATCCGCTCCAGACTTGCAAGCTGGCCGAAACGTTGCTGCACCAGGGGCGGCGCGACGACGCGCTCGCCTGCGCGCGGCGCGGATTTCCCGCTTCCGGAGACGATCCGGCGCTGCTGCGCATCTGCGCCTGGGTCTTCAGCAATTGTGACAGCCACGACGAGGCCGCCGCCGCGTATCGTCGGCTGATCGAGCTGTGCCCGGATTGGATCGAAGGGTATCGCCATTTGAGCGGCGCCCTGGCGGCGGCGGGACGCGTCGATGAGGCGATCGCGCCGGCGACGGCCGCCGCCACGCTGGCGCCGAACAATCCCGAATTCGCGCTGCATACGGCCGCGCTGCTGTCGGACCGGCGCCGCGTCGCGGAAGCCGCCGAGTGGGCGATGCGTGCCGTTGCGGCGCAGCCCGAGGCGGAACCCGGTACCACGCCCGGCACCGTGATCGATGCCGCCGAGCTGCTGATGCGCTGCGGCCGCGCCGAGGAGGCCGCGAGCCTGCTGCGCCGCGTTTCGGCCCCCGCCGCCACTGCGCGGCTCTGGCGCGTGCTGTCCGGTGCCGAGATGCTGTGCGGCCGGCTTGACGGGGCGCTCGACGCCGCCGAGCGGGCCCGCGGCGCGGCGCCGGACAACGCGGAATTCGCGCTGCATCACGGGCATCTGCTGTGGCAGCGCGGCGCCCTGTCGGAAGCTGCCCTGGCGTTCGCCGGAGCGGCGCGGCTCGATCCGGACGGGCGCGACATCAAGCGCACGCAGCTGAGCTTTTATCTCGCCGCCGGGCTGACGACCGAGGCGACGGCTGCCGGCGGCGAGCTGCTGCATCGCTTTCCCGACGACAGGGATGCGGTCGAGGCGGTTCTGCACCTGCTCAACCACCGGCTCGACACGATCGACGGTCAGTATGTCGTGCTCGACGAGCAGGCGGCGCGGCCGCTGCGGCCGCCGCGCCCATCGCCGGGATTGCTGGAACGGCTGCGCGGCCAGCGCCGCGTCGTGCGCGCGTTGATCCTCCGCGAAACCAGAACGCGGTTCGCCGGTACCAGGCTCGGATACGGCTGGGCGCTGATCGAGCCGATGCTGCACATCGCGCTGCTATCGGCGACCTTTGCCGTCCTGATGCACGGCAGACCGCCGATCGGCTCGGATTTCTTCGTCTTCTACTATACCGGGCTGATCCCGTACCACGTCTTTGTCCACGCCAGCACCGGGATGAGCCACGCGCTGATCAACAACGCGCCGCTGCTGCAACTGCCGCCGGTATCGAGCTTCGACGTCATCGCCGCGCGCGGTCTTCTCGAAGTGATGACGGATGTGATTGTTGCAGTCGTGCTGCTGGCCGGGTTTCTGGCGATCGGGCTGCGGGCGATGCCGGACGATCTGTGGGAGCCGTCGATCGCCGTGCTGGCGATCGCTGCTTTCGGGTTTGGTGTCGGTTTTGTCAACGCGGTGGTGACGGTGTTCTGGCGGTCGTGGGAGAAGACCTACGCGCAGCTGACCCGGCTGTTGTATTTCGTATCGGGCATTTTCTACGTCCCCGGGATGATGCCGGACTGGGCGCGCGACGTCCTGGTCTGGAACCCGCTGCTGCACGCGATCGACTGGTTCCGCGCCGGTTTTTTCGAGGTGTACCAGCCGCACTGGCTGGACCGGTCGTATGTCGCAATCGTCGCGATCGTGTCGCTGCTCGCCGGCCTGGCGCTGCACCGTCTGCTGCGGCGCAGATTGAGCGCGGCGCTATGATTGCGCTCGAACGGGTGAGAAAATCCTACCGCAGCGCCGCCGGCCGCAGGGTCCTGCTCGACGATGTCTCGGCCGAGTTTCCCGCAGGTCATAATTTCGGGATTCTCGGCGCCAACGGGGCGGGAAAATCGACGCTGATCCGTCTGCTGGCCGGCTCCGAGATGCCCGATCGCGGCACCATCCGCCGCCGTGCTCGCGTGTCGTTTCCGCTCGGGTTTGGCGGCACGGTTCACGGCGCGCTGTCGGGCCGCGAGAATGTCGCCTTTATCGCCCGCGTCTACGGCGCCGGCGTGCGCCGGACGGTGCGGTTTGTCGAGGAATTTTCCGAACTCGGCGAATATTTCGATATGCCGGTCGATACCTACTCGGCGGGCATGCGGGCGCGGCTCGCCTTTGGCGTCTGTCTGGCGATCGATTTCGACGTGTACCTGATCGACGAGGTCACCGAGATCGGCGATGAGCACTTCCGCCGCAAATGCGCCGCTGCGTTCCGCGAGCGCCTGCGGTCGTCCGACATCATTCTGGCGACGCACAACCATCACACGATCCGGCAGTACTGCGACCGCGGGGCCGTCCTGGCCGGCGGCGGGCTGCGGTTGTTCGACAGCGTGGCGGGCGCGTTCGAATGCTATCGGACCATGCTGACAAAGCCGGATTGATGCCGGACGCCGACGCGCCGCCGCGCATCGCCGCCGCGGTTCCGCCGGCCGGCAACCGGGTGGCGGTCGCGACCGCGACCGCCGTGCCGGCGCAAGCCGAGCCGGCGCCGTCGTTGCTGCCCGCGCTCCGGCAGGCCGAGGTGGCGACGCCCGATACGAACGCCGCGAAGCAGACTGCCGGGTCTCGCACGCTTCTGTCGCCGCGCCTGCTCTCCTTTATCGCGATCGTCGTGGTTCCGATTGCCCTGGCGGCGGGGTATCTGTTTGCGGCGGCGAGCGATCAGTACGTTGCCGAGTTTCGCTTCACGCTCAGCAGCGCCGAGGCGCCGCGTTTCGACCCGGCCGCGCTGCTGGCCGGCATTACCGCGCCCGCTCCGCCGGCCGCGCTCGAATCGCAGATTCTTGTCCAGTACATCGGCAGCCGCGCCATCGTGGACCGGATCGACGCGGCGTTCGATCTGCGCCGGTTGTTTTCTCCGCCGCAGGCCGACTGGTGGTCGCGGCTGTCGACATCGGCCACGATCGAGATGCTGGTGCGGTACTGGAAGGGTCAGGTCGATCCGGTTTACGACGCCGCCAACGGCACCGTTACGGTTCGCGTCCGCGCCTTTGATCCCGGTGAGGCGTTACGTCTGGCCGAAGCCATCGTGGCGGCGTGCGAGGCTCTGGTCAACGAGCTGTCGCAGCGGTCGCGGCATGACGCGCTGGCTCACGCAAACGCGGAATTGGCGCAGGCCGAGGATCGGCTCAAGGCGGTTCTCGCCCGGATTCGCGCGTTCCGCGATCGCGAGGGGCTGATCGATCCGGCCCGGACCGCGGAAGCGAGCGGCGCGCTGGCGGCCCGGCTGCGCGACGAGCTGACCAAGGCGCATACCGAACTCGCGATCCTGAAGCGCTACATGCGCGACGATGCCCCCTCGATCCAGGTGCTGATGGCGCGCATTCAGGCGATCGAGACGCAGCTTCGTTCGCTGGCCGCCGAGATGACCGACCCCGCGGAGGCACGCTCGGATCGGCTGACCCGGCGTCTCGGAGAATATGAGCAGATCGACAGCGAGCGGCGCTTTGCCGAGGCGTCGTATCAGCTGGCGCTGCGTGCCGTCGAGCAGGCGCGCGCCAATGCCGACCGACAGCGCGTGTTCATCGCCAGTTTTGTGCCGCCAAGCCTGCCCGAGGAGCCGCTCTACCCGCGGCGGTGGCGCACGCTCGGGATTGTCGCGGTGATCGCGTTCGCGCTCTGGGGAATCGGCGGTCTGGCCGCGCAATCGGTACGCGAGCACCTGTCGTGACCCGAAATTTTCATGGTCGAAACCCGGCACAGCCGAAACCTGGGAGCATACAGATGGCGACATTCGCATTCCGCTCCGCCGCCGCGTTTGGCGCCGAACGGGCCTCCCCGGTCGCGGCCCCGCCGCCGCGCAAGGAAACGCTGGCGATCGTTTCGAGCGGCAGCAGGCTTTGCGGTGTTGCCGCGTACACCGCCGCGTTGCGGCGCCAGCTCGACGATGTCTTTGATGTCACGGTCTTCAACCTGAACCAATACCTAATGCGCAACCCGAACCGCCGGGTGCGCAAACTCGCCGATCGCCAGGTAAAGGAGATCTGCCGGGCTATCCGGCAGTTTGATACCGTCAATCTGCAGCTAGAATACGGTACCCTGGGTCGTTTTGGCCGGGACATCCACCGCCGCTTCTGCTGGCTGACCGATGCCGCCCCGCGGCTTTCGGTGACATTTCACAGCCTGCAGATGCCGCCCTCTTTCGATGCGGGCGGTTTCGCCAGGGCGCTCGCGACATTCCGGTTCAAGGAGGCGGCGCAGATGCGTGCCAGTCTGCGCCGGGGGCACCTGCTGTCCCACGGCATCGCGCGGCAGCTCCGGCGAGTCCAGAGCCACAAGCAGGTCAGCGCGATTGTTCATAACCGGCGCGATCGCAACGATGTTCGCTACCTGTACGGCATCCGGGAGGTCTTTGATCACCCGCTCGCCTATCTGTCGCTGGACGAGGTCGAGGCGCTGCGCGGCCGCGCGTCGCGGCGGGATTTTCCGATGCTCGATGCGCTGCCGGATGATGCGGTGCTGATCGGAGTTTTCGGCTTTATCAACGAATACAAGGGAATCGCAACCGCCATCGAGGCGCTGCACCATTTGCCGGAGAACCATCACCTGTTGATCTTCGGCGGCGTGCATCCGCAGGAGATCACGCTGCGGCAGAAGCGGCATCCCTATATCGGCAAATTGTTCGAGCACGGTTTTGTGGACGCAACACTATACGACAAGCTCGGCGAACTCGCCGCGCAAGGCGCACCGCGGCTGGTCGTCGAGGCCGATCGGGGTCTGTCCGAGCTGCTGGGGCGGCACCCGAAGGATCTGTCGGACCGCATCCATTTTATGGGCGCGCCGGCCGAAACCGAGTTTCTTTCCGGCATGGCGGTGTGCGACGCAGTCGTGTTCCCTTATCTCGAAGTCGGACAGTCCTCCTCCGGGCCGATCTCGCAGGCCCTCGAACTCGGCTGCCGGATCGTGGCGTCGCGCACGCACGCGTTTCTTGAATTCGCTGAGTATCACAGCAACGCGGTCGAGTTCTTCGATATCGGCAATCATATCGAGCTTGCCGAACGGCTGACGGCGCGCCGGCAGTTCAGCCCGCGCTCCGGTCTTCCGGAATTCAATGCGGACACCAACCGGGAGACTTACCGGTTGGCCAACAGCTGCACCTGGCGGTCCCGCTCCGATGCCAGCCTGACGAGGGAGCTGCTGACTGTGTCGGGATGAGACGCGGAAAGCGGCTGACCCCGGCGCTCCGGCGGAGCCCGAGCACGCTGTCGGGAAGTATTGCCTGCTCTCGAACGGGGAACGGGCGCGCCCGTCGCCCGTCATTCGGTCGGCTTATCGCAGGAGCGGCCGCGGCGGGCGCTGAAACCGTCAGCCCTGCGGCCGCGGCGGCGACCAGGCTTCCGGAGCCCGGGGTTCGAGATCGGTCACGACATCGACAATAATCGGTTTGTCGGCGGCGAGCGCCTGTCGCAACGCCGGTGCGAGGTCTTGAGGTTGTTCGACCCGGATGCCGCGCACGCCAAAGCTTTTCGCCACCTCGGTGAAGTCGGTCGGACCAAAGCGGATCAGCTCCTCGCCACGTCCCGGACGGTTGCCGGAGATGCGGCGCACGCCGGTCAGGTTCTGGCCAAAACCGGAATTGTTGTTGATGACGATCGTGGCCGGGATGCGGTAGCGCCGCGCCGTCTCCAATTCGCCCAGATGGTAATAGAACCCGCCATCGCCGGTGAAACACACGACCTTGCGCGGACCGGCCGCGCATTGCGCGCCGAGCGCGGCCGGGAACGCCCAGCCGAGCGAACCGGCGGCGCGCAGATAGGTCTGCCCGGCGCCGTTGAGGTCGATCATCGTGCCGGTCCAGATCCCGGAATAGCCGGTATCGGCGACCAGCACGCCATCGCTTGGCAAAGCCCGCGTGATTTCGGCGCATAGCCGTTCGACTGCGATCGGCGCCGTGTTCTTTTCGGCCAGCGCCGCCATGCCGGCGCGCCAATCGGCGACGATCCGGGCCGCCTCCTCGGCATAGGAGCCGTCGCGGGCCGGCCGTCCTACCGCATTGATAAGCCGCGCCAATGTCGCTTTCGGGTCGCCGACGAGACCGGTCGTGTTCGGGTAGCTGCGGCCGATTTCGAGCGGGTCGGCGTCGATCTGGACGATTCTCGTATCAATCGCCGGCACGGTCCAGTTCAGCGTGACCTGGTCGCCGGTGTCGCAGCCGACGAACAGCACCATGTCGGCGCCGTGCACGATGCGATTGGCGGGCGGCGCCGAGTAGCTGCCCGCGACCCCGGCCGAGAGCCGGTGCGTTGTCGGGATGATGCCGCGCGCCCCCAGCGTCGTCGCGACCGGCGCGGCGAGCGCTTCGGCCAGCACCAGCACCTCCGGCCCGGCTCCGGACGCGGCGGCGCCGTCGCCGGCGACGATCACGAGGCGACGCGCGCCGGTCAGCAGTGCCGCGGCCCGCTCGATGTCGCGTTCGTCGGCGACCGGCCGGTGCAGCGGAATGCGCCGCGCCTCGGTCTCGATAACCGGGGGTTCCGCCGTCTGCCCCAATTCGATCACGTCGCCCTGCAAGCCGTTGAAGTCGAGATGCGTCGGGCGCGGCGTGTCGGACAGGGCGGCGCGCCAGGCGTGGCGCAGCAGCCGCGGCAGCTCGTCGGTGGCGTAGACCGGGGTCGAGAACTTTGTCACCGGCTGGAACAGCGGCGCGTGCGCGATTTCCTGATACGAGTTGCGGTGCTGGAACGAGGGTTCCTTGTGCCCGGTCAGCGCGATGACCGGGCTGCGGCCGAGCCAGGGGTCCTGCAGACCGGAGGCCAGATTGGCGGCGCCGACCGACTGCGCCATGCACACGCCGGGCCTGCCAGCGACGCGGGCATAGCCGTCCGCCATATAGGCGGCTGCCTTCTCGGAATGCGCCAGAATGTGTTTGACGCCGAGATCGCCCAGATGCAGCAGCGTGCGGCGCAGCACCGATTCAACAAAAAAGACATGGCTCATGCCAGTGCCGGCCAGCGCCCGCGCGAGCCATTCCGCGCCGTTCATCGTTCCCTGAGGCATCGTTCCCTGAGGCATCGTTCCCTGATCGCTCATTCCTTTTCCCCTTTTGGCCTCTTCCCTTTCGGCCGCGCCCATCCCGGCGCTCCTCGCCGCGAGAGTGCCACCGATGCGTCGCGTCGGCGTAGCGGAAATGCGCGAACCCGGCTCAAAGCGGACCGCATGGCCGGCGACATTCCGAAAACCGGCGGCAGAAACGCGCATACGGATCTTGCGCAAATCGCCGGCTCCGCTTACCTAGCGGGCGTCGACCCGTTTGGGTTCGGCTTCACTGCCGGCGTTCCATCCGCGAGCGCGGACCGTGTCTTCCGATCCAACCGATGTTCGATCCGCCGCACATTGTTGCGGCGGCCTGATGCTAACTGGAGTTCCAAGCTAATGGCGACCGGTACGGTCAAATGGTTCAACGCCCAGAAGGGCTACGGGTTTATCCAGCCGACCAGCGGAGGCCCCGACGTTTTTGTTCACATCTCGGCGGTCGAGCGGGCCGGCATGAACGGCCTCGACGAGGGGCAGAAGCTGAGTTACGAGTTGGAGCAGGGACAGCGCGGCCGGGTATCGGCCGTCAATCTGCGCCCGGCCTAACCGTCGGTCACCCGGAGGGGGCGTCCCGGCAGGAGCGGGAAGCCCCCTTGCTCCTTGGTCCTGATGGGGATGCTCATTGGCTAAAGAAGACCTGATCGAATTCGAAGGCACCGTGATGGAGCTGCTGCCCGATGCACGATTTCGGGTCAGGCTCGATAACGGGCACGAGACCCTTGCGTATTCATCCGGCAAGATGAAGAAAAACCGAATTCGAATTCTCGCCGGGGATCGGGTTACGGTCGAAATGACCCCTTACGATCTGACAAAGGGCCGGATCAACTTCCGTCACAAGGATACGACCGCGCCGCCGCCGATGGCGCCGCGACCGCAATTCCGCCGTCGCTGAGAACCTTACTGTCGTTATCGCGTCGGTTTGTTGCGCCTCGATTACGATTTTCATGTTGTCGAAACAAGAAAATCGTTGACTCCCTGTCGATCATCCCCAATTAGAAGACGGGCAATTGGCCCGCCTACACAGGCAAGGCAAAAAATTCTCAATGGAATTTACCGAAATTGGACTGTCGCCTGAGCTTCTTCAGGCGGTTCTCGACGCCGGCTATACCATCCCCACCCCGATCCAGCAAAAGGCCATCCCCGTTGTCGCCACCGGGCGCGACGTTCTCGGCTGCGCACAAACCGGCACCGGCAAGACCGCGAGTTTCGCGCTGCCGATGATCGACAAACTCGCCGCCGGACGGGCGCGGGTGCGGATGCCGCGCTCGCTGATCCTCGAACCGACCCGCGAGCTGGCGACCCAGGTGGAAGCCTCGTTCGAAGTCTATGGCAAGCATCACCGGCTGACGACCGCGCTCCTAATCGGCGGCGAACGCTTTACCGATCAGGAACGCAAGCTCGACCGCGGCGTCGACGTGCTGATCGCGACGCCGGGGCGGCTGCTCGATCTGTTCGAGCGCGGCAAAATCCTGCTGTCGGATGTGCGCATTCTCGTCATCGACGAGGCCGACCGCATGCTCGATATGGGCTTTATCCCCGATGTCGAGCGGATCGTCGGCCTGCTGCCTAAAAACCGGCAGACGCTGTTCTTCTCGGCGACGATGCCGGCGGAAATCCGCCGTCTCGCCGACGCGTTTCTGAACGATCCGGTCGAGATCGCGGTGGCGCCGCCGGCCTCGCCGGCCGCGACCGTCGAACAGGCGCTCGTCGTCATCGAGCCGCGCGACAAGCGCGAGGCGCTGCGCCGGCTGATCGCGAGCGAGGAGGTCAACAACGCGCTGATCTTCTGCAACCGCAAACGCGATGTCGATATTCTCCACCGCTCGCTGGTCCGGCACGGATTCGAGGCAGCCGCGCTGCACGGTGACATGCCGCAGCCGAAGCGCACCGAAACGCTGGAGCGCTTCAAGAACGGCGAGATCCGGCTGCTGGTCGCGAGCGATGTCGCGGCGCGCGGGCTCGACATTCAGGGTCTGTCGCACGTGTTCAATTTCGACGTACCGTACCACGCCGAGGACTACGTCCACCGCATCGGCCGCACCGGTCGCGCGGGACGGCTGGGCCGCGCCTTTACACTGGCGGCGCCGGAGGACGGCAAATCGGTCGCGGCGATCGAAAAACTGATCGGCAAACCGATCCAGGTCGCGACCGTCCCCGACATGACGCCCGCCGAACTCGATGCCGCCGAGGCCCGTCCCCGCCGGCGCCGCGGGACGGAGCGATCCGAGCCTCGGAGCACGGCACGCGAGGGGTCCAGCGGACGCCGCCCGCGCCGGGACCGCGCCGTTGCAGCGGAGCCGCGCGCCCGTGAGCCGGTTCTGGCCGAGCGGCATAACGTCACGACTTTTCCGCGCCCGGTCAATCGGCCGGCTCCCGCCCGGAGCCGCGATCCGGTGCCGCTCGACGAACCGCGCGTCGTCGGTTTTGGCGACCATCTGCCGGCCTTTCTCGCCCGTCCGTTGAAGATCGCGGCGCGCGCCTGATCTGTCCTGCCGGGAGCCGGTCGTGCTATGAGCGGTTCCCGTGCGATCGGGAGAGCGCGATGAAGACCATCTTTGTCATGGTCAAATGCGAGCTGGGCAAAGCCTATGAGGTTGCCGACGCGGCGGTTGGCGAAGTCGAGCAGGTTTCGGAGGTCTATTCGACCTCGGGCCAGTTTGATCTGCTGATGAAATGCTATCTGTCGGATTCGACCGATATCGGCCATTTTGTCACCGAGCGGCTGCAAACTCTGCCCGGCGTCAAGGACACATTCACAATCATCGCATTCAAGGCCTTCTCGCCTGACACGGCGGTGTGAACCCGATTTCAGACGGGATCGGCGGAGCAGGGCAGGGGTTTTAATCCCCGTGCCTTCCCTCGCATCGGGAATGGGCGCATCGGGAACGGGTCAGGCGATCGGGCGCGGCTGTCCCTGAATCGGTCAACCGGAAGGCGCGGAGTCAGCCGCTTGCTACCCTCTGCGACCGCTCCGCTTCTTCGATTTCCGCCGCCGCGATCGCGCGGGCGAGCGCGTCGTTGAGGTTTTTCGCGGCCTCAAGCGTCAGCTCGACGGCGACCCGCGCGCCCGGTCCGAGCGCGCGGTTGACAAAGTCGATCGTGATGGCCTCTTCGAGCAGCGCGTGATGCGGGTGGTCGTATGACACGACCGAATGCGTCAGCGCAAACCACCCCTCGCCGCCCTTGCCGGCTCCCTCGGCGTCGACAACCTCGACAATCGAGGTGCACATCGCCGTTCAGGCCGCCAAATGCTTCCCGAAGAATGCCCATACTTTCTGCCAGCCGTCGAGCGCTTGCTCGATGCGGTAGGCCGGGCGGTCGTAATAAAAGAAGCCGTGCCCGGCGCCGTCATAGCGGTGGAACTCATACTGCTTGCCGTGTTTCTTCAGCTCGGCTTCGTGCTGATCGACCTGCTCCGGGATTGGGGCGCGATCCTCGTTGCCGAACAGGCCGAGCAACGGGCAGGACAGATCCTTTGTGAACTCGATCGGCGCCACCGGCTGTTTCGGATTCAACTCCTCTTTGCTCATCACGACACGGCCGCCCCACAGATCGGCCGCGGCATCGATGCTCCTGGTCTTGCAGGCGAACAGAAAGGTTTGCCGCCCGCCGGAGCAGGTGCCGATCACGCCGACCTTGCCGTTGAGCCAGGGCTGAGTGCGCAGCCATTGCACCGCGCCTTCGGTATCGCCGACGACCTGCGCGTCGGGCACGCCGCCCTCGGCACGTACCTTGGCCGCAACGTCGTCCGGCTTGCCGTCGCCGGCACGGTGATAAAGATTGTGACTTATTGCCGCATAGCCGTGATGCGCGAACCGACGCGTCGCCTCACGATACCACTCGTCCCATCCCGGCGCGTGATGGAGCAGCACCATGCCGGGAAAGGGGCCCGGCCCCAGCGGCCGCGCGACATAGGCTGAAATCGGTTCGTTGTTGTCGCCGCGGATCGAGATCGTCTCCGCGATCATCCCCTCATAGGCCATTATCCCACCCCTCTCGAAAGGCATGTCGATGCCAAGCCGGGCGCATCATCCAGCCTTTGCACGGCCGACGCAACCACTGTCGCCGGTGTGGCAATGTTGCGGTATCGGGTCCGATTCGGGTGTGCCTTTTCTGCCGAAGCGACGCCGCGTCGGGGACGCTTCCCGCTCCGGTTGATAGGAGGGGCATTATCGATCAGCTCGACGAATGGAAATCCGTCCAGCCGGACGATGCGCAAGAATTGACATAGTGCGGCGTTCCTATCAATAGTTGAGCGGCTGCTCGCGGCTATAATGTTTTCAGCGCACCAATCCCGATTTTGTGTTACAGAGGACGACAAGAACGCAGAAGCGCGCCCCGCACCGGGCGCCCGATCGAGCACCCGGTATCCCGAACTTGGACGAGTGACGGAAATGAACGAACAGGACCGATCCACCACGGCGCGTCTGCAGGATAGCGGCAAAGAGGATGAGGAGCGTTTCCCGGCGGCGTCGCGGCGCTCGACCGGGCGCACGCAGGATATCGACCGTCATGTCGGCGGACGGGTGCGCGAGCGGCGGATCATGCTCGGTCTGACCCAACAGCAACTGGCCGATCTGATCGGGGTAACGTACCAGCAGGCGCACAAATACGAACGCGGCATCAACCGCATCTCGGCCGGTCGGCTCTATGAGATTGCGCAGGTTCTGAGCGTGCCGATCGGGTATTTCTTTGATGGGCTGGAAGGACAGGATACGCGGGCGATCAGTCCGCGCGAGCGCATGTGCCTCGAACTGGCGCGCAATTTCGCCCAGATCCCGAACGAGCGCCACCAGGAGGCGCTGAGCCAGCTCGCACGCGCCTTGGCGACAGAGGGATAGAAATACGGCAGGCGGTCCGGTCCGAAAGAAAGCGCGGCTCGGCCGCGCTTTTCGATAAAGCGGTCCGCCTCACCCGACTGCTCCCTTGCGGGCGGGGCCCGCAAGGGAGAGGCTTGGACAGGTGTAGCCGCGTCACATCAGGTCGAATAATCCGAGAACTGCACCGTCCCGGCGCGGGCGCGGTAGTCGGTCTTGACGTTGACCAGCGCGACCCGGCCCTCATCGACCTGCTTTTGTGCACGCTCCAGGGCCGGGCGGATCTCCTCGGGCTGCTCGACATACTCGCTGTAGCAGCCGAGACCCTCGGCCATCTTGTCGTAGCGCGTATAACCGAGGTCGCGGCCCGGCTTGTTGCGCTGCGGGTCAGCGGTCCAGCCGCCGTTCAGGCTGATCACGACCAGCAGCGGCAGCTTGTGCCGCACCGCGGTGTCAAGCTCCATCGCGTTCATACCAAACGAGCCGTCGCCGTGGACGCAGATGACCTGCTTGTCGGGTTTCCCCGCTTTGGCCCCGACCGCGAACGGCAGACCGACCCCCATCGTGCCGAACGGTCCCGAATTGAGGCGATGGCCCGGTTCGAAGGTCGGCATCGACTGGCGGCCGTAATTGAGGATTTCCTGCCCGTCAACGCACAGGATCGCATCGCGGCGGGCAAAATTCTTGATCTCCTCGCACAGCCGCAGCGGGTGGATGTCGCCGTCGGTCGGGTAGTTGCCGCCCGGCCCGGTGCGCTTCGCCGTCTCGCCGTCGGCCAGCTTCTGCCGCCACCCAGCGAATTTGTCGGCAGTATTGGGTCCGAGCGCGTCGATCAACTGTTCCAACACCGACTTGCAGTCGCCGAGCATCGGGATATCGACGTTGCGCGCCGAGCGGCCGAGTTCCTCGGCGTCGATCTCGATGCGCGCGATCTTGGCGTTGGCGCCAAAGCGCGGCGGCGCGGCGTGGCCGATCACATAGTTCATCCGCGTGCCGAGAACGATGATCAGGTCGGCGTCGCGGAACGCGGTCGAGCGCATCGTCAGATAGGAATACGGGTGATCGTCCGGCACGACACCGCGGCCTTGCGGGGTGGTGTAGAACGGGATGCCCGACTTCTCGACGAATTGCCGCATCTCGTTCCAGGCCTGCGACCAGATCACGCCGCCGCCCGAGCAGATGATCGGCTGCCGGGCGCTGTTGATCGCATCGACCAGCGCGTTGATCGCCTTGGGTTCGGCATAGGGGCGCGGCCGGATGATCGGACGGCCGGCATAGCTCCAGTCGATCTGGTCCTCGTCGAGCTTCTGGTAAAGCAGGTCGCCGGGGCAGTCGATATAGACCGGTCCCGGTTTGCCGAGCAGCGCGGTCTGAAACGCGAAATTGACCTGTTGCGGGATGCGCTTGATGTTGATGAGACGGTCCGCGTATTTGACGCAGCCCTTCATGATCGCGACCTGATCGATCTCCTGAAAGACCTGCCGGCCGAACTGACCGAGCGGGCTGGAGCCGCCAAACCCGACAACCGGGCAGCAATCGATCAGCGCGTTGGCGAGACCGGTCGAGAGATTGATCGCCGCCGGCCCGGAGGCCGCCATGCACACGCCGGGCTTTTGCGTCACGCGGCTGTAGGCCTGCGCCGCGAACGCCGCCGCCTGCTCGTGGCGGACATCGATCATGCGGATGCCCTCATCGATGCATTTCGACTCGGCGAGCAGCATCGGGCCGCCCATGATAAAGAACAGATCGTCAACGCCCTCGGCCTTCAGGCACTTCGCCAGAATTTCCGAGCCGGTCAGTTCCGCCATTGAGGTCTCCTCTCCATTGCAGGCGTTCGATGGCCGATCATATCGGCGCTGCGGCGCGAAAACCACCGTGGCGGGTCCGGAAGATCGCCGTGACCGCTCGCGGGCTGAGGGCGCCGGGTCAGGCTGCCTCGTTGGGTTTTGCCGAGCGCCGGCTGACGTAAAGGATTTCGATGCCGATGACTTCGCCGCTTTCGTCGAAGTCGAGCAGGATACCGGGCGCCACCTCCTCGGTTTCAGCCGATTTGACGCAATCGGGACCGAACCGGACGTACATCGCGTCGGCTTCGGGGTCGTAACTTGTTCGTATCATTTCTCGCGTCTGTCATCACGGTTCGGGAGCGTTACCTAATAATTGAGCGAGGGTGGCGTGCAGCGCCGGCAAGTGGTTTTCAATGACCCCCCAGACGAGCTTCGGGTCTACGGTTGCGTAGGCGTGGATCAGCACATTGCGAAAGGCGACGATGCGCGGCAAGTCCGGAATGGCAGCGGCAAGTGTCGGATCAATGCGCCTGAGGCCAGCAAAAGTTTCGCCGATAATCTCGAACTGTCGCTCGACGGCGGCGCGCAGCATGTCATCGGCCAGAAAATCGTCGAAGCTGCGACCGGCGACAAAGCGGTCGATCCGCTGGACCGCGCCGTGCGCATCCCAGAGCAGCTTGGCAGTCTCTTCGCCGATCATGGAGGCGGGTAAAGCGGCCGCTTCTCCGCCGCAATGCGGCGGATCAGATACGGGTTCGCCAGCGCCGCCTCGGTCACCAGGTCGATCGGCCTCCCGCACTCTGCTTCAAGGGCTTCTCTCAGCCCGAAATAAGCCGCGGCATAGGCGCCCGGAGACATCGGCGCGAACTCGACGAGCAGATCAAGATCGCTGTGCCCGGGGTCGAAGCGACCGGTCGCGGCGGAGCCGAACAGGTCAAGCCGGCGCACGTTGAAGCGGCGACACAGGGCAGCGACTCGGGCTTCTTCAAGAACGATCGACATGGCGCCATCTATACCTTGGCTAGAAAATTCGCATACGCGTGCTATCTCTACAACAGAAACGGCACGCGGGACGGAAGTTGGTCGCAGCAGGGCTGGGATGCATAGTTGCACAGAGACAATCATTGCGTACGGCTATTCCTAAACGGCACCACTTCGTCGCCGAAATGCTTCAGAATCGGTTCACAGACGATGATGAGCGATTGTACTTCTTCAATACGCGAAAGCCAGGAAGCGGAGTGCAGCGCACAGTCGTGGGCAATCTGTTTTGCGAAGGGCATCTCTATAGCGAGATCGCGAATGACGGAACAAAAAACCCAGCTCTGGAGGACTACTTCTCGGTGCTGGAAGGCCGCATCGATGCGATAATTGAGAAAGCTGTAACCGCCGCTCGGCAGGATAAACATCCAAGCTTCACGCAGGCGGAGCGAACCCTTTGGGATTATTTCTTCATTTTACAATACAAGCGCGTCCCAGACGTACATCATCGTGTCGGTTCATTGAGAGAGGCTGATGCCGAGCTGGACAGAATTTTTGCGCACGTTCTAGAGCGTTACCCTGAAAAGAGGGCAGAGGTGGAGGCGCTAAGCTCCCCGAGTGCGAGGAAGCTGCTTATTCACAATTCCAAAGTTGCCGCGCTTCAGAGGCCGAGTGTTGCCCTTGAGCAGGCGCTCGCGCGGCGTGGTATCGCTGTCCTTCGGATAGCACGGCCGGCCAAAAGCTTCATCATCGGCAGCTACCCGATTGTGCGATTTACCCATCCGGGACGCACCCACATTCTCGATCCGTCTGTCGAGGTGTGGTTGCCCATTGCGCATGACGTTGCAATCGGCGTCGGGCTTCAGGCGGGAACGGAAAGCTTCCTAGCGGTTACCGAGCCGTCTTGGATACGCCATATCAACGAGGGTATAGCGCGCCAGAGCACGATGTACGCGGGAAGATCTAAGGAGCTTCTGTGCTCACTATCGGGGCAGCCGTACAAGGGCCGCGATTGATGCTGAAGGCGCTTGTTTGCCCAATATTACTCACGCGCTCAATACGGAAGCGGCGCCCCGGAGGGCGCCGCTCGCGTGTCTCGGTCTTGGTTAGTTCCCGATGACCTTTGCGGCCTTCAGCTCCTTGATGTCGCTCTCGCTCAGATTGAGCCAGGTGGCGAACACCTCGTCGGTGTGCTGGCCGAGTTTCGGGGCCGGTTCGAGCTGGGGCGGCTTGCCGTCGAAGCGGACCGGCCAGGTCTGGCACTTCCAGTCGCCGTCCGGGTGCTTCATGATCTGCATCAGACCGCGCTTCTCAAAGCTCGGGTCGTTTTGCAGCTCAAGCGTGTCGTGGATCGCGCCCGCCGGCACCCCGGCCGCGCCGATGATCTGCATCGCCTCGACCTTGGTGTGCTCCCGGGTCCACTCGGTGATGATCTGATTGATGAAATCTTCGTTCTTGTTGCGCTCCTCGTTGGTCGCAAAGCGCGGATCGCCGATCAGCTCCTCGCGGCCGATCACCTTCAGCAGGCGGTCCCAGTGCTCGGGGTTGGCGCGGCTGCAGAAGATGTAGACATAGTCGTTGTAGCCGAACGGCTTGGTCGGATAGATGCCGCACGGGGCCGGCGCACCCGAGGTGCTCTGCGCGCCCATGCGCGGCGCCGCCTTCTTGTTGCCGTCCTTGGCCATCGCCGCGAACGAGGTGCGGATGTAGTGCATCACCGCGTCCTGCATCGCGACCTGCAGCTTGCGGCCTTTGCCGGTGCTCTTTTTCTCGTAGAGCGCGCCGAGGACGCTGATCGCCATCAGCATGCCGGTGCCGGTGTCGCCGATCGTGCAGCCGGGTTTGACGGGCGGCTGGCCGGGTTCGCCGGTGACGCTCATCGTGCCGCCCGAAGCCTGCGCGATCATGTCGAAGGCGAGGCTGCGCTCGTACGGGCTGCCCTCGCCGAAACCCTTGACCTGGCAATAGATGATGCCGGGGTTGATCTCCTTCAGCACGTCATAGCCGAGACCGAGACGCTCGATCGTGCCGGGAGCCAGGTTCTCGGCGAACACATCGGCCTTCTTGACCAGCTCCTTGACGAGCTTGACACCTTCGGGGGTCTTGAGATCGACCGTCGCCGACTTCTTGTTGGCGTTGAGGATCTTGAAGTAATACGAATCGGTCGTGTTGCCGTCGCCGGTGACCTGACGGCCGGGATCGCCCCGCTTCGGGTTCTCGATCTTGACGACCTCGGCCCCGAGCCAGGCCAGCGCCTCGGTGCAGGTCGGCCCCGCCTCGAACTGGGTCAGATCGACGACCCGAACGCCCTTCAGACAGTCAAGCGGCGCGAAATTTCCACTCATCCCAGCATCTCCTCCATACGGCAGGCCTCGCCGTAACAGGCGAACGGGCATGATACCTCAGAAACTACCTCCATGAAACCCGCCGATGCCGGCAGACAGGCCTGCATTGCGCCCGGCGAAGGCGAGCGCAATGTCCGGTTTAACCGGACCCCCTGTCTGCCGACCCGAGGTTAGATGAAGGCGGGTTGCACCGCGGCCGCGGTTTGCAACGGGACCATGCGCCGCGAAAATCCACTGCCCCGTGCCATCTGCCCAGCCTATGATAGCGGACAATGCGACCCGAGCGGTGAGTAGGCAAAATGAGCGACGTCCAGCATTTCATCGATGGCAGGCCCGTGAACGGAGTGAGCGGGCGCTGGGGCGACGTGTTCAATCCGGCGACCGGCGAGCCGGCGCGCCGCGTCGCGCTGGCGGGCGCCGCTGAGGTCGATGCCGCCGTCCGGGCGGCGCGCGCGGCGTTTCCGGGCTGGGCCGCGACCCCGCCGCTGACCCGCGCCCGCGTGATGTTCAAATTCCGCGAGCTGTTGGAGCGCGAGGCCGACACGATCGCGCGCATGATCACCGACGAGCACGGCAAGGTTCTGTCGGACGCCAAGGGCGAATTGACCCGCGGCATCGAGGTCGTCGAGTTCGCCTGCGGCATCCCGCATCTGATGCGCGGCGAAGTCACCGAGCAGGTCGGGCGCGGCATCGACAGTTTCTCGGTGCGCCAGCCGGTCGGCGTGTGCGCCGGCATCACGCCGTTCAACTTTCCGGCGATGGTGCCGATGTGGATGTTCCCGGTGGCGCTGGCCTGCGGCAATTCCTTTGTGCTGAAACCGTCCGAGCGCGACCCGTCGGCCGGGTTCCGTATCGCCGAATTGCTGCTCGAAGCCGGTCTGCCGCAAGGCGTGTTCAACGTCGTCAACGGCGACAAGGAGGCGGTCGACGCGCTGCTGACGCATCCCGAGGTTGATGCGATCAGCTTTGTCGGCTCGACCCCGATTGCCGAGTACATCTACGCGACCGCGGCGGCGCACGGAAAGCGCGTACAGGCGCTGGGCGGCGCCAAGAACCACATGGTCGTGATGCCCGACGCCGATCTCGATCAGGCGACGGACGCGCTGATGGGCGCGGCCTATGGTTCGGCCGGCGAGCGCTGCATGGCGGTGTCGGTCGCGGTCGCGGTCGGCGGTATTGGCGATCGGCTGCTGGACAAGCTGGTGCCGCGGGTGCGGGCGCTGAAAATCGGTCCCGGCACCGATCCCGAAGCTGAGATGGGACCGCTCGTTACGGCGCAACACCTGCAAAAGGTGCGGTCCTATGTCGATCTCGGGGTGCAGGAAGGCGCCAGGCTCGTCACGGACGGGCGCGGCCTCAAATTGCAGGGATACGAGAACGGCTATTTCATCGGCGGCACGATCTTCGACGATGTCAAGCCCGAGATGCGCATCTACAAGGAGGAGATTTTCGGGCCGGTGCTGTCGGTTGTGCGCGCCCCCGATTTCGACAGCGCCGTTCAACTCGTCAACGACCACGAATACGGCAACGGGGTTGCGATCTTTACCCGCGACGGCGACGCCGCGCGCGAATTTGTCAACCGGGTGCAGATCGGCATGGTCGGGGTCAATGTGCCGATCCCGGTGCCGATGGCGTTTCACAGCTTTGGCGGCTGGAAGCGCTCGCTGTTCGGCGACATGGCGGTGCACGGCATGGAGGGGGTGCGTTTCTACACGCGGCTGAAGACCGTCACCTCGCGCTGGCCGGCCGGCATCCGCGCCGGTGCCGAGTTCGTCATGCCGACAATGCGGTGAGGCGCGGCTGCACAAGGGAGCAGAGGATGGGATCGGTCGTCAATCTCAACCGGGTTCGCAAAGCCAAGGAGCGCGCCGAAGCGGAGCGCCGCGCCGCCGAAAACCGGGTCGCGTTCGGGCGCACCAAGGCCGAGCGCCGCAAGGCGCAGGACGAGCGCGAGCGCGTCTCCCGCGAGCTTGAAAACAAGCGGCTCGACTGAAGCGGCCGCTCAGTCCGGGCCGGTGCCCAGCGCGGTTTGGTAGCAGTCGAAGGTTGCCTTGTTGAAGCACACAAAGATGACGCGGCGCGGCCATTCCTCGGCATCGAGGTGGGTTCGCGCCGCCGCGACCGCTATCCTGGCCGCTTGCTCCGGCGGGAAGCCGTAAATGCCGGTTGCGATCGCCGGGAATGCGATGTCGCCGAACCTGCGCTCGCGGGCGATCGCAAGACAGGATTTGTAGCAGCGCGCCAGGATCTCAGCCTCGCCGGCGTCACCGCCCCGCCAGATCGGGCCAACCGTGTGGATCACGTGCCGGGCCGGCAAGCGGTAACCCTGTGTCAGGCGGGCCTCGCCCGGAGGGCAGCCGCCGAGCGTGCGGGTTTCGGCGAGCAGTTCCGGTCCGGCCGCGCGGTGGATCGCACCATCGACCCCGCCGCCGCCGAGCAGCGACGGGTTCGCCGCGTTCACGATCGCGTCCACGGCGAGACGCGTGATGTCGCCGCGCTCCAGCACGATGCGGACCGGCGCGCTTCCGGCGGCACTCCCGGTATTCATCGCGGTGCGGTATCGTTTTCCCGATCGAATTCCTGGCTCAAATCGGCGCCGAACAGCCGTTCTTCGAGGATCACGCCGTCACCGTCATCGACCAGGACACGGCTCGGCTTGTCGGCGTCGGCCAGCCGGCAGGCCTCGGCGACCGCCTCGTCGCGGCCGCCGAATTCTCCGCGCGTCTGGCTTTCGCCCTCTTTTGCGATCGTCCATTTTTCATCGGCTGGATAAACCCGATAGACGTGACGTCCCAACATCGCTGCTGCCTCGTCGTTGATGGTTTGGGGCTGATGGTTTGAGCCTGGGTCTGCGCCGCCAACACGCCTGACCGAGGCCGCGTTCCCGCCATGGCCGCGCTGGCAGCCTCGCCACCGGCAGTCTCGCAAAAAGAAACCGGGATCAGCGTCTGCGCCGATCCCGGATCAAGGTTGCGGGTGGCAAACCCGCGACAGGGAGACTTTGCCGAATCGGACCGCCATTTAAGGGCGAGGGTCCGGACCCGCCCGCAGCCGCCTGTTGCGGCCTGCTCACCAAACGATTGCGCCCGTGCAAGGTTCCCCGGGAAAGGTGCCCCGGGCAGGTTTGCGATCACCCCGGGGCGAGATGAAGGGCGAGATGAGCGGACGGGATGAGACGGGCACGGAGCGACGCATGGCGGCTGGCGCGGAGCGGGTTCGCGACCGTCCGTCAGGTCGGCGCCAGACGCGCGGCCGATTTGGCTGCGCCGCGCGGCTGCCGCGGCGGTTCGATGCAGCGCGCTTTTCTCGCCTGCGCCGCGACCGGCGTGCGGTCGGGAAACCGCTTGCTGGCAAGTTTCAGCAGCGCCGGGTCGGCCATGATCAACTCGGCGTGGCGGTCGGGCACGATGCCCATCAGGCGGCGCAGCGACTCACGGCCGCGCGACAGGCGCGAGCGGATTGTTCCGACCGGGACGCCGAGCACCTCGGCCACCTCCTCATAGCGCATCCCTTCGAGGCCCACGAGCAGGATCACCGAGCGCTGCTCCTCGGGCAATTTGGCCATTGCGCGCTCCAGATCGCGCAATTCCAGACGCTTTCCCTGATGCGGTGCGCGGGTCAGCATCGGCTCGGTCTCGCTGAGTCCAACCGCCGCGCCCTCGCGCACCGAGCGGCGCACCTGATTGACGTATTGATTGTGCAGAATCGTGAATAACCAGGCCCGCAGATCCGTTCCCTCCTGCCAGAGGTGAAGCTTTCCGAGCGCGCGGGCCAGGCAATCCTGTACGAGGTCATCCGCCGCGGCGACATCGCGCGCGAGCGCGCGCGCATACCGGCGCAGACGGGGGATCTCGGCTTCGATGCTCCGATGAATGTCGGTCACGAAATTTTCTCCCGCCAGACGCGATCGGCTGCTCGCCGATCCGAACCGGGCGCGAGTCTACCGAGGGGCTGTAATCCGATGATGTCAGGGGCTTCTGTTTTGTGTAAGGAATTGTAACTATCCGTATGGAGCACCATATGCCCAGTGCAACGGAAGCGTGCGTCCTCTTCGACTTAGACAGCAGCAGCATCTGGAAAGGCGGAGAACGCCGTAAATGACCGAGAACGGCCATATCCTGATCGTCGACGATCAGCAGGAGATCTGCGACGTCGTCCAGGAATATTTGACCGGCGAGGGTTATCGCGTCTCGACCGCGCATGACGGCGCGGGAATGCGGCGCGTGCTCGCGCAGGGTCATGTCGATCTGGTGATCCTTGATCTGATGCTGCCCGGCGAGGACGGTCTGACCCTGGCGCGCTCGCTGCGCAGCGAGTCGGGGATCGGGATCATCATCCTGACCGGCCGCGGCGAGACCGTCGACCGCATCATCGGCCTGGAAATGGGGGCCGACGATTACCTGCCGAAACCGTTCCACCTGCGTGAGCTGCTGGCGCGCGTCAAGGCCGTGTTGCGCCGGGCCCATGACCGCACCGCCGAGATGCCGCAATCGTCGCGCTCGCGCGTGCGGTTTGCCGGCTGGAACCTCGACCTGTCGAGCCGCGAGCTGCTGTCGCCGGGCGGCGAGGAAGTGCGGCTGACCACCGGCGAGTTCGATCTGCTCTCGGCCTTTGTCAACAACGCCAATCAGGTGCTGTCGCGCGACCGCCTGCTGGATCTGGCGCGCAACCGCGAAGCCGGACCGTTTGATCGCACGATCGACGTGCAGGTCGGCCGGCTCCGCCGCAAGCTCGAAGACGATCCGCAGAACCCGACCCTGATCAAGACCGTGCGCGGCAGCGGCTATATCTTCACCCCGACCGTCGAGGTGAGTTGAGGGTCCGGACCGCGGCGTCAACCGCTCCGCCGTGTGGAACGGGTGCGGCACGGATGACGGGAACGATCCTCGGTGCGGCATCGGCCGCGATCTGGGTCTATCTGATCGCGCGGCGCGGCGGTTTCTGGCGCATGCGTGCCGAGCCGGCCTCGGGTCCGGCGCCGGCCCGCGCGATCGTGGCTGTTATACCGGCGCGGGACGAGGCGGCGGTGATCGCCGGGGCCGTGTCGTCGCTATTGGGGCAGCGATATCGGGGCGCGCTGCACGTTGTCATCGTCGACGACCACAGCAGCGACGGGACCGAGCAGGCGGCGCAGGCGGCCGCCGCCGCGATCGGCCGTGCGGATCGGCTGACGGTCATCCCGGCCAAGCCGGTTCCGGCCGGCTGGACCGGCAAGCTCTGGGCCGTGCGTCACGGTATCGAGGTTGCCAGCGCGCTCCGACCCGAGTACCTGCTGCTGACCGACGCCGATATCGTGCACGCGCCGGACAATCTGGCGACGCTTGTCGCGCGCGCCGAGACCGGCGGCTGCGATCTCGTTTCGCTGATGGTCAGGCTGCATTGCCGCACCGTATGGGAGCGGCTGCTGATCCCGGCTTTTGTGTTCTTCTTCTTCAAGCTCTACCCGCCGCGTCATGTCGCCGATCCGGCGCGGCGCAGCGCGGCGGCGGCCGGCGGCTGCATGCTGATCCGACGCGAGACGCTCGACCGGATCGGCGGGGTCGACAGCATCCGGCACGAGATCATCGACGATTGCGCCCTCGCCCGCCGGGTCAAGGCAGTGGGAAAAGTCTGGCTCGGTGTTGCGGATGATACCGTCAGCATCCGCGAGTACGGCTCGTGGCGCCCGATCTGGGACATGATCGCGCGCTGCGCCTTTGCCCAGCTCGGCTACTCGGCGCCGGCGCTGGTCGGGACGGTCGCGGGGATGGCGCTGATCTATCTTGCGCCACCGGTGCTGCTGCTCGCCGGGCCGGCGCCGGCGCGGGTGCTCGGCGCCGCCGCCTGGGCCGGTATGAGCGCGGTCTTTGTGCCGGTCCTGCGCCTTTACCGCGTTCCGATCGCGCTGGCGCCGCTATTGCCCGCGGCGGCGCTGTTCTACACGGCCGCGACGATCGGATCGGCGATCCAGTACTGGCGCGGTCGCGGCGGGCGCTGGAAGGGGCGTTTTCAGGCGGCACCGATACGCTGAAGCCGGGGCACCGGCGTTCTCACGCTTCGAGGACGATCTTGCCGGCGTAGCGGCGCGACAGCAGCGCTGCCATCGCAGCGCCGGCCTCGGCCAGCCTGAAGGTCCGGGCGACGACCGGCTTCAGCCTTCCGGTTTCCCACCAGCGCAAGAGTTCGGCGAGGTTGCGGCTGACCAGCACCGGGTCGCGCGCCGCCTGCGCCCCCCAGACGACGCCAATGACAGAAATGTTCTTGACCAGGATCAGATTGGCCGGGACCGATTGGATGCGGCCCGCGGCAAAGCCGATGACCAGCATCCGCGCTTCCCAGTTGACCGCGCGCAGCGCCTGGTCGAACGCGTCACCGCCGACCGGGTCGTAGACGACATCGGCGCCGACCCCGCCGGTCAGTTCGCGCACCCGGTCGCGAATGCTCTCGGTGCGGTAGTCGATCAGCGCGTCGGCGCCGTGTGCGCGCGCCACGGCGAGTTTCTCGGGACCGCCCGCCGCCGCGATGACGCACGCGCCAAGCTGTTTGCCGATCTCGACCGCGGTCAATCCGACACCGCCCGCGGCGCCGAGCACCAGCAAGGTCTCGCCCGGTTGCAGGTGTCCGCGATGGGTCAGCGCGAAATGCGATGTGCCGTAGGCGACCGGAAACGCGGCGGCGGTGACAAAATCCATCGGATCCGGGATCGGCACGACCGCGTCGGCGTTGAGCGCGATCTCCTCGGCGTAAGCTCCGCCAAAGCGCAGCACCGCCAGAACCCGCATTCCGACCGCGAGATGCGTCACATCCGCCCCGAGTTCGACCACCTCGCCGGCGGCTTCGAGACCGGGGGTAAACGGAAACTCGGGTTTGATCTGATACTTGCCGGCGATCATCAGCGTGTCGGCGAAGTTGACGCCGCAGGCGCGCACGCGGATGCGCGCTTGGTTTGGCTTGAGGGGCCGGCTTGCGGCCTCTTCGAACCGCAGCCTGTCGGGGCCGCCCCATTCGCGGCAGAAAACCGCTTTCATTCCAATCCTCCTTTAGGCGCCGGCAAGAATAGCCGAAGCCGAAACGAAAGGCAGGTGAATTGCCCTAAAAGGCGGGTTGAAACCTACAGGTTAAAAGGCCAATTCCGGGTCACTTTGCCTGGAGATGCCAGATGAGTGTTTTTGACAGCAAATGGAAGGTGCTCGCCGCCGCGGCGGCGATAGCGGCGGCCGCCTCGCCGGCAATGGCGCAGCAGAAGGGTGGCGTGCTGCAAATGTATCACCGCGACAGCCCGGCCAGCATGTCGATCCATGAGGAGGCGACGTTCTCGGTCGTGGTCCCGGCGATGGGCGTCATGAACAATCTGGTCATGTACGACCAGAACAAACCGCAGAACAGTCTTGATACGATCGTCCCCGATCTGGCGACGGAGTGGAGTTGGAGCGAGGACGGCAGGACGCTCGCATTCAAATTGCGCGAAGGCGTCAAATGGCACGACGGCAAGCCTTTTACAGCCCAGGATGTCAAATGCACGTTCGATCTGCTCCAGGGCAAGGCTCAGCAGAGGCTGCGGCTCAACCCGCGCGGCGGCTGGTACCACAACCTTGCAGAGGTGGCGGTCAAGGGCAACAACGAGGTGGCGTTCAACCTGAAGCGCCCGCAGCCGGCATTGCTCGCGCTGCTCGCTTCCGGCTATACGCCGATCTATCCCTGCCATGTGGCTCCGGCGCAGATGCGGCAGCATCCTATCGGCACGGGTCCGTTCAAGTTTGTCGAGTACAAACCGAACGAATCGATCAAGGTGACGCGGAACCCCGATTACTGGAAAAAGGACCGGCCCTATCTCGACGGTGTCGAGTACACGATAATCCCGAACCGCTCGACCGCGATCCTCGGTTTTGTCGCCGGGAGGTTCGATATGACCTTCCCGACCGAGGTTTCGGTGCCGCTGCTGAAGGACGTCAACAGCCAGGTGCCGCAGGCGGTATGCGAGATGGGGCCGACCAATGTCAGCACCAATCTGCTGATCAACCGCGACGCGGCGCCGTTCGACAATCCCGAGATCAGGCGGGCGATGATGCTGGCGCTCGACCGCAAGGCCTTTATCGACATTCTGGGCGAGGGCAAGGGCGATATCGGCGGCGCGATGCTGCCGGCTCCGGCGGGTGTTTGGGGGATGCCGGACGACAGGCTCGCAAAGCTGCCGGGCTACGGTCCCGATATCGAGAAGAACCGGGAGGAGGCACGGGCGATCATGCAGAAGCTCGGCTATGGCCCGAACAACCCGCTCCGGGTCAAGGTCTCGGCGCGCAACATCTCGCAATACCGCGATCCGGCGGTGATCCTGATCGACCAGCTCAAGCACGTGTACATCGCCGCCGAGCTTGACGCGGTCGAGACCGCGAACTGGTTCCCGAAAGTCACCCGCAAGGATTATCAGATCGGTCTCAACCTGACCGGCAGCTCGGTTGATGATCCGGACCAGCAATTCTACGAGAACTACTATACCGGCTCGGCGCGCAACTACAGCGGCTACTCCAACAAGGAGATCGATCAGCTGGTTGACCGGCAGTCGGCCGAGACCGATCAGACCAAGCGCCGGGAGATCGTCTGGGGGATCGACGCCAAATTGCAGGAGGACGCGGCGCGCCCGATCGTCATGCACAACCACGCCGCGACCTGCTGGCAGCCGCATCTCAAGGGCGTGACGATGATGGTGAACAGCAGCTACAACGGCTGGCGCATGGAGGATTGGTGGCTGGATAAGAGCGACAGGCAGAAGGCCGAGACGCAAAGATAAGCCAAACCCCGACGCCCGATACGCAGCAGCGCGCAGGGCCGGATGCAACCCCGAGCCGTACTCCCTCTCCCCCGACGGGGGAGAGGGCAGGGGGTGAGGGGGCGAGCCGCGATAAAGCTCTCTCGTTTCTCCGCGAAGCGCCGATGAGCGGGTGATATCGTCATTCTCCCGTCATGTCGCGATAGCCACCCTTCCCGCGATGCAGGAGAGGGCTCCCAGGGCGTCTTTATTGCGGACGGAAACCGGACTAACTTTCCGGCAGGGTCCAAACCGGGAGGCCGCGATGCAGCGTCAGTTGCACCTCAATCTGTTCTTTCACAGCCGCGGTCACCATGAGGCGTCGTGGCGGCATCCGGGTTCGTCGCCGCTGCCGCTGACCGATATAAGCTATTACCAGGATCTGGCACGCAAGGCCGAGGCGGCGAAATTCGACTCGATCTTCCTCGCCGACCAGCTCGCGCTCGGCGAGGACGCGTCGCAGGCGGCGCGCACCTGGCTCGAACCGGTCACGGTGCTGGCCGCGCTCGCGGTATCGACCAGCCGTATCGGGCTGATCGCGACCTGCTCGACGACCTATACCGAGCCGTTCAATCTGGCGCGGCAATTCGCCTCGATCGACCATATCAGCCAGGGGCGCGCCGGCTGGAACATCGTGACTTCGTGGCTGGCGACGGCGGCGCGCAATTTCGGCGATGCCGGACAGGTCAGCCACGAGGACCGCTACGCCCGCGCCGAGGAATTCATGACCGTGGTCAAGGCGCTGTGGAACAGCTGGGGCGAGGACGCGGTGCTCGACGACCGTGCTTCCGGCCGTTACGCGCGCGCCGACCGGGTCCGCCCGATCGACCATCGCGGCAAATTCTATAAAGTCGCCGGGCCGCTCAACATGCCCCGCGTTCCGCAGGGCAGACCGGTGCTGGTGCAGGCCGGCTCGTCCGATACCGGTCGCCGTTTCGCGGCGCGGCACGCCGAGGCCGTGTTCACCGCGCATCTCGAAAAGCGGACGGCGCAGGAATTCTACACCGACCTCAAGACGCTCGCTCGGGCGGAAGGCAGGCGTCCGGACCAGGTGCTGATCCTGCCCGGTCTGTCGCCGATGATCGGCTCGACCGAGGAAGAGGCGAAACGGATGACGCGCGAGCTGAACGACCTCGCCGATCCCGAGGTCGGGCGCAAGCGGCTGTCGGGCCGCTTTGGCGGGCACGATTTCTCGCATCTGCCGCTCGACCGACCGCTCGCGCCGGAGGATTTTCCCGACCCCGGCTCGGTTCAGGCGGCGCGCAGCCGCACCGAGGTCATCATCAATATCGTGCGCCGCGACCGGCCGACCCTGCGCGAGCTGCTGTCCTACATGGCCGGCGCGCGCGGTCACTTCACGATGGCCGGAACGCCGGAACAGGTCGCCGACCTGATCGAGGATTGGTTTACCGACGGCGCTGCCGACGGGTTCAATGTGATGCCGCCGCTGCTGCCGAACATGCTTGAGGTGTTCAGCGCCGAGGTGATCCCGCTGTTGCAGCGACGCGGTCTGTTCCGCACCGAGTATGCGGGAACGACGCTGCGCGAGCATTACGGTCTCGACTGGCCGCAAACCGCGTTCGAGCCGGCCGCAGCGGCGGAGTGATGACGAAAACGCCTGACGCAACGGGAGAAGTCACATGAAAGTCGTCGATGCGCAGATCCATCTCTGGCACCAGAACCTGCCGGCCAACCCGGCGCACCGCCAGATCACATCGTATACGGCCGAGGATTGCCTGAAGGAGATGGACGAGGGCGGGGTCGATGCCGCGCTGATCCATCCGCCGGGCTGGGACCCGAATTCCGGCGCGATCGCCGAGGCGGCGGCGCAGAAATACCCCGATCGTTTCGCGATCCTCGGCAATTTCCCGCCTGACAAACCGGAAAGCCGCGATCTGATCGCGGGGTGGATGAGCCGGCCGGGCATGCTCGGGCTGCGCTGGGCCTTTACGCAGCCGCATCAGCAGACATGGATGACCGACGGCACGATGGACTGGGTGTGGCCCGCCTGCGAGAAGGCCGGCATCCCGGTCGCGCTGATGGCGTCGAACTACCTGCCGCAGGTGGCGCAGATCGCCGAGCGCCATCCCGGGCTGAAGCTGATTATCGATCATCTCGGGCGGGCGCGCGGCGGTCAGGACGACGCGGCTTTTTCCAATGTCGACCAGGTCTGCGCGCTGGCTCGCTTCCCCAACGTGGCCCTGAAGGCGACCGGCGCCGCCGGCGAGTCGAGCCAGCCCTACCCGTTCACGAACATTCACAAATACCTGAAACAGCTCTACGACGCCTTCGGGCCGACGCGGTATTTCTGGGGCACCGACATCACCCGCATGCCGGTGCCGTGGAAGCAATGCGTAACCCTGTTCACCGAGGAATTGCCGTGGCTGAAAGGCAACGACCTCGAATTGGTCATGGGACGCGGCGTCTGCCAGTTTCTCGGCTGGAAACTGCCGGGGGTGTAATCCCGATCGGCGGCGGACCTGAGTTTCCGCCGTTGCACTTCTATAATCCCTCCCCCGCTCGCGGGGGAGGGCAGGGTGGGGTATCGGCGGCCAGGCCCGACCCGCCCTACCCGCAGCCGGTATGCGACTGTTCAGGGGACGCGCTGAAACCCGCCGGCTTCCATGCAGGAGGCGACGATCGCGGCGCCGCGGTCGCGGGTCTTTTCGGTCATCGTCCGAGTCTGCACGTCGCGGAGCTGCGCGCGCTGCCAATCCGCGCCGCGGGTCGCGAGAATATCCTGGTTGATCCCGATCTCCGGGCCGATCCGGGCCTCCGCGAGTTGACGGCAGGTCCGGTAGGCTTGCGCCACCGCCGCCTCGTCGGCGCCGGGTTTTGTCCAGTCGCCCGCCCCCGAGGCGCAGCCGCCGAGCAGCGTCGCTGCCGCAAGCATGCCGGCAATCCGTGTCATCGGCCGCGTCCTGTCTGCGCCGCGTTACGGCGTTGTTCGATACGTTCGAGAATCGCGCGCTTCTCGGCGTTGCTGGCCGTGTACCATCCCGCGATCTCCTCGATCGTGCGCAGACAGCTGCGGCAGGTCCGCGTTCGCGGGTCCATCAGGCAGATGCCGAGGCAGGGAGAGGCCGGCGCTGTCTCGGCCTCCGCGCCTTGCGTGGAAGTGTCGGGCATCCGCTAGCCTTTCGCCGGATCGGTCAGATCGTCCAGCCGCGTCCGCAACAACTTCGCCCGCGCGGCCGGGATTGCATAGACCCAGCGCGCAAGCCTTGTGTTGAGCGCGTTGCTCTCGGCCTCCACCGCGCCCGTCCCGGCGACCGCAACGGCAATCCAGTCGGCGCCCTCGTGCGCAAACAGGCGCAGCGCGACCGCGAGACCGTCGAAGGTCACAAACTCGGCGCGGGCAAGCCCGTTTTCCGGCAGCTCGACCAGGGCGAGCGGCCTCACGTCGTCGAAGGCGAGCCCGGCCAACGTCCCCGCGAGATCGGAAAGCTCGGCGTCGCCCGTCAACCGTGTGCCCTCCGGCAGCTCCGCTATCGCAAACTCGGCATCGGGAATGTCGCGCCTCGCCGTCAGCATCGCGCCGTCGGCGCCGGTCAGCGTCAGCGAAGCGATACGCGCCGGCGGGATGTCGACGATGCCGCGATCGAGCCAGCCCAGAACATTGCCCGGCACGTCGAGCGATCCGCGCGCCGGAACCGTGCGTTCGGCGCCGGGCGCACGGACATGGATCGTGCCGGCGCCGCCTTCCGCCGCTTTGCCCGGCGCGTCCGCCACGATTGCTTCGGCAACGGTTTCGCCGGTGCGCCCGCGCAGGGCGATCAAGGTCGGCTCTCCGGCGGCCGCGCCGTCGCGGTCGATCGGGGCGGGCCCGCCGGTGTCGGGCGCATCCGGTTCGACCAGGGTCAGCTCGGCAAGGCCGAGAAGCAGCCGCCGCACCCTGTCCGAAGCCGCCGGATAATTGTCCTTGTCGATGACGACCCAGCGCCCGGCGACATTCGCGAAATCGACTTTCGCCGCGCCGCGCGCGACGCGTATCCAGGCAAGCCCGTCGAGGCGATCGGCGAGACCGGGGAAAACCGGCTTTGGGGGCGGGGGCGGGGCGGGACCGCGACTGCCCAGGACCAGTCCGACAACCGCCGCCGCGACCAGCGCGACGCCGATCGACAGCAGAGAATAAAAGCCGCGCCTTCGCATCATCGGCCCGCCCCGCTCGCCTGCGCCGCAACGCCGCTGTCGGCGCGCCTGTCACGGCAGGTGCGCCGGCGCGGGAAACGCGCGGCGATTACGATGCGACCGCTGCGCTCGCCATGGCAAGCTTTGTCAATACAGCCCGCCGCTTCCGGGACCGGGTCTGACCGGGATCGCGGCCCTCTCGACTTCCGCCATGCCGGCCGAAGGCAGCAGCGGGATCGGCGCCGCGACCGTCGCGGCCGGAAATCCGGGGGACGGCGATGCTGTCGTTTCCGGCGGCGCACCCGGGATAGGCGCGATAACCGCCGCGCCCGATGGAGGCGCGGGATACGGCGCCGGCACGGCAACGGCGACCGGCGTCGGTGCCGGAGTGGGCGGCTTCAGGTAGTTGTACGCAGCCTGACCCGAGACGCCGACCGTCACGGCGTAACAGAACGCCGCCCCCTTGCCGAACGCAAGCCGGACGATCTTGGCAAGAAATTCGCGCACGGACCGGTTTCCCCCGAATGGCCCGCCAGCTTCTGTGGCGCCGGCATTGCTAGGCGCGATTTGCGGCAAGATCATGGACAAAAAAACTCGCCCGCGTATCGCCGCGGCGCTATCCGAGTTCGGCCAGGCCCGGCGGCGGGCGCCGCGCCAGTGTCGCCTGCTCGAAGGCGTAAGCCAGGCGCAGCAGGATCGGCTCGCTCCAGGCGCGTCCGGTAAAGGTCGCGCCGAACGGGCAGGGAGGGGTGCCGATCTCGCCGACAAACCCGGCCGGGACCTGGACGCTCGGATAGCCGGCCTTTGCCGCGATCGCGGCTGCGGCCGCGCCCGGAAACAGCACCGCGTCGAGCCGGTGCCGGTCCATATACGCGTCGAGCCCCAATGTCCGGCTGGCGCGCAGATCGGCGGCGCGGGCGGCGTGATATTCAAGCTCGGACAAATCGCCCGCGGTGGCCTCGGCGGCAAGAAAGATGTCCTGGCCGAAGCGCAGCGTCCGGTCGGCATGCGCATGGTTGAACGCAATGATGTCGGCCAGTGTGCGAATCCGGGTATTGCCCGCCTGTGCGTCGGGCAGCCAGTCGCGCAGATAGGCGTTCAGATCATGCTTCAGCTCGTAAACAAAGACGATCGGGCGTCGCGCCGGCTCGCAGCGCGTCAGGCTTTCGGGGTTGCGGTTCAGGATTGCCATCTCGGTGCCGGGGCCGCCGATCCAGCCCTCGGTGGGGATGTTGGCGCGCACAATCGTCGCGCCGAGTGCTTCGATCGCGGTGATCGCTTGACCCATCACGGCGCCGGCGGCGAGACCGAGTCGGCTGAAATAGACATCGTTGCCGGGATCGGACGGATCGCTCGGAATGCCGATCCGCGCCCCGCGCAGCCCGTCCGGGTCGAGGAATTCGGTGTAATCGGCCGGGCGGCGCTGCGCCGATGTCGCCGTGTCGCGCGGGTCGGGGACGGCCAGCACGTTCAACAGGATCGCTGCGTCGCGCACGGTGCGGGTCAGCGGCCCCGCAGTGTCCTGGCTGTGCGCGATCGGCAGGATGCCGGCGCGGCTGATCAGCCCGACCGTCGGTTTGACCGTTACGACCCCGTTCTGCGCCGCTGGCGACAGGAGCGAACCCGAGGTTTCGGTGCCGATCGCCGCCGCGCACAGCCCGGCCGCGACCGCAACCGCCGACCCCGAACTCGACCCGCCGGGTGAGACCAGCGGTATGCTGTGCTCCCCGACAGGTCCGGGGGCATGGGGGTTGCGCACCTGACCGCCGAGCGAGCTGTACCCGGCCGGCATGTCGATCGCGAGAATGTTCGCGAACTCGGTCAGATTGGCTTTTCCGAGGATCACCGCGCCGGCGGCGCGCAGTCGGGCGACGAGCGCCGCATCGCGGGGAGCGCGCGCCTCGGCCAGGGCCAGCGACCCGGCGGTTGTGTGCATGCGGTCGCCGGTCGCGATATTGTCCTTTATGAGGATCGGGAGGCCGGCGAGCGGCCGGTCCGGATGCGGTCCGGCACGGTCGCACGGAACCGCGTCCGCGAGCACGTCGGGATTGACCTCGCGCACGCTGTTGAGATGCGGCCCGGCCCGGTCATACGCCTCGATGCGCGCCAGATACGCCCGGGTCAACGCCGCGGCCGTGATACGGCGTTCGGCAAGCGCCTGCTGCAATTCGGCGAGGGATGCGTCTTCGATCTGCATCGGTCATTCCTGTGATCGGGGAGAAGCAAAGCAATGCCGCTCGCCGGTCAGCGCGTAGGGCGGAAAAGCGAAGCGCATTCCGCCACTCCTTGTCCGCGAAAATGGCGGATTACGCTGCGCTCATCCGCCCTACGCCGTGATGACGCCGCTCTCGGCCAACTCGGCGATCTCGCCGGGCGAAAACCCGGCTTCGGCGAGGATTTCGGTATTGTGCTCGCCGACCCGCGGCGGCTGACGCACGAGACCGGGGCGGTTGCGCTCGGCGCCGAACTCGACCGGCAATGCCGGCAGCCTTGCCCGTTTGCCGTCCTCTCCGCCGTAGCGCGACAGGATGACCTCGACCAGACCGCCGGTCGCCAGGAGGTGCGGGTCGTCGAACAGATCGCCCGGCTGGCCGACCGGCGCCCACGACACCTGCGCGCGCTCGCAGCGGTTTGCGACCTCGTCGCGCGGGATTTTTCCGATGACCTCCTGCAAGGCCGGGATCAGCCAGGACCGTTCGGCCAACCGCATGACGTTGGTCGCGAGGCGCGGGTCGGCGGCCAGTTCCTGGAGAGAAAACTCCTCGACAAAGCGCGCCCATTGCTGGTCGCTGGTGACGCCGATAAAGAGCTGCCCGTCCTGCGTGTCAAAGACCTCGTAGATCGCCCAGGCGCCGCGCCGGATCGGCATCGGCCGCGCCGCCAGCCCGGTCGCCGCCATCCCGGCCATATGCGTGCTCATCAGAAACGCGGCGTTCTCGAACAGCGCGCTCGACACGCGCTGCCCGCTGCCGGTCGCGTCGCGCTCGCGCAGCGCGGCCTGCACCGCGATGACGCCGAACATCGCCCCCATGATGTCGATGACCGACGCGCCGGCGCGCAATGGCTGTCCCGGAGGCCCGGTCATGAACGCCAAGCCGGCCTGGAACTGCACGACCTCGTCCAAGGCAGGGCGGTGCTCGTAGGGGCCGGCGAGATAGCCTTTCAGCGCGAGGTAGATCAGGCGCGGGTTCAGCGGCGCCAGCTGCTCCCAGCCGACGCCGAGCCGCTCCATCGTGCCGGGGCCGTAATTCTCGATCACGATGTCGGTGGTGGGGACCAGGCGATGGATCACGTCCCGCCCCTCGGACCGTTTCAGATCGACCGCGAGGCTGCGCTTGTTGCGGTTGAAGGCGGCGAAAAACCCGGCCCCGAACCCGCCGAGACCGCGCGTGTGGTCGCCCTGCGGCGCCGGCTCGACCTTGATCACATCGGCGCCCAATTCGGCGAAGATCAGCCCGGCGGTCGGACCCATGACCGTGTGCGTGAATTCGAGGACCCGAAGGCCCTGGAGCGGGGTTGCCGACATCGGGCGATTCCTGTCGTAAATTCAGGGAGAGGTGATGCTCTGGATCATCGCGCCCTGGTTGGCTCTCAGTTTCTCCTGAATATTTTGAATATTCGCGGCAGCGCCTTGTAGGCCCGCTGTTTCTCGATTATAAGATTCGACGGCTGCGTTATTTGCAAAAATTACCTTCCCATCTTGCTGTATAGTGAATTTTCCATCGTTTGCATCAAGAATGTCCAACATTGTAAGTAGATGTCTATACATTGACCCATAATTTTCAATGTAAGATTTCGTCAGCTTTTCTCCTTCCGGCCTTGATCTATCAAAACCGACCTGGAATGATCTCTTTAGTTCAGTCGGGTCATTTTTAAGTTTGGCTTCTAAATTCTCCCATAACTCATCATACAAGATCTTCATTTGGCTGGACGCGCGACCTGCAAAAGCAATTTTGTCCGCAATGAGCTCTCTGAGTCGATTTCTCTTATTTTTGTCTAGCAGGGTATCAGAAGCTAATAAATTGTTCAGTTCGACGTCCTCTAATGCAGATGTTATAGAAACCAGCCTACTATTATCTATACTCAGAAGAGCAGAATTCAAGAATTGTCCCATCCGAGTTGTCGAGTGTGCCAGTTTTTGGCGGAAGTTTTCTGAATTAGCTCCTGCCATTTCACGTCGATAGCGATGAAAATCACTCGCGTCCGAAATTTCCTTCTGATTGCTAGACAGGAAAGCTAGCGCAGCTATGATTATTGCAATGTAAAATGGAGCATTCGACTTTTGTTTGCTACGAATGCGAATCACGCCAGCAATAAGAATAGGAATCAGAAGAGTACCTATGGCCTCAGAAATCTTATATATTAGCCCCTCGACGGACTCGTGTACGAACCACCCAATCCACGACGGAATAAGAAAATATAAGAGTAATGCGATGGCGATTCGGGATCGCGGCGGCGAGGAGGCTATAGGAACCAACTCTGACTGTGGTGAAACAGACATAACGGCTTCAGGTCAGAGCATCCGATTTCGCGAGCGGCATAACCGTAAGTCGATCGAACCCAAATGTCCATCGGTGCCCGTGGCATCTTACTACCGCAAATCTGCCGATCGAGCTTGACCCAATCGCGATGCCCTTCATCGTGCGCCGATGGCATCGCGGGACGAGAGTGCAGTCGCGGGCGTCTCGGTTGGCCGAGAATCTGAGCGGTGGGAGATCACCAAGGGGATCATTTTAATTGCCTGCGGCGTCTCGCTGTTCCCGTTTATGAACGCGGCGGTCAAGCTGCTCGGCGCGCATTATCCGGCGAACGAGATCGTCTGGGCGCGGTTCACCGGCCATCTGATCGTGATACTCGCGGTGTTCCTGCCGCGCTACGGCTGGCGGCTGTTGGCGACGCGGCGCCCGGCGGTGCAGATCGGCCGCGGCCTCTTGATGCTGATCGGCAATGTGCTGTTCGTGATCGCCATCGCGCATGTGCCGCTCGCGACCGCGGCGGCGATCGGCTTTACCGCGCCGCTGATCGTGACCGCGCTCGCCGGACCTTTGCTGCGCGAGCATGTCGGCATCCGGCGCTGGAGCGCGGTGCTGGTCGGCTTTGCCGGCGCGCTTGTCATCATTCGGCCGGGCGTCGGGTTCGGCGACCCGATGCTGCTGCTGTTGCTGCTCGGATCGGCGACGCACGCCCTCTATCTGATCGCGACGCGCTGGGTCGGCAATTACGACGACCCGGCGACGAGCATCGTGCATTCGGCGCTGATCGGGTCGCTGATCATGAGCCTCGTCCTGCCGTTTTCGTTCGTGTGGCCGCGCGATGCTTTCGACCTCGCGATGCTTGGCAGTCTCGGGCTGATCGGCGCGGCCGGCCATTATCTCGTGATCCGCGCCTTCCATTACGGCCCGGCGGCGGTGATCGCGCCGCTCAGTTATGTCGAGCTGGTCGGCACCGCAGCGCTCGGCTATCTAATCTTCGACAATTTCCCGGATCTGTGGATTTGGGTCGGGGCGGCGATCATCATCGCCTCGGGGCTATACATTGCGCTGCGCGAGCGCCGTCTGCGCGCCGCCGGACGCTGACCGGTACGGAGGAACCGAGCGTGGATTTCACCATTCCCGACGAGCTGCTGGAACTCAAGGAGCGCACCGAGCGCTTTGTGCGCGACGAGATCATGCCGCGCGAGGGCGATCCGCGGCAGGGGGCGCACGGGCCTTCGGACGAGTTTCGCCTCGAACTGGTGGCGCTCGCGAAACGGGCCGGGCTGTTGGCACCGCATGTCGGGCGCGAGTGGGGCGGGTTGGGGCTCGACCATCGCGGCAAGGCGGTCGTGTTCGAGGCGGCCGGCTACGCGCCGCTGGCGACGATCGCGATGAATATTTTTGCTCCGGACGAGGGCAACATGCACCTGCTGGAGCAGGTCGGCGACGAGCGCCAGAAGGAGCAATGGCTGCGGCCGCTGGCCTCCGGCGCAATCCGCTCGTGCTTTATGATGACCGAGCCGGCGCCCGGCTCCGGCTCCGACCCCGGAATGCTGCTGACGACCGCGCGGCGCGATACCAGCGGCAACCGCGGCGATTTTATCATCGACGGCGATAAGTGGCTTATCACCGGTGCGGTCGGGGCCGGTTTTGCGATCATCATGGCGCGCAACGAGGACGACCCGCTCGGGCCGGCCGGCGCGACGATGTTTCTGGCGCCGATGGATGCGCCGGGCATCCGTATCGAGCGCGTGCTCGACACGATGGACCACTACATGGCCGGCGGGCACGCGGTGGTGCGGCTCGACGGGCTGCGCGTGCCGGAAACCGCCGTGCTCGGCAAGGTCGGGCAGGGGTTCCGCTATGCGCAGGCGAGGCTCGCCCCGGCGCGGTTGACGCATTGCATGCGTTGGCTCGGCGCGGCACGGCGGGCGCACGACATCGCGACCGATTACGCGCGGCGTCGCACCGCGTTTGGAAAACCATTGGGCGAGCACGAGGGGGTCGGTTTTATGCTCGCCGACAACGAGATGGACATCCACACCGCGCGCCTGGCGATCTGGCACTGCGCCTGGGTTCTGGATAAAGGCGAACGGGGCCGCCACGAGTCGAGCATGGCTAAGGTGATCTGTTCCGAGGCGATCTGGCGGGTGGTCGATCGCTGCGTGCAGATATTGGGCGGTCTCGGCATCACCGACGACACAATCGTCGCGCGCCTGTTCCAGGAAATTCGCCCGTTCCGCATCTATGACGGCCCCAGCGAGGTACATCGCTGGTCGATTGCACAGCGGGTGTTAAGGACGGGCGGGATCACAGCGGGTTAGCGCTTGATTAGACTTCACGCCGCCATGTACTATGTGTAGGCAGTACCAGCGCCGATTCTTAAAGCATGAGCGGCTGCTTTCGGGGGCTTATTATAAAATCTTAATTGCACGCATGACTACCAATGGAGTGCAACTTAATAGCAGTGCGATCATTGGGAGAGATGAAATTATGAACACAAGAGCGGCAGCACCACTGGCGTCGATTATCGCCGTATCGATGGGATTGATTACATCGGGTGCTGCAGGGGAGGTGCAGCCCCAATGGAAGATGGCAGGTAATTGGGATATTCGCATTGATAAAACGCTAAATTATGGTTGTTTCATGTTCGGAGTCTATGAAGGAGGAGATGTATTGAGGGTCGGTTTCAATAGAAAAAGCTCAAATGGTTATCTGTTGATCGGAAACTCAGCTTGGAAATCCATCGAACCAGGAAAAGAATACGAGCTTGAGTTTCAAATTGATAGCAAGCCTAAATGGCGTGGTAACTCAAAAGCAATCGTAGTGGGTGATCAAGGGGTTAAATTTCTGAACGTACCATTCCGAGACGCTAATTTTCTAACGGAATTTGCTGTCGGACAGACATTAATAGTGCGCTACAGGAACAAAGCTATTTCAACTCTCCGACTCACCGGTACATATGCGGCAATGCAAGAACTTTTGCAGTGTCAGCGGAGCGTAGAGGAGAATAGACCAGCGGCTTCCAGCGAATCACGAGATCCGTTTGCGAGTGCTGACAGCCCTGATCCATTCGCCCCCCGGTAAGGTCAAAATGATCCTTCAACTCGCTGTTACGCACCGGGCTGGGTACAATCTTAGAAAAACGCCAGCGTACGGATTTCGATGCTTTCGCGGGGGCGGGCGTGCGGCAGGGCGGTCGGGTCCTTGAAGGCGGTGTGTGCGGTCCAGCGGGCCCGGCCGTCCTGCAATGACTCGTAGACCTTGAAGACGAGGGCTTCGTCGGGCCGCATCCTGGGGAACCAGTACCAGCGCTGCTCCGGGTCGTGGGTGATCGCGTAGGTCTGGCCGACCCGGTCAGGGTAGCGCCGCTCGTTGACGACGAGGGTCTCGGGCTTGACGGTCTGCGCGTCGCAGATCGCCAGCGGATGGCTTTCAACGGGGTGGTTGATCGGCCGCCACACCTGGATGATCGCGAAGCGGCCCTTGAGCAAATCCTCGGCCTCATCGCCCATCATGTCGCGCACCCGCTGCGGCCCGGACCACTCGGTGTAGTCGTTGTGGACGCGGCTGACGATGTCGCGGATTTTCTGCGTCTCGCGCTGCTCGACGCTGGCGGTGCGCAGCGTGTGGTCGAACACGACAACCCGCTTGGCGCCGCTGACCTGTTTTATCAGGTCCTCGCATTCCTTGTGGTAGACGCGGCGGATTTCGGCGTCATCGGCGAAATTGCCGACCTGCGAGCGGTGCGGCACAAAGCGGAACCCCTCGCGCTCGAACTCGAAGCGGTCCGCCAGCAGTCTTCCGTTCCGGATTGTAACGCGGTGCGTCGCGCTCTCGCCGCCCTCGCGTGCATCGACCCCGCCGGGCTTGGCGACATAGGTCACGAGCTTTTCGGGTTTGGCGAGATAGATCAGCTCCGCCTCGATCGTGTCGGGGGCGGCGTCCAGTTCGGCGAGCAACGCCATGTCGGCCTCCGCGATGATTGCGCGAAGATGATAGGCAGCGCCGCTCCCGGCCACAACCGGCGCAACCGCTGCCCCCGCCCGTGTTTCACGCGGGGGTCAGCAATTCCGGCATGGGGCGGGTGACGGTGCGCCGGCCGCGCTTCCAGACGGCAACAGGCGGACGGATTTCGGCGATCGCCTGCTCCGGGGTCTCGGCGTCGATCACAACGAGATCGGCCGGGTTGCCGATTGCCAGCCCGTAATCATTGAGGTTCAGCAGACGCGCCGAGCGGTCGGTCAGCATCCCGAACAGCGCGCGCAATTCGTCGGGCGTCGCGATCTGCAATATGTTGGCGTGCATGTTGGCCATGCGTATGAGAGAACAGTCGCCGAAGGGGGTCGCCGCGTTCAGCACATTGTTGCTCGATATCGAGCAGGTCACGCCCTTTTGCGCGAGCAGGTTGGCGTCGGCGACGCCGCGCACGACCGCGTGGTCGCGCTCGCGCCCCATCAAATAGAGGTCGGTCGCGGTCAGTACCGTGACGGCGATCCCGGCATCGGCGAGACGTCGCGCGAGGGCGGAAACCTCGTCCGGCGGCAATAGCGACAGCTTTGCCATGTGCCCGGCGACGACCCGGCCGCCGCGTTTGTAGCGCTCGGTCAGTTCGAGCACCTGATGAATGTGCATCTGCCTGGGGTCGTCGCCGACATCGAGATGCAGGTCGAGATCGACATCGAATTCGTTGGCCAGCGCGAAGACGCGCTCGATCTGCGCGGCGGGGTCGCTGTCGTAGCGCGGCGCCGCCCCGAGCACCGGCGCGCCCTGTTTCAGCGCCTGAACCAGCAGTTCCTCGGTGCCGGGATAATTGGTCATCCCGTCCTGCGGAAAGACGCAGATTTCGAGATCGATCGCCCATTTGTAGTCGGAAGCCAGCGAGCGCACCGCCTCGTAGCTGCGCAACTCGACGGCGGGGTCGATTTCGAGCTGCGTGCGCATGCGGGTCGTGCCGTTGACGAGACATTCCCTCAACGTTGCCTCGGCGCGGCGATAGACATCCTCGACGGTAAAATCCTTTTTCAGCGGCGCGGTCATCGTCACCGGGTTGACCCGGCGCCCGTCCGGCGGCGGAACGCGGCCGACGATGCGCGACTTGTCGAGATGGATGTGGGTCTCGATCAGCCCGGCGCAGACCAGCCGCCCGCCGGCGTCGTAGCTCTCGCCGGAAGGGGGTAGGGCCGGCTCGATCGCGGCGATCCTGCCGCCCTCGACCCCGATATCGCAGTGCGGCTCGCCAGGGCGGTCGGCCAGACGAGCATTCTTGATGATCAAATCCACCGGGAGTGCTCCTAAACCTTCGCCAGTACCCGCTCCTTGAAGGCGCGCATCTCGGCGATCACGGCGTCGGCTTCGGGCCGCTCGAAATCGAAATCGATTGCGGTGACGCCGAGATCGCGCAGCGCATGGATGTCGCCGATGATGTCGCGCTCGCTTCCCGAGAACAGCCGGCGCTCGCCGTCCGAGGCGGTCGGCGCCAGCACCTCGCCGTAGCGCTTGACGCGATAGGTCAGCGCCACCGCATCGCGCGGTCGCCCGGCGGCTTCGGTCGCGCGGCGCAGCCGTTCGATGCCGGCCTTGTAACGCGGCAGGCTGTCCAGCGGGTGGGCATTGTTTGTGCCGATCGGATACCACGCATCGCCGAGCCGGGCGGCGCGGCGCAGCGACGGCCCGCTCTCGCCGCCGACCCAGATCGGCGGGTGCGGACGCTGCGCCGGCTTTGGTTCGAGCAGCAGCCCGTTGTAGTGGACGTATTTGCCGTCGATCACCGGCTTTCTTTCGGTCCACAAGGTGCGGAACGCAGCGACATATTCGTCGGTGACGGCACCGCGCTCGGCGAACGGGGTCGTTACGACGGCGTCGAACTCGGCCTTGAGCCAGCCCGCGCCGATCCCGACCGTCAGCCGCCCGCCCGAAAGGATATCGATTGTCGCGAGCTGCTTCGCCGCGAGGACGGCCGGGCGGTGCGGCACGACCAGCACGGCAAGGACGAGGCGCAGCCGCGCAACCGTCGCCGCGAGCCAAGCGGCCAAAGTCAGCATCTCGTGGCGATAGGCGCTGTCGGTCGAATAGAACGCGCCGCTCTCGGAATAGGGATAGCCGGGTTCGGCCATGTCGGGCAGCACGACATGGTCGGTCACGGTCAGATAATCGTAGCCGAGCGCCTCGCCTTCGCGCGCGATGCGAGCCATGATCTCCGGCGCCGCCAGACTGCCGCTGTTCGGCAGGTTGAACCCGAATTGCATGTGCCCCTCCTCGCTACGCCGCGGTTCTACCGCGAAGCGGCCGGCGGCGGCAATCGCCCCTCCATAGATCTGCGTCTTTTGGTGGTGTAGTAACGATTTATATAACCGAAGGTAGTAATCCTGCCAGCATCAGCAGCGGATGATCCAGTGCTCGAAGACTTTCTCGATGCGGTGGACGGCATCGCCTATGCCGTCGATGCGGAACACCGGATTATCGCGGTCGGCCGTCGCCGATGGGACCGCTTCGCGGTCGAGAGCGGCGCCCCGGAACTGTGCGCCGACAGCGTCATCGGCCGGAACCTGTTCGAGTTTGTCAGCGGGCCCGAAGTGAAGCGGGCATATTGCAAGCTGGCCGACAGGGTCATCACGACCGGCGAGCCGGAAGTCATCGCCGTCCGCTGCGACAGCCCCGGCATCGCGCGGGCACTGCGCCTGTCGGTCGCCCCGCTGCGTTTTGGAGGCCAGGAGCCGGGACTGCTGTTTCAAGCCCAGATCGTCAGCGAGACGGCGCGACCGCGCCTCGATGTTTTCGATTTCAAGACGCTGCTGAGCGCGCTGAGGCAGGAATCCGATCTGCCGATCGTCGCGATGTGCAGCTTTTGTCAGCAGCTGCGGCGGCCCGGCTCGGACGACGAGGAGGATTGGATCTCGGTGGAGGAATATTACCGGCTCGGCGGCAGCAGCCGCGTGCGGATCAGTCACGGATTGTGCGCCGATTGCGACGCCGCCCGATTTCCGGACCTGTAGAATGGGGCGGCCGAGCGGCGCCAGCGACGGGTCGCTACAGGTGCAGCGCCTTTTCGAGCTGCCGCTTGTTCATTTTCGAGCGCCCCGGGATGTCACGCGTTTTTGCCTCCTGGTAGAGTTCGGCTCTGGTCTTGCCGCTCCCGTTGCGGCCTCTCGCCGGTTTGGTACGGCCGCCGCGCCCCTCGGCCGCGTCGCGATAGGTTTCGCCGCTTCGCTCCTTCTACTTGGTGCGGCGCAGGTTGCGTTTGTTTTCCGCCGGGCTTTCGTGTTTTGACGCGCCGGCCTCGTGCAGCGCAATCGCGATCGCCTGTTTCGGGTTCTTGACCGTCCGCTTGCCTTTGGCAGTCTTGAGTTCGCCGTGCTTGAACTCGTGCATGACGCGTTCGATCGTCTCGCGCTGCGCCGGGGTCTGCGTTCTGGCCATCGGGTCTGTTCCTGAACCTCTGATCCATACGGCGCCCAATTGTGGAGCGCCCTTGCAATGCGCGACACCGTTTGCGTGATCCCGGTTCCGCCGCTTCCGACAAAATCGTTCGCAGGCAACGCTGCCGCCGCTCCGGATGTTGGCTTCATTACGGAACAGGTCAGGACTATCGGCAGTGCCGCCGCGGCAACAGCAATCCCCGAAGAAGAACCGGAAGGCCGATCCCGACATGCCGCTGCCGGAGGCGCTCGATCCGCAGGTCGCGGCGGCGCGCGCCAGGTTGCGTTATGTCAGCGACACCTCGCCCGGCATAACCCGCCGCCCCGCGAAAAACGGGTTTGGCTATCGCCTCCCCGACGGCGCCCCGGTGCGCGATCCCGAGACGCTGCGGCGCATCCGCTCGCTGGCGATCCCGCCGGCCTGGACCGAGGTGTGGATCTGCCCGGACCCGAACGGCCATTTGCAGGCGACCGGCCGCGATGCGCGCGGGCGCAAGCAGTACCGCTATCATCCGCGCTGGCGCGAGGTGCGCGACGAGGCGAAATACACAAAGCTGCTGATCTTCGCCCGCGTCCTGCCGCTGATCCGCGCCCGCGTCGAGGCTGATCTGAAGCAAAGCGGCCTGCCGCGCGAAAAGGTGCTGGCGGCGATCGTGCGCCTGATGGAAATGACGCTGATCCGCATCGGCAACGCCGAATACGCGAAAGCGAACAAGAGCTTTGGATTGACGACGCTGCGCGACCGCCATGTCGCGGTCGAGGGCGGTCATATCCATATCGGCTTTCGCGGCAAGGGCGGCAGGCGCCACGAAACCGACATCAACGACCGCCGGCTCGCCCGCATCGTCAAAGGCTGCCGCGACCTGCCGGGGTATGAACTGTTTCAATACATCGGCGAGGACGGCCAGCGGTACGATGTCGATTCGGCCGACGTCAACGAATACCTGCGCGAAATCAGCGGCGAGGACATCACGGCCAAGGATTTCCGCACCTGGGCGGCGACACACCTCGCGGCGCAGGCGCTGCGCGAGTTCGAGTCGTTCGACAGCGACGCAAGGCGCAAAAAGGCGATCGTCGACGCCGTCAAGAAGGTGGCCCAGCATCTCGGCAACACGCCGGCGATCTGCCGCCGCTCCTATATCCACCCGGCGATCCTCGACGGCTATATGGACGGCACGCTGCTGCAATCGCTGGCGGACCAGGCCGGCGCCTATCTTGAAGAGAACATCCAAGGCATGAAGCCGGAGGAGGCGGCGGTCACCGCCTTTCTGCGGCTGCGTCTCGGCGAGTTGGCGAAAGAGAGCCGCGCCGCCTGATCCACCGCTGGAGCGCTGAAGGAACGCGCGCGCCGGCGCGCCGAGCCCGACGGCAGCGGTTTGCCGCGAGCTGAAGCGCACCGACGTTACGCAGAGCCGCATCGGCGGCGACATCGGCGATGTCGTGCTTCGACCTGTGCTGTCCGTCGGCTGCGCCGGCGACATGGTGCTGATCATCATCGATCGGCTGAGCGGCAGGAACCGGCCGGCGCAGACCTTTGTCGCCGTATTCGGCGCTTCCAACCTCACCCGTGCCGAGGCAAGCTGGAGCAGGGACTCGCCGACTGGACCGGCGCTCACACCATGTTTTCGAGGCGATCGGCAAGGTGGAAGCTGCCGATGCCGGCCCTTCTTCCGTGTTTTCCGGCGGACAGCACTGCCGGTCGCTTCGACTTTGCAGAACGTGCCGAACATGGACGCATGTCTAGGCTTACCCCAGGCTCTCCGGATATCGTCTGTATCTCTTTTGCAGTGGAGTGCGGTTCAGCCGCCGATCCGATCCCTCTTGGCCGCGGTTGCTCTATTGTATGGTAAAGATTACCCGACAACAAAAGACCGCCGCTGGTTGACCGTCGTGGTACCGGCATGAGCGCCATCGCTCTCAAAATGCTGCTATCGGACTGGGCGAAGTATCTCGGGCTTGTCCTCGGTATCGCCTTTTCAACGATACTGATGGCGAACCAGGTGTCGATCTTTTGCGGTCTGATGCTGCGCACGGCGAGCCAGATCATCGATATCGTCGAACCGGACATTTGGATCATGAATTCGCGGGTCCGCCATGTGGACGAGATCGAGCCGATGACCGATACGCAGCTTTATCGGATACGCGGTGTTGCCGGGGTCGCCTGGGCTGTGCCGTTGCTGAAGGGTATGGCGCTTGTGCGCTCCGGCGAGAGCATGCAGCAGGTGATCATGATCGGCGTTGACGACGGCTCGCTTGTCGGGGCCCCGCACAGGATGGTGCTGGGATCGGTTGCGGCATTGCGCCGGCCGGATGCGATGATCATCGACAAGGCTGGCTACGAGGCGATGTGGCCCGGCCGGAAACCCGTGCTCGGCAGGACCGTCGAGCTTAGAATGCCTAACAGAACCGGGAACGGCGATACGAGGGGGCCGTTCTGGCTGGCATGGCTAGATCCCTGGTACCTGACGAATTGTGGGCCGTCATCGAACCGGTGCTGCCGCCGGAGCGGCCCAGACCGAAAGGCGGTCGGCCGCCGATCCCGCACCGGGCGGCGCTGACCGGCATTCTGTTTGTGCTGAAGAGCGGCATTCCCTGGGAGATGCTGCCGCAGGAGATAGGCGCAGGTCCGTGGTCAGGTGGCCGGGCCCAGAGCAGATGCCACAGCAAGCGTCGCACCTCGGGTACGGTGAGCAGCAGCAGATCGGCTTTGAGATCGACCGCCCCTTTTTTCCCCACTCGCGGCGCAGCGGATCACGGTGAGATAGGCATGCGCCAGCATCGCCAGCGTGATATGGCGATGCCAGCCGGTCCGGGAGCGCACCTCGTACTGGTCCAGACCCACCTCACCCCCCGCCTTCGCGGGGGCAGACTTTGGCGGCTTCAAAGCACGCCTCGATGGTCCAGCGTGTGCCCGCCACCCGAACCAGATCGGCCCAGCCGGCCGCCTCGGGCGCCAGCGTCAGAGAGAAGGTGAATATCTCGGGATGGGCCAGCTTGCGGCGGATCAGCAGCGGACGAAAGCGGGACACCGAGGGCGGTTACAAATTGGCACGCCGCGATATGCAATTCGGTCCGGTCTACATTCAGGTCGATGCGCCGGACGTGCATTGTCAGTATAACCAAATGCGGATCGGCTGTGGACGCTCGATGACATAACCGAGTGAATGTCAAATCAGGACATTACCCACCTCGTGCACGGAACGGCTGCGTCGGCCAGCCTCCCCGCGCCGGAGAGCCCAATAAGGCCAGAAGACCCATTCTCTCGTGCTCATCTTATACGAATGTCATTTGTGAATAAAACTCACGCTTGCAAGGCAGGGCATCGGCAAGCTCCATAACAGCCTTTGGAGGATATGTCCCCCGCTTCCACCTCTCCATGCGAAATGCGCGTGCTCGGCTCAATGCTGCCGAGTGCTCTTCGAGAAATACAATGGACTCGTGCCCACTGACTTCCATAAAAGTGCCTCTCTGCAGAAAGGCAGTGATCCATTCAGACTCCGATTTCGGGTGTCACTCTCGCCACGCTCACCGCTGCCCCGGTATAAAAAACGGCGTCTGATTCATTCCAAAAGTCTGAGAATTCAGCGACGCTACAGTGGTGCTTAGCCCGACTGTCGCTTGTGCTCGCGAGCTTCTGGAGGTGCGTTATGTCGCACAATGAAGGTGTTTGATATCCATTGTCCAACGCGACCAACAGACCCGTCTTCCCGCACCTCCAGCATACTGCAATCTGCATCTGCACTTATTCGGAAAATTTCCTCCTGGGGCAGACAGTGCATCTCCATGTCCAACAGGCTGTCCTTAGCCATGTATTCTTCCAAAATGAATCGGTAGCCAATTGCATAAGTAGGAAGCTGGAAAATCGCGATCCCCCCCGACCGAAGCGACCTTAACGCAAGCTGAACAAGCTCTCGCATTAATGGTGGGGGGTTGTGTTGAAAGACAATTCGCGAATAAAAGAAATCGCAAGACGAGTCTTCGATATCGAGTTCTTCGGTGCATAGATGGAACTCAATATTGTCGCATCCACCTTCGGATGCACGCTCTTTAGCGAGGGACAGATGCGTTGTTGATATATCGTACGCGCTGACCCTCGCGAATATCCTAGCCAATGGCAATGTGACCCTGCCCACTCCGCATCCATACTCAATGCATTTCTTGGCTTCTAGGTTCGTAAATCCATGTCGTTCCAAAATGAGACGGATACTTTCGGCTTCGCCTTCACCGCTGGCCCAAAACATCTTGCTGGCTGCTTCATCCAGGTTTTGTCCCAAGAAAAGGGGATTTGTAAGCACCGAATGATGAGGCCGAACCGCACCCAAATGCGTCCATGCCTGGCGAATCCTCTCCTTGAGTGTCTCGATTTCATGCGCACTTGCAGTATACTCGACATGCATTCTTGGATGATTTAGCGGTACGAAACGAGGAACTGAATTTTGACTAGCGAACTCTTGACAATTGACGAATGACATGACGAGATCGCGGAACGTCCGTACTGATGTCATATGGAGAGCTACGATCTCGCTCGATTCTGGTTCCCGCTTGAGAAGGTTCCGATAACACCATTCTACATCGTCTCTTGTAATCATTTGCACCCCTTTGCACGCCAGATACTCTCGCAGCCCGGCAACATGCTTTGGTTAACCTACATTTGGTTAACCTACATTTCTCCTAACATCCCAACAGAGGCGTTCCATAATAGAGTTGATATATTGGCGAACATCTCTCGCGCCCGTTCACAATATTCTATTTGATGCATATCTCATCTCTTATATAAATATTGAAACCAGGAATAATATCCCCCTTCGTATGCCGGCGAAGCATCAAACTAATCGGGATATTCTGCTCTCTTGCCTACAGGTCCTCTAAATTCCCATTCTTACTCACATCGTCCAAAACCATGCCATCTTCTACCTACAGCTCCTTGTAGTGCGCGCAGAAAGCTGTGCGTCTTTTCAGAATAATTGGCAGACACGGGGAGGAGCTCTCTTGCCGCTCGACAGCAAGGAGGCAACATCAAGCCGGGTTGCCGAACGACAGATATATATGTAATGTCTTTCAGCGAAGCTGTACGAATTGCATAGGGGTACACCATCAAAACCGTGATATCTTTGCTTGAGCCCTGCTACATATATCAAAGCAAAAGCCTGCAGAGAATGTCAAGCCGAGTTTCTACGTCATTCTCTGGTACTACGATCAGACGTTCGAAGCCTATACTAGGTACACGTTGATCGACAGTGGCTATTTGCTTCTGCAAGGCCTCGGGAAACTCCTGAACTTGTGCATTCAATCGAATGTTCCAGCCATTTGACGTCAAGATCTCTCGCGGTATCCGCAGCGCTATGTCGCGGCCCGATGACCCGACGGATCCCTTCCAGATCAAGGTTTGATTGGCCGAAATGCGAATTGTCCCGTCCGCAAGTAGTCCATTAACTCTCAACCCAAGAAAGACATAAAAAGCCTCACTAGAATCGGATTCCAAGGCCAGCACTATTCCGCCGCCGGAAAAGCAGGACCAAGTACCCCAATCTTCGGAATAAGCCCAAAAGCCATCCGAACGAATCTCGTTTCCTAGTATAAATGCCTGTTCATCGAGCGGAAAATCAAGATAACGGCCCTGCCGCTGCGACATCAAGCGCGACAGCAGGAGTTCTCCAGTTCCATCGATATTCCGATCGAGCCGTGCGAATGTAAGTTCCTTTCTGTAAGGAATCAAAGCATAAGGATATGGTGCATCCCATTTTGTGTCTGCTGCAGTTATGCAGGCCCTAATGATCGTTCCCGCAACCTCCCCCCAGCTGATTCGCGGATATCCCAAGCGAATATTCTCCTCCAGCTGATTCCTCCTTTCGTCATCTCGTATCAGTTCACGAACAAGCGATAACGAGCTTCCAAAATCATCAATATTTATATAGAGACCGTAATCGCCGGCAACCTCGGGCAAAGAAGCGCGGTCGCTGCAAACGCAAATCTTACCAAGGGCAAGAGATTCGCCAACGGGCAACCCCCAGCCCTCGTAAAACGTCGGACACACGGTAAATAGACATTTTTCATATAGCAGACGGAGGTGAGTATCGCTGATATCGCGCAAAAGAACAATCTTGCCTTGAAGATAATCCGTCTCTATAAGGCGACTGAGGAAATCGCTCGATTTCCACCCGAGGCGGCCTACGCAAACCAGGACTGGCGGGTCGTCACCGTCGGCAATCATGCGTTCCCATAACTTCAGCATCAGTTGGTGATTTTTTCGCCCCTCAATGGTTGCAACAAATAGCACAAAGCGTATCGGTATATCCAGTTCAGTGGCGTTGACAACGCTTCTATTTTTGGGCAAGAATTCGTCAAACGAGGAACCATTCCTTGTGACTGTTATAGGCGGCTCCTTAATTCCCAGCTTTTGCAAATACCTTTTCAAATCCCCGGCGGTGTTCTGTGAGACACTCAAAATGTGATCGACATGGCGCAACGCACTCGTCATAAACTCTTCAAAGACGTGTGCGGTATCTTGATCACATGTCTCGCGGGCATAAATCGGAATTAAATCGTGTACTGCCATCGCGAAGCGGGTACCGAAGCGGCGCTTTAAGTCCAACACACGATGCACATAATCCCGGTGCACCCATGCGGCCCCAAGCAGACATAGAACCGATGGCCTGACGTCATCTAAAATTCCTGTACCATCGAACTCCTTGGCTCCGGGTAGTACGCCGCAGCGAGCAGCCGCCATTGGATACCGGACCATTCGTGAACTCTCAGGAAGAAATAGATCTTCAAGCACTGCAAGAAGAAATCCAGTAGGAATTGTCATCCATCTACGTGTTTGGCTCTCAAAACTTAGCAATACAAGATCGCGATGCGAGTACAGGCCAATCCTGAGAATGGAGATGATAATGCTTGACTGTACGCGTTGTATTCCACTCAGATTGGGATGCTCACCGATGTAGTAAATGAGATCGGATATGTCGAAGAGAATCGTAGGATTTAGCCGATTTTCGATATCTGCGCCTCGCATAGGGGTATGTCGTGAATCAAGAGTGGCAGTGGTACTAAGACAAGAAATATCCCTGCCGTTGCACGGTAGCTTAGCCTTTGAGGGGGATGTCGACAGGTCAGGTGTTATTGATTCCGTTCTTTGCGGTATGCCGACAAGCTGCAGAGGTGCCGACTCAGGATGATTTGAGGAAATTGAGGAAATATCGCGTCCTGCTGCCAATTGCGCCTGTGAAGGTTCGCGGCTGATCGAGGTCTCTTCACTGCTTTTCGCAGATGCATTTGCTACTTCAGGCCTGACCGCCGCTTCGGCGTCGTGACGCAGCGATCCCTGTGAGGCGGCCTCGTATTCGCTGAGTGGCTTCTTGAATACAAAAATGCGATCACTATAGTTAAAATCCTGCGAATGCTCTTGTTGCGCCAATAGTACCGACATGTCGCGGTCAAAGATGCAGTTGCAGTTGGCTGTCATGAAATCGAGCCACCAAGCATAATCATGAAAAGTCCTAACATTGGAGTTTCCGGTATCATAGAGAGTTCCCTCCTCATAGAGGGCGGGTACTACGACAAGATACCGAGCAGCGCTAGCCCACAGATTCTGGATAGCGAAACTCAGGCGACTTTCTTCAATGTGCTCAAGCAAGTCGTAACAGATAACCAAATCGAACTGACGCGAAATCTCAGTCGTTGCAATATCGAGAACTTGTATATATGGCGCGTCGGCTTTATGTACGGCCCACTCTGAAATGTCGTAGCCATACGCATCTACGCCGAGTTCACGCAGCCGCTTTACTACATATCCCACCGCACATCCCATATCCAATGCACTACTTGGCTGAAACAGCGTAACGAGTGTCTCGGCGAGATGTCGGTTCGGTCCCCGCGCCAGAGTGAGATAATCTGTATATCCACTCCCTTCCGCATTTTGGAAATAGGAAGCTCCGTAATCCGCGCCACGATTGGGGTGATATTCGTCAGGGATCGTATCTGCAATAGTGTCGCGTACCATTAGAATGTCCTTGCCTCTGTGAAGCGAAAGCAGCCGGAGGATCAGTTTGTCGTGGTTTTTGGGATAACCGGTCCGGTGCGGTGTAATCGAGACGGATATGTGGTATCCGGCTGACGAGCTGTTTCGGACACGAGCTTAAAATTCGTCCAGGGGAACGGAATATGCTCTGCCTACTCTTGAATTAACGGATACGCACACTCAGCATTTCCGTATACTGGATTGGAGGGATGCAGTAGCGAAGAAAGAATACACTGTGGCACCGCGATGAAAACGCCGTTTCGGCAACCAAGCCCCCAATGGTAAGGTTGCTACAGTTCTCGGTTTTACAACGATGTATCGGCTGAGATCAAGGAGGCTTATGGCGCCTGCGGAAAGTAGCCTGATCTCCGCGTCTCAGGACCGCACCACGCGCGCATGGTGATTGGGGGATGCTCGTCTGTCGGCGACCGTTGATCCGGGCCCAAGGCGGCCGATGAGCAGATTCCCGTGGCGCGGAGCCGCGAGAGCGGTGTCCGCCAATCCGGTGTAACTTCAACCGTTGAAACGCGCGTGGCGTACTGCCCGGCGGCAATTGGAAGCCTGCGCTTGCATCCAGGGCTATTCAGGTGATCGGACCGGGTAATCGGATACAGCGCACAGGTGTGACGTTGCGGATTCAGCAAAAGCCGGGTTCGGGTTTCAGAAACCGAGACCGATGCTACGGGCTTGCCGACGGCGGTGTTCCCCGCATGCACGGGGATGAACCACTCGATCAGGCTCCCAGGCTCCTCCCGGTTACGGGTGGGGCGGAGTGCCGGCCCGCAACCTTGCGGGCACGAGCCGACATTGCCTCCGTGCGAGCGGTGCGGCGGCGGCAATGTCGCTCGAAGCGCAGTGCTACTGCACCCGCTCGATGACGGTCGCGATCCCCTGGCCGACGCCGACGCACATCGCAACGAGCGCGTAACGGCCGCCGCTGCGCTGCAACTGCCGCGCCGCGGTCAGCGCGATGCGCGGACCCGAGGCGCCGAGCGGGTGACCGATCGCGATCGCGCCGCCGTTCGGGTTGACCCGGCTGTCGTCGAGCGGGACTTCGAGACCGCGCAGACAGGCCAGCACCTGCGCCGCGAAGGCTTCGTTGATCTCGATAATGTCCATGTCCTTCAGCGAAAGCCCGGCGCGGTCCAGCGCCTTTTTCGCGGCGGGCACCGGGCCGAATCCCATGATGCGCGGCTCGACTCCGGCAACCGCGGTCGAGAGGATGCGCGCGATCGGCGTGGCCCCTGCGGCGTCGCCCGCCTTGCGGCTGGCGACGATCATCGCGACCGCGCCGTCATTGATGCCCGAGGCATTGCCGGCGGTCGTCACACCGTCCTTGAACAGCGGCCGCAATTTGGCGAGTGCCGCCATATCGGTGCCCGGCCGCGGGTGTTCGTCCTCCGCCACCGTGACCGGACCGGCGCGGCCGCCCGGCACCTCGACCGAGGTGATCTCGCCGGCGAAGAACCCGTCCGCCTTGGCGGCGGCGTATTTGCGCTGCGAACCCGCGGCGAAAATGTCGGCGTGCTCGCGCGTGATCTGATAATCGCGCGCCAGATTGTCGGCGGTCTCGGGCATCGTGTCGGCGCCGAAACGGCCCTCGACCTTCGGGTTCGGGAAGCGCGCCCCGATCGTCGAGTCGAAGACCCTGGCGTCGCGGCTGAACGGCGTCTCGGCCTTGCCCATCACAAACGGCGCGCGGCTCATGCTTTCGACGCCGCCGGCGACAAACACGTCGCCCTCGCCGCAGGTGATCGCCTGCGCCGCCATTGCGATCGCGTTCAGGCCGCTGCCGCAATTGCGCTGCAACACCGAGCCGGGGATCTCGATCGGCAGTCCGGCGACCAGCGCGGCATGGCGCGCCACGCAGCGGCTGTCCTCGCCGGCCTGGTTGGCGCAGCCGACGACCACGTCCTCGATCTTTTCGGGCGCGAAACCGCTCTCGGCGACCACCTTGGCGATCACGCCGGCGAGCATGTCGTCGGGCCGCATCTTGGCGAGCGCGCCGGCGTGCCGGCCGAATGGGCTGCGCAGACCGGTATACAGATAGGCGTCGAGCGGCATCACGGGCTCCTCTGATCGTGCTATCGATTTTGCCCGCAGTGACGCGCGGCACGGTCTTGCTGTCAAGCGCGATGCGACGTTTGCCGGCCGGTTGCTTTCGGGAGCGGGACCGTGCGCCATGAGATGGGCTGATCCCGGCGATAGCCGGGAAGCCATCCATCTCAATATCTCACCACGGAGGTACAAAGAGCACGGAGGTTGATTTCCCCTTCGTGTTCTCCCTGTCTCCGTGGTGAAGTGACTGCCTGTCGATGGGTTACCTCCGGCTTCCGTCAGGGACGGCGACGCTCAGCTCAGCCCGGACTGCCGGCTCCGGAGCCGCGATTCACCGACAGCCCGACAAACTGGCTCGAACCCCTGCGGTTGACCAGCAGCAGGATGTTGCCCTTGGCCGCCGCCTCTTTTAATTGCTCGGCTGCGTCCGGCGGTGTTGTAACCGGTTTCTGGTCCACCGACACGAGAACGTCGCCCGGCTGAAGCCCGGCCGAGGCGGCCGGACTCTGATCGGCGACCTTGGTCACGACGACACCCTCGACTTCCCTCGGGATGCGGTGCTGGCGCCGCAATTCCGGGGTTATTGCGGCGAGTTGCAGCCCGAGCGCGCCGGTCCGGTCCTCGTCTGGTGTCACGGCGGCCACCGGCTTCGGGCTGTCCGACAATTCCCCGAGCGTGGTGGCGAGCTTTATCTCCTGGCCGCTGCGCAGGATCGTTAGGTCGAGATTCTGCCCCGGCGGTGTTCCGGCCACGATCCGCGGCAGATCGCCGACCTGCTTGACCGGTTGTCCGCCGGCTGCGGTGATGACATCGCCCTGCTTGATCCCGGCTTTCGCCGCCGGGCTGTTCGCGGTTACCGAGGCGACGAGCGCGCCGCTCGGCCGGTCGGGATTGAGCCCGAGACTCCTGGCGATTGCCGGCGTGATCCCCTGGATCGCAACGCCGAGCCAGCCGCGCGTGACTCGGCCCGTCTCCCGCAGCTGCCGGATGACGTCTTTTGCGACATTGGACGGAACCGCGAAGCCGATCCCGACCGAGCCGCCCGAGGGCGAGTAGATCGCGGTATTGACCCCGATCACCTCGGCGCCGAGGTTGAAGGCCGGTCCGCCGGAATTGCCGCGGTTGATCGGCGCATCGATCTGGATGTAAGCGTCGTATGGTCCCTCGTTGATGTTGCGCCCGACCGCCGAAATGATGCCGGCAGTCACCGTGCCGCCGAGCCCGAACGGGTTGCCGACGGCGACGATCCAGTCGCCGACCTTGGCCTGCTCGCTGTCGCCCCAGGTGACAAACGGCAGTTTTTCCGTCGTATCGATCTTGAGCAGGGCGAGATCGGTCTTCTCGTCCCGGCCGATGATCTTGGCTTCGTGGCGGCTGTTGTCGTGCAGAATGATCGTGATCTTGCTCGCCTTCGAGACGACGTGATTGTTGGTGACGATGTAGCCCTGCGGATCGATGATAAACCCCGAACCGAGGCCGACAAACTCGCGGCCGGTATCGGGCATGCCGCGCCTCTCGAAAAAGCGGCGCAGGAAATCCTCGAACGGCAAACCGCCGGGCCGCTCGTCGTCGTTATCGGCATCATCCTCGTTGCGGGCCACCCGGTCGGCGCCGCCCTGTGCCGAGATCGTGACGACCGCCGCGGAAACGTGCTCGACCAGCGGCGCCAGGCTTGGCATCACGATCGGCAGGCTTCTCGGGACCTGCGCGGTCAGGTTCTTGTCGCTGGCCCCGGTCTGGGTCTGAGCCTGAGAGGACGGCGAGGCAGGCGCGGTCTGAGCCTGCGGGGCCGCAGACGGAGTCTGGGCGGAAGGCGGCGCCGCTGGCATCTGTGCGAAGCCCGGCGTCAGGGTCAATGACAATGCCGCCAAGCCGGCGAGCGCCGCCGCAAGCGCGCGCGGTCGCGTGCTCGAGGCGCATCCTTGGCCAAAATGCATTTGCGTCTCCGTCCATGGCGGCACGCGACGGCGGTCTTGCCGCCGCGGCTGCGAGATACAAGTCCGCATCGGAGCCAACTGCGGTTCCGCGCCGGAGTTCCGGGGAGACGCCGCGGAGCGGCGGCGGCTCGCCTGCTCTCGCCCCGGAGAGGCTCAGCCTCTCCCGGTTTCGGCCCGGTACTCCTTGAACACGCGGGACGCGACCATCATCGATTCGCGGATGATCGGCACGCCGATATAGCCGGACAGGTGGAGCAGGACTTCGGTCAGCTCGTCCTCGGTCCACCCCTGGCGCAGCGCCATGCGCAGATGCAGCTCCAATTCCGGCTCGCGCCCGGTGCAGGTGTCCGAGACGACGCAGATCAGCGCCCGTGTCTTGTCGTCGAGCCCGGGCCGCGTCCACAGATTGCCGAACACGTTCTCGACCGCGACATCGAGAAATTTCTGCATGATCGGGTCGGCGTAGACCCCCTTGGACGCCGCCTCCACGGCGGCGTCGCCCATCAACTGCCGCCGCTTGGTCATGCCCCTTTTGTAGAGTTCGCTCCCCTCCGGCATCGCATCCTCCTTGGTTGACGATAATCCGGCGTCATCCTGCCCGGCGGGGAGGGAAGTGACCAGCGTTGCGATTGCCGCGAGCGCGTGATCCCGATCGGGCCAAGGCTGGCCTCGCCGGTACTTTGATGTTATCCCGCCGGTCATGCAACCGGTCCTCAAGCAACTCGACGACAAGCGCGCGGCGGCCCGCCTCGGCGGCGGTATCAGGCGCATCGAGGCGCAGCACGCCCGCGGCAAGCTGACCGCGCGCGAGCGGCTCGACATCCTGCTCGACCCCGGTTCCTTCGAGGAATGGGACATGTTTGTCGAGCACCGCAGCCACGATTTCGGCATCGCCGAGCAGCGCGTGCCCGGCGACGGGGTCGTCACCGGCTACGGCACGATCAATGGCAAACTGGTCTTTGTCTTCAGCCAGGATTTCACGGTGTTCGGCGGCTCGCTGTCGGAGGCGCATGCCGAAAAGATCTGCAAGATCATGGATCAGGCGATGAATGTCGGGGCGCCGGTGATCGGTCTGAACGATTCCGGCGGCGCGCGCATCCAGGAAGGGGTCGCCTCGCTCGCCGGCTACGCCGCGGTGTTTCAGCGCAACGTGCTGGCCTCCGGGGTGGTGCCGCAGATCTCGATGGTGATGGGGCCATGCGCCGGCGGTGCCGTGTACTCGCCGGCGATGACCGATTTTATCTTCATGGTCAAGGACAGTTCGTACATGTTCGTGACCGGCCCCGATGTCGTAAAGACCGTGACCCACGAGACCGTCACGCAGGAGGAGCTGGGCGGCGCCGTCACGCATACGACCCGCTCCGGTGTGGCCGATCTGGCCTTTGAGAACGATGTCGAGGCGCTGATCGAACTGCGCCGCTTTGTCGATTTTCTGCCCGGCTCGAACCGAGCGCCGGCGCCGCTGCGGCCGGCATCGGACCCGGCGGACCGGATCGAGAAATCGCTCGACACGCTGGTTCCGGCCAATCCGAACAAGCCCTACGATATGAAGGAGCTGATCGAGAAAATTGTCGATGACGGCGATTTCTTTGAATTGCAGCCGGGTTTCGCGGCCAACATCCTGATCGGCTTCGCCCGAATGCAGGGCGCCACGATCGGCATCGTCGCGAACCAGCCGATGGTGCTGGCCGGGTGTCTCGACATCAACAGCGCGCGCAAGGCGGCGCGCTTTGTGCGGTTCTGCGATTGCTTCAATATCCCGATCGTGACCTTTGTCGATGTGCCCGGATTTCTGCCGGGCACCGACCAGGAACACGGCGCGATCATCAAGCACGGCGCGAAACTGCTGTTCGCGTTCGCCGAGGCGACCGTGCCAAAGGTCACGCTGATCACGCGCAAGGCCTATGGCGGCGCCTATGACGTGATGAGTTCAAAGCACCTGCGCGGCGACGTCAATTTTGCCTGGCCCTCGGCCGAGATCGCGGTCATGGGACCAAAGGGCGCGGTCGAGATCATCTTTCGCGGCGATCTCGGCAACGCCGCCGCGATCGAGGCGCGCACCGAGGAATACCGCGAGAAATTCGCCAACCCGTTTGTCGCGGCCAGCCGCGGCTTTATCGATGACATCATCCAGCCGGCGGCAACAAGACGGCGTCTGTGCCGCGTGCTCCATATGCTGCGCGGCAAGCGGCTCGAAAACCCCTGGAAAAAGCACGACAACATACCGCTGTGACGCCGGACGCGTTCTGCGCCGTGCGGCAAATCCGCTTTCCCATGGAGGAAGGCGCCGCAACCCAAATCGAAAGAGAACCTAGACTTTATGTTAGGAACGCATAAGAGGTCTTCAAATTCTGCATAATGACAGCTAGGTTGCGGTTGACGAGTTCGCGATTAACGCGAGCCGGCGGGGAGGCGCGTCAACCCGGTCTTTACAGAGGCCGGAGCGGAGGACGTGTTTATGGAAAGGAAATCGCTGACTCGACGCAGCATCCTGAGATCGGCCGCGATCGGGTCCTCGACGCTCGCCGCGTCAACATTTGCCAAGCCGTTTGTAAGCGGTGTCTTTGCTGCCGGCAGACTTGAAATCGGATTGTGGGATCATTGGGTGCCGGGCGGCAACGAAGCCTGGAAAAAACTCGCCCAAGAATTCGGCGACAAGAACAAGGTCGATGTCAATCTCGACTTCATCACCTCGCAGGGCGACAAGCTCAACCTGACGATCGCCGCCGAGGCGGCGGCCGGGGCCGGGCACGACATTGTCCGTCTGGCCGACTCGCAACCCGGCGCCTATGGCAAGGCTCTCGAACCGCTCGACGAGATCACCGTGGCGCTGATCCAGAAGTTCGGGAAGGAATTGGAGGGTTCCCGATACGGCGGGTTTCACGACGGCCACTGGATGGCTGTGCCGGTCTCGCAAGGGACGATCGCGATCCCCTGCTGCGGCCGCATCGACCTGTTGAAGCAGCACGCCGGGCTCGATCTGCAAAAAATGTATCCGGCCGGCATGCCGGCCGATAAGGAACTGGCCGAGCACTGGACTTGGGATACGTTCCTCAAGACCGCCGACACGATGAACAAGGCCGGCTACCCGTTCGGTTTGCCGCTCAGCACCTGGACCGACGCGAACAACTGGGTCAACTCGGTCTTTTCCAGCCACGGCGCCTTTCTTGTCGACGAGAAGGGCAACACCACGGTGGATAGCGAGGCGACCCGGCAGGTACTCGAATGGTTCAAGAAGCTGGTGCCGCATTTGCCGGACAGCGTCTTCGCCTGGGACAACTCGCAGAACAATAAACATCTGATTTCGGGCCAGGGTTCGCTGATCATGAACCCGCCCTCGGCCTGGGCGGTGGCGGTGCGCGACCGGCCCGATATCGGCAAGAAACTCTGGCACCTCCCGGCACCGAAAGGTCCGAAGGGACGCTATGTCGGCACCAATTTCGGCTTTCTCGGTGTTTGGGAGTTCTCTCCGAACAAATCGGCGGCCCAGGATTTTATCCGCTATGTGACGACGGAGCCGGCGTTCAAGACGATCGTCGATGCCAGCCGCGGCTATGACATCCCGCCCTACGCAAACCTGCGCGACTTCGACATCTGGAAGACCGAGGGGCCGCCAGTGGGGGTCAATTATCACTACCCGCCGCGCGGCGACGTTACCTCGGTGATGATCGGCTACCCGGCCCCGACGCAGATCGCCAACCACCTCTATGCGCAGGGCACGATCTGCAAGCTGGTGGCGCGTTACGCCAAGCAGGGATACTCGATGGACCGGGCGATCGCGCAAACCGCGGAGGAGATCGAAGGCTACAAGCGGGTGTGAGCGTTAACGGGTCGTCCCGGGCGCGTTCCGGGACGACGCCGCGCCGCGGTCAGTTGAAGCGCGGGCTGACCTTTTCGCACAGCAATTGCAGCGACTTCATGACCCGGTCGTGCGGGATTTTGGTGCCGCAATTCATCTCGCACAGGATGCCGTCTAGACCGAGCGTTTCCTTCAGCCCCATCAGCCGGTCGGTGACGCGCTCCGGCGAGCCGACGATGATCTTCTCGCGCAGCGCGTCCTCGTAGGTGATCTCCTGCAGACGCCGGCCGCGCGCGGCGCGGTCCTCGACCGCCCGCACCCCGGACCGGGTGGCCGAGTCTTCAAGCCGCTCGCCGAGATAGCGATAGAAGTACATGATGCTTTCCTCGGGTTCGCGGAGCGCCGCCTCGTCGGTTTCGGCGATATAGACCGGGGCGCGCAGGAACACCTTGCCCTCGCCGGGGTGCCCGGCCTCCTTCCACGCCTTGCGGTAGGCGGTGATGTTGGGTTCCAGCTCCTCCAGCGTGCCGAGCCGGACCGCGACAAACACCGCGTGGCCGAGCTTGGCGATTGCCGGAAAGGTGTCGGCGCTGTTCGCCGCGACGCGGATTTCGGGCCACGGCTTCTGATACGGTTTCGGTGTCGCCGCGACATTTTCAAAGCTGTAATACTTGCCCTGGTACGAAAACCGCTCCTCGGTCCAGGCTTGTTTCAGGATCTCGAGCGTCTCGGCGAAGCGCTCGCGGCTTTCGCCGTATGGCACGCCATAGGCCTCGTAGGTGCGCGGAAAACCGCTGCGCCCGACGCCGAAGATCAGGCGCCCGTGGCTGACCTGATCGACGGTGGCGACCTCCTCGGCGAGACGCAGCGGATGGCACAGCGGCAGCACCTGAACCGCGGTGCCGATCTTCATCCGCTTGGTGCGGGCGGCGATCGCGCTGGCCAGAGCCAGCGGCGCCGACAGAACCGAGCGCTCCGGCGCGATATGGATCTCGGCCAGCCACATCGCGTCGAGACCCCAGCGCTCGGCCGCGTCGACCTGCTCGAACGAGATCGCGAACGCCTCCTCGTCGCTGATCCCGGCGGGCCGCTGAAATTCGTGAAACATGCCGAACTCGAACGCCATCGTCTTATCTCCGTCTCTCCCGCGAAGCTTTGCTCGGCGGGGCTCGCCTGGCCAATTCCGATTGGAGCTTAGCGGACGAGTTCGTATCTGCGCGAGTCGAGAAAACATGCGGCCGCATGCGCTGTCCGCGTCGCGCCGGCGCCGCCGGTAAGCGAACCACGCCGCAATCTCCGAGCCGGCCGATTCTCCGCCCCCGAGATCGGTCGTCGATCGACGACCGAGTGGTACGACAGGCGCAGAGTTCCCAGATGCGGAGGCGCCATGGCGTTCGACACGCTCTCCTATGCCCGACGACTAAAGCATGCCGGAATGCCGGAGGCGCAGGCCAAGGTCATTGCCGAAGCCACGCGCGATCTTATTACCTCCGATGCCGCAACCAAGGCCGATATCGCGGACCTCAAGCACGAGATCGAAATCGTCCGCCGTGAAGTGGCCGAAATGGGTCTGCGCGTCACCGTCCGGCTCGGAGCACTGATCGCCGTCGGCGTCGGCATTCTCGCCGCTCTCATCAAGCTCTAACCGCCGGAATGCGGCTGCTCGCCCATGGCGACCGACCGATCGTGGGCAACGGCGCCGCCCCGCAAGCGCGGCGTGTATCGCGGCGGCCGTGTCGGGCGACATAGACGTTAACTCTTTATTTATAAAATTCCGGGCGCAACTTTTGGTTCGATCGGATACACAGGTAATGCCGCTCCGAGCCCGCAGTTCCCCCATCTGCATCTGTTCCGGCTTCCCCCGAAATCCCCCCGGAACCTGGCTCGGAGCGGCCATACCGCCAAGGCGGAAATCCGGCTGCCGCGATTGCGAGAATTTTACCCGTCATCTGCGCGCGCTTGCCTGACCGGCCGACGGGGAATAATCTTCTACGCATTCGGCGATTCCACAGCCGATATATTCTACGGAGGGCCAAGCTGATGGCGTTCACGCTCGATGAATTTTCGGCCGAGGCGCACCGCATTCTCGCCGCCGACCCCGGCCCGGAAGGCCGCAAGAAGATCTGCGAGCTGGTCAGCCGCGCCAGCACCGACCCGGATTTTGTCGCCCGGCACCTGCCCGATGACGGCCCGGAGCGCAAGATCCTCTACGAGGACCCGGAACTCGGCTTCTGCATCCTCGGTCACGTCAACCGCGGCGCCAAGGCGAGCCAGCCGCACGATCACGGCCCGACCTGGGCGATCTACGGCCAGGCAGAGGGCGAGACGATCATGACCGACTGGGCGAAAGTCGCCGAGCCGACCGAGACCGAGCCGGGCAAGGTGCGCCATGTCCGCGACTACAAGCTGACCCCGGGCGCCGCCTATGTCTACAACGAGGGCGACCTGCACTCGCCGCGGCGCGACGCCTCGACCAAGCTGATCCGCATCGAAGGCCGCAACGTCGAGAAGATCCGCCGCTATCCTTACGAGCGGGTCGCCTAGACCGCCTGTTCGGGCGTCGTCCCCGTGTCGAGATCGGCGTCGTTCCTGGGTAAATCGGTGAACGGCGCCGGTCTGCCGCGTCCCGTTTCTCGCTGAGTCAGCCCGGACGGCGTCCCTGCGGTTCGCCCCGCGCTGCCGGGCCGGAGGGCGGGGCTGCGGTGAACAGCCGGTCGGCGGTCTGTTTCTGCTGCTCCAACAGGCTGGCGTAGAGCGTTTCGAGAGCCGGCACCAGCCGCTTTAGGTTGTCGGCCTCGGTCTGCGCGAAACTCGCCGCCATGCGCAGACTTTCGACGGCATTCTGCCGGGCGTCCTTTTGCGCCTTCTGCATCAACACTTCCATTGCCTGTGCGTTCTGTTTGACGACATTGGCGAAGCTCTCAAATTGCGGCTGCTGCGCGGCGGTGATGTTGAGCCGCTGTTTGATTTCTGCGAGCTTCGCATCGACCGGATCGCTGGCCGGTGCCGTCTGCCGCGTTGCCGCACCGGGTTTCTGTGCGGCCGGGGATTGGGTCTGTGCCGTTGCGCTGTCCGCGGCAATGCCGAGCGACAGTATCAAAACGGCGCCGGCGAGTGCCCACGGCGCGGCGGGGCGTCTCGGGCGAATAACCGGGCGGTCAAGCGCGTATGGCATGGATCGGGTCCTTCTCGCGTGTGGCAGCGGGACGGGCAAGCGCGCGGCATCGTCAGGCGGTGCGCGGAACGCTGCCCGCGAGCCGGTAAACGATTGTCCCGCCGTGTTATGCCGAACCTGCATCGTTTCGTGTCTTTTGGCGAGGGTTCGCCCGGCCCGCCGCCGCGCCGCGCCCTCCTCGTGCCGGAAGACGCAGCTCTCGGCCTCCGCAAGCAGGAGACGCACTTCCTAAACCCTCCTCCGCAACCCCCGGATCACCCCCGGGCTGTGATCCGGGGGTTGCGGAGGGGAGGGAAGGGGGGTATCGGCCGGCTCGTTCGGAGTCGGTCCGGAGACTGGCGAAGCGGAAAAATCCCCGCCATGATCGCCCGCGTCGCAAGTTCGGGTCGCATATCGGGAGGGCGAGAGGGATGAAGATCGATCTGTCCGGAAAACGCGCCGTGGTCACTGGCGGCAGCCGCGGCATCGGCCGCGCGATCGCGCTCGGTCTGGCCGATGCCGGCGCGTCGGTATCGGTCTGCGCCCGCGGCGCCGACGGTCTCGCACCGGTGCGAGACGCGATCGCCGCACGTGGCGTGACCGCGCATGCGCAGGCCTGCGACGTTGCCGATCTGCAATCCTTGTCGGCCTATATCGACGATGCCGCCGAGGCGCTCGGCGGCATCGACATCCTGGTGTGCAACGCCTCGGGGTTTGGCACCAGCAACGATGAGGCGGGCTGGGCGCGCAGCATCGATGTCGATCTGCTCGGCACCGTGCGCGCAATCCGGGCAGCGGCGCCTTATCTCGAAAAGAGCGGCTCCGGCGCGATCGTCAACATTTCCTCCATTTCGGGGTTGCGCGCGGCGGCGCGCACGGTGCCCTACGGCGCGGTCAAGGCGGCGTTGATCGAATATACGATGAGCGAGGCGGCGGCGCTGGCCAGGAAGGGCATCCGCGTCAACTGCGTCGCGCCGGGTTCGATCGAATTCCCCGGCGGCAGTTGGGAAAAGCGCAAGAGCGACGCGCCAAACCTCTACAACGCGATCCTGCGCAGCATCCCGTTCGGCCGTCTTGGCCACCCCGAGGAGGTCGCCAACGTCGTCGTGTTTCTCGCGTCGCCGCTCGCCAACTGGGTCACAGGACAGACGATCTCGGTGGATGGCGGCCAGCTGCTCTGAAGCCGCTTTGGCGGAATACGCTTCGCTCTTCCGGCCTACGAAGCTACGAAGCGTGAGGTGGTGTAGGGCGGATAAGCGCAGCGCAATCCGCCACGATGCGGGATCGGCATCTCAAATATCGAGAAACGCCGTCTCGTTTTCGCCCTGCAAGATGATGTCGAAGCGATAGACCGGCTCCTCGCCGTCCTCCGCCCGCCGGGCCAGCAGCGTGCCGCGCACCGCCTCGTCCTCGATCGACAACAGCAGCGGGTCGGCCGCGTTGCGCGGTTCATCCGTGAAATAAATCCGCGTATAGAGGTGCCGCAGCAGCCCGCGCGCGAACACGGCGACATTGATATGCGGCGCCTGCAACGCGTTGCCGCGCCCCGGAACCGGCCCCGGTTTGATCGTGACCAGCCGGAACCCGCCCGCGGCATCGGTCGCGACCCGACCGAAGCCGCGGAACCCCGGATCGAGCGGCGCGTCGTCCCGTTGGTCGTCCGGGTGATTGTAGCGCCCGGCTTCGTTGGCCTGCCACACCTCGATCACCGCGTCCGGCACCGGGGCACCGTCGCCGTCGAGCACCCGGCCTTCCACGACGATGCGTTCCCCCTGCGGGTCGCCGACCGTCAGATCGGCCCATTCCGGCCGGTCCATCCCGAGATGAAAAAACGGACCGACCGTCTGCGACGGGGTTGGGATCAGCTTTTCGGCCATGTCAGCACGGGTCCGTCGGGGTCGCGCCGCGGCCGCGCAACACCAGGTCGAAACGATAGCCGAGCGCCCATTCCGGCTCGCTGAGACCGGGGTCGTAGGTGCAGATCAGCCGTTCGCGCGCCGCCTCGTCGGCGGTGCTCTGAAAGATCGGGTCGTATTGCAGCAGCGGATCGCCCGGAAAATACATCTGCGTAACCAGCCTTGTCGCAAAGCCGGGTCCGAACACGCCGAAATGGAGATGCGCCGGGCGCCACGCATTCGGCGTGTTGCGCCAGGGATAGGCGCCGGGCTTGATCGTCACAAACCGGTACGAGCCGTCGGCGCCGGTCACGACGTGGCCGGCCCCGGTGAAGTTCGGGTCGAGCGGCGCATCGTGCTGGTCGGCCGGGTGATGATAGCGCCCGGCCGCGTTGCACTGCCACAACTCGATCAGCGTCCCCGCTACCGGCCTTGCGTCCTCGTCGAGCACGCTTCCGGTCACGATGATGCGCTCGCCGAGCGGCTCCCCTTGGTGCTGCTTTGTCAGATCGGTCGTGTCCGGCCCGGCCCAGAAATCGGCGAAGACCGGCCCGGTCACCTCGGACAGCGTGTGCTCGACCGGAATCGGCGCCCGGCGAGGCGCGCGTTTCGGCGTGCTCTGATATTCGGGGTACAGATAAGGCGGGGTCGTGCCCGGACGCGGTCGGGCGAAGGGCAGAAACTCGGAGGTCATCGTCGGCACTCGCAATATCGGGACCGCTTGCATCCCGCTCGCACGCAGCCGCAGCGGAAGCGGCCGGCCCGATTGTCCCCGGATACGCCCCGGCTGGTCAATTCTCCAGGGGTCAATTTCGCAGCGCCGGGCAACCGCATCGGCAGCCGGTCATATTCGGGCGCTGGAATCGCGCGCCGTTTCCCGCCATATCGAAGACGATAGAGGAGGACGCGGTGAGCGACAGCGCCCAGGTCATCGACATCCGGCCCGGCGATGCGCCGTCGCCGACCCGCTTCATCAACCGCGAGCTGTCCTGGCTGGCGTTCAACGAGCGCGTCCTGGCCGAGGCCGAGAACCGGCGCCATCCGCTGCTGGAACGGCTGCGCTTTCTGTCGATTTCGGCGAGCAATCTCGACGAGTTCTATATGGTGCGCGTCGCCGGTCTCAAAGGCCAGTGCCTCGCCGGCATCAAGACGCTGAGCCAGGACGGCATGACCCCGGGCCAGCAGCTCGACGCGATCAACGAGCGCGCCGGCGCGCTGATGGAAGCGCAGCAGGTGATCTGGATGGCGCTGCGCGCCGAGCTTGCCGAGGCCGGGATCGCCGTCGTCGAGCCGACCGATCTCGAACCGGGCGACCGGGCCTGGCTCGACGAACGGTTCATGGCCGATCTGTTCCCGGTGCTGACGCCGCTGGCGCTCGATCCGGCGCACCCGTTTCCGTTTGTCGCCAATCGCGGTTTCGGGCTGGCCTTGCAGCTCGATCGGGTCGGCGACGGCGAGCGGTTGCAGGCGCTGATCCTGATCCCGTCCTCGGTCGATCGCTTTGTCCGGCTGCCCGGCGCCCGCATCCGGTTTCTGCCGGTCGAGAAGGTCATCGCGCTGTTTCTCGACCGGCTGTTCCCCGGTTTCGCGGTCGTCGCGCAGGGTGTCTTCCGCGTGCTGCGCGACAGCGAGGTCGAGATCGAGGAGGAGGCCGAAGACCTCGTCCGCCTGTTCGAGACCGCGCTGAAGCGGCGACGGCGCGGCCACGTCATCCATCTCGCGGTCGATGCCAGGATGCCCGCCGATTTGCGGCGCTTTCTGAGCGGTCACCTGACCGCCGGCCCGTCCGACGTATTCGCCACAACCGGGATTCTCGGCCTCGACGCGACCAGCGAGCTGATCGTCGGCGATATCAGACCGGATCTGATCTTCCCGCCCTTTGTCCCGCGCTTTCCGGAGCGCATCCGCGATTTCGGCGGCGACTGCTTTGCGGCGATTCGGCAGAAGGACATCGTCGTCCATCACCCCTATGAGAGCTTCGACGTCGTCGTGCAGTTTCTGCGCCAAGCGGCGCGCGACCCGGCCGTCGTCGCGATCAAGCAAACCCTGTACCGGACCAGCGATGACAGCCCGATCGTTCGCGAGCTGGCCGAGGCGGCGGAGGCCGGCAAGTCGGTCACCGCGATGATCGAATTGAAGGCGCGCTTTGACGAGGAGGCGAATATCCGCTGGGCGCACGAGCTGGAGCGCGCCGGCGTGCAGGTCGTGTATGGATTTCTTCGCATGAAGACGCACGCCAAGGTCTCGCTCGTCGTGCGGCGCGAAGCCGGCGCGCTGCGCTCCTATGTCCATTTTGGGACCGGCAACTATCACCCGTACACCGCCAAGGTTTATACCGATCTGAGCTTTTTCACCTGCGACCCCGGACTGTGCCGGGACGCGGCGCGGCTGTTCAATTTCATGACCGGTTATGCGCGTCCAGCCAGCCTCGAAAAGATCGCGGTCGCGCCGGTCGATCTGCGTGCGCGTCTCGCCGAGCTGATCCAGGTCGAGATCGCGCATGCCCGCGCCGGCAAGCCGGCGCAGATCTGGGCCAAGATGAATTCGCTGGTCGATCCGGCGATTATCGACCTGCTCTATCAGGCCTCGCAGGCCGGCGTGTCGATCGATCTCGTCGTGCGCGGCATCTGCTGCTTGCGGCCGGCGGTGCCCGGAATGTCCGAGAACATCCGGGTCAAGAGCATCGTTGGTCGCTTTCTGGAACACGGGCGGATCGTCTGCTTTGGCAACGGCAACCGGCTGCCCTCGGACCAGGCGCTGGTGTTCATCGGCTCGGCCGACTGGATGCCGCGCAATTTCGACGCCCGCGTCGAGGCGCTGATCCCGATCGAGAACCCGACCGTGCACCGGCAGATCCTCGACGAGATCATGGTCGCCAATCTGCGCGACACGCTGCAAAGCTGGAACCTGGCGCCGGATGGGACGTACAAGCGGGTATCGAGCAAGGAGGACGGCTTCTCGGCCCACACCTATTTTATGACCAACCCGAGTCTTTCGGGGCGCGGCAAGGCGCTGCGGCGGACGGGCAAACGGGCGGCCCTGACCGCCGCCACGCAGTAACCCCGCCAATGCCCGATCGCCATCGTCCCCTGCCGCCCGGTCGGACCGCCCACGAGATCGCCCATGGGTGCACGATCATCGGGCGCATCGCCGTTGTCGATCTCGGATCGAATTCGCTGCGACTGGTTGTGTTCGACCGGCTCGGCGCAACCCTGACCCCAGTGCTCAACGAAAAGGTCATGTGCGCGCTCGGCCGCGGCATCGCGCGCACCGGCAGGCTCAACCCGGAGGGTATCGAGCTGGCGCTCTCCAACCTGCAGCGCTTTGTCGCGCTGGCCCGCGCATTGTCGGTCGATCACCTCGCGATCATCGCCACCGCGGCGGTGCGCGAAGCCGGCGACGGTCGCGCGTTTGCCGCCGAAGCCGAGCGGCGCTGCGGTGTGCCGGTGCGCATCGTCGAGGGAAGCGAGGAGGCGCGACTCTCGGCCGCCGGGGTGCTGGCCGGCATCCGGGACGCTGACGGCGTCGCCGCCGATCTCGGCGGCGGCAGCGTCGAACTGGTGCGCATCGACGCCGCTCTGGCGACGCCGATCGGCGTCGGCATCAGTTTGCCGATCGGACCGTTGCGTCTGGCCGAACTCGGCGAGAGCAGCAAGGTTTCCGATTTTGTCGAGCGCCGGATCGCCGACGCTGCCGTCCTCGGCGCCGCTTCCGGGAAGAGTCTCTACCTCGTCGGCGGCGCGTGGCGGGCGCTGGCGCGGCTGCACATGGAACTGACGCAGTACCCGCTGCACATCATCCACGAATACGCAATACCGCGTCAGGACGCCGAAGGTTTTCTCGAAATCCTCGCCGGCCAGTCGCGGCGCTCGCTCGAACGGATCACCGCGATCAGCCGCAAGCGTCTCGAATTGCTGCCGGTTGCGGCGCTGATCCTGCGCCGGCTGATCGCGGCCGGAAAACCGGGCCGGATCGTGTTCTCGGCCTTCGGGTTGCGCGAAGGGTACGCCTACGGTCTGCTGTCAGGCAGGCCCATGGGCGAACCCGGCGATGACGCGCTGATCGCATCCTGCCAGGGCATTGCTCTGAGCCAGAGCCGGTGGGAAGCGGACGGCGACCGCCTCTATCGCTGGATAGCGCCGGTCTTCCCCGATCGCGGCGCGGCGCGCCGGCGTCTGCACCGGGCGGCATGCTGGCTCAGCGACACGGCCTGGAGCGAGCACCCGGATTACCGCGCTGCGCACGCCTTCGCGCGCACGCTGACCCTGCCCTTCCCGCAGATCGCCCACGACGAGCGGGTTTTTGTCGCATCGGCGCTGCACGCCCGCTACGGCGGCGGCAACGACGACCCGGTCAAGGCGCCGACCCGGATGCTGCTTGACGAGGATGACGCGGCCGAGGCGCGCGCGCTCGGTCTCGCCCTGCGCCTCGCCTACACGTTGTGCGGCGGCGCGCTGCAACTGCTGGACCAGGTCCGGCTGACGCGCGGCGAGAGCGGCATCGCGCTCGAAGTGCCGGCCGGCAGCCTGTTCACCGGCGAGGCCGTAACGCGGCGCCTCGACGCGCTCGGCCGCGCGCTCGGGGTGCCGGCCCGCACGCTGCGCCGGCGTTGGCAGAGTGCGGCGGCGATCGGTCCGGTTTAGAGAGGCGATCGGCCGAAATCCAAGCGGCAAGTTCGAGGAGCCGATTGCACAGCCTCAGACACCATGCGGATGGCCGAGAAATTCCAGGCACCCGAGGTTGAACCTCGCCTGATTACGGAATGACAGCCGCGTCAGCCCAGGCCTCAATCGCAAATCCCTGATCTATCCTCGCTCGGTCGAGTAGTAGCCCCGCGTACGCGCCACGCATCTACAGCAATCTCTGAATGTCGCATCCAAGCTTCTGTCCCAACCCGATCAGGAGCCTAACCTCGTCTTCGGCCACTTTCCCATCCGCCCTTACGACGGCAATGGCGCTCCGCAGAAATAGCTGCTTTTCGGCCATGTCGGCCTGCTCAAGATCGCGCAGACATGACCCAAGCATAGCCTGCGTCGGCCGCATCCTCTTGACGCGCGCCGTCAGTGCCTCGCGATCCTCCTCGGTCGTATAGATTCCGAGTCGGGCTGACTTCTGCTCCATGTAATCCACAATCGCATCGACCTCGGCCGCGCGCATAATCCCATCGGAGCGGGCGAGAGCTGCCAGGAGTCGCGCACCACCCACTGCCTCTTTCTTTTGCGCCGCGCCCGGATCGAAATTCAGCGGCCCGCGACGGCGCTCGACCGATTCGATCCTCACTCGCAGCTGATCGCGAAAGAACGCGTATGGCTCGTACGTGACGCCATCGAGGTCGAATACCCTCTTTATTCGGTCGAAACGGAACGTCCGGGTCTCACCTACCTCGTGACAATGACTGCGCAGGTACGCCGTGCCATCCTCAGCCCGGTAAAGGTCAATGATCGTGATCCGGCGGCTGGAATTCCTGCCTTCCGCGTTGCCGTATTGGATGCCGATCGTCACGCCGCGTACATCGGCGGCAACCTGAACCTTGGTTCTTGTCCCTTCCGTCAGTTCCCCGCTATCCGACGCGTCTACTATAGAAGGCCGGAACGACGCAATTTGCGGCGGCCCGCTCGCCCTCGCCCTGCGGTGGACCAACCCTTGCAGCGGCTCCAAAACAATCGCTGGAGCGGGGGTTTTCTCCATTGCGACAACAGGCATTATCGGGGCGTTCCACGCCCCTTCCCTCATCACGCCCGATGGTGGCGCAGGGGAAAGCGGTTCGACTCGCGCTTCCTCACGCGACGATGATCTCCCGAACAAGCGGCGCATCCATCCCCACATGGAAGAAGACTATTCTGCCGCGTGTCGTCGAGTCGATACGTTTCGCTTTCTCTTTTTACCTGATCAGCTGGAAGAGCAGCCGGGACGCTGCTTGCTCCCCTCTCCTTGTAGGGCGGAGAGGGGATATTCTCTGCTACCCGCGGCTCAATACATGTGCTGGCCGCCGTTGATCGACAGCGTCGATCCGGTGATGAAATCGGCCTCGTCGGCGACCAGGAACAGCACCGCGCGCGAGATGTCCTCGGCCTTGCCGAGCCGCCCGACCGGGATGCGCGCGACGATCTTTTCCAGCACGTCCTTTGGCACGGCGCGCACCATCTCGGTATCGACATAGCCCGGCGCCACCGCGTTGACGGTGATGCCGCGCGAGGCTCCCTCCTGCGCCAGCGCCTTTGTAAACCCGTGAATCCCCGATTTCGCGGCGGCGTAGTTGACCTGCCCGTATTGCCCGGCCTGGCCGTTGATCGAGCCGATATTGACGATGCGGCCAAAGCGGCGGTCGCGCATCCCGTCGATCACGGTGCGGCACATATTGAAGCATGACGACAGGTTGGTCTGGATTACCGCGTTCCACTGCTCGAAGCTCATGCGCTGCATCGTCGTGTCGCGCGTTATCCCGGCGTTGTTGACCAGCACCTCAACCGGCCCGCCGAGCGCCGCCTCGATCGCCCTGATCCCCTCCTGGCAGGCGATGAAATCGGCGACATCGAACTTGAACACCGGGATGCCGGTTTCGGCCGAGAATGCCCCGGCCGCCTTGTCGTCATGGCCGTAATTGGCCGCGACATTATACCCGGCGCCTTTCAGCGCGACCGAGATCGCGCGTCCGATACCGCGCGTCCCGCCGGTAACCACAGCGATTCTGGCCATTCTTTTACTCCCTCCCTGCGCGGATCGTAGGATGGGCTGAGCATCGCGAAGCCCATCGAGACTCCGGTTTCACCACGGAGACACGAAGAGCACGGAGGGGAACGTCATCTCCGCGTCCTCCGTGCCTCCATGGTTAAAACTTTTTCGAGCAGGGATTGTCTCGCGCTACCTACTCTCATGAGGCGCGCTAGTCCCGCGCGAGGCACATCGCAATCCCCATGCCGCCGCCGATGCACAGCGTCGCGAGGCCCTTTTTCGCGTCGCGCTTCTGCATCTCGTAGAGCAGAGTCACCAGCACCCGGCACCCCGAGGCGCCGATCGGGTGGCCCAGCGCGATCGCGCCGCCATTGACGTTGAGCTTGTCGCGGTCGAAGCCGAGATCCTTGCCGACCGCGCAGGCCTGCGCCGCGAACGCCTCGTTTGCCTCGATCAGATCGAGGTCGCTAACCGACCAGCCGGCTTTTTCGAGCGCCATGCGCGACGCCGGGATCGGCCCCGTGCCCATGATCGCCGGATCGACCCCGGCCGTCGCCCACGACACGATGCGTGCCAGCGGCTTCAGCCCGCGCCGCTCGGCCGCCTCGGCGGTCATCAGCACGACCGCCGCGCCGCCATCGTTGATGCCCGAGGCGTTGCCGGCCGTCACGGTGCCGTTCTTGTCGAAGGCCGGGCGCAATTTCGACAGAACCTCGACCGTCGTGCCATGCTTCGGGTGCTCGTCGGTATCGACGATTGTCTCACCGCGCCGACCCTGGATCACGACCGGCACGATCTCATCCTTGAAGCGGCCCGATTTCTGCGCCTTCTCGGCCTTTTCCTGCGACCAGGCGGCGAATTCGTCTTGCTGCTCGCGCGTGATCTGCCAGCGTTGCGCGACGTTTTCGGCCGTGTTGCCCATGTGATAGCCGTTGAACGCGTCCCACAGCCCGTCCTTCAGCATCGTATCGACCAGCTCGGCCTGGCCCATCTTGACGCCGTTGCGCATATGAATGCAGTGCGGCGCCTGACTCATGCTTTCCTGACCGCCCGCCACGACGATATCGCTGTCGCCGGCCCGGATCGCCTGATAGCCGAGTGCCACGGTGCGCAGCCCGGAGCCGCAGAGCTGGTTGACCCCGTAGGCGGTGCGCTCGAACGGGATGCCAGCCGCGACCGCCGCCTGCCTTGCCGGGTTCTGCCCCTCGCCGGCTTGCAGGATCTGCCCCATAATGACTTCCGAGACCTCTTTCGGATCGACCGCGGCACGGCGCAGCGCCTCGACGATCGCGACCTCGCCGAGCTTGTGCGCCGGCAGGCCGGCGAGCCCGCCGTTGAAGGCGCCGACCGGGGTGCGGGCGGCGCCGGCGATGACGATATCGGTCATGACGGTCTCCTTGTAGATGCCACGGGGCAGCTTCGACGGGCGGGTTCGGCGGGCCTCGCCGCCGCTGATATGTGGTCAGTGATATGTGGTTAGGCCGAATGGCTTGTGAAAGCGCATACCGCATTCCCGAGCGACCGGCGGGCCGGCCGTCTCAGGTGCGCAAAATCTATATGCCGCGCCGCACATAATGCTATCAAATGCCCAGCTGTCAAAGGCTCGGGCGGATTTCGGAGCGGGAAGCGGGATGCCGGGAGATACTGAAAACACGATCGCCGCGATCTATCGCTACCCGGTCAAGGGGCTGAGCCCCGAGGCGCTCGACCGGACGATTCTGGCGCCGGGCGACTGTCTGCCGCACGACCGACGCTTCGCGATCGCGCTGCCCTCGACCCGCTTCGACCCGCAAAACCCGGAATGGTTGTCGAAGACGCATTTTGTGATGCTGATGCGCGACGCGGCGCTGGCCCATCTGCGCACCGGCTTCGATCCCGATACCGGCGTACTGACGATCAGCGACGAGACCGGTTCCCCGCTGCGCGCCCGCATCACCGACCCTGACGGCGCAAAGCGTGCCGCCGACTATATCTCCGAGTTTCTCGGCGATCAGGTCGCGCGCCCGCTGCGCATCGTCGAGGCCCCCGGCCACGCTTTCGCCGATGCGAGAAAGAAGCCGAACGCCGAATTCGACAAATACGTATCGCTGATCAACCGGGCGAGCCTCGAAGCGCTCGAAGAGCAGGTCGAGACCCCGGTCGATCCGCTGCGTTTCCGCGCCAACGTCTATTTCGACGGCGCACGGGCGTGGCGCGAACTCGACTGGATCGGCTCCGACATCGCGCTCGGCGGCGCCCGGCTTCGGATCGTCTCCCCGATCACCCGCTGCGCCGCGACCGAGGTCAACCCCGACACCGCCGAGCGCGATCTCGACACCGTCGCCGCGCTGCGCCGCTTCTTCGGCCACAACCTGATGGGCATCTACGCAGAGGTCACCGAGGGCGGCCCGATCGCGGTCGGCGATGGGCTGACGGTGCGGGGCTGAGGGCCAAGTGGTTGTGTATTTGAGATTTACTCAGGAATAGAGAGAGAGAGCGATTTCGATGGCTTATGATCGGTGCGAAATTCTTGAGGCTCCATCATCGATAACAAAAATCCAACCTGATACAAACGGTCTTCGCTGACTGGACCTTTGTTTGGCTAAGATGTCCCGCATGCGACCGTTTCGGAGCCATTAGGGTGGATAATGAGATAAATACAAGAAGACGTCTCGGAACAACCGAACTTCACGTAAAATTAGCTGCTCTAGAGGGGACACAAAATGCTATTAAGGAACAGATAGCCTCCATTTTTCAAGGAGAGACATTTTTTTTCAAAAAGATCCAGTGGTTTAGCACAATAGTCTTAGGGATTTTCGCCCTTGGTGGATTATTTGCCTATGTAGTCAATACAAACAAACTCACCGATTCAATTGAATTAAACAACAAAAAGGTCCAGAATACTATAGATGACTTGAACTCTAAATTCCAGTCATTTGACAGCACAAACACGAAAAAATTTCAAGAACTCAGCGACACTATGAAACGACGTCTCGACGAGATGTCAGGAAGAGCCAAAATAACATCTGCCTACATCACGAATCTTAAAGGCGAATCAGATATATTGAAAGTGCATTTCAGTATCGAGCCTGAATGGTTGGGCCCTTTGCTAACTTATCGAGAATATTTCCGATTTAATGTCAAGATCAGCGTTTCTGGTTCCGGTATCGCTGATTATCGTGGGTTCACGGTTCAATCTGACAGCGAGATAATTAATAATGTAGCGTCTCAATACTATGGAAGACAAGATGCATATATCGAGAAATTTCGTAATGGTACTACGATTTACGGCAATCGCGGCGAGATCATACCAGGATCTCCCGTAGAGACATATTTTGAAATTTCTAGAACCAGAAGAACGTGCGAAGATGCTGAAAATGACTTCAAAATGCTCTCTGATATCAAAGATTTGGGCGAAATGAATATAGGAGTCATAATTGCGAACGTACAAACTGGCTTACCATCTCAAAAATTTCGTCTTACCATGGGAGACAATACCTCAATTTATCCGTGTGATGAATTGGTAAGAAGATTGAACAATACCAGATTGATCGGCAATCAGCCAGAACATAAGCGGTAGCTGCGCACACAGATTTGTGGATCGCGCAGGCAGGTCGCTCTACCCCAAGGCAACCGCATAAAGCTCCGGAACCGGGGCGGCGCGGCCGTGCCAGGCTACGATTTGTCATCGCCGGGAGGCCGGATGCGGTAAGCGCGCTCAATCGCCGTGCGCACGGCATCCCGGATTTCGGGATCGTGCCGGCTCCATAGATCGCGTGTCGGCGGATTGCGGCCGGTTTGCCGTACCGCATCGATCACCGCGTCTGCCGACTGGATGCGCTGCGCCTGCTCGAGCTGGCGGAGATAATCCCATGTCGTCAGCAGGATCAGCCGGTCCGGATCGACCACCACCATGCGCCTGACATCGCGGTCGTCGCTCAACAGCAGCGCGCGTTCCCGAGCGGCGAGCGGCAGGCCGCGAACGATCTCGAGCGCGGCCCGCTCGCCCAAATCCCTCGGCAGACGCCCGCCCCGGATGTTTACGACCGTCCACGCGTCCTGAAAGGCCTCGCTCGGCTCGATCCGTACCGTTTCCCGATGCGCGTGATACCAGTCGATGATCCGCTGCGCGCCCAGCTTTCCGGCACTGGCGGTCGCCTCGTAATAGACGGCATCGGGGATGATGACCGGAAGCGCCGGATAAAGCAGATAATCGAGGCTCTGTGCCGCCGCGAGCGTAATCAGCGGCGACGTATCGGTGACGACGATCTTGACCTCAACTTCCATGGCGCAACAGCGGCTGGAGAATTGCGCCGGCCCGTTCGATATGCGCCCGGCGTTCGGGTGTGTCGGCAGGCTTCGGAAAGTCGAGATCGTTCTGCGCCAGCGCGATAACCAGATCGGCATAATCCTGCAACCCGGCGCGTCTGATCGTCTCGCGCGTGCCGGCAAGACCCGCCGCATACGCGCGCAACGCTTCAAGCTGCTTTGTCCCGCCCGACTGTTCCATGAGGCCTCCTATCGCCGATCCTGCCCTGACAACAAAAAGGACTTATTCCGCGTATGATGCTTGATTGGCGCACGCGGATTTATCACTCCGCCACCGCATAGAGCTCCGGCGCGAGAACCGGTGCGGCACGGCCGCGGGCGTGCAGATAGGATTGCCAGAACAGGCAGGACGCGACCGACCGCCACGGCCGCCATTGCTCGCCGATCTCGCGCAACGCTTTCTCGCTTGGGCGCTCGGAAAGGCTTAGGCATTCCATAACCGCGAGCTGCAATCCGAGATCGGCGGCGGGCCAGATGTCCGGGCGTCCGAGCGCGAAAATCAGATAAACTTCTGCACTCCACCGTCCGATCCCCTTCAGCGCGATGAGCGCCGCTCTGGCCTCGTCATCCGGCATTGCGGCGAGCGCGGCGAAATCGAGGCTTCCGCTTGCGACCGCCTCCGCAAGGCCGCGCCCATAGGCCATTTTCTGCCGGCTGAAACCGCAGCGCTTCAAGGTCGCCTCGTCGAGCGCGAGGAAGTTCTCGGGCGCCAGCGGCCGGCAGGCTTGCGAAAGCCGCCGGTGCATCGCCGCTGCCGCGTCGATCGACACCTGCTGCTCCAGGATTATGTGCAGCAAGGTCGGAAACCCGTTTGCGCGCCGCCGGAAGCGCGGCGCGCCGGCCCGCTCCAGAATCGCGGCGAACACCGTCTCGTCGCCGAGCGCCGCGATCCCGTCATCGAGACCTTGCGGCGCATAGATCACGGCACCTTCGCTCATTCCCGCCGATTCCAGACCCGCGCGCCGCCGAATTGCATTGCCGTGCCTCCGTTTCGCGCCGTCAGGCCGTGTATGTATAGAGTCCGATCAGCCGGATGATGACGTAGGCCGCGATCAGACCGAGATAGACCGGCCACACCGACCATGATCCGAACGCCTTGACATAGTCGCCGGCGCCGGCCGGCGCGCCGAGCACAAAACGATCCGACGGCGCGTAGCGTCCGTCGCGGATTTTCGCGGCGATGTCGTTGTACAGCCGGCGATAGGCCCGCTCGTGGCCAAGATAGGCCGCGTCGAGAAACCCGAAAATCGCGAGCGGGACGATCGCCACCGCGACGATATTCTCGTCCTGCACCGCGCCGGCGAACGCCACGATCGCGGTAGTGATCGCGATGCACCAGGTCTTGCATTGCGCGCTGTTGCCGGCCAGTCGGGTGATGACGGCCTGGATCATCTTCAGGTGCTCGATCGCGGCCGGATCGTTGTCGGGAGCGAGCGGCCGGGCGCGGATGGCGGGGTCTGACATGGACCGGTCTTTCGTTGCGGCGGGAACGATGATCCTTCCCGCGACTTGCCGCCAAAATTAGGCTCAAATACGGTTCTGTCCAGCAACCGATCGCCGTTCTGCGAGACGTTTGTGCGGCGATCAGGCGATGGAGAAGCAAGTGTCCGAGGCACCGCCGCCGCGCGTCTTCATCAGCTACAGCCACGATAGCCGGGAGCACGAGGATCGAGTCCTCGCCCTCGCCAACCGGCTGCGCGCCGAAAAATCCATCGATGCCCGCATCGATCGCTATGTGCAATCTCCGCCGGAAGGCTGGCCTTTATGGTGCGAGCGGGAAATCTACCGGGCCGATTTTGTGCTGGTGGTATGCACGCAGACCTATCTTCGCCGCGTCAATTATGAAGAGGAGCCGGGCGCAGGACACGGGGTGCTTTGGGAGGCCCACCTGATCCGGCAGCATCTCTATGATGCGGGCACGGTCACCAACAAATTCGTGCCCATCCTCCTGGCCGATGCAGACGCAAACGTCATTCCGACACCGGTCAAGGGTCGCAGCCATTTTCGACCGGAAACACCGGACGGCTTCGCGTCCCTCTGCGGTCTGCTGAAAGGCCAGCCTGCGATACGACCGCCGGAACTGGGATCGGGATGGATTGCGGAACGGCAGACGCAACCGGGCGGTCCGATATCGGATGCCCCGCCGGCTGCAGGTTCCGCGCCGCTCGGACATCCCAACTGGGCAAAATCACTCTGGCCGAAGCCGCAATACTGCCGATTTCACATCGCGACCTCGCGCTACGCAAGAAAGCGGCGATGGAACAAATACGCCGATATTCTGGTCGAGGTGGTCGAGCCGGTTCTCGATGACATGACCGGGGAAGCTTATCTGTTTCCGAGCGTGGCGGCGCGGCCGGTGCTGCGCGACGCCGGGCACCTCAACAGCGCCGCGGGACGGGAATTGCTGCGACAAAAGAAAAGCGTCTCGGCCGAATTCATCGCCCGGTCCGGCAATCGGCTTCTCGAAGGGTGCTTTTTTGCGATGACGATGAAGAGCGGCGACACGGAGATCGGCATCTATTGTGCCGATTACGATGCCTTTCTGAACGAGAAAATCCGCGACCCCGATTGAGGCGCACCGCTCCCGCTCCGCGCCGCCCGGGAGAAAAATTCCCTGCGAACAGGGAATTTTCCGTCCGGAGCCGGGCCGCTATTCGGCGGCGCTGACCTGCGGCGCGGGCTGGGTCAGCGACCCGGAAGGTGTCTCGATCTTGTAGAGCCGCGCGCAATTGTCCCACAGGATCTTGCGGCGCTGCTCGTCATTCAGCGGCAGGCCGAGGAACTGCGAGATCGCCTCCGGGAACGCGCCGTCGGAATGCGGGTAGTCGCTGGAGACGACAAAATAATCAGCCCCAAGATCGTTGACCGCGTGCACCGCCGGCTCCTCGTCGACATCGAGCGCGATATAGCATTGCCGGCGGAAATACGCGCTCGGCAGCATCGATAGCGGGTTTTCGCAGCCCGGTCCGAACTTCTCCCACTGATCGTCCAATCGCCACAGCCACCACGGCAGCCACCCTGCCGTACCTTCGAGAAAGGCGGCGCGCAGCTTCGGATGGCGCTCCATGACCCCGCCGGTCGTCAGGCTGGCGATCGCCCCCATCAGCTCGACGGGATTGCGGATCGCGTGCGCGATCGGGTGGAAATTGGCGTGCCCGACATAGCGCCTGCCGGCGTCGTCCTTCAGCGAGGTGTTGCCGGTCGGGTGGAAGCCGATCGGCACATCCAGCTCTTCGAGCGCGTCCCATAGCGGCTCGACCGCCTCGTCGTGCAGGTGTTGGCCGTTGACCGGGTTGGGCGTGCCGATCACCGCGACCGCGCCCAGCTCGGTGACGCAGCGCCGCGCCTCCTCGACCGCCGATTTCACGTCGTGCATCGCGATCTGCGCCGCGAATTTGAGCCGGGTCGGATCGGTCCTGCAATAATCGGCGGCCCAGTCATTGTAGGCGCGCGCCAGCGCCGCGGCGTAGTCGGGCTTCAGGTCGTCGTGGCACAGGATCTGCCGCCCGCGCGTGCCGTACATGACCGCGACATCGATCCCCTCGATGTCCATTGCGGTCAGGGTCGAGACCGCGTCGTAGCCGCGGGCGCGGGCCACCTGGAAATGCGGGTGACGCGCCCGGCTGCGGCGGCGCAACTCGCGGCTCGACACGGTCGCGCCCTGCTGCATGTTGTGCGCCGGGATCTGGAGGCCCTGCACCTCCATGCCCATGATGTTGTCTGCGTTGCCTTTGTCCTCCTTGCTCTCGGCGAGAGACTGCCGCTGCCCGCCGAAAAACCGCGGCGGGTTCGCCCGGTACGGCTCGTCGAGCCAGCGCGCCCAGAGGTCGTCGGGCTCCATCATGTGGAGATCGCTGTCGAGGATCAGAAAACCGTCGCGTGCCATCGTTTTTCCTCCCGTTTCGAAACTGCCGCGTGTCCAGCGTAAGGCGGGTGGGGCGGATAAGCGAAGCGCAATCCGCCAAAGTCACATGACAATGGCGGGTTGCGCCGGGCTTACCCGCCCTGCGAGATCATTCCACCGGCACAAAGATGCAGTGGCGGATCTTGCCCTCGACCGCCTTAGAGAGATGGCCCTTGCCGGTCGTGTCCTCGACCAGGATCACCTCGCCGGCGCCGATGACCCGCGCTTCGCCGTCGCTTGCGGTGATCTGCACACCGGCGTCGAGATTGATGATGTACTGCCGGCGCGGCGCCGGATGCCAGTCCAAATCGTAGTTCGGCTGCACCTGGCGGAAAATGATGCCGGTCGCCGGCAGCCGCTCCGACAGCTTGCCGGCCGCGCCCTCCTCGACCCATTCGATCTCGATATCGCGGAAATGCGATTGTCCCTTTGTGTCGGTATAGAGATTGTGGATGCGCACGGTGCCCCCTCCTGCGGGTTCGATCGGAGGCGGGATTGTAGCGGCGGCGCCGGTCCTCGCGCCAGCGCCGCGATATTGGTCGCCAAGGGCCGCAAACCGGCGGGGCTCACCGGTACGGATAGCCGTAGTAATAGCCGGGATAGTAGTAATAGGCCGGGTAGGCCGGCGGGGGGTAATAGGCCGGCGGTGCATAATAATAAGGGGGAGGCGCCCAGCGCGGCGCGCTCAAAGCGGCGGCCGTGCCGAGGACGGCGGCGCCGGCGACAAATGGCCAGATGCCGGGGCCGTGATGATGGTGATGCCAATGGCGGGAACGCGCATCGGCGTCAGCCAGCGGCATCGCGGCCAGCGAACCCGCCAGCGCGACGGCAAGAGCAATTTGCTTCCAATACATCGCTGATCTCCCTCCCGTGTTGACGGCTCTCTTCGGCGCCTATCCGGCAGCAGCGCAGACCGGACCGTCACCCTGCATCAACCGATTGCTTATAGGCGCCGCCGATACCTGCCATCCCCGCAGCGCAGCGACAGTTTGCTTGCGCCCCGGCGAGCCGCCCGGAATTATGCGTGCGCTGATCGCGGGAGGATGTCGCTGATGGAATTCGGCAGATCACAGGATGTTGTTTATTTTCAACGGCTTAGACGACTGAAAAACGGAAAACCGCTCACTGTAGATCAATGACTTAGGGGCAAAACGGAAAACCAGATGTTCACGTTTTGGTAACTACCTTCTCGGGTTGACCCCTGGCCCCGTGGTGGCGTACCGTCTCCCCGTCAACCAGCAAACGAGGGTTTCCGAAAACACTCCCAACGACGTTTTGGCAGGAAGGCGGTCAGTGCTCCACGCTGGCCGTCTTTTTTTTATGTTCGGTATCATTTTCCTATTGACACTCCTGTGTAGGATGGTGTAGAGGAAGATCGCGGGTCGGAAACATCGTCTCGGTTGGCTCCTCCGAGGTCTGTTTCTTCAGCCCGCCCCTTTCCATAACCCGTTTGGGCGGAAAGGTGGTCGGCCCCCGTGAGGACAAGGCCATGTCCAGCAACCCTGTTGGAGTGGCCGCGCCATGTCCGAGAATGCCGCAAAACTCTTTGCTGTTTCCTACACCACCAACCTTCAGCTCGTGTTGCAGCAGAAGGGTTCCAAGCTGCGCGACCGGGTTTCGACCGGAACCCATACGGGTTCGCGTCAGGCTCAGGTGGTCGATTACATGAAGCCGGTTCGCGCCGGTCGGCCGCAGGGTCGGTTCGCTCCGATGTCCTACCAGTCCGCCGATTTCGAGCGCCGTTGGGTATTGCCGATCGACTGTGAAATTCCGGCTCAGCTTTTCGACAACTTCGACAAGCTCCGTATGCTGGAAGACCCGCAGAGCATGGCGGTACAGAACTCCGCGATGGCGGTCGGCCGGGACTTCGATGATATAATCATTCAGGCCGCGCTTGCCACCGCGAAGATTTCCACCACGGACGGTTCTACGCTGTCCGACGAAACCTTCAATACGACGAACTTCCGCATCGCTTCCACCTTCGGCAACGGCGCCACGTCGATTGGTCTCACCTATGAGAAGCTGGTCGAGGCCCGCCGCATCCTACGCCACTACGAAGTCGATCTTGATATGGAGCCGCTGACGCTTGTAATCGGCTCGACGCAGGAAGCCGATGTGTTCTCGATTGCGCAGTTCACGCAGCGGGAGTTCGGCGCCGGCACGGCAACGGTCCAGGACGGCAAGGTGACGCGCCTGCTCGGGTTCGATGTCGTCGTTTCCGAGCGATTGGAGTACGGATCGAGCGTCCGCAAGTGCCTGGCCTTCGCCAAGTCGGGGCTGTATCTCGGCATGTGGCAGGACATGATGCACGACATTTCGCAGCGCAAAGACCTCTCCGGGCTGCCCTGGCAGGTCTACACGTCCTATGCCTGCGGCGCCACCCGGCTCGAACCCGGCAAGCTGTTGGAAATCGACTGCGCCGACGCCGTTACCGGCCCGGTGGTCGGCTAGTTGAACCTGGGTTGAGCGCGACTTTCCCCGCGCTCCCCTTTTTTACACAGGAGGATTGAGCAATGGCGACCGAGCATCTGAAAACCACAGTCATTACAAACCTGAACACGCTGCCGCCGACGCGGGCGACCACGGGCGCCGGGGCTGCCGGTGTGCTGCGGCACAATGCCGGTACGATCACGGGCACAACCGCGATGGAAGCGGCGGGCACCTATCGGTTTGTCCGGGTTCCTTGGACGGTGAAGGTCAAGCACGTCCGAATGGCTTTGAATGCGGCGGTCACGAACCTGGCCGGCGATATTGGCGTGTACTACAGCGACAGCGCCTACGACGGTACCCCGGTCGATCTTCAGGGCGATGCGGTGGACGTTGATCTGTTCGGCGCCGACATCGACTTGGAGAGCGTCGTTGCTCTGACCGACTACACAAACGAGAGCACGAACTACACGGCGGCCAAGCGTGCGCAGCCTCTATGGCAGGCGGCGGGTCTTACTGCCTGCCCGGCCGGTTACGCGGACATCGCCCTGACGCTGACCGAGACCACGGACGGCGCCCCGGTCATGTACATGGAAGTCGAGTACGTCGAATAGGCGTCCTCTACATTGTAGGAGTTCCCCATGGCCCGCAAAGCCACCGCCTGTTCGATCCAAGCTCGTCTTGCCAACGGCGTGGCGGTGGAGACCAACCATTCGCGCCCGGTTGATCCGGTCAATGCCTCCACCGTGGCGACAACGCAGGCAGCGGTCGAGGATGCGGTTGGTGTTCTGGAGGCCGACGCGGAAAGCCCGACCGAGGCACATGTGGACGATCTTCGCACGGCTTGGGACTTGCTTGTGGCGGACATCGCCGCCGTGCCGGCCTATCGAGACGTGGTGATTTCCTACGAAGCGACCGCGGTTGTGAACCGGGACATCTTGCGTCAAGTGGTCAACCGGCTGATCGACCAGTTGCCATACACACTTTAGGAGGGCCGCATGGCCGATCACTTCTTTTCGATCAAGCCGGGCGAGGCGGGGGTTCGCAAGTCGGCGGCTGTCACGGTCGGCAGCTCGACTGCGGCCGGCAGCGTGATCGAACTCCGCGTCGAAGATGGCGCGTGCAAGGCGATCCAGGTTGCCAACGCTCTCGAATGGTTGGCGGATTGTTTTCGCAATCGCAATCCGGGGGTGATCCCGGTCGATTTCCTCAAGGATTGACCCGATGCGCCCGATTGACGGCTATCTCGCCACCAATATCAGCGCCACGACGGCGGCCTTCAAGCTCCGGGGCGGTCTCTACGGTGTAGACGCCATCGCGACTTGGGGCGGCGGTTCGGTCACGCTTCAACGCGTGGCGGGTGACGGCAGTACCATGGTCACGGCGATGACCGCGTTTTCCGCGAACGGATATGCGACTGCGTATCTGCCGCCAGGTGACTACAAGCTCGCCGTCGCCACCGCCACGGGGGTTTATGTGAACGTTCGGCGCATTCCCGGAGAATGACCATGAAGGGTCGGAAAAACCCGGTTGCGAAAGCGGCTTCAAAACTGGCAACCAAGGTTATCCCGAACGGGAAGAAGCCGAAATCGAAAAAGAGGAAGTAGCGCATGTCCTACTTTACCCGTGTTGACCTCGCGAACCGGGCCTTGCAACACCTTGGCGTGCCGCGGATTTCGACGTTCGCCGACAGTACCCGGCAGGCGCGCGAGGCGGGTTTCGCGGTGGACAAGCTGCGCCGGGCCGAATTGCAGCGGTCGGTATGGACGTTTGCCACCCGCCGAGCCGTCATGCGTGAGGTTGTCGGTACGACGCTTGATCTCTCCTTCGCCACCTATGCCGCCGGGACGACCTACGGGGCCGGTGACGTGGTGAAGGACAGCAACGGTTTCTTGTGGCTCAGCCGCAAGGCGTCCAACACCGGCAACACGCCGGGCGGGGAGGGGACCAACCCGTATTGGGTATCCTATTTCGGGCCGGTGGTTGCGCAGGCGCATAGTACGTCGGTTGCCTACCTGCCCGGCGATATGACGCACGCCGACAACGTAGTCTATCTCTGCCTGGCGGCACATTCCAACCAGGCGCCACCAAACGCGTCCTATTGGCGGGCCGTCACCGGGGCCGGCGGGGCTTCGGTGATTACACTGTCACCGTTGGGCTACGAGCGGGATGCCAGCTCGGCCCGCAAGATATACCGGCTGCCGGCCAATTTCCTGCGCATGGCGCCGCAAGACCCCAAGGCCGCCTCCGGCGCCCGGCTCAATACGACCGCCGGCATGGCCTACAACGACTGGGAGATTGAGGAGCCGAACCTGTTCACGGACGACAGTTCTCCGTTTGTGATGCGGTTTGTCGCCGACGTGACCGATGTTTCGGCGATGCACCCTCTGTTCTGTGAAGTCCTGGCGGCCCGGATCGCCACCGAACTGGCCGAGCCGCTGACGCAGAATGTCTCGAAAAAAGCCGACGCCCTGGCGCTGTATCAGCAGTACACGGCGACTGCGCAGACGGTGAACGCGATTGAGGCCGGCACAACGGAAAGCGAACCGATCCCGGAGGCTCCGGCGCAGGCCCAAGGAAGGCGGTAGTCCATGGCCTTCCGGGAACCGCGGGACATCATCAACCGGGCGCTGGCGCATCTCGGAAAGGAACGCGTTCGGACCCTGACCGACCACACGGTCAATGCGCAGGAAGGGGCGGACGCCTACGACAAGCTGCGCCTGGCCGAGTTGCGCCGGAACCCATGGCGGTTCGCCACAAGGCGCGCGGTGCTGCGGGCGATCGACGATGAAACCTACCTGTTCACGCCATCGGCCTACGCTTCCGGCACGACCTACGCCCATGGGGCGATCGTCACCTACGAGAACCAGTGGTGGGAAAGCCAGGTGGGGTTGAACACCGGGCATACACCGGAGCCGGGCCAATGGTGGCAGCACTATTACGGTTCGGACGCGGCGCGTACCTACGATGAAGACCTTGCCTACCACGCGGGCGAGCTGGTTGTCGGCAGCGACGACGCGGTTTACCGCTCCCTGATAAACGCGAATGAAAACGATCCGGTGGACGACGGCACCGGCTGGCTGGAACTCTCAGGCACGACCGCTGCTCTGACGATCCTCTATCCGATCGGCGCCGGCTCGGCCGCGGACACGTCATCGCACAACGTATACCGGCTGCCGCGGGGGTTTCTCCGGCGGGCGCCGACCGATCCCAAGGCTGGCACGCATCCGTATTTGGGCGGCCCGGTACATGCCTCCTCGGAAGCCTGGATGTTCGAGGGGAACTACATTGTAGCCCCGGATGTCGGCCCGATCCTGCTTCGCTACGTGGCGGATATTTCCGACGTGACCGCCATGGACCCGATGTTCTGCGAAGCCCTGGCCGCCCGGATTGCCACCGAAATAGGCCCGCGTGTGGTCACGGCCGAGGAAGGCCGCCGGGGTTTGGTCTCGGCCGCGCAAGAGCACTACCGCACCGAAATGGCGGAAGCCCGGATCGTGGACGGGATCGAAAAGGGTCCGGTCGAGGCTTGGGAAGACGACTACATATCGGTCAGGAGATAACCCATGCCTGATGAAGCTGTGTACCACCAGGCTTCTTTTTTATCGGGTGAATGGTCTCCTCTGGCACAAGGCCGGAGCGATCTTGACGCCTACAAGACGGCACTGAATGTCTGCCTGAATGCCTATCCCTCCATTGAGGGGAGCTTTGTTCGCCGCTCCGGCACCCGATATATCGGCCCGACGATCGACCGCACCTACTCCAAGCTGTTGCCGTTCTCGGCCCGTGGCGGTTATCGACTTGTCCTGGAGTGTGGCGATCAGAAGCTCCGCATTCTCTCGGGTGCAACCTGGCTTACGACAAACGATGACCAAACCATCATCGGTTCGTCTTCCGTAACGGGAGCTTTGACGGTCACATTGGACAACGACCATGGCTGGGCAGTCGGGGATATGGTTCTCATCGAACCTGTCTCGGGGGTCAACCCGGAAGCCGGTCTGTACTTCAACCGCTTGATGCGGGTGCAATCGGTTCCGACGACAAGTTCCCTTACTTTGCACGATGATGAAGGGGATACGTTCGGTTTTGACAGCCTTGCCGATGTCATGGTGGATTGCATCATAAAGCGCGTGCGGCAGTTTACGACGGATTGGGAGGCCGATGTGCTTCCCGATTTGCGCATTGTGCAGGCCAGCGATGAAGCCATTATCCTGACCCGGACGGTGCATCCCAAGTCCCTGCCGATCTTGAACGTAGATGGGGTTATCACCTTTGGCAGCCTTGCCGACCTGGCGTTGGAGGACGGACCCTATCTCGATAACCAGATTGGCGCCTCGGGGGGAAACGAGACGGGGGCGGTATCGGCTTACACCGGGTCGATCACATTCACTCCGGCTTCCACCACGTTTACCGCGGTAGACGTTGGCCGGCTGATCCGGTTGTATCACGAGCCGGCGGCCTGGAATAACGCGACGACCTATACCTACGGCCAGGCGGTGACGTATGAAGGGCAATGGTGGCGGTCGATCGCGACCGGCGACTACGCATCGGATAACGTCAATGTCATACCGGGCACCCTGGCTTCGATCGACGGAAGCTCGGTGACGCTATGGGCGCCGGCCCCGGAAGCCGGGCGGTGGGCTTGGGGAACGATCACGGCACAGGCCGGCACGAGCTGCACGGTATCGTTGGAAACCAACTTGAACAGCGCCAACGGAACCACAATCACCGAATGGCGGCTCGGGGTCTACACCACGGATCAGTACCCTACCTGCGGCACCTACCACAATGGCCGGCTCTACCTGGCTGGGGCGGTCCCCAATCGCATCGACGTGAGCAAAGCCAACGATAAGACCAATTTTTCGACTACAGACGAATACGGGAATGTTGATGACGACCACGCGGTTGTGCTGGAGTTGAACTTTGACGATCAGCAATCCGTGTGCTGGCTGGCTTCCGATGAGAAGGGTGTCATCGCGGGTACTGAAGGCGGCGAGGTTCTGATAACCTCTGCGAGCGGTCTTACCCCCTATGACCGGGAGGCGGCCAAGATGACCCGGTATTTGTGCTCGAACATCGAGCCTTGCCGGGCCGGATCGGCGATCCTGTTTGTGCAGTTCTACCGACGCTATATCGTCGAGTACCGACCAAGCCCGATCGGCACAAGGTTTGTCGGTACATACATCAATGAGTTCTCCAAGCACTTGACGGTCAATGCGTTGAAGGAGATTGCGTATCAACAGATGTTGACGCCGACCGTTTGGTGTCTCAGCGACTTTGGCGACTTGACAGGTATTACCTATCGGCGAAATGAAAACGAGATTGTCGCGGGTTCACATCGCCATGAGATTGCCAACAATGGCCGCTATGTGGCGAGCATCTGCGTTGGATCGCACGCGCTTTGGACGAACGATTTGCTATATATGTGTACCTATGAGGTATCAGGCGGCGCGAGTTCGATCCCCGATAACGGGTCTGACTTTGCCATCGAAATCCTACAGCCAGTCATACCGGACAGGTGAGCCGTGCCAGTTAATGTTGGATGGTTTGTAGACCGTGGAACGCGGCTGCTCGGGAGAGGTTCCGGGTATTTTGAGGCGGCTTTGGCTGAAACCGAGAATGATATATTCTTGCAAATCCAGGAAGTCGGGCCGGATGGCATCATTGCCGGCGCCGGTTGGGATGAGATAATCATCGGCGGGGATTACACGATTGTCGGCACCGAACTGACGACGACCGGGGTACGAGTTGAACTACCGGACGATGGGTTTTTCGCCGTCAAGGCGCAGTTGTTCTTTGGTGGATATGATTTTGGTACATCACACCCTCAATGGCGCATTTTCCAGGAAGGGCCGGATATTGCGTTGGCGACGGCGGACCCTACACCTTCCGCTGGCAGCACTGGCGGGGAAACCATAATCGTCCCGAAGACGGGGATATTGGCAGCAGGTACGAAAATCGTTATACATGTCCAAAGCGGCGACGTGGACGACGATGGTATATTCGAGGTCCAGTATCCGAGCTACATGCACGTCGTATGGTGGCCGCCAGTGACGTAGGAGTACGGGCTATGCCGAGTGATACCCATCTGAAATTCTACGGGTGCTGGCATCTGGCCGGTGAGACGGTACAGGTGACGATCGCCGGTCTCGATTGCGGAGACTACATTGTAGACGACGACGGCACCGTGGAAGTCCCGTTCGGGGCCGACGAGAACGGTATCCTGACCGCGGAATATGTGTCCGAACTCTCCGGCGCTGGGCTGGACAACGCGGTCGAAGTTACGTTCATCCTGGATGACGAAGATGTATCGGCGACGATCCCGGTCCTGGTCGGCAAGGGATACCGCACCCGCGGTCAGACGCTTCGGCCGGTATTGGCGAACGACCTTGGCCTCCGCACGCACGGCCTTGGGAAGACCCGCCGGGCGCACGAATACGCGGTGCTGCTCCACTACGCCGCCGATGTTTCGTTCGGGACGAATTTCACCGACATGGACACGGCGCAACTTGTGTTGGCCGATGGCGAGACAGCTTGGCCGCAGGATAGCACCTACTCAGGCGTCTATAGGGGCATCTTGACAGACGGGTACGGCTACGACAGTATGTTGTGCTGGCAGGTTGACCGCCCCTGGCCGTTGATGGTCTGCGCTGTTTCGGTGTTTTTGGTAGCCGAGGAATAGGCAATGTCTTTTATCCCGACATTCCATTTCAACACCGACCCAGGTGGCTACGTTACAAAGACGAAAAATACCGGGACGACCACTACACAGAACAAGTCCGCCGACCTTTCGCTTGTCCGGGCGGTATCGTCGGACATCCTGGATTTCAAGGCCAAGGGGATCGAATTTGACGCATCGGCAGCCGCGCAACGTGCCAGTGCGGCCGGGTACGACGCCGAGATCGCGGCCTACGGATCGGCTGAGAGGACCGCCAGGCAGAACGCGCTTTATTCCCGCGTGGCCGGCGAGATCGCCGAGTACCAGTCGCAGCGGGATACCCTTCGCCTGGCCGGTAGCCAGCGGGCGGGACTGGCCGGCGCCGGATTTGTCGACAGCGCGGACATGGTTCGGTCTACCTTGCAGCAAGGGTATCTCGACCGGCAGCTTATCCGCACGCAAGCCTTGTTCGAGGAAGGCGGGTATCTGGAACAGGCGGCGGCCGGGGTGGCTCAGGCGGCGGCAGCCGGGACCGCGAAAACATCTGCGCTCAACCTGGCGTCCACCTACGACACCGCCGCGGCCGATAGCCGGGTCTACGCCGCCAATGCAACCACTGCATTAAGTTCATATTTGAGTAAATTCAATCTTGAAAATACGACGGCGGACGGGTTGTTGTCTGGCGCTGACATCGGAACCGAGATCGCCACGGCGCCGCAGATCGTCGAAAGGTCTGATACGGGCAGCTCGACCGAAACCAAGAAACCAATAAACAAGGTAGGGTTTGTCAGTGCCGGTGAAATGCGCCGTATCCGGGAAGGGAAACGAATGAAGGACTGGATATAACCCATGCCGAAGATCAGGGAATACAACGCCCCCACCCGCCGGCTCAATCCATCCGACCGGGCTTCACAGGCATGGGAAACCGCCGGGCGCCGTTTCGGACCACTCTACAACCAGGCAGCGCAGGACATCAAGGAAGCCGGCCGGGTTCGCGGCGCCATGGAGCGGGCGAAGATATGGCCGTTCAACGTCTACGCGCTACGTGAACGCAACGCCGAGAAAATCACCAATACCACCAGCGAGAATACCCGAACTTCGCAGGATAGCGGGGGCGGCGGTGGCGGGGCCAAGCTCATCGACAAGAAGGACGACGGCGGTTGGGGAGATTACTACAAGAGCCTTCGAAGAAGCGGCGCGGGCGGGTATTACGAACATGACCCCGGCGCGCTGGAAAACGAAAGCCGTTGGGAATACAGCCATGGGGAAGCCAGTGCCGGCGCTGTTGGCATGTCCCGCCTGGCCCGCTCATTGGCTGACACGCCACCTTCATATTACAACGGCCAGTACGAGACGGTCGGCGAAGACGGCATTCCGCGCACGCCGTACCAGCAAGACAAATACGACACCGAAGTTACAAGAATGTGGCAGGACGCGCTTCGGACGGCGAAGCGCAACAACGATGAAACCGCGGCCATCCAGCGTCGTCAGGCGGCGCAAGAACAAAAATACCTGGATCGCTTCTACGACAATCGCGACAAGTGGCTCGGCGACCATAACGAAGCCTGGCAGAAATCCCACGATAGCGGTCAGGATCGTTTGGCGCGGGAGTTTGTGGACACCTGGAACACCAAATACCCCGACGACAAAAAGAGCTATTCCGACCCTGACGATCGGGCGTTTGCAAGGGACGCGATACGAACCGTTCCGGCCGAACAGTCCACCATAGGACGGTACGAAGATGAAAACCCGGATTACCGTATTCGGTACGGGACGCCGACCACGGGGGATTATGTTCGATACGCGCCTCGGGCCATTGTGGATGGCGTCAAGGGGGTGATCGACCGAATTTCCGGCAATAGAAGCCCCGAGTTCTACGCGGAGATACCCCGTGATTGACGATCTGGAAAGCGCACCGGCTGATCCGCTCGACCAGTTCGCGCAACTGTTCAACACGCCGGTCGGCCAGTCTTTCGCCGAGGAGGCCCGCGTTCGCCTTCAGGATTACGCGATGCGGCGGGGGATCGCCGAGGCCAACACCGCGGCCGGCGACGCGTTCGCGTCAAATCTTAGCGAAATCCGCGGCAACTTCATGGGCCTTGTGGAGCGCGACCCGCTGGCGACGCATCTTGCGCTTGATCTGGCCGAGCTGGGCGTCGGTGCGATGGTCGGCACGGTCCCCGGTACGTCGCCGGAACAGGCCATGGAGATCGCCACGGGGATGCAGCGGGACATCGCCCGCACCGCGGTTCGATCGCTGGCTGAGCGCCACGAGGAAGGCGCCCGCGGGCTGTTGGGTGACGAACGCATTGGCGGGCTGCTTGGGGATGAGCGTGAGGCCCTGGGCGGCTACATCACGGCACAGTCGATCGCCCGCCGGGTGGATAGCGAAGCGCAACAGAGGATGGCCGAGCGGGCCGCAACAGAACAGGCCAATCGGTCGGCGTGGAATTACATGGCGGCCATGGTCGATCCCGAGACGGGTGAGATCGGGTATCCGTCTGGCTGGGCTGGGCGCGTTATGGCCGACCCTTCGATGACCCCGGAAACCAAGGCGGCCCTGTTCGATACCTACGGGAGATTGACCGAAAATGGAGACGTTGGCCGAAGTGATAGCTTGGTGGTGCGCGATCTTGTTCGTGGTTTGGCTGGCCCTGGTGTTTCCCCCACCGAGATTTTGAGCCGGGCCGGGGATGATCTTCGGGCCGCCGATGCGGTCTACCTGGCGGGGCTTGCAGCCGATCCGACGCAGCGTAACCGGGCGGTCCAACTTTCCACCGTACTCGACCAGGGGAAAGTTCTGGCAGCTCCCGAGAACGGGCCAGCCGGCCGCAGGGCCTACAGCGAGTTCGCCGAATGGACCTTGGCGAATGCCCGCAACGGTGCCGACCTCGACCCTGCCAGTCAGAATTACATCCTGTCTGGAAATCGTTTGCAGCAATTTGCGCCCCGTGCTACCTACAATGTAGAGGCGGCTATACCGGCTCCTACACAGGGACGCCGATCGTTATCTGAAATCTTCGGGGGTAGGGGTGGCTCTTAGCGACAGGCTGATTGACGCGAGGCTTGCCGGTCATGGTTGGGAGGAGATCGACGACTTCCTGACCAGCGGCGAGGATGCCGCCCTGGCCGAAGGCTATACCAGGACCGAGATCGACCGCCACCTTGGCCGTACCGAACCCGACCAACGCCGCCTAGAAGGCGACCTGCGCCAACGGCTTGGCTACGATGACCAGCTTTCGGCCGCCATCGCGAACGCCAAGCTGACGGCGCCGCTGACACCGCTCGAACAGCCTTCCGCGGAACGGGTTGTCGCCTATGCCCGGATCGATAACCTGCCGGTGATCGACATGCCGCCGGAAAGTCTCACCGAAGTTCCGCCATCCGGGATCAGCTTTAATGATCCATTGACCAGGAGCGCCTATGCACGATCGCTTTTTGATGACAATGTGCGAAGCCCCCGAGACTTTGCAGAACGCTACACAGGAGCCTTGGCGGCCCTCGGCACGGGAGGGGTGGACGCCCTGGTGCGTTCGGCCGGAGAACTGGCGGCGTCCCTCCCAACCGACCGGGATTTTATCGACCAGGCAATCGCAATCGCCGGTAGCACGGGTGTTGCCCTGTCGCCGGATGGCGTGAAGACCATTCGCAACAACCTGTTGAACCATTGGGCGGACACCGGGGAAGACCTGCAAGAGACCTACAAGCGGGCCTGGCGCGACCCCGAGTTTAGGGAGGAGATCACCAAAAAGCCCGACGATACTATTAGCCAACTCGGGGAGGTTTTTGTCGGCGCTCCGATGGCGTTGCTCGAATGGTTCCGGGGAACGAACCTCGGGGCGAGGGATATGGTAGGCGGGGCAACGCAGCTTGTAGCGAACTCGCTGCCGACCGGGATCGTCGATACCGTCAACGAATGGAACAACACCCTGGCCGCACAAGGCTTTCCCTTGGCCCCGGTGCCGCAAGGCGGTATCGACGCGATGGAAAAGGAACGCCTTCGGATACTTGAAGCAGCGGGCGACAGCTTCGAGAACGACTGGCCCCGGTGGTTTGGTCAGGTAGGCGCGACCCTGCCCTTTGCGTCGTCGCTGGGGCTGCGGGGGTTGTGGGGTGTGGTCGCGGCCGGTGCCACGGAAGGGGCTGCGTTCGGGGCGTTCAAGCCGGAAACCGCAGAGGATTACTGGTCGGCCAAGGCCAAAAGCATCGCCACGGAAAGCGCGACCGGGGCGGTGGGGGGCGCGGCGCTGGTCGGGTTCGGCAAGGCAATATCGGCCATGGCGCCGAAGGCCGCCGAAATGCTCGGCAACATCATCGGTCGAATGGAGGAGCCGAAGGTCAATGTTCTCGACCTGGACGGCAGCGGGACAACCGATCTACCGGCAAGTGAAGTTTTCGGCACTGTTGACGCCGCGACCGATGGCTCGAAAACCTATGCGCAGAAGAAAGACATTATCGGGGTCGCGGTAGACAACCTGGCGCGCATCGGCGACGATCAAAAGGACCGCTACTTCGGCGAGATCGCGGCCCGGCTCGGCAATGACATCCATGTCGGCGGCCGGCAACCCGGGTTGCCGACGATCGCAGTATGGCACGTCAGCCCGCACGACTTCATCCGGTTTGACAACTCCAAAATAGGCACGGGGGAGGGGAACGCCGGGCACGGCAAAGGTATGTATTTTGCGGAGAACCCCGAGGTCCATGAGTTTTACCGGGGGCATTTCGCCCGGTCGGTTCCCGAAAATTTTGATATAAATATGCTTTCTGACGGCGGCCAGGTTGCTCTCCGCGAAGACTATAACGGAGACGTATTTAAGTACTATAATTATCTTGTTGGTATTGAAATAGCGGCACAAAATCAGGGATTAAAAATGCTATCGCTGTCAGAGTTAATGACGCCCGCATTGTTTCAAGATTTCAACTATCTGAAAAATATAAAGTGGACGGACGCGAAACTAGGAAACTCCTACAGGGTCAATATTCACATTGATGAGGACAGACTTTTTGAGCTGGACAAGCCGATCGGTAGACAATCCGAAAATACGCGCGCTATAGTAGAGAAGCTGGCGGCGGAATATAACATTAGTCCGACAACCGATGTTGCGAGCGGCGAGGCGATACCGTGGGGCACTCTGACCGGTCGGGATTTCTATAATGAGTTGGTTTTCGCCCTCGGCAAAGGGGACAACGAGAAAGGGGAAATAGCGGCTACAGAAGCATTACGAAAGGCCGGGTTTGACGGCAACAAATACCTTGATGGAGATAGCCGAAGACTTGCCGAACAGATTGACGTTATCAAAGAAAATCTCGCCCAATCCCGACGCCTTGTGGACGATCCTGAAACCCCGGAAGGTTCCCGGAAAATACACGAAAATCTTGTTGTTGACTACACAGAACAGCTTCGCAAGGCGGAAAATCCAACTCATAACTATGTTGTCTTCGACGATACCAAGATAGATATCATGGAGATCAACGGTGCGTTGGTTCTAAAAAATGAAGTACAGCGCCAGGTGGAAGCGGTTGCCGAAGGGCGGCGCACGGCGGATGGAGTTGTTTCCTATCTGACCGATACCTTTCGCGACATCATGCAGGACGAAAGCGGCGCGCTTCGGCTGGGGAGTCGGTTCACACGAGAGGGTATCGACAAAGACCTCTACAAATCCACCCGGCTTCACGGTCAGCATGACATCATTCGGTTTCAGGGGGAAGGTCATCGGCTGAAGGCGATGGCCGAACACAAGCTCGATCCGACCTCACATATAAAGCAACTGGCGACGGGTATCGACAACGCGTTCGCCACGCTGCGACCCTACATGAAGGAGTGGGAAGACGAACTTGCCAAGGGGATCAACGGCGCCCCGATGGGAACACAGATCGGCAAGCTGATCGACTACATGGAAGGCCGGTCCATGGGTTATGCGCTGCCGCACAATAGCAAACTCGGCCCGGTCGCAGACACCTTCCGGGATATTTTCACGTTCGCTGAAAATGAGATGCGGGCTGCCGACGCCGCCGGGATCATCAACGCCAAAAGCTACAATGTAGACTACTGGCCGCATATATGGAAAGACCCGAACCGGGCGCGGCAGGTAGCCGATATGTTTGTCCAAGAGGCTGGCAAGCAAGGGTCTTCACGCCATCTACAACAGCGCAAGCACTTGAAGTTTTCGGACGGCTTGGCAATGGGTCTGGAACCGGCCGAAAAAGACCCGGCCCGCGTCGTCATCAATTACGTTAATTCCACATTTAATTATATACAAAGCCGCAAGATGTTGAAGAAGTGGCAGGATGACGGGATTGTATATTGGGCGACGCACGCAAAAGACCCGATTAACCATGTACCGATGGGCGGGTCCGGGACGCACCGGCCGGTGGCGAAAGATGTTGAAATCAAACTGTTCGCCCCCCGCGGATTAGCCGACGCCTGGAACACATGGCTCGACCAAGGGGTAAACGGCCACATGTACTTGAAGCCGTGGCAGGAAAAGTTGATGTTCGTCAAGAACTTCACGACGCAACTGAAGCTGCTTGGCCCGATGTACCATGCCATGTCGATTGCGGTTGAGGCACCGGCCAGCGGTATCGGCAACGCCCTCCGTGAAATCGGCGTCGGCCTGGCGCGTGGCGATGTTGCCGAAGTCGGGCGAGGGGTCAAGGATTACGCTTACGCGCAGACCATCCTTCCCTATGTCGCCAAGCAGACGAAGCAGGGTTTTGAAATTCTGCAAAAGTTCAAGGAAGGCGCGAACGACGACGCGATTACATATCTCTCGGAAGGTGGGTTGTGGTTCGGGCCACGGCAGCACTACTACAAGATGGGATCGGCGCCTGATCTTATTACCAGCATCGTGCGCAAGGAACTGACCGCGGATTGGGTACACCATTTCAAGCGGATTGCCGAGCGTGATCCGCAAGGGGATGTAGCCTTGGGGCAGCTCGCCGGCCGGTCGGTTGAGTTCGTGGCGCGGGAAGCCAGCCGGTTGATGACCACCACGACGGCGCCCGTGTTCGACGCCTGGATACCGGCCTTGAAAGCCGCCTCGGCCTACGAACGCATGTCCACCTATCTGCGGCAGAACCCGACCGCCACGCCGGAGCAGGCGCGGGCCAAGGCCAGGGAGATTGCGCAGAACACCGATGACCGGCTCGGCGAGATGAATTGGGATACGGTGTTCTGGCCGAAATGGGTCAAGCAGACCCTACAGATTGGCATGATTTCCCCGACATTCGTGTACGGCGCCCTGCGGTTTCTCTACAAGGCTACCAGCTCGGCCGCCAATGTCGCGACCTTTGGCAAGCTCGGCACCTTCAACGAAACCGCGTTGACGACCTTGGCCGGGCTGTTCATGACCACGGCCGGGCTGCATATCGGCTACCAGTACATGATGACCGGGCAGTTCCCGTGGGATACCGACACGCCGTTGCAGGATATCGCCGGGGGGCCGCGGACGGGCGGGGTGAACGAACAGTACGGTAAAGAGCCGGAGCGTGCGCTTCTGCCCGGTATGCACAAGGAGCTGTTTGACCTGGCCCGGATCGGCATGTTGACGCACGAAAACCCCTGGCACCTGGGCGAAGCCGCGGCGCATTATGGGATGAACAAGCTCTCCCCGTTCACGCATTTGGGTAAAGCCTTTGTCACCGGGGAAGACCCGATCGGACACCACGTCACGGCGGGCGACAACTTCCCCGCTTTCGCTGCGCAGATGTTGGTTCCGATCTTCCAGCAGACCGTGCTCGACCGCCGCCGCGGGACCGCAATCCCCGAATGGCAGTCATACCTTGGCATCCGGCAGGCCATGCCGCATATCGGCCATCCCGACCGCTGGCTTGACATGATGGGGCGCGTCGAAGACCGCAAGCTGACGCAGGAGCATTACCGGGCCAGGCGGGAGAACCGCTACCTCGAAACCCCCAAGCCAGTCCCGCCAAAGCCTTCCAGTTCCCGGTCGATCACGCCGCCCGACGCCGACCGCATTCGTGAAACCCGCCGGCAGATGGGGCGATAGCCATGGCCCGAAAACCCGATGTCACGCTCAGGAGCACCCGAAAAGGCGTCCCTGGCGGCTACATTGTAGGGCGCAAAACGCGGGGCACCGGGCGAGCCGAGCTGCTTCCGCTGGACAACCTGGCGCAATCCCTGGTCAGCTCCGGGGGCGTGGCCCCGCCGGGAACACCTGTCCTGCCGAACACCGGGGTCACGGCCGACACCTACGCAGCAGCCACGGTCACGGTTGACGCCAAGGGACGGATCACGTCGGCCACGGGCAGCACGGTTTCCGACCTGACCGATACCGACATATCCGGGGCGACGACCGGCCAACTCCTACAGCACGACGGCACCGTTTGGGAGAACGCGGACGGCACGGCGATCTCGGACCTCGACGACGCCACCACGCCGCTCGACACGGACAGCCTGCTCGAAATCTCGGAACCGACCGGCGGCACGCCAGCCTACGCATCGAAAAAGATCACGGTTGCCGACCTGATAACCGGCGTCGGCGGCAGCTCATTCACCCTCGGGTCCACCGCGATCAATCTGGGCGATACGGTAACGACGGTCGCCGGCCTGACCCTCAACTCCCCCACATTCGTCACGCCGGCCCTTGGCACGCCTGCCAGCGGCACACTGACCAACTGCACCGGGTTGCCCGTCTCCACCGGGATCAGCGGCCTTGGCGCCAATGTAGCGGCATGGCTGGCCGACCCGACAAGCGCCAAGCTGGCTACCGCTCTCACGGATGAAACCGGCTCGGGCGCCGTGGTATTCGGCACGGGTCCGACCATTTCCGGCGCGACGCTCTCGGGCAACACGACGCTCCCCGGCTCCGGCCAGATCAGCAGCGGCGGGGATATCGGCATCGGCATGACGCCTACGGTCGGCCTGACCCTTGCCAGTGGAGAAAGCCTGCGGACCTATAATTCCTTCACCGATACCTCGAACGGGGATTGGTATGAGGTAAAATTTTCATCGAACGTGGCTGTCATCGGCACCAACAAGAACGGCACCGGGTCAACCCGCGATCTCCATATTGAGCGCGGTGGAACCGTCGCGGCGGCCTTTGCAAATCTTGGTCTCGGCCTCGGGACAACCACACCGGCCTCCTCGGTGCATATCTATGCGTCGGCGCCAAACCTGATTATCGACCAATCCGGCGCCGCAAATTGTTCGTTCACGCTGTTGACCACCGGCACCGGAGCGAACAACGTCCCGAACGCCTCGACTAACGGCTGGATTTGGACCGCCAGAAGTGACGCGAACGCCTCAGCACCCGGCCAGCTCAGCTTGGGTAACTACCAAGCGACGACATTCACGGCGTTCCTGAATTTCTACACAAACGGCGACGTGCGGGTGGGAACAGGATCGGTTTTGGTGACGACGACGACCGGCGGGTTTCTTTCGATCCCGACATGCAACGGGGCGCCAACGGGTGTTCCGACCAATGCGGCAAACGGTCACGCTCAACTGATCTACGATCGTGCAAACCACCGGCTCTATATCTACAATGGAGCGTGGCGGTCGGCTGCATTTACATAGGAGACAAGCACATGGCAACGCTCACGGTAGGACAGACGACCTTCACCCGCACCATCAACATGACCAACGCAAACGCGGGCCGCCTGATCGCCTGGGCGAAAGCACAATATGGCTCCGGCACCGACGCCGAGGCTTTCACCGCAATGGCCGATGGGGTATTCTCCGGTCTCCGGGCCAATGTGCGAATGCACGAACGGGCAGCCGCGGCACGAAATGCGGAAGCCGGCGTACCGGACATCGAATTTTCATAGGAGCACAGGAATGAACACGATCGAACTTTCCGTGGATGACCTGATCGCCCAACGCGACAAGCTGGCTCGGATGAACCTTGACCTTGAAATCGGGATCATGGCTCGCGACCGCCGGATTGCCGAGCTGGAGGCCGCGGTGAAAGAACTGACGGATGGCGTATCGGAAGACTGAGGACGGTAGCGTTCGGGTCTCGGAAGTCCGGGTTTTCTTTTGGACCGAGAACGTTGCCAGCGCCGGGTCTGCCATTCTTATGGAGGACGGCTTCTTTCTGTTACAGGAAGACAACAGCCGTATTCTATTAGAAACAGCCGGCAGTGCGCCCGATCTGTTCTATCTTCTTATGGAAGATGGTTCATTTCTGCTGTTGGAAGATGGAAGTAGGATTGTCCTGGAGTAGACCATGCCGAACACTAAAATTTCCGATATGGATTACGACGGCTCGCTGGCCGGGACCGAGCTGGTGCCTATTGTAGACGGCAGCACGAACAAGCACACCACGACGCAGGACATTGCGGACCTGGCCGCCGCGGGCATAGTAGGGCATCCGGGGTTTACCTCGGGGCGGTATTACACACGTCCAATCCGTTCCGCTGTGTTCAACCAAATTGGAAACGTAACAGCCAACCGGATATATGCGGTCCCGTTTTTCGTACCGGAAGACACCGTATTCACCAAAGCGGCCATCCGGGTTCAAACCGCGGGCACGGCGGGGTCACAAGCGCAATTTGCGATCTATGCGAACTCGGATGGGGCACCGGGGGCTTTGACGCATACGGTTGCCACCCTCGCAACGGACGCCACCGGAAAAATCGAATTGACCGGCCTTACGATCTCACTAACCGCAGGCTGGCATTGGCTTGCGATCGGTTTCAGCCATACGCCGGTTGTTTGGCGTTCGGGCACAGGTGATTATCTGACCGATATACTTGGCACCGACCTGAGCGCCACGACCGCTGTTTTTACCGGGGTCTACGGGAGCTGGACGTTTTCAGCCGGGGCGCCTCCCGATCCCTTCCCAGCGATCACCCTGGAAAACGGCACGTTCCCATTGCCTTTCCTGGGGTTGTGATCCGGGTTGCATTCCCACCGACCGTCCTCTACAGTGTAGTCTACAGGAACCGAGGCAGGCCATGGAGACTACCCCGATGCGCGCCATTGCCGATGCGGGGGCCGCGGCGGTTGTCGTCGGTGCCCTTGCCAAGATACTGCCGCCGCTTGCGGCTGCCTTTGCCGTAGCCTGGTACTCAATCCTGATATGGGAGAGCGATCACGGCAAGCGATGGCGGGCGCGCTGGAAACGGCTGTTTTCCCGCCAGGTCTCGGCCGAGGATCGGGTCGCGTTCGTGGTGCTCGGCCTTGGCGGCGTCGGTGTGGCGCTGGCACTGGTCGCGTTGGGGAGGTTTATTCAGTGATGGAGGACAAGATGGAGAAGTTCTGGCTGACCAGCAAGACGATGATGCTCGGCCTGGCCGTGGCGATCGGGCCGGCGGCGCTTGACTACATGGCCGGGGTCGATTGGACGATCTTCGGGATCAGCCCGGCGGCCGGCGCAGTCATCGGGGCCGTCATCATGGCCTTGCGGGGCGTGACCGTGGCGCCCGTCACCCGTCACCTGAAACAGCGATGAAGCGGGAGCTGCACGCGGGCACCCTCTGCTGACCGCCGGGATTACTCACCGTCGCCGTTCGCTTCGGGTGCGCAGTAGAACGGCATGAACCCGTCGCCGAAATGGCAGCGGATTTGTGGGGGCAACGTGCAAGCCCCCACAACCACCAAGAGGATAGCAAGCCGGATCACCGGCCAGCTTCCGCCTTGCAGCAGAACACGTTGTTGCCGAGAAGGTGGCCGTTCTCGACCTTGCATCGGTCCATTTCCCGGCAATGGCAGGGGAATTTCCTGTCCAGGTCCAGCGCGTACATACCGGGGGTTTGGTCGATAGCGGGAGACACGGCACCACATCTCTCGACCATGCACTCCATCATTTCGGGATCGTCGCTAATCCGCCAGCGGTGGGTATGACGGGTAGTCGGTTCATGATTACGACGGCATACACGCCCCTTGCCGGGGCTGCATTCCAAGGGATCGCAAAGGCAGAGAGCGGCCTTCGGCGGTTCCAGGGTATTGTCAGCCATCGTCTCGTCGCCTTCCCCGAATGACGGGTGATCGTGCTCCGGCGGACAATTGCGGCCGTCAAGCTGACAGGCTTCCTCCGCTATGACTTCGGCCATTGTCCGGTGATCGCGGAACGGCCAGTCGGGCGCCGGAGGCGGCTTTTCCCACAGACGCAACAGGTCCGCGGTCGGGCACGGCTTTGGCCGGTTGTCGATCAGGTTGCCGACCGTGATTGCGTCAGCCAGGATGGACAGGCAAGCCAGCGCGTGACCAAGATGCGGAAAGCCGCTGTCCGGGTCGGTATTCTCACCGTCTACCCAAGCCCTAAGATGGCGCTCGGCGGCGTGAACGTAAGTCATGGCCTCCACCGCCCTGTCCCGCCAGTTGTAAGGCCCGTACTTCCGGGCGCCTTCCTCCAGGGCGAGCGCGGCATAGGTTATGGCCGACGACGGCACATAACCGAGCGGCACCTTCAAGTCTCCGTATCGTTGCTTGGGGTTTGGGGGGTTGATTGAACCGTCCATGTTAAGCGATCTCCTCTCTAGTTGCCTCCACAGGAGCCGGGCCTTGTCCCTGATACTTTCCAGTGTAGGGACGACAAGGCTTGTCAACCCGGTAGAAGATGATTTGCCCGATGGGCGAGCCGGCCGGCAGTCGAACCAACCCAGGCCCGTGGTTGTTGATCTCAACCGTCAAATAACCATGCCAGCCGGGTTCGATAATCGTGTTGCCGAGCGTGATCCCCATGCGGCGCAGTGTGCTCTTATCAGCCACATTGGCGAGCACGTCACGGGGCATCACGATCCGTTCGATGATCGACGCCAGCATGAACCGGCCCGGCTCCAGGTTCACTTCCTCCCGGACCCGGACATCGTAGCCGGCAATCGACAAGCCATAGCTCATGCCGGTTTCGGGGTGGACCGTCCGTTCTACAAACGGCGCGATCTCGACTTCCCGTTTTATGGTTTTAGCCGATAAGATCACTTTTTGGTCTCCTCTGTTTATGTGCGCGGAAGCCGCCGGTCCCGCCACTGGTTGAGATGTTAAGCCGGCGGCAAGCCGATTGGATTGATCCGGGGTGACGTTCCATGCGTCGGGCGATCTCGTCGATTGAATGGTTCCGCGCCAGCTCGATCAGCTTCTCGTCTTCCGCTTGCGTGAACCTCCGGCGTGTTTTCGCCATGTTTCTTCTCCCGATGAGACATCCGGCGCCGCAGCCCTCCCGGCACTCCGGCCTTGATCTTGTGGTACGAGCAGGTTCCCCGAATGCAGCCGGCGGATCGCCCCATGGCAACAGCAATGCGGGATTTGGAGTATCCGGCTTCCAGCATGGCCCGGATCAGCGCTAGGTCGCCCGGCTGGAATTTCGGGTTTTGCGGGTTGGCTTTTCGTGCCGTCACCCGCGGCTCCGCTCGATCAGCTCGGCGATCTCGGATATGTCCTGCGTCGACGCATTGTATCCGGCAATGGCCGCCGACGCCGCGTAGAGGCCGAGACAGAACAGCTCCCGATCGTGCGCGTCGAACTGGCGGGCGCCCATCTTCGATCGGGCCTCATTCTTGGACCGCCACAGGTCAATGATATACTGCATCGCGGGGGTCACGTTCTCTCCTTCATGAGTTTCAAGAAAAACTCCAATGGCATGATCGCCATCCACGGTTGCCGGTTTCTCCGATGTAGGACCACGGGGAGCCGATCTTGGCCGGCATCGCGTTGTGCCTGGGCCAGCCAGTTGTACGGCTCAAACCGCTCGGTTCGCTTGACCTCGACATGGACGCCGGGGATACCATTCACGTCCGCGTTGTCTTCACCGCCGCCACGGGACTGCCAGCCGCGCTCGGCCTCCTCGTATCCCTCTTGCTTGAAGATGCGAACGATTTCCTGCTCGCCCGCCCGGCCCTTATTGCGTTGGTTGATCGGCATTACCGGCGCCGACGAACCGTAATCGAACGGGGTTCCGAACCGATCCACGCGGCCAAGCCCCCGAAGACCAGCATGAAAAACACGGCCACGCAAAACCCTATCCACAGCGGAGAGAGTACCCATAGCCAGGACCAATCTATGACCCCGGCCAGCTTGCAGATCACGAAAATGATCGTGAGGATACCACCAATACCAATCTGCATTTCCATCTCCTATTTCTTGTAGCGGTCCCCTTGCCATGCTTCTACTTTGATCGGAATGCGCAAGTCCCTTGACCAGCTCGTAGGATGTTCCATAAGCTGCTCGAACGCTTTCTGATCGGCGGTATTTTCGTCAACTTCGCAGATCAGCTCGTCGTGAACCGAAAGCACAACCGGCATTCCGGCACGTTCAAGTCGATCTATCGCGGCGCATAATAAACCCCGTGCAAGCCCCTGTACAGTATTTTCCGTGAGGAGACCGCCATAGGCTTTCACCCGCGACTGGCGGCCACCCTTGAAGGCTGAGTAGGTCCAGCACTCGCGGTCGAACCGGGGATCATGGTCAAGCCGGGGGTCGAAATACCATAGCCGCTGCCAACCGGACGGCAGCCGGGCCGTCAACCAGCGGTCCACCCGCTGATACCGAATACCATAGGCTTCTTTCGGTACACCACGGGCCGCGGACAGGGCGGCATCGGCCAGCCCGTACCATAGCTTCGGCACCTTGGGCGCCCATTCCTCGCGGTATGCCCCGACCGTCTTGTAGGCCAGGGCGAGATTTTTACCACCAAGGAATTTAAAATTAAAATTAAGTGCGCCGCATTGGAAGCCCGCACCAAGCACTCCATTTTTGCCATCTTGCCTTCTGGGGTCACCTTTGACGATCGGTTCCCCGTGGATTACCGACGCCATATCCAGGTAGACATCGTGGCCGGCGGCCATCAACTCGGTCTTGTCGTACTGACCGGCCAGGGCGAGCACGATCCGCGCCTCGATCCCGGCGAAGTCGCCGACCAGGAAGGTTTTTCCAGGGTCTGGGATCAGGGCGTGTCGAAGGGCGGACGCAACGCACTCGATGGCTGGCCGCCCGAGGGTCGCCTCGACGTGCTCGGGGTCACCCGTCATGATCGCCGCAACGGCGTCCTCCGGCTTCACCCCTTTGTCGAGCGTTCCCCGAGGAAAATTTTGTGGTTGCAGGAGCCTTCCTCCCCAACGTCCTGTAGAGGCAGCGTGGTATTGGAGGAGGCCGCGGACCCGGCCGTCTTCGCCGACGCAGGATCGCATTCTGACGAGTTTTTTGATGGATGCGCTGCCAAGCATCTGCCGGATTTCGAGCGCCCTTCGAACGGGTAGGGGCATTCCTGCCGAAACATTCGGCACATCGCGCACTTCACTGTCGTCTTCTGCTGCATTTGAAACATACCCCTGTGTAGGATCAGTGCCTTCTTCCTCGGCGCCAAGCAGTCCCGACAGATAGCCTTTTTGTAGGTTCTCCAGCTCAACCCCCTGGCCTGCCGCCCATTCCTTTACCGCTGCCACCTGGCCCGGATTGACGCCGCCCGTCAAATCTCGGAACTCGGCGAGGAGTGGCTTGGTCGCTCGTTCGACAACCAGCTCGGCTTGCCGCACGAAATCCAGGTCGATCCGAACGCCACGCTGGTTGATCTTCTGATCGTAAATCCAGATTTGGCGCTCTTGCGGGGACTGTTCGGACAGCAACCCGATCCGCTTTCGGATGGCGGTCTCAACCTCGACATCCTTGGCGCAGTACTCGGATATGCGGGCCATGCGCTCCGGGGTGCGCTCGGGACACATGCCGGTTTTCTTGTCGGGTTTGGACATGGAAAGCGTCAACTTGTTGCCTTCTTTGTCCTTCTCGATTGGCAGGTTGAGCGCAACCGCCCCCTTGTCGAGAGCTAGGGGCAGGGCCTTCCAAGCGCACGTTGCCATGGTGTCCTCCCACCGCTCCGGCGGTATCGCCGGGAAGCCAAATACCGGGACCATGATGTACTGCCAGATGGCTTGCTCGAACCCGGCGTTGTGCGCGACGAAGATCACGTTGGGATTATTCGCTAATGAGATAAGGTGCCGCTTGCGAAATGTGTCCTGCCCTGGCATCCACTCCAAGGCATCTATTCCGTCGTCTGTCTTAAATCGTAGGCAGAGAATGTCGGTTGTCGGATGTTGCGCATAGGCAGAAGCCCCGGCGAGCTTCAAATCGCAGGCCGAGGCTGTCTCGAAATCCAGGTCAACGTAGACGGTCATTGCATCTTCTGTAAATTTCGTCGGCCTCGGGGTTATCCCCATAGTCGCAACCCCCACACACTTCGCATTCATGCACGGGAGTGGAACAGATACCGTCCTCGCATTTACATTGCTTCCCGCCTGTGAAGGACCATTTGTGCCCTAGAACGGCGCAAGGATGGTCGCCACCGGCTAAGACACATGCCTCTGCGACCAATCGTTCTAACGGGGTTGTCACGCGGCTTTTCTCAGCTTGCGTTGAAGCTGGTCACGCGACATGCCAAGGGCTTCCGCGGCTTTCCGCTGGCTCCCATGGAGGCGCACGGCCTCCCGGAGTTTCTTGATTTGAAGCCGGGCCAGATAGCCGGCGCCGGGGCGCTCGACAAGAACCGAAGGATAGACAGCGAAGACACGCCCGAGGCGATCCCGGAATGCCTCAGTCTGCTGTCCTTGCCAGTTTGGGCGCCACCGTGGGTTTCGGGCCATCGTCAGTTCAACCCGTCCAATCGCTTACGGTCGGCTTCCGCCTGCTTCCGGTACAGATCGGGCAGCGCGTTGACCGTGGTTTGCAGAGCAGTCCGGTAGTCTTCCTCCACCATCAACCGCCGGAAAAGCGTATCACAGGCAGTCGCAAGCCCAGACAACGCCACTTCCGGCCCGAGTGCCGACGCTATAACCGCAAACTGCCGGATGAACAACTCCGCGGTTGCGATGGTGTCGGGCACATTTACCCCACGAACCTCATCGGGTCCATTGTAGTCGGCGGGAAGGATGGTCAACGGAACGTGATTGGCATCGCTCATGTCTACAAAAGCTCCTGTGTAGAGAAAAAGGCGCGTTTTATGGCGGTCGCGCCCCCGCCGTTTCACACCCCCGGTCGTCGCGGAGGCTACAAGGTCGGTGTCATTCTAGCTCCTTTATCGCTTCGTCGCCGGAAACAGTGCTGATCTACTCAGCTCAGCTCAGCGACCTTGGGCGCCCGCGGCCCCCGTGAAGCCGGCCGTTCGGTGCGCTGCTTGGCGTCAAACTCGAAATCCGACATAGCTTCATCCACGCACTGAATTTCGCCCTCGGCGATGGTGAGGATGGTGTCAATACCCGCGATCAAAGCCGCGGCCTTCCGATGGTCGTCAGGCAAGGGTACACGCCCGGTAATTTCCAGATACTTCATGGTGTTTCCTTTCAGGTTGAGGTTGTGCGTTGTTCTGGGCAGTAGCGCACCCCTACCTCTAATTCCCTTGCTAATCCTGCAACTAGAAGGGAATTTCGCCGGCGCCGACAGTCGGGTTGACCGAGCTGACCGTGCCTACATACTGTGACCATTTCGACGGGTCGCCGTACTTGGTTTCGTCGTCCACCCCGCCGGCGACCCGTTCGCCATAGTTGAACGACAGGATTTCATTGAGGTAGGCCGAGACGCCGCCACCCATGCCGGTGTAGCCAACAAGCGAAATATCGCCGACGCAATGGACGCCGGGATAAAAGAACTTCTCGGCGGCCTTGCGTTCATCCCGATCGAAGGAAACATACTGGCCGTTCTGCAACAGCTTCAACCGGGGCGGGTCCGCGTCTTCGCCGTTCTGGCGTGTTACCAGGCCGTGCGCCTTGAACAAGATCATCCCGCGAAGGAACTCGCGATCCTTGTCCTTGGCTTTCGCCTTGTCCGCCAGGGCGTCGCCGCGCTCCAACGGGTACTTGCAGTTGTCCACCCGGCCAAGCGTCGTCATGGCTTCCCTGCCAAGCATCGCCTTGATCGCGATGAAGTCAGGGTGATCCGGATCGAACAGAAACGTAACCTCATACTGCGGTTTATAGACCGTACCATTCACCGTTCGACCGGGGCGGGGTTTGATAAGATGCGCCCAGATGATCCGGGTCGGCTTTACGAACTGGTACTTCTCACTCATTGTCAGTCGCCTTTCAGTCGCTAGTCAGTCGCTACTCCTATAGAATACCCTATACAGGGTTCCCGTCAATAGCCCATTTAGCCGGATCGCCCCATTTATCGACATCATTTTTAGGAGAAGTCGCGGTACGTTGGTCGTTCAGGGGCGCCACGGTATAGCCGTCGCTGTCGGGCATAAAAGCCCATTCCGAGACAAATGCCTTGCCGCCGGGGAGTTTTTCGATCGCGGCCGGGGAGCGCAACTTTTTCTCCCAGGCATCGTCGCCAAAAGTCTGCTCGATCGGGGCGCCGCCTTTGAACACCCGGAACGATCGTTTCTTCACCAGCTTGGCACCGACATCCTCCGGGCGCTCGCCAGCCAGCAGCCGCCGCATCGTGTCTTCCTCGACGGCTTTAATAATCATCTTGAGTTGTTGAGCCTCGGCATAGGTGAGCTGCACGCCGCCCCGTAGAGCCTTTTTTGCCAGTCCATCAAATGCCGGGCAAATCATCTTGGCCGGACAGAAACGGCAATGCTCCCCCAGCTCCAGATACTCGATGTCCTGCGTAACCTCCATGGCCGGTTTCAGGACGGTTTCTGCCCATTCCCTGATATGCCCGACCGTGGTTTCCCAGGTACGAAAAGTACCGTCCCGGTGGATCGCCCGCGGTTGCCCGATGGTCAGCTTGACCGGCACATCGTTGGGCAGGAAATAGTTCTCCCGGTCGCCTATCTTGCCATAGGCATAGTACATGAGCTGCGGGTTTTCGATCGCGTCAACCACGATCCCGACGCCATGCTTGTAGTCGATCACATGGATTGTAGACGCTTCCCTATCAACAACCACGCAATCAAGCGTTCCGTAAAACGACGGGTGGAAATCAGGAAGGTGGACCCGAACCTCGACCTCGCGTGTACCCGGCTGCGCCCGAACGTAGTCGAGATATTCCTGTACCGCGTTCATCATATCGCTAGTCAGGTCGGGGAATTGGTTGGCGTCGGCCTCCCAGGCGTCGATCCCGTTGTCCAGGCAATGCGCGGCCAGCTCGTGCGCCTGTGTGCCGTCCTTTCGGTAGTCTGGGTCATCCTCGACGTAACCAGGCGACGATCGGAACAGGTCGGCCAGCGTGACCGAGCCGGGACAGTTCATCCACCGTTCGGCCGAGCTGGCGCCCAATGGGGAATGCGCCGGCAGTGTTCCCGGAGGCGCCGGGATCGCAAGCACGTCATCCATTTTTTCGGTGCTCCGGGCAAAGGTGGATTGGTGGTTTGAACCCGGTCCATACATTCCCCTTTTCGGAAATAATGAACCACCCGCGATCTTCTGCTAGACCTTCCAATTCTGCGTTTTTCCGGCATACCGCCGTGAACTCAGCCGAGCAATCTTGCGCGTCGCATCCAAGCGTCCGTTTCAACTTAAACGCCATTCGTCAACTCCTCCAATACCAGAACTTCACGGTTCATCGGACGATCGGCTTGTTGTTCCTGCCGGCTCGGGCCAGCTTGAAAAGGCGAGGCGCCACTGCAAGCAATGCACAGCCAACCATCGGAACATAGCTTCCACAACGACGCATACCCCTTTGTCTCGTAAAACTTCGCGGCTGCGTGCATATCGTGGAAGACACGGAAGCGACGATCTCCATATTTGACCGCCCAATTCATACCGGCTCCCGGCGGGTCTTCCCGATCAGTGCGGCCCAGGCCATGACTTCCCAACCCCCCGGCTGGCGCTTCCACAGCTTTCGGCCACCGGCTACACTGTAGAAGCGCATAGCCGCGGTCATGTCGTAGAACCCTCGGCAACCGCCGTCGTATTCGACTGCCCAATTCATGCCGCGCGCAACTCCTTCAGCTCTTTCAGGAAGTCTGGCCGCTGTTCCTGCGGGATTTCGGTCATGCTCTTGCCGACAACCCCGGTGTATTTGTGGGTCAAGCCATGTATCGCCGTCACCGGCACCTTGCGCTCGACCGCTTGCGCCGCGGCAACCCGAAGGTCAACATCGGTAATCACGGCCGGTGTGACTGGGGCCGGTTCGGGCGCCGTGATCGCCAAGGGGTCAGACGCCTCGACGTGGGTGGCGGTAGCAGGCGGGGCAGACGATGGGGCCGCCGTCTCGGCCGCAGTGGGCGCGGGGACAGAAATAGGGTCCGGTTGCGGTGCCGCCGCGGCCTCCTTTTTGTCCTGTCCCGCGATCCGCTTCGGGGTTTCCACCTTGGCCGTATTCACCGGAGCAGCCAGGCCAAGCCGGCGGTGTACCTCGGCAACCGCGATGTCGTACACCGTGGAGATCACCGTTGCCGGGTCCGAACCTTCCTCGACCGCAAAGGAAAGCGTCACCTTCGCCGATTTGTTCTCGTAGTCAGCCGGCTTCACCGTGCGGCCGTACTCGATAGTGCCATTTGTAACTAGGATCATTAAGCTACTCTCCTATCTAGTGCTCGGTATAGGGTATGTCCCTTCCGAAGCGACGACGCAAGAACTTTCTCACTTAACGAACCGGGGGCGACAAAGAAATCCGCTTGAACCCGTCCCTTTTGTCCGCCTCGGTCAAGTCTATCTACACATTGCTGATTATTGCCCGGAACCCAATCAGGCTCCGCAACAAGACAGTGTGTAGCAACGTGCTGCAAGCCATCGGTGCCGGTGCCGAGAGACAGGACGTTCCCGATAATCACCTTGGCCGCCGGATCGGTGATGAATTTCTGCACCTTGGCATGTTTGCGCTTGGCACTGTCGGACCCATCCACCCGGATCACGCCGTGGGTGGACAGGCCACTACACAGGATGTCGAGAACCTGAGTGTGCCAGGCGAACACCACCAATTTTTCCTCGCCTCCGTCGATCAGCATCTTGATCCATTGGACGATTTGGGGCGCCATCGCGATCCCCATCTGCATCCGGGCCGTGGAAATCTGCCCCAGGATCACGGCATCGGCGCCGCTCAAATCCTCCGGGTCAATGTCCAGCATCCGTTCGGCCTGTAGAGCCGCCTTGACGGCATCGGTCTCCTCAACCCGGATCAAATCGTATTCCGGGAGCTGGAGCTGCGTCATTACGTCGCGCTTCAGGTGGCGCACCATGAAATACGACCGCAGCCGGTTTTGCAGCTCGGGCAGCCGACCAGTGCGCTCGTCTACGAACACCTTGCCGCTGGCGCTCCGGCCCTTTTGCGTCGGGTTGTAGCGGTCCATGAAATCATCCTGCCCCATCCAGTCGATCGCCTCATGACAGAGGGACCGCGCCAGGGTGTAGGCTTCCGCCGGCCGGTTGGGGAGCGGCGTGCCGGTCAGGGCGATGATCTTTTTGCACTTCGACGCGATCGGCTCCGCAACTGGATGGCGGGCACCCCCGAACAGGCTTTGCGTGCGCTTGGCGTCGATCGTCTTGGCGTAGTGGGCTTCATCCAAGATCAGCAAGTCGTACTCGGTCTTCGCCAAGGCCCGCCACAAAGCCGGGTTTCGTATCAAATCCCAGGAAATCACCGTCCAAGCCGCGGTGTCATGGACCCCGTACCGAGACGACGTGATCGCGTAGACCAGGGAATTGGGCACCTGATAGGTCAACCCCATCGTGCTCCATTCCTTGATGCGCTCAATCCATTGGAACCGGATCGCGGCCGGGCAGACCACAAGCACCCGCTTGGCCCGCATCTCGTTGGCGATGCCGATCGCGATCTCAGTCTTGCCCAACCCCGGTTCGTCGCCAATCAGCGCATTGGTTCGGCTCAGCGCATAGTCGGCCGAGGCCCGCTGAAACGGCCAGAGTTCCTTGTCGGGGGGCACGTCGATATGACGATCACTCGACGGCGCCCAGGACCGCTCGATCTGCTCTACAATGTAGCCGAGCTGCGCCCGAGCGGCCGGGGTGGCAAACTCATGGAAGCTCGCCGCCGCAAACGGTTCGCGGGTGAACAGCACGGCTTCCCGAGGCGTCGTTGCCGGAGCCGACAGGTCAAGCCCGTACTCCCGCATCAATTCGGCAGGGTCGCCTTCCCCACGCGGCACATAGAGCACATAGGCCGGGCCGCCAAGAGCGTTCGGGTTGAAATCCAATTTCATGAGCTTTCCCATCTATCCCGTACAGGCTCCCGTGTCAACCGACAATCATCCTAAACAGGAGCCTAAGACCGCCGCGCAAAGGGGGTGGACATCGCCTACGGAGTAGTCTATTTAAGCCCCCATGCACTGTCATATAGAGGGTCACATAATGCCGCGCCCCCGGAAACACAGCGGCGACACGCCATCCCGCACTACCTCGGTGGACTGGCCTCCCCTGACAACCGGAGAGCAGCCCCGTCATGGTGCGGTTGCCGGGCGAGGCGCCCCGTCGCGGATCACCGAGGTAAAGGCCAAAAAGAAGCCTGCTTATCGGGAAATGACCGCGACCGAAAAGTGGCTAGACCGGCGGGACCGGGTTTTCCGCGTCCTTCCGACGCGCTTGAGCCTCCTCGACGAGCGTTTCAATCAGCTCATCAAGGCTGCCGACCGTGAGCGATACGAACTTACGGACGAAGAAGTCGAAATGATCGTTGGGCGCGTATGGGCTTGGGCAGAGGCGGTGGAAGATAGTTTCCACGCTCGCCAGGAAATCCAGCCGCGCAACCTGCCAACCGTCGTGCTTGACGACGACCTGACACCGCCCCCGCCGCCGGGGCTTGAAGGAAGCTGGTAGCTGCTTGACAAATTCCCTACCCCTAGGGATAGGCTTGTCACTACCAAGGGCCGCATCCCACGGCGCTCCTCGCGGGCGTCGGCGGCTCTTGGGGGCGCCCCCCGGCGACTGATCCTCCCCGTGGGGTTGCTTTTTCTGTAAGGTCGGTTGACCATCCCGCCATCCCAACGGGCAAACGTTCATCCGGGTAACTCCCGTGATCTGTAACTGAGGGTAACGGTTTCCACTATAGGGTGTAATAGACTTCAATGCAAGAGGCATTCCGTGTTACCGTCGCAAAGCTGACGTGCAAACGAGTGGCGGAATAAAAGGATCAGAAGTGGAAAACTCACCGCGCCTGACTGCTGCGCTGGAATACGCTGCGCAAGGACTTAAGATATTCCCGTGCAGACCAGGAACTAAATTCCCGGCAATCAAAAATCCTTTTGGGAACGCGACGACTGATCCTGAGATTATCAGAAGTTGGTTCGGGACTTTCGGCGACTGCAACATTGCCTTTTGTCCCGAGGATAACGGGCGCGGCGTCGCTGACGTGGACATAAAGAACGGCAAGGAAGGTCTCGACAACTGGCTTGCATTGCCGTTCGAGAAGCCGCCAACGCTGACGATCTCGACCCCGAGCGGCGGATTGCACTTCCATTACAAAGGGTCTTTGCCTCAAACTGTAGGAAAATTAGATAAACACGGCAAGCTGCAAGGGCTGGCTGTTGGCGTCGATACGCGCGGCCGGGGATCGCTGGCATTGTTGCCGCCGTCCATCACGCCGGAGGGCCAGTATCAAGAGCTGATCCCGATGGAGCCGGCCGAATTGCCGGCCTACCTGGCCGAATGGGACGCGGGAAGGGTCAAGCATCGCCGGCTGGAAGCGCCCGAAGGGTTCGAGCTGGATTTGCCGCTTAACGTTCAAAAGGCGTCCGACCGGCTGCGCGACTTGGCAAAAGCGGGTGACGTTGCGGTTGAAAACCAGGGGGGCAACGACCGGACCTACAAGCTGGCCGTGGATGTTCTGGACTACGGTGTCAGCCCGTGGAAAGCGGTCGAGCTGATCTCCGAGCACTGGAACCCGCATTGCGACCCGCCATGGTCGGATGACGAATTGGGAACCTTTGTCGAAAATGCGCTTAAATACCGTCAGAATGAGGTCGGCTGCCGGGCCTACCCGGATTATTCCAAGTACCTGGAAGGGGTGACGCAAAATCCCGGTCCTACAGAACAGTCTACACAGGAGCGCCGGAAACTTCGGCTGCTCGATCCGGTCGAGGCCGCCAACCGGCCACCGCTAGAATTTTGGGACACGCACCGGGCCAAGCCAATGCTGCCGAGGATGCCGGGCGGGTGTGCGTTGATCGCGTTCGGCGCCAGTGGTTCCCACAAAACCGGCGTGGTGCTCAAAGAGTTGGTCGACGCGATGCTCAATCGGGACGCGCGGGTGCTCTACATTGCAGCCGAGGGCGAGCACGGGATCAGCACGGCCCGACTGCCGGCGCTTGTGAAGGCACGCGGGAAAACCCTTGAAGACATTCGGGACCGCTGGCGCATCCTGCCCGGCTCGCCCAATCTGCTGGACCCGGCCGAGCTTGCCGAGCTGATCGGGATGCTACAAGATTTCAAGCCAGCTTTGATCGCGGTCGACACATGGACCCGCTGCCTCGGCGCCGCCGATATCAACTCCCCAACTGTCGGCACCCTGGCCGTGCAAGCCCTGGAAGTGCTGGGGGCGCAGTGGGATGCCACGGTGATCGGGATCACGCATCCCGGCAAAGACATAGACAAGGGCGCAATCGGCTCCCGCCAGTTCCACAACCAAGCCTACGCCGAATGGATTATCACCTATGACGACGCCGGCACGATCAGCGTGCTTCTAAAAAAGATGAAAGATGGAGAGTTCGGTTTTACCACGCCGCTGCGGGTCAACACGGCCGGGGTACCTGTGGTTGTCGAGATGTCGCCCGATGAGCGAGCCGCCTATCTGCGTAACGCGCAACCCAGGCATGACGACATGGCAGACGCGGTTTGGCGGATCGTGTACCCAATGATACAGACCGGGGAAAAGGTCACGGCGACTAATCGGGGATCAGGCTACGGCCCGAGGCTCATTGCAGCCGTGCTACGGGATCAGGGCTTCCCGAAGGCCGAAGAAAAAGACGCCGCAAGGGCGCTGGCTGTTCTACAAACGAGGGGCAAGCTGGCTGGTGGAGACGGCGACGGATACCAGTTCGGCCCCGCCGCCATCCCGCCGGACAGTCTACACTAAGGGGCGCCGTCTTCTGGCTTGAACCCCTGCTCGGCCAGGTTGTCGTTGATGATGCTGCTCAGCGTGCCGCAGTCGAGCCGGCCAGTCTCACCATTTAGCAGTTCGTGGAGGGCAAACCCCCAGCGCGCCCAAGCCGGCCCGAGCACGTAATCTTCGCCGATCGGGCTTTCAAACCGCTTCCGGTGCGCTTCCGCGTAATATACCCATGCGTGAATGGCACGGGCGATCTGCGTTTCAAGCTCCAGCTTTTCCGCAGATGTCATCATTCGGGATTGGCGCACCGCCAAGTTATGCCGTTCCTTCCAGCCGCTCGTATCGGGATGGTTCGGCGTCCAGTCGAGTGTCTTCATGGCTCCTAGCTCCTTTCCTACTCGTCGTCTTCCAGCCGGGCAAACCCAACCTGGTTGCCGTTCTCGTCCTTTAGTATAGCATCGGTTTCCCCTCGGGAAAGCCGCTCGGCGACGTAGCGCATCAAAACCGTGACCAATTCCGGTTCCGGGGAAAACTGCCCCGTGTGATCGTGAAACGCGTCGCTATCGCATTCGATCTCGATCTTGAATGTTGCCATGACTTTTGTTCTCCTTCCTACAGTGTAGTCATCTTGGCCGGAGTTATCCCAGGTTAATCCCGAGTAGATGTCAACCGGCCGGTTTTAATGGAATTACTCGGCGGGCACGCCTAACCGTGCATCGACCTCGGCACTGAGCGAAACCAGCTCGTCACTCGTCAGCTTGTCGAGACTGGCAAGCAGCTTGTCCAACACCGATGCACGCTTTCGGGTGGGTTTGATGACCTCTCCGGTAAAGTACGGATCAGGGATCACTTCGCCGTCATGCTCGAAATGACCCGCCAATATGTCGGTTGCCGGGCCGGCTTCTCTTATGAGCCGGTTTATCGTGTCGGGGTGCCAAACCGTTGGTTCCCGCCACTCCACTTCACCCGTTATTCTGTGGTGTCGGTATGATGGATTTTTCTCCCGGTGCGCTTTCCAGACCCGCTCGGCGCCTATGGCGTTGCAGCACACCCGGCGGCCTTTGTCGAAATCATAGATCAACGATTTGGGACCATAGGCGCCGACCGACATGCGGCAAACCTCACCACCGGCAAACGTCGCCACATAAACGGGCGGCGGCCAGACATTTGAACGCCTAACTGCCATCTGCTCATTCCTTCTCTACAATGTAGAAGTCGCCTCCGTCCTTGCGCATCTTTCCCGACGCGACCAACGAGCCAAGCGCCGCATAGATCGACCGAACCGGCACGCCGAGAACTTGGGCCAGCCCCGGCACCATGTTCACAGTCACTCGCGGGCCGCTGACTTTCGCCAGGATGCGAGACCCGATCGACCCACCCTCCTGTGTAGGAGCCTCCACCGACGCCGCCGGCTTCTCGTCAGGTTCGGCCGTCGCGGAGAGCAGTTGCATCCTGGCCCATTGCGAGACGGACAGCCCAAGCTCAGCCGCTCGCGCAGACCATTTGATAAAATGCTTGTGATTAACCTCGAAACGTATGGTGGACATTTCGGTACTCCCAGGTCAGTTTTGTTACATTCCGTACTGTCCGGTCCCGTGGCGTCCCGTCCCGTACCGAACTGTCCAAACTTGTACAGCGTCCTATAGGGGGGTGTCTATAGGCAATCATGCTTAACCTCAGGTTTTCTGCGGCTTTCAGGCCAGGGTTTGACAAAGCCCGAAAAACGTGCTAACTGTTGGGCACCTTTTGAGGTGGCCCTGTTCAACAGGGTCCACCAACTACAGGCCCCCTAAGTTACGCAACTAAGGCTTTCAGCCGGCTTACGCCTTGGCTTTGCGTTCGCGGGTCTTAGGACCGCTCCGCACCGCATTTCCCCCAGGTCAACAAAGCGGTCGATCTCAGGCGAACCCGATCCCGAACCGATGGCTTGATGACGATGGCGAGCGGGGCCGGGCCGACCCTAAAGCCCCAAGCTGGCCGGGAGACCAAAAAGGATAGCCCCGGACTGTGCCGGGGCCTCTCAGGGAAATCCAACCGTTGACCCTACGGGATCAGGCCATTGTGTAGGCCCTTAGTATTCCTCCGGCAGTAGGATGGTAGTCACCGAACGGTCGGCCTCGGTTATGATCCAGACGGTCGCGCCGTCTACATTGTAGACAGACAGGATGCGGTCGCCGTTTTTCACCGCTTGGTTGTTGATCTCCCAATCCTCGGCGTCGACGTCACCCCAATCCCCATTCCCATGGCGCATTGCCAGGAGACGCAAGATTGACGGATTGAAACGATTGGCGATGCTTCTAGTTGCAACGACGCGGCCAAGTTGAAACAGCATCTCTCATGCCTCCTTAACGGCAAGCGGTTCGCCGTACACTCTGCGGCCCGGCTGGCGAATATTCCTATGGGCGATCCTGCGTAGCGTTTTCCGCGTTTCGCGGTACTCCTCCGCGTTGTCGAACTCTCGCAGGTCCGGTTCCGTCATGCCCGAACGGTACACGATAAGCACATAATGACGCATCTTCCTGGCTCCTATGTTAGAGAACGGTTTCCTCGGTTATCCAAATGTCCGCGCCGGTCGCCTCGCCAAGCTCCTCCGGGTCCAATGGGTTTAAGATCGTTTCGGCTAAGTCGTTCTCCTTTATTATGCGATCTTGAACGTCGGATAAGGCTTGCTCCCAATGGTCCGCGTCGGCGCATTCGGGAAGCCCGTAGTCACGGCAAAGCACGTTGACGAGTTCCGCCGCTTTCTCCCATGCCTTCGGTTCTGTTGAACAGACGTAACGTGGCGTTCCCGGAATGTAAGGGTGTATACCTTCCACTATCCAAACGCTTGTCATCTTTCTGGCTCCTTTCACGGTTTCCCAACGAAACCCATAAGCCCCAACTGTTAATTTTTGGTATATGTTGGGGCTTAAAGGTTGCGTCGGTTATCTAAACCCGTCCGTTCTTACCGAGTTGCCATCGGCCAGGAACGCCATAAATTCAATTTCGACGGCGAGCTTGGCCGCGGCTAGGTTTTTGTCGCTTTCCTGCGGGCCGCGAACCTGTACGGCGCCGGGCATATCAAACGGGTCGGTATTGGTTTGTCCATGGCTAGTTCCCGTTTTTTTGAACCATTTAGGATGCTGGCCTTGTATAGACCAGTACAGTCTGCGGTGCATGGCAGGATGCGCCAAGGCAAACGCGCAACGGTGTATGTCGAGAGCTTGCCCGGCGGATTTTAGCGGAATTACCGCTTCAAACGTGTACGTTCCATCTTTCGATTTTGTGCGCCGCGACACGGTAAGCTCTACGCTGTACCCCATATTTTCCAACGCGTCGATGTAGGAAAGCAGCGCGGCGCCTCGGTTTATGAATGCCCGCCCGGAAACGTCCGCTATGGCGCCCCCAATGTAATTGACATGGATAACCGGCCGGCTAGCAATGGCGCCCCTTCCTGGCATCACCATTGACATAGGATCGCCAGCGACATGGCGCGGAACGAATGGATAGGCGCCCGCCACGTCAAAGCGATCCATGCGTTTAGGGAATGTCGGCCGGATGTTTGCCATAGCGTCGAACAGATGGTTGCGCCCCTCTACCCAACCGTAGCGCGCAAGCTCCATAGCTTCGTCGAATGTGCGCGTTCCGTAATGCTTAATATCCACTGAGGTTATGTAAATTTCACGCGATGAGTTCTTTTCCAAGTCTAGCGGCTCCTTTGCAGCCTCAGTTAAGAATGCTTCCCAGGATGTGAAGTCATAGCGGTATTTCCAAGCCATGTCAGAAATCTCCGTCAACGATCTTGTGCTCTATGGATTTGACCTGATCCGGCTCTAATCCTTTCCATAGGGTGATAGCTTCCACCATGCTCTGAGGCATCCCGGAGGCGAGCAGCTTGCGGCCGTAATCCGTGGCGCGCGGTGAGACGATATGTCTCAATTTTAGACCAAATACCGCCTTGCGGACCTGTTGTACACGCTTTGTCCAATCGGTGTTGCCGAATAGCGTGCGCTCCAAATCCTCGTCGTAATCAAAGTCAATGACTACAAAGCGATCCAGTGTAGCGCCATCGAGCGGGTTGCGGCCAACATACACGCGATCCGCGCCGCGCCCGTAGGTATTGCCGCCCGCGATCAGCCGGAACTCGGGGTGGCGCTCAAATTCGCCGTGCGGGAAGGCGCAAACCCCATTGGCGATGGCAGTGTTGCACCATAGCAGCGCGGCGGGATCACTCCCGTCAACCTCATCAAAAAGGAAAACATGCCCTCCTGTGAAGGCTTTGAAAAACGCAGTAGGCTGATAATTGCCGTGCGCGTCGTTGTAGCCTGAGAGTTCGAACCGGCTTGTCACGGCACCGATATGCGCGAACGGGCGCCCCGTAGCCTCCGCTATCTGTTTCGCCAGTGTAGTTTTTCCCGCTCCGGCCGGTCCTACCAGCATTACCGGGATATTTGCCAAGGTGCATGTCAAGATGTCCGGGAACAGGCGGTGGCGCGGCTGCTCGGGTAGCTCGCGCGTCTCGATTGGGGTTTGCACGATGATCTTTTCGCGCACGATCTCCCGTGTAGGCGCGTGTTCCTGGATTAGCTCAATGACGCGCTGCTCGTTGATCGCCCGCCCGGCGATGGCTTGAATGCCGGCTGTCAGCATGGCGAGCGCGCCGGACGGTGCCGCGTGACCGCTGGGAATAGGTGTTGGCATGGGCGCTGGTATCTCCATAGAGGGCGTAAGTTCTAAAGGTTGTGGCGCCGGCTGCCACCCCGGCAAAGGATCGCCAGGTTCCGGCATGGTCGCGCTTGGAACCGATGGTGCAGGATCAGGTTGACGCCATGGCTTGCGCGTCGCCGCCGGATTGTAATCGCCACGAGTCAGCAATGCCCGAATGTAGGCTTCCTTCGCGTAGCACTTCCAAAGCGTGTCGTCCCGCATACCCTTGGCGCGATAGTCAGGGATTCCTTTTGCGACAACCCAAGCCCGCACGGTTTCCTTATTCGCCGCAGTGATGCGGAATGACGGATCGCCTGGCGGTGCGCCAAGCTGGCGCTCTAATGATAAGGTATCGGTCATTGGCTCCTTCCTTGCCGGCCCGTTGATCGGTCGGTGTGCAACCCCATACAGCCTCCCATGTAGGGCTGTCCAGGGAGTAGGGTATTTTTAACCACGATTGTGCCGCACTCTACAGTGTAGGCGAGTGGGCCTTGCCGCTGATCCCTGGGGTGTATATGCCCACTATTCACACTATGGATATACACCACCTGTCGCCATCCATCCCATGAATGGGGCATGGGCTTACCTAGGATTTTGTAATAAATCCAATGGGTTACTACATTGTAGGCCATGGATATCCAATGTATATCCGGGTGTATATCAATGGTATCACCCGTGTATACCCTATTTAAGCGCGTGTAGACGCCTATGGGATGTCCCCTTGGCGCCCCATCGGTCCCAGTGTCTACAATGTAGGATATCCTACGGTGTAGTTATGTAGAAAAAAGACCGGGGGTGGGGTGGGGGTGGGGGCGGGACGGCGCGGCGGTATGGGCATGTATCTCTCTGTAATCACACGAAAACTTCCCCGGAAATCTTTAAATACCCTACACGAAAACCGCGGACTTCCAACCCCTCCCACATTAAATACCCTACACCCCGACCGTAGGATTTCCGCCATTTCGTTGTTAGGCTTACACATTGCCCTTGACACCACATAGGAGCCTGTGTAGGAAAGTAATCATGCCGAGAAAACAGGTTCCCGCGCTGCTGCGAAGAAAAAGCGAAGATTTCGGTCCCGCTATGCTTGCGCTCAACGACAGGCAGCGGACATGGGTTCTCGCCTATATCGAGACTGGCGGGAACGCCACGGAAGCCTGCCGGCGGGCCGGGTATGGGGACAGCGAACGCGGTTCGGCCAAAATCCAAGGGTATCGCAACAAGAACAATCCGAAAATCCAGGCGGCGATTGTCGAGATGATCGACGGGCAGGCCAAGTCGGATGGGGTTCGGGTCGGGTTTCAGGCGCTTTTGGAGATCGCCGGCAATCCGCAGCACAAGGATCAGGCCAAGGCGGCGATTGCGCTGGTCAATCTGGCCGGTCTCGGGATCACGGTGCAGCACAAGCATGACGTGAAGATCGAGCTGACGGTTGAGGAAAAGGTGCAGCAGTTGAAGCAGTTCGCCGAGATCATCGGGGTGGCGCCCGACAAGGTACTCGGGGTGGTCGATCTGGAGCCGGAAGAATACGAGGTTGAAGATGGCTAAGACCTATGGTTCCCGGTCGAAAATGCCGATCGACGACGCTCTGGAGCACTTCAAACTTCTGGCCGATCGCAAGCAGTTCGAACGTTGGCGGTATTTCACGCCGACCGCGAAGCAGATGGAGTTTTTCGCCACCGGCCGAACGCACCCGGAGCGGCTGTTGATCGCGGGCAACCGGCTGGGGAAGACCGAGGCGGCGGCCTATGAGATCAGCCGGCACATGACCGGGGAATATCCGCCGTGGTGGCCGGGCAAGGTCTACACACGCCCGGTTCGGGTTTGGGCCGCCGGCACGTCCGCGGTGCAGGTTCGCGAGACCGGCCAGGAGAAGCTGTGCGGCCCGGTCGGCGACCCCGAGATGCTGGGGTCCGGGTACATCCCCAAGGCGGCGTTTGTCGGGGAACCCACGGCGAGCCGGTCGGCGCCGAACGCCTATGACAGTTTCCAGGTGCGCCACAAATCCGGCGGGGTTTCCCGGTTGGTGTTCAAGACCTACGAGCAGGAGCGCCGCCACTGGCAGGGCGCCGAGATCGACGTCCTCTGGCCCGACGAGGAGCCGCCGATGGACCTTTACGTGGAGGGTCGGACCCGGTTGGGCGGCAAGGGGATGACGATGATGACGTTCACGCCGCTGTTTGGCATGTCGGATGTCGTCAGGCGCTTTTTTGATGAGCAAGACCCGCTGCGGGTGATGGTCCAGTACGGCATCAAAGACGCCACGTTCATGACCGAGGAGCAGCGCGAGGGTCTGATTGCGGGGTATCCGCTCCACGAACGCGAAGCCCGCATGAACGGGACGCCGGTTTTTGGGGAAGGGCGGATTTTTCGGGTGCCGGAGGAGGATTTGCGGATACCGGCGGTGCCACGGGACCGCATTCCTCTGCACTGGAAAAAGATTTGGGGGCTGGATTTCGGCATAAATCACCCGTTTGCGGCTGTTTTGCTGGCATGGGACACCGAAAATTCGGTCAAGGAAGGCAGCGGGCCGGTCGGGACGATCTACATCCTGGCCTCTATCCGCATGAAGGGCGCCATTCCGCTGCAACACGCGGACGCAATCAAGAAAATCGCCCCAGGCGTCCCGATAGCCTGGCCGCATGACGGTCATGCGCGGGATCGCGGGTCGGGAGAGAGCCTGGCGCCGCTTTACAAGGCTCAGGGCCTCAACATGATGAACACCCACGCCACACATCCCGAGGGGGGACTATCGACGGAGGCCGGGGTGGCGATCATGGACGCCTATATGCAGGCCCGGCAGTGGAAAGTGTTCGATAATCAGCCTGAGTGGTTCCAGGAATACGGCCAATACCACCGGAAAGACGGGCTGATCGTCAAAACCCACGACGATTTGATGTCGGCCAGCCGGATCGCAACGATGATGCGCCGCTACGCCCGCCCGGTGCCGCTTGGCGGCCGGTTCGTCACCCGTCAGAAAGGGCCAAGGATGGTTGACGGCGTGGATTTTGACCTGTTCGGATAGAAATTCCCCTTGACCAATCCCATATAGGATGCCATACAGGAATTTATGCAGACGGATGAAGCCCCGCCCCGAGTGGCGATCGAGCATTACGCAGATGGGGAGTTATGCGATGGCGCGATAGCCCTAGAGGGTATCCGGTGCTTCCCGATGCTCTGGCCGGCGAAGATGATCGGGGTTCGGATCGGCTCGGAAGTGCTTTATTTCGACCGTGAGGAGCTGTTGGAGTTCGCCGAGGAATTGAGGAAGGCAGCGCACGATGGCTGACTACAAGCTGCCCGAACAGTACCGCCAGATTGGTGACGAGGAGCAGCAGACCTATCAAGAGGTCATGCGGCACTTCCACCAGCTCGCTCAATGGCGGTCAACGTTTGAGCAGCATTGGGAGGAGATCGCCAGGATCGTGTTGCCGGCGTACAGCGGCACTTTCACCTTCGGCAATTTCTCGATGCCGGGGACGAAAAAGACCTACGATCAGGTTGACAGCACGGCGCAGTTGGCGTTGTCCCGGTTCGGGGCGATATGCGACAGCCTGTTGACGCCGCGCAACATGAAATACCAGTTCTTAAAGGCGTCGAACCGGGATTTGAACAAAATCCGCCGGGTCCGCCTTTGGTTCAACGAAGTCACCGACATTCTGTTCGAGGAGCGATACAAGCCGCAAGCCAATTTCGCCAGCCAGAACCACAACAATTTCCTGATGCTGGGCGCGTTCGGTACGCAGGCGATGTTTGTTGACGATCTGATCGACGATCTTACGCGGGTTCCGACCGGACTTCGGTATCGGTCCTGTCCGCCCGGTGAAATCTATCTGATCGAGAACCATCAAGGGATCGTCAACGGGTTCATCCGGTGGTTCCGCTACACGGCGCAGCAAGCCTATGAGGATTTCGGCCCGGATCGGTTGCCGCAGTGTATGTGGCAGGCATTGAAGACCGGCAGTCAGCAGCCCTACGATTTTCTGCACAAGGTCTGTCTGCGTACCAATTACGATCCTGAGCGGTTCGATGCTCGGGCTTTGCCGTTCTC
>JBFWVT010000003.1:0-181603 GCA_050246595.1 Alphaproteobacteria bacterium
CCGGGCGACAACGTGTCGATGGAGGTGACCCTCTTGGTGCCGATCGCGATGGACGAAGGGTTGCGCTTTGCCATCCGCGAAGGCGGCCGCACCGTCGGCGCCGGCGTCGTCGCGAAAATATTGAAATAGCGCCTCGGCTGGGTTAAACCCCCCGCCCGCCCAATCCAGCCTCCCCGCGTTGCGGGGAGGAAAATGGGGGGCGGGGGATTGCATGCCGGGACAGCGGAACGCCAGATGGATAATCAGAACATACGAATTCGCCTCCGGGCATATGATCACCGCGTCCTCGACCAATCGACGAGCGAGATCGTCAACACGGCGAAGCGGACCGGAGCGCGAGTGCGTGGGCCGATCCCGCTGCCGACCCGGATCGAGAAATTCACCGTGCTGCGCTCGCCGCATGTCGATAAGAAGTCGCGCGAGCAATTCGAGATCCGCACCCACAAGCGGGTGCTCGACATCGTCGATCCGACACCGCAGACCGTCGATGCGCTGATGAAGCTCGATCTGGCGGCCGGTGTCGACGTCGAGATCAAGCTGTAGGTGCCGCGATGAGAACCGGTCTGATCGCGAAGAAGCTCGGCATGAGCCGGGTCTTCACCGACGAGGGCAACCATGTCGCGGTCACGGTGCTGCGCGTCGATAATTGCCAGGTCGTCGCGCAGCGCACCCAGGACAGGGACGGGTACACCGCGCTGCAGCTCGGGGTCGGCGCCGCCAAGGTCAAGAATGTGACCAAACCGCAGCGCGGTCACTTCGCCGCCGCCAAGGTCGAACCGAAGGCGAAGCTGGCCGAGTTCCGCGTCTCCGAGGACGCGCTGGTGCCGGTCGGGTCTGAGATCACCGCGGCGCATTTCGTGCCGGGTCAATATGTCGATGTGACCGGGACCAGCATCGGCAAGGGCTATGCCGGCGGCATGAAGCGGTACAATTTCGGCGGTCTGCGCGCCAGCCACGGCGTATCGATCTCGCATCGCAGCCTGGGTTCGACCGGGCAGCGGCAATCGCCGGGCAAGACCTTCAAAAATAAGAAGATGGCCGGTCAGCTCGGTAACGAGCGGGTGACGACCCAGAGCCTCGAAATCGTCCAGTCCGACCCCGAGCGCGGGCTTATCCTGATCAAGGGTTCGGTGCCGGGCAGCGAGAACGGCTGGGTGCTGATCCGCGACGCTGTGAAGCGCAAGGCGCCCGACGGGCTGCCGTTCCCGGCCGCGCTGCGCAGCGCGGCGGCAGGTGAGACCGGCTCCGATGCGGAAGACGCCGCGGCGGCGGCCGAAACCGCCGGCGAGGAGGCTTCTCCATGAGGGCGACGGTAAGGACTCTCGACAATCAGGAAGCCGGCGATATCGAGCTGGCCGAGGAGGTGTTCGGGCTGCCGGTGCGGCGGGACATCCTGGCGCGGGTCGTCAACTGGCAGCTCGCCAAGCGCCGCGCCGGCACGCACAAGACCAAGGGCATCAGCGAGATCAGCGGCACGACCAAGAAGCCTTACAAGCAGAAAGGCACCGGCCGGGCGCGCCAGGGCAGTCTGCGCTCGCCGCAATTCCGCGGCGGCGCGGTGATTTTTGGGCCGGTCGTGCGCAGCCACGAATTCGGGCTGCAGAAAAAGGTCCGGCGCTTGGGGCTCAAAACCGCGCTGTCGGCGAAACAGGCCGAAGGCAAGCTGGTCGTCATCGACGCGGCGCGCCTCGATGAGGCAAAGACAAAGGCGCTGCGGGCGCGGTTCGACGCACTCGGCTGGGAGTCGGTGCTGATCATCGACGGTGCCGTCGATGACGGTTTCGCCCGCGCCGCGCGCAACCTGCCGAAAGTGGATGTGCTGCCCGAGAAGGGCGCCAATGTCTACGATATCCTGCGCCGCGATACGCTGGTTCTGACGCGCGACGCCGTCCAACAGCTTGAGGCGCGCCTCAAATGAGCCGATTTCGCGTTATTCCGTCCGCCGAGACGCGGCTGACCCGGCAGCAGATGTACGATATCGTGCGCGCGCCGGTCATCACCGAAAAGGCGACGACCCTTTCGGAGCACAATCAGGTGATCTTCCGGGTTTCGCTCGCGGCGACCAAGCGGGAGATCAAGACGGCTGTCGAAGGTCTGTTCGACGTCAAGGTGGACGCCGTCAACACGATCCGCGTTTCGGGCAAGACCAAGCGGTTCCGCGGCCGTCCCGGCCGCCGCTCGGACTACAAAAAGGCGATCGTGACCCTGGCCGAGGGGTCGAGCATCGACGTGACCACCGGCATCTAGGCCCAGGGATTTGAATCATGGCGCTAAAGACATTCAACCCGACCACGCCGTCGCAACGGCACCTCGTCATCGTCGATCGCGGCGAGCTGTGGAAGGGCAAGCCGGTCAAGACGCTGACCGAGGGGCTAAAGCAGAAGGGCGGACGCAACAATACCGGGCGCACCACGATGCGCTGGCGCGGCGGCGGCCACAAGCGACGCTATCGCCTTGTCGATTTCAAGCGGCGCAAGGACGACACCCCGGCCACCGTCGAGCGGCTCGAATACGACCCGAACCGCACCGCCTTTATCGCGCTGATCACCTATCCGGACGGCGAGCAATCGTACATTCTGGCGCCGCAGCGGCTGCGCGCCGGGGATACGGTCGTCTCGGGCGAACGGGTCGATGTCAAACCCGGCAATGCGATGCCGCTGCGGAACATGCCGCTCGGCACGATCGTCCATAATGTCGAGATGAAGCCCGGCAAGGGCGGCCAGATCGCGCGCTCGGCCGGGACTTACGTACAGCTCGTCGGACGCGAGCAGGGCCATGCCCTGTTGCGCATGGCGTCTGGAGAGATGCGCATGGTGCGCGCCGAATGCCGCGCGACGATCGGGGCCGTGTCGAACCCGGATCATCAGAATATCGTGATCGGCAAGGCCGGCCGCAATCGTTGGCTCGGAAGGCGCCCCTCGGTGCGCGGTGTCGCGATGAACCCGATCGATCACCCGCATGGCGGCGGCGAGGGAAAGTCGTCGGGCGGACGGCATCCGGTGACGCCGTGGGGCAAGCCGACCAAGGGAAAGAAGACGCGTCAGAACAAGGCGACGGACCGGCTGATCATCCGCCGCCGTCAGCAGACGCGGTAGGCGGAGGTATGGCGTCCCGCTTGAGAATCAGCGCTCGTCATTGCGAGGAGCCCACGGGTCGGCGCTTTGCGCTGCCCGAGGACAGGCTCCGCGACGAAGCAATCTCGGGCAACGCACGTCCGCGGCGTCGAGATTGCTTCGCTTTGCTCGCAATGACTGCGACTTAAGGACGGAGAGAGGGCGTGGCACGCTCGGTATGGAAAGGCCCGTTTGTCGACGGCTATCTGCTGAAGAAGGCCGACAAGGCGCGCGGTTCGGGGCGCAACGAGGTGATCCGCACCTGGTCGCGGCGCTCGACAATCTTCCCGCAATTCGTCGGACTGACCTTCGGCGTCTATAACGGCCACAAATTCATCCCGGTGCTGGTGACCGAGAACATGATCGGCCACAAATTCGGCGAGTTCGCGCCGACCCGCACCTTCTACGGCCATGCCGGCGACAAGAGGGCGAGAAGGAGCTGAGATGGGCAAACCAGCCGCCGAACGCCGCCTCGACGACAACGAGGCCTCGGCCTTTCTGCGCGCAATCCGCACCAGCCCGCGCAAGCTGAACCTCGTCGCGCAGATGATCCGCGGCAAGGACGCGGCCACCGCGCTCGCCGAGCTGACCTTCTCGCGCCGCCGCATCGCGCAGGAGGTCAAGAAGGTGCTCGAAGCGGCGATCGCCAACGCTGAGAACAACCACCAGCTCGACGTGGACCGGCTCTATGTCAAGGAAGCGACGGTCGGCCGGGCTTTTGTGATGAAACGCTTTCATACGCGCGGCCGCGGCCGCTCGGCGCGCATCGAGAAGCCGTTCGCGCATCTGAGCGTCGTCGTGCGCGAGCGCGCGGAAGCCGAGGAGAGAGCCTGATGGGACAGAAGGTCAACCCGATCGGGCTGCGGCTCGGGATCAACCGCACCTGGGATTCCCGCTGGTTTTCCCGCAAGGAATACGGCAGCCAACTGCTCGACGATCTGAAGCTGCGCGAGTTTCTCGGCAAGCGGCTGGGTCAGGCGGCGGTGTCGAAGATCCTGATCGAGCGGGCCGCACGCAAGACGCGGATCACGCTGCACTCGGCCCGTCCGGGTGTCATCATCGGCAAAAAGGGAGCCGATATCGACAAATTGCGCGCCGACATCGCAAAGATCACAAACAGCGAAGTCAGCCTCAACATCGTCGAGATCCGCAAACCCGAGATCGAGGCGAAGCTGATCGCCGAGGGTATCGCGCAGCAACTCGAACGGCGCGTCGCGTTCCGCCGGGCGATGAAACGCGCCGTGCAGTCGGCGATGCGGTTTGGCGCGCAAGGCATCCGCATCAACTGCTCCGGGCGGCTCGGCGGCGCCGAGATCGCGCGCATGGAATGGTATCGCGAGGGCCGCGTGCCGTTGCATACGCTGCGCGCCGATGTCGATTTCGGCCACGGCACAGCGAAGACCACCTACGGAACCTGCGGCGTCAAGGTCTGGGTCTTCAAGGGCGAGATCCTGGCGCATGATCCAATGGCGCAGGACAAAAGATTGAGCGAGCAGCAGGCAGGCGGTCCCGAGCGGCCGGAGCGCCGCGAGCGAGGCGATCGCGGCGAGCGGCACGACCGCGGCCGCAGGGGCGAATAGAGCTGGCGAATAGAGATGCTTTCACCAAAACGCACAAAATACCGCAAGGCCCATAAGGGGCGCATCCATGGTGTCGCGAAGGGCGGCACGACCTTGAATTTCGGGGCGTTTGGCCTGAAGGCGCTCGAACCGGGGCGCATCACGGCGCGCCAGATCGAGGCGGCGCGGCGCACGATCACGCGCGCGATGCGCCGCAGCGGCCGGGTATGGATCCGGATCTTCCCGGATGTGCCGGTCTCGTCGAAACCGGCCGAGGTGCGCATGGGCAGCGGCAAGGGGTCTCCGGAATTCTGGGTGTGCCGCGTCAAACCCGGCCGCATCATGTTCGAACTCGACGGCGTGACACCGGAAGTCGCGCGCGAGGCGTTCGAACTGGCGGCCGCGAAGCTGCCGATCGGCACCCGCTTTGTGACCCGGCAGAGCGAAGAGGTGCCGGCGTGAAGGGCGCCAGGGCCTCCGATCTGCGCACCCGCAGCGATGACGAGCTGTCGGAGCAGGCCGATAATCTCGGCAAGGAGATTTTCAACCTGCGGTTTCAGCGCGCCAGCGGGCAGCTTGAGAATACCGCACGGGTCCGCCAGGTGCGACGCGAGATCGCGCGCATCAAGACCATTCTCGGCGAGCGGCGCCGGCAAGTGTCGTCGGGGGCGTAGAGACATGCCGAAACGTGTTCTGCAGGGCGTCGTGGTCAGCCACGCCTGCGACAAGACCGTGATCGTGCGCGTCGAGCGCCGGGTGATGCACAAGCTCTACAAGAAGTTCGTGTCGCGCTCGAAGAAATACGCGGCGCACGACGCGGATAACCGCTACCGGACCGGCGACACGGTGCGGATCGAGGAATGCCGCCCGCTCTCCAAGCGCAAGAGCTGGACCGTTATCGATGGCCCGCCCGACGCGGCACCGGGACGGCGCAACGCAGCGCCGACAACAGCGGCCGAACAGCTCGCGGCCGAGGCCGCGGCGGCTTCAGGGAGCGCGGCATGATCCAGATGCAGACCAATCTTGATGTCGCCGACAATTCCGGCGCGCGCCGGGTGCAGTGCATCAAGGTGCTCGGCGGCTCGAAGCGCAAGGTCGCGACGATCGGCGACGTGATCATCGTCTCGGTCAAGGAGGCGATCCCGCGCGGCCGCGTCAAGAAGGGCGACGTGCACCGCGCCGTGATCGTGCGAACCGCGAAGGAAATCCACCGCACCGACGGCAGCGCGATCCGCTTTGACCGCAACGCGGCGGTGCTGATCAACCGGCAGGGCGAACCGGTCGGCACACGCATTTTCGGCCCGGTCACCCGTGAACTCAGGGCCAAGCGGTTCATGAAAATCGTGTCGCTGGCGCCCGAGGTGCTGTGATGATCCTACCGGAGCGCGGGCGTCTCGCCCGCAGGCGGCCTCTCGGCGAAGCATTGCTTCGCCTGACGGCGACAGCGCAAGCTTTGCTTGCGCGAGAGCCGGGACGGAAGCGGTCCAAGGGTTGACTGATGCCAAAGCTGAAAATCAAGAAAGGCGACAACGTTGTCGTCATCAGCGGCCGTGACAAGGGCAAACGCGGCCAGGTGCTGCGCGTGTTCCCGGAGGAGAACCGGCTGATCGTGCAGAATGTGCACGTCGCGCGCCGCCACACCCGGCCGCGCTTTGGCGAGCCGGGCGGGATTGTCGACAAGGAGCTGACGATCCACGTCTCGAATGTCGCGCATATCGACCCGCAATCGAGCAAGCCGACACGGGTCGGCTACAGAGTTCTCGATGACGGCCGCAAGGTTCGGATCGCGCGCCGCTCGGGCGAGGTCATCGACAAATGAGGCAGACCGTATGACGACCCGCTTGCAGGAACGCTATCAGGCGACCATCAAGCCCGCGCTGATGCAGGAGTTCGGCTACACGAACCCGCTGCAGGCGCCGCGCCTCGAAAAGATCGTCGTCAATATGGGGGTCGGCGAGGCGGTGCAGGACGCGAAAAAAATCGATGCCGCGGTCGGCGACCTGACCGCGATCACCGGGCAGCACCCGGTCGTGATCCGCGCCCGGCGCTCGATCGCCACGTTCAAGCTGCGCCAGAATATGCCGATCGGCGTCAAGGTGACCTTGCGGCGCGACCGCATGTACGAATTTCTCGATCGGCTGATCACCGTGGCATTGCCGCGGGTGCGCGACTTTCGCGGCGTGTCGTCGCGGAGCTTTGACGGGCGCGGCAATTACGCGCTTGGTCTCAAGGAGCAGTTGGTCTTCCCCGAAATCGATTATGACAGGGTCGACACCGTGCGCGGCATGGACATCGTGATCGTGACGACCGCGAACACCGATGCCGAAGCCAAGTCGCTGCTGAAGGGCTTTGACATGCCCTTCGCCGCGTGATCCGCGCGACCGGTTTGTACGACCCTGGCGGCCTCCCGGAGTATCTGGTCCCGATGGCAAAGAAGAGCTCGATCGAAAAGAACAATCTTCGTGCGAAGCTGGCGAGGCAGAAGGCGCCGACGCGCGAGCGGCTGAAGACGCTGGCGCGCGACCGCGACGCGGCGCCGGAGGATCGCTTCGCGGCGCAGCTGAAACTGTCCGAACTGCCGCGCAACAGCTCACCGACCCGAATCCGCAACCGCTGCGAGCTGACCGGACGGCCGCGCGGTTTTTACCGCAAGTTCAAGCTGTCGCGCATCGCACTGCGCGAGCTGGGTTCGGCCGGGCAGATCCCCGGCATGCTGAAGTCGAGCTGGTAGGAGCAGCGTCATGACGATGAGCGACCCGCTCGCCGACATGCTGACCCGCATCCGCAACGGCCAGCGCGCGCGGCAGGCCGTCGTGGCGGCGCCGGCGTCGAATTTCCGGGCCAACGTGCTCGACGTGCTGAAGCGCGAGGGCTATATCCGCGGCTTTACGCGCGAACAGGTACGCCCGGGTATTGCCCAGCTCAAGATCGAATTGAAATATGTCGATGGCGAGCCGGTGATCCGCGAAATTTCCCGCGTCTCGAAACCGGGGCGGCGGGTTTATTCGAAGATTGGCGACCTGCCGCGCGTCTATAACGGGCTCGGGATCTCGATCTTGTCGACCCCGCGCGGGGTTCTGTCGGATAACGAGGCACGCGCCCAGAAGGTCGGCGGCGAAGTGCTGTGCCGGGTGTTCTGAGTTGGTGTCTGTCGCCGTCACCCCGCCGACGCGGGGGTGACGGGAATGGATTGAGGTAAGGCAATGTCCCGTATCGGCAAAAACCCGGTCGCGATCCCGCAGGGGGTGACCGTCGATCTGGCCGGCCAGATGCTGACCGCGAAAGGGCGGCTCGGCACGCTGAGCCTCGTCGTCAGCAACGAGGTGACCGCGACCATCGCCGACGATGCCGTCACGATCGCACCAAAGGACGAGAGCAAGCGGGCGCGGGCGATGTGGGGGACGACACGGGCGCTGGTCAACAATATGGTGACCGGTGTCTCGACCGGGTTTACGCGCAATCTCGAAATCAACGGCGTCGGCTATCGCGCCGCGGTGCAGGGCAGCAATCTCAATTTGCAGCTCGGCTACAGCCACGACATCAACTATCCGATCCCGCCGGACGTAAGGATCACGACCGAGCGGCCAACCGCGATCACGGTGAGCGGCGCCGATCGCCAGCGCGTCGGGCAGGTCGCGAGCGAGATCCGCGCGTTCCGCCCCCCCGAGCCGTACAAGGGCAAGGGGATCAAGTACAGCGACGAGACGATCCGCCGCAAGGAAGGCAAGAAGAAGTAGGCCCCAATGGCGAATAAAACGGGCGAATAAGATGTCGAACAAGGCAGATGCGCTGTTTCAGCGGCGTCGCGAGCGCACGCGTTTCAAGCTGCGGCAGATGGCGAAGGGCCGCCTCCGCCTGTCGGTGCATCGAACCTCGCGCCATATCTATGCCCAGATCATCGACGATACCGCCGGGCATACGCTGGCGGCGGCCTCGACACTCGACGCGGGATTGCGCACCGAGCTGAAGACAGGTGCCGACAAGGCGGCGGCAAGCGCAGTGGGGAAACTGATCGCGGAGCGCGCCAAGGCGGCCGGGGTCGAACGGGTCGTGTTCGACCGCGGCGCCTATATGTATCATGGCCGGGTCAAGGCCCTGGCCGATGCCGCCCGCGAGGGCGGGCTCGATTTCTGAGAGGACGGCCGATGGCACGCACGCAGGGCGAACGGCGCAGGCGCGACGGCGGCGATAATCAGCCGCGCGACCGCGAGGAGAGCGAGTTCGCCGAAAAGCTGGTCAGCATCAACCGAGTCGCCAAGGTCGTCAAAGGCGGGCGGCGGTTCGGTTTCGCGGCGCTGGTCGTTGTCGGCGACCGCAAGGGTCGGGTCGGCTACGGTTCGGGCAAGGCGCGCGAGGTGCCCGAGGCGATCCGCAAGGCGACCGAGCAGGCAAGGCGCAGCATGATCCGCGTGCCGCTGCGCGAGGGGCGCACCTTGCACCACGACATCGCCGACCGCTACGGCGCCGGCAAGGTCATCGTCCGAGCCGCCAAGCCGGGCACCGGCATCATCGCCGGCGGTCCGATGCGCGCGATCTTCGAGGCGCTCGGGGTGCAGGACATCGTCGCGAAATCGGTCGGCACGTCGAACCCGCACAATATGATAAAGGCGACCTTCGCCGCGCTTGGTCATGTGACGAGCCCCAGGGCCGTCGCGGCGCGGCGCGGCAAGCGAGTAGCGGAAATCCTCGGACGGCCGCAGACCGAGGCGCGGGAGAACGCGTGATGGAAACGGGTTCGCTTGCAGACAGGAAGACCGTCACGGTCGAGCAGACCGGCAGCCCGATCGGGCGGCGCAGCGATCAGGAAGCGACCCTGAAAGGGCTCGGTCTCAACAAGCGCCACCGGCGACGCACGCTCGAGGATACCCCCTCGGTGCGCGGCATGATCAACAAGGTCAAGCACCTGGTGCGGGTCGTCGACGAGACATAAGGAACGCGGCCGTCTCGGCCGCTCCTGGCGAAGCAAAACTTCGCCCGATGCGGGCCGGAGGCCCGCGGTCCGAGGGACAGTGATGAAGCTCAACGAAATCAGGGACAATCCGGGCGCGCATTACCGGGCGAAGCGGGTCGGCCGCGGCATCGGCTCGGGCAAGGGCAAAACATCGGGACGCGGCGGCAAGGGGCAGACCGCGCGCAGCGGTGTCGCGATCAACGGCTTTGAGGGCGGTCAGACGCCGCTGCACCGCCGCCTGCCAAAACGCGGCTTCAGCAACAAGATCTTTCAAAAGGACTATAAAATCGTCAATCTCGGGCGTCTGCAGCAGGCCATCGACGCCGGACGCCTCGGCATCGAGGGACCGGTTACCGCCGAGAGGCTTGTTGCATCCGGCATACTGCGCCGCGCCGGCGATGGCGTTCGCCTGCTGGCGCAGGGCCAGCTGACCGCGGCGATCACGATCGAGGTGGCCGGCGCGTCGCAGGCGGCGATCGCGGCGGTCACGGCAGCCGGCGGCAGCGTTATCGTCAAGGGTGGAGCGCAGACCGCCGATGCGCCGGCTGCCCCGGCGTGATATGCCGGAATATTGCTTCACGTCCGTCACCCCCGCGTGATCCCCGGATCAAGTCCGGGGAGGGGTCCAGGGCAACTGCACGCCGCTCGCTCTGGGTCCCTGCTCTCGCGGGAACGACGACCCAGCAGGATCGCACATAAATGGCGTCAGCCGCCGAACAACTCGCTGCGAGCATAAATTTCGGGGCCTTTTCGAAGGCGACCGAACTGAAGAACCGGATCTGGTTCACGCTCGGCGCGCTCGTGATTTACCGGCTCGGAACGTATATCCCGATCCCGGGCATCGATCCGGCGATATTGCAGGAAATTTTCCGGCAGAACGCGGGCGGCATTCTCGGCATGTTCGATATGTTCTCGGGCGGGGCGCTCGGGCGCATGACGATATTCGCGCTGAACATCATGCCGTATATCTCGGCATCGATCATTATTCAGCTTCTGACAGCCGTATCGCCAAAACTCGAAGCGTTGAAAAAAGAGGGCGAGAGCGGTCGCAAGACGCTCAATCAGTACACCCGCTACGGCACCGTGCTGCTCGCCGCAGTGCAGTCCTACGGTATCGCGATCGGGCTTGAAGGCATGCGCGCCGGCGGTGCGTCGGCCGTGATCGAACCCGGGCTGTTCTTCCGGATGGTTACGGTGATCACGCTGACCGGCGGCACGGTGTTTCTGATGTGGCTTGGCGAGCAGATCACGGCGCGCGGCATCGGCAACGGCATTTCGCTGATTATCATGGCCGGGATCGTCGCCAATCTCCCGAGCGCGCTGGCGGCGACGCTCGAACTCGGCCGGACCGGCGCGATCTCGACGATCTTCATTCTGATGTTCCTGCTGATGGCGGTCGCCGTTGTGATCGTGATCGTGTTCATGGAGCGGGCGCAGCGCCGTATTCTCGTGCAGTATCCAAAGCGGCAGCAGGGCAACCGCATGTTCGGCGGCGAATCCTCCCATTTGCCGCTGAAGATCAACACCTCTGGTGTCATACCCCCGATCTTCGCCTCGTCGCTGCTGCTGATGCCGGTGACGATCGCGAGCTTCCAGGCGAGCGGCCAGGATTACGGCTGGCTCGGCACGATCACGTCGTACTTGGCGCACGGAACCTTGCTCTATATGGGGCTCTATATCGGGCTGATCGTGTTCTTCTGTTTCTTTTACACAGCGATTGTGTTCAACCCGGCCGAGACGGCCGACAATCTGCGCAAATATGGCGGTTTCATCCCCGGCATCCGCCCCGGCAAGAACACCGCCGACTATCTCGACTACGTTCTGACCCGCATCACGGTGGTCGGCGCAATTTATCTCGCGGCGGTCTGCATTCTGCCCGAAATCCTGATCTCGCAATACGCGGTGCCGTTCTACTTTGGCGGCACAAGCCTGTTGATCGTTGTCAGCGTCACGATGGACACCGTCGCACAGGTCCATTCGCACCTGCTCGCGCATCAATATGAAGGGCTGATCAAGAAAGCGCGGTTGCGGGGACGGCGCTGATGAACCTGATCCTCCTCGGGCCTCCAGGCGCGGGCAAGGGCACTCAGGCGAAGCGGCTCGAACAGAAGCATGGGCTGGTGCAGCTCGCGACCGGCGATATGCTGCGCGCCGCGGTCGCCTCAGGCAGTGCGCTCGGGACGCGGGTCAAGGCGATCATGGAGGCGGGCCAGCTCGTCCCCGACGACATCATCATCGAGATGCTGGCGACGCGGATCGCCGAACCGGATTGCGCGAACGGCTTTATCCTCGACGGCTTCCCGCGCACCGTGCCGCAGGCCGAGGCGCTCGACCGCATGCTGACCGCCGGCAACCGCAAACTCGACCATGTGATCCTGATGGAGGTTGACGAGAAGGCGCTGATCGAGCGGATTTCCGGGCGTTTCTCGTGCCGCACCTGCGGCGCCAGCTATCATGAGCGCTATCATCGGCCGCGGGTCGACGGCGTCTGCGACAGTTGCGGCGGCACCGGTTTTGTGCATCGCGCCGATGACCGCCCCGAGACGGTCGCGACCCGGCTCGCCGCCTATCGCAATCAGACCGCGCCGTTACTACCTTATTACCGCGAACGCGGCATCCTGCGGCGGGTGGACGGCATGGCCGACATCGACGAGGTCACAAGGCAAATCGAAGCGGTGCTGCGGGGTGCGGCGGCAGGGTAAGGCTCCTCCGGGTTTGCTGCTGAAGCGGCGACGACCTGATTGACAGGCGCGTCGCGATCGCTACACTGGCGCGCTTGGCTGGAGGCGTAGCCATCCCTCCCGGAAACATAAAGGAGAGCGCAGGTGGCGCGAATTGCTGGCGTCAATATCCCGAACCAGAAGCGGGTCCCGATCGGTCTGACCTATATTCACGGCATCGGCCGGACCAAGGCGGCAGAAATCTGCACGCGGGTCGGCATCCCGGCGGATCGCCGCGTGCACGAAATGACCGATGACGAGGTGCTGCGGGTACGCGAGCTGATCGACCGCGAATACACAGTGGAGGGCGATCTGCGGCGTCAGGTCGCGATGAACATCAAGCGCTTGATGGATCTCGGGTGCTATCGCGGGTTGCGGCACCGCAAGGGCCTGCCGGTGCGGGGTCAACGGACCCACACCAATGCCCGCACGCGCAAGGGACCGGCTCGGCCGATCGCGGGCAAGAAGAAATAACGCGCTGCACGTTTCTATCCTTGGGGCAGCGCAGCGGCGGAAGAGCTAAATGGCAAAAAGCACGGCGGCACCGCGTCTGCGTCGACGCGAGCGCAAGAACATTACGTCCGGGACCGCGCATGTCAGCGCGACCTTCAACAATACGATGATCACGATCACCGACGCCCAGGGCAATACGATCGCCTGGTCGTCCTCGGGCAGCCAGGGCTTCAAGGGGTCGCGCAAATCGACCCCCTACGCCGCGCAGGTCGCGGCCGAGGATGCCGGCCGCAAGGCAATGGAACACGGCATGCGTACCCTCGACATCGAGGTCAAGGGGCCGGGCTCGGGGCGGGAATCGGCATTGCGTGCATTGCAGGCGGTCGGGTTTGCGATCACGTCGATCCGCGACGTCACACCGATTCCACATAACGGTTGCCGGCCGCCAAAACGCCGCCGCGTCTGACACTTAATGCCGCCGGGGCCGTCCGCGCGGTCCCGGCGCTCCCGCATCGAGAACGCACGGTTTCCGTGCGCCTCCGCTTCCGCGGGATCAGTCTTCTTTTACCGACCGAGGTCGTTGTGCTTCAGAAGAATTGGCAAACCCTGATTAAACCCAAGCAGCTCGCCGTCGAGCGCGGTGGCGACCCGAGCCGCGTCGCCACCGTCGTCGCCGAGCCGCTCGAACGCGGCTTTGGGCTGACCCTCGGCAACGCCCTGCGCCGTGTGCTCCTCTCCTCGCTGCAAGGCGCCGCCGTAACGACAATCCAGATCGAGGGGGTGCTGCACGAGTTCTCGTCGTTGCCGGGCGTGCTTGAGGACGTTACCGACATCGTGCTCAACGTCAAGAGCGTCGGGTTGCGGATGCACGGCGACGGGCCAAAGCGCATGCGGTTGCGCGCGACCGGTCCTGGCGAGGTGCGCGCCGGCCAGATCGAGACCGGTCACGATATCGAGGTGCTGAACCCGGAGCAGGTCATCTGCACGCTTGATAACGGCGCCCGCATCACGATGGAGCTGACCGTCGAGAACGGCAAGGGTTATGTCCCGGCCACCGAAAATCGGCCGGAGGACGCGCCGATCGGCCTTATTCCGGTCGATGCGCTGTTCAGCCCGGTGCGCAAGGTGTCCTACCGTGTCGAAAACACGCGTGTCGGACAGGTGACCGATTACGACAGCCTGTCAATGCGGGTCGAGACGAACGGCGCGATGACCCCCGAGGACGCAGTAGCAGTGGCGGCGCGCATCCTGCAGGACCAGCTACAGCAGTTCATCAACTTCGAGGAACCGCGCCACGCAGTCGAGAAGGAGATCGCCGGCGAGCCGCTGATCAACAAGAACCTGCTGCGCAAGGTCGACGAACTCGAATTGTCGGTGCGTTCGGCGAACTGCCTGAAGAACGACAATATCGTGTATATTGGCGATCTCGTGCAGAAGACCGAGGCCGAGATGCTGCGGACCCCCAATTTCGGCCGCAAATCGCTGAACGAGATCAAGGAAGTGCTCGCCAATATGGGCCTCCATCTCGGCATGGAGATCCCGAACTGGCCGCCCGAGAATATCGAGGAGCTGGCCAAGCGCATCGACGAGCCGTATTAACGCCAATCATCGTCTGGTCTGCATTGCCCCGGATCGTCATTCCCGCGAAAGCGGGAATCCGGGGCGGCAAGATTGCAACTGCAACCCTGGGCCCCTCCCCGGACTTGATCCGGGGATCACGCGGGGGCGACGCGAGCTGGAGTTGGGGATCATGCGTCACAGGATGAGCCATCGCGGTTTCAGCCGCACGTCAGCCCATCGCAAGGCGATGTTCGAGAACCTCGCCGCGTCCCTGATAAAGCACGAGCAGATCCGCACGACGCTGCCAAAGGCCAAGGATTTGCGGCCGGTCGCCGAGCGGCTGATCACGCTCGGCAAGCGCGGCGGGCTGCACGCGCGTCGCCAGGCGATCGCGAGGCTGGGCGATGCAAAGCTCGCCGACAAACTGCTGACGATTCTGGCCGAGCGCTACGCCGACCGTCCGGGAGGTTATACCCGTATCATCAAGGCCGGGTTCCGCTACGGCGACAATGCGGCAATGGCGATCATCGAGCTGGTGGACCGCGACCTTTCCGCCAAAGGCCAGGATTCGGGACCGCGGCCAAACGAAGAAGAACAGACCGAAGAAGCGGCGTAATTTCGGACTGCGGGACCGCAGACCTCCGGCCCGCCCCGATGCGCGAGGCGGGCGGGATGCCCGCGGTCCCGAGGTGTTACGTCCGCTGTCCCGCCAGCACGCCGCGGCGGATCTGGTCGCGCTCGATCGATTCGAACAGCGCGCGGAAATTGCCTTCGCCAAACCCCTCATTGCCCTTGCGCTCGATAATCTCGAAAAAGATCGGGCCGATGACGGTTTCGGTGAATATCTGCAATAGCAGCCCCTGCCCTTCTCCCGGCGCACCGTCGATCAGGATCTGGTCGCGGTGCAACCGCGCCAAATCCTCCCCATGTCCCGGCAGCCGTGTATCGACCGCCTCGTAATACGTCTCCGGCACCGACATGAACGTCACCCCACGCTCGCGCAGGCGCTCCACCGAATCGTAGATGCCTGATGTGGCGAGCGCGATATGCTGGATACCCTCGCCGCGATAGGCCGCGAGGTATTCGGCGATCTGCGACCGGTCGTCGGCGCTTTCGTTGATCGGGATGCGGATCCTGCCGCACGGGCTGGTCATCGCCTTCGAGTGCAGCCCGGTGAATTTGCCCTCGATGTCGAAATAGCGGATCTCGCGAAAGTTGAACAGACGCTCGTAAAACTCGGCCCATAGCGCCATCCGGCCGCGATGCACATTGTGTGTCAAATGGTCGATTCCGGTCAGGCCGACCCCGGGGAATTCGCCCCCCTGCCCTGCCCCGCCGGTCGATGGCAGAAAATCGACATCGTAGATCGTGTGCTCGCCGTAGCGATCGACCAGATAGATCAGGCTGCCGCCGATCCCCTCGATCGCCGGAATGTTCAGCTCCATCGGGCCGACCTTGCCGTGCACCGGCTTGGCGCCGAGCCGGATCGCCCGGTCATACGCCGCCGCGGCGTTCTTGACACGAAACGCGATCGCGCAGACCGATGGCCCGTGCAGCCGCGCAAAGGCTTGCGCAAAGCTCTCCGGCTCGGCGTTCAGGATAAAATTGATGTCGCCCTGCTTATAGAGCGTGACGTTTTTCGAACGGTGCCGCGCCGCCGCGACAAACCCCATGCGCTCGAACAGCGCCGCCAACTCGCTCGGATCGGGTCCGGTGTATTCGACGAATTCGAATCCGTCGGTGCCCATCGGGTTGCCCCACATGTCGCGGGACGCAGCGGCGTCGTTCATGGCCCCTCTCCGAGCCGTTGCGGCTCGGCCCGATCACGGACACGATGTGGTGCCGCGGGCGCGAGCCCTGATGAGGGGCTAACAGAATTTGCCGGAAGTTTATCCCGATGGCGATCTGTAGGCCGGGAGATTGCCTCGCGCCGCTCGCAATGACGGACAATTGCCGTCATTGCGAAAGATAAAGCGGCGAAAATCCCCCAGGGTGGTTCTACGCCGCCCGCGCGACCGGGATCGGCGCCTCGCCTTTCAGCATCAGCCGGTACAGGTAGCGTCGCTCGTTCATATCATAATCGGGGTTGGCCTTGTGCATAACGCTGCGATTGTCCCACATCACCATGTCGCCGTAGCGCCATTGATGGCGGTATTCGTATTTCGGCTGCGTCGCGTGCGTCATCAGCTCGGCGACGAGATCGAGCGCTTCGTCGTCCGGCATGCCGACGATCGATTCGATCCTGACCGGGTTCAGAAACAGCGCCTTGCGGCCGTTCTCCGGATGCACCCGCACCAGCGGATGAATGCCCGGCGGCGGCAGGGCCTCGAGGCTTTCCTCGTTGAGCGGTTTCAGCGGGCGCGGGCTGTACTTGCTCAGATACACATGCACCGCCTTTAGATTTTCGATGCGGTGCTTTATCGCTTCCGGAAGCTCGTCATAGGCGCGGTGCATGTTGACGTATTGCGTGTCGCCGCCCCGGCTCGGCAACGCCACCGGATAAAGGATTGTCGCTTTTGGCGGCGCCGGGTGGTTCGAGTGGTCGCTGTGAAACGTCTCGCCGGGGATGATGCGCTTGGTGCCGAGAAATTCTTCGTTCGACACATAATACATCTCCGGGAAACCGGGGATGTGGTGGTCCTTCTTGTCGTGCGGCTGCAATTCGCCCCAGACCTGCACGGCGCGGATGAAATCGGCCGGTTCGTATTTCTGGTCGCGCACGACCAGCACATGGTATTGCGCGAAGGCGCGGTTCAGTGCCGCGCGGGTCTCGGGATCGACCGGTTTTGCCAGGTCGAGACCGCGGATTTCGGCGCCGGTGTTGTGCGGGGTCAGCGGCGTGATCGTGTACGCCATCGCGATGCCTCCGTGAAGAGAAGCGGCGATTCTATGGCGATTAGATCGCAGCGTCAAACCGAGCCTGGCGGAACGGGCCATTGCAGAATAGACCGTCGCAGACCGCAGAGAGCGAAAACCCTCGATCCTGATTCATAACGCCGCAGACCGTTGAAAAATCGACGCAGGGTCGCCGGAAGCTCCCGTTGGCTCTTGCCCCGCGGGGGTGGGAACCGCACCTTTGTGGCCATGGCCATGCTCCGTTCTGCACCGCGCCTCGTCGCGGTTCTCGGGCCGACCAACACCGGCAAAACGCATTTTGCCATCGAGCGCATGCTCGACCACCCGACCGGCATGATCGGGTTTCCGCTGCGGCTGCTGGCACGCGAGAATTACGACCGGATCGTCAAATTGCGTGGCGCGCGCGCGGTGGCGCTGATTACCGGCGAAGAAAAAATCCTGCCGCCAAACCCGTCCTATTTTGTCTGCACGGTCGAGTCGATGCCGCTCGACCGGCCGGTCGAGTTTCTCGCGGTGGACGAAATCCAGCTCTGCGCCGACCCCGAGCGCGGCCATGTCTTCACGGCCCGGCTGTTGCACGCGCGCGGCACGGTCGAGACGATGTTTCTCGGCGCCGACACGATCCGGCCGCTGATGCGCCGCCTTGTGCCCGGTATCGAGTATATCAGCCGCCCGCGTTTTTCGACCCTGGCCTATACCGGGCACAAGAAGGTGACGCGGTTGCCGCGCCGCAGCGCGGTCGTCGCGTTCAGCCTCGCCGACGTATTCTCGCTGGCCGAGTCGGTACGGCGGCAGCGCGGCGGCACCGCGGTCGTGCTCGGCGCCTTGAGCCCGCGGGCACGCAATGCGCAGGTCGGGATGTTTCAGGCCGGCGAGGTCGATTACCTGGTCGCAACCGACGCGATCGGTATGGGGCTGAACATGGACCTCGACCATGTCGCCTTTGCCCGCCTCGCGAAATTCGACGGGCGCGGGCCGCGGCGTCTGTCGCCGGCCGAAATCGGTCAGATCGCCGGGCGGGCCGGAAGGCATATGAGCAACGGCACGTTCGGGACGACAGCCGACGAAGGTCTGCTCGAACCGGAAATCGTCGCGGCCGTCGAGGAGCACCGGTTCGAGCCGCTGACCCGGATTTCGTGGCGCAACAGCAATCTGCGCTTCAACTCGGTCGGCGCGCTTTTGCAGAGCCTCGACGAGCGGCCGCCGGTGCCGGGGCTCGTGCAGGTGCGCGACGCCGACGATCATCGGGCGTTGCAGCTGCTGTCGCGCAACACCGAGGTCGCCGGTCTCGCGACCAATCCGGGGGCGGTGCGGCTGCTGTGGGAGGTCTGCCAGATCCCCGATTTCCGCAAGGTGATGAGCGACAGCCATGCGCGGTTTCTGGCGCATTGCTTTGTGCACCTCGCGGGGCCGGCAGAGTGCCTGCCCTCCGCCTGGGTCGGCAACCAGATGGCGCAGCTCGACCGGCTCGACGGCGATATCGACACGCTGATGGCGCGCATCGCTCATATCCGGACCTGGACCTATATCACGCATCGCAGCGAGTGGATCGAGGGAGCGGCGGAGTGGCAGGAGCGCGCCCGCGGCATCGAGGACCGCCTATCGGATGCGCTGCACGACCGCATCACGCAACGCTTTGTCGATCGGCGCTCGGCGTTTCTCGCCCGGCATCTGGCGGGGGATGGCGAACTGCTGGCGTCGGTTGACAAGACCGGCGAGGTGCGCGTCGAGGGGACTTATGTCGGAAAACTGCACGGTTTCCGCTTTGTCCCGGACGCGGCCGATGGCGAGGCGCTGCGCACGCTGATCACCGCGGCCAATCGCGTACTGCGCAGCGAAGTCGGCGCGCGGGCGCGGCGGCTCGCCAGTGACTGCGACGACGCGTTCGCGCTAGACCCGAACGGCGGCATTCTTTGGCAAGGCGGGCCGGTCGGCAGGCTTGCCGCGGGCGAGACGATGCTTGCGCCGCGAGTCGAGGTGCGGGCCGGCGATTTTTTGGAGGGCGAAGCGCGCGAGCGTGTCCGACAGCGGCTGCAAGGCTTTGTCAGGGACGCAATCGAGCGCCGGCTGATGCCGTTGTTCGCGGCACAGGTGTTGCCGCTTCCGGGGCCGGCGCGCGGCATCGTCTTCCAGCTGTCGGCCGCGCTTGGTTGCATCCCGACCGAGGAGGTCGCGGCGGCGCTCAAATCGCTCGACAAGTCAAGCCGCCGCGCGCTGACGCGGCTGGGGGTACGGTTCGGGGCCGAGACGGTTTATGTCGAGCCGCTGCTCGGCCCCGATCCGGTCCGCTTTCGGGCGCTGCTGTGGGCGGTATGGCACAGCCGAACGCCGCCGAGAGTGCCGGGAGGGCGCCGACCCGGCAGAGCGGTCGCGATCGATCCCGATATCCCGCTTTCATTCTACGCCGCGATCGGGCGCCGGGTTGTTGCCGGTCTGGCGCTGCGGCCGGATCGTCTCGAACGCTTGACGGCGGAGACCCGCAACCGGTCGCGGACCGGACCTTTTGCCGCCGACGAGGAACTGGCCGCATTGGCTGGTGTCGCTCCCGACGCGCTGCGCCGGGTGTTGCTGGCGCTCGGCTATCGCGCCGTTATCGAGGGAGATCGCGAGTTCTTTGTCGCCAAGCCGCGCCGGCGCGCACCCGAGGGACGCAAGCGCGGACGCAGCGCCGCTTCCCGTACCGACAATCCGTTTGCCAAACTCAAGGAGCTGAGATTCGCTTGATCGCGAGCGACGCCGCGCCGGAACGCGCCCCAGAACATACCAACACTGAACGCGCCAAGACCCGCCTCGACCAGTGGTTGTGGTTTGCCCGTTTTGTCAAGAGCCGGTCTCTGGCGGCACGGCTCTGTGCGGCCGGCGCCGTGACGATCAACGGCAGCGCCGTGAGAAAGGCCAATCAGACGGTCCGGGTCGGAGACATCGTGATCTTGCCGCAAGGCGGCTGGCAACGCACGGTGCGGGTGCTCGCGCTGGGAGCCCGCCGCGGCCCCGCGAGCGAAGCGCGCACGCTTTACGAGGAGGCTGCCGCCGCGCTGCGTCTGTCGGCGGTGCCGCCCGATTGGGTTCCGCTGCTCGACTCCGGCGAAATCGAGGGCGTGGGGCCGCCGCCGCCTTCCTGAGAGCGGCGCTGCCGACGCTGCGCGGCGCGGTCTATTTTATCAGCGAGATGATGTCGCGGAAGCGGGGATGCTCGGCCGAGCCGAGCCATTCGAAAGCAACCATCTCGGTGGTGACGATCTCGGCGCCGTGCTTTGCCAGGCGCGAGATCGCGGTCTCCTTGCTTTCCGAGCGGCGCGAGCCGACCGCATCGCGCACCAGATAGACACGCCGGCGAGCATCGAGCAGCCCGAGCGCGGTCTGCATCACGCAAACATGCGTTTCGCAACCGGCGACGACAATGTCGCGCTGATCTTCCAGAAGGTCGAGAAAACCCGCCATGCGGCAGGCGTCGAATGTGATCTTGTGTGCCAGCCGGCCTTCCGCGAAACCCGCCAGCTCGGAAACCGTCGGACCGAGCCCGCCGGCATTGTGCTCGGTAAACAGAATCGGGACCCGAAGCATTTCCGCCGCCTGCAACAGGCGCCGCGCATTGGCGACAACCGCCGCTCCCTCCTCGATTGCCGGCATCAGACGCTGTTGAAAGTCGATGACCAACAGAGCCGAACGCTCCCGATCGATCGTAAGCATAGTCACTCCCTTGAGACAGTCTCGCCTGACAGCGGCCGCTGCCGCCTGCGCCGGCCAGAGGTCAGATCGTGATCGTGCCCTCCAGATAGAGAACGGCGCGGCCGGCGATTGTCACCCTGTTGCCATGCAGACCGCAGGACAGGCGACCGCCGCGCTTTGACAGCTGCCGTGCTTCCAGCCGCGATTTGCCGAACCGTTCCGCCCAATACGGGATCAGCGTGCAATGCGCCGAACCGGTCACGGGATCCTCTGGAACCCCGCGGGCCGGGGCAAAAAAGCGCGATACGAAATCGACGCCATCGGTCCCCGGCGCCGTCACTATCACCGCAAACCGGTCGAGTGCGGCCAATGCGGCGAGATCGGGGCTGAGCGTGGCGACCTCGTCCTCCCGGTCATAGACGGCGAGATAATCGCGGGAGGCGAGCAGCGCCGTCGGAGGCCTGCCGAGCGCAGCGGCGACAGCTTCCGATATCGGACAGGGAAGCGGCGGCCAAGCCGGAAAGTCGAGCGCGAGATCCTCGCCGTCCCGCCCGACCGTCAGCGTCCCGGCTTTCTCGGTCTGGAAGATCACGCTGTCGCGCCCAGGCTCCAGATACCGCAGGACGATAAACGCCGAGGCCAGGGTCGCATGGCCACACAGATCGACCTCGACACTCGGGGTGAACCAGCGCAGCCGGTACAAGTCGCCTTCAGGGACGAAGAACGCGGTTTCGGAGAGGTTGTTCTCGGCCGCGATCGCCTGCATCGTTTCGGCCGGCAGCCACGAATCAAGCGGGCACACCGCGGCAGGGTTTCCGGTAAACGGCCCGTCGGCAAACGCGTCGATCTGATAGAGCGGGATGCGCATGCGACCTCGTTAACTAATAGCAAACTTTCAATGCCTATAATCTCCTACATGTCCAAATTTTAGATGTCAAAATTCTAGACATTCAAGGAGAGTGCAGTGACCGGCGAAGAGTTAGTAGCGTGGCGACATCGGAATGGTCTCACACAAGCCGACTTGATGGCCGAGTTAGACATTCGTTCCAGACAAACTATCATCTCGTGGGAGCGATCTCATGAAGTTCCTCGTATGGTTGAGCTTTCGGTATTAGCTCTAGAACTTGATCCTAGTTGTAGAAACCACCACGGCAAGAGAAAATCAGCAGCAGAAAGACGCTCCTTCAAGGGATAAGCCAAATGGATCGCATAATCAAAATGCTTCGGCAATTAGAAGAAATGCAGCTCTCGTGGCAGCTGATGGCCTTTTTCCTCGCGATTCTCCTGCTGCTTACTATTTTGAGAGTACACATCTAACTAACCGCGCAGCGGGTGCGCGTGGTCGAGCGGGCCGTGGCCGCGGCCGAAGCCGGGCGCCGTGGCAATGGCGCGGCGGACATATGCGCGCGCGCGATCGACGGCCGCCTCAATGGCTTGGCCTTGCGCCAGCCCGACAGCAATCGCCGAAGCCAGGGTGCAGCCGGTGCCATGCGTGTGACGGCTCTCGATCCGGGCATGGCTCCAGACATGATGCCCCGCTTCGGTCACGAGCACGTCATGCACCGTATCGCCGGCGAGGTGTCCGCCCTTCAGCAGCACCGCGCGGCACCCCAGAGCCAGCAGGGCATCGGCGGCTTCATGCATTGCCGCGACGCTCTCAATGCGTTGTCCGGCCAGGATCTCGGCTTCCGGCAGGTTCGGCGTCAGCACCGCGGCGCGCGGCACCAGGAGACGTTTCAGCGAGTCGACAGCCACCGGTTCGATCAGCGGTGCGCCACCCTTCGCAACCATGACCGGATCGAGGACGAGCGGCACCTGCGACGCCCGCTCGGCAAGCGCCGCGGCGACGGTCTCGATGACGGCGGCATCGTGCAGCATGCCGGTCTTGACCGCGTCGGCCCCGATATCGTCGAGCACGACTTCAATCTGCGTTCGAATGAAGTCGGGCGGGATCGGCAGCACCCCGAAAACACCGAGCGTGTTCTGGGCCGTCAACGCCGTGATCGCCGTGGCGGCGAAACCGTCGAGCATCGTCACGGTCTTTATGTCGGCCTGAATGCCGGCGCCGCCGCCCGAATCGGACCCGGCGACGATCAGCACCCGCCCTTTCATCGCCCGTCCCGGCATCGCCCGTCCCGGCATCGCCCGTCCCGGCATCGCCCGTCCCGGCATCGCCCGTCCCGGCATCGCCCGCCCCGGCATCGCAAAGACCCGAGCATCGTTTCAGGCTGAACGGCGCCGCTGACGTTATTCGGCGGCCTGAGCCGGCATTTCGAGTTCATCCATGCCCCGCGACGCCGCTAGAACCTCATCGCAGATCGCGTCGACGACGCTGGCGAGCAGGTCTTCATCCTCGCCCTGGGCCATGACCCGAATGACCGGCTCGGTTCCCGATTTTCTGATCACCAGCCGCGCCGCCGCACCGAGGCGGGCCTCGCCGTCTGCAATCGCCTGACACACACGGCGCGACTCGAGCGGCTGTCCCTGGCCGAAGCGCACATTGCGCAACAGCTGCGGGATCGGCTCGAAAATGCGGCATACCTCGCTGGCACGTTTGCCGGTCTCGACCAGCGCTGCCAAGACCTGCAATGCGGCGATCAGCCCGTCGCCGGTGGAGGCATAATCGCTGAGAATGATGTGTCCGGATTGTTCGCCGCCAAGATTGCAGCCCAACTCGCGCATCTTCTCGACGACATAGCGGTCGCCGACCGCGGTGCGATGCAGCCCGATGCCGCGTGCGCCGAGACAGCGTTCGAGCCCGAGATTGGACATCACCGTCGCGACCAGAGCACCGCCGGCAAGCCTTCCGTTGCGTGCCAGGTTGGTCGCGATCAGCGCCATCAGCTGATCGCCGTCGAGAATAATGCCGCGCTCGTCGGCGACGATCAGCCGGTCGGCGTCGCCGTCGAGAGCGATGCCAATATCGGCGCGCCGCGCGAGCACCTCCCGCCGCATCTCCTCCGGTGCGAGAGCGCCGCATTCGCGGTTGATGTTCAGCCCGTCCGGCGCGACCGCGATCGGGAACACCTCGGCACCGAGTTCCCACAGTACGGTCGGGGCAACCTTATAGGCGGCGCCGTGGGCGCAATCGACAACGACCCGCAGCCCGTCCAGCCGCAGCCCTTTCGGAAAACTTTGTTTTACGAACTCGATATAGCGGCCGCCGGCATCCTCGAGCCGCTTGGCGCGACCGAGTTCGCCCGGCGTGGCGCGGCGGAACCGCTCCCTGCCGAGAGTCTCCTCGATCTTTAATTCAAGATCATCGGACAGCTTGTAGCCGTCGCGGCCGAACAATTTGATGCCGTTATCGGCATAGGGGTTGTGCGACGCTGACAGCATGACCCCGATATCGGCCCGCAGACTGCGGGTCAGCATCGCGATCGCCGGGGTCGGCAACGGGCCGATCAGCACGACATCCATGCCCATCGTAACAAACCCGGCGGTCAGCGCCGGCTCCAACATATAGCCGGAGAGCCGCGTGTCTTTGCCGATCACGACAAGATGCTTGTGCGTGCCGTTGCGAAAACATTCGCCGACCGCCATGGCGACCTTGAGCGCCGTTTCCGGCGTCATCGGCTCGCTGTTCGCGGTGCCGCGGATGCCGTCCGTACCGAAAAGCTTGCGCGTCATCGCGCGACTACCCCCCAGCCAATTTCAATATGACGCCCCGGCCGCGCTTCGGGCCGGGACCTGAAACATATCAGAAAACCGCGACCAGATCGTTAAACCGAAACCGATCACGTCGGTTCCGGAAACGAGGCGTCTTTTGGTCAGCTGCCCGGCTGCGGTTCGGGTTCGGGACCGATCCCGCTCGGCCGGCCCGACGGCGGCACCGAACTGCGCCGGCCCGGGCGCTCATCGGGCGACGGAGGCGTCGTGGTTTCTCTGACAATCCGCTCGCCCTTGATGACCCGATGAATCTCATCGGCCGACAGCGTCTCGTATTCGAGCAGACCTTTCGCCAGCAGGTGAAGCTCCTCAAGATGCGCCGTCAGGATCTCGCGCGCGGTGCGCTCGCCCTCGTCGACGATGCGGCGGATCTCGTCGTCGATCAGCTTGGCGGTCGCATCGGAGACATTCTTACGCTGGGTCACCGAGTGGCCGAGGAACACCTCCTCCTCGTTCTCGGCGTAGCGCAGCGGCCCGAGCTTGTCGCTGAACCCGAACTCGGTAACCATCCGTCGCGCCAATCCGGTCGCCCGGCGGATGTCGTCGGACGCGCCGGTCGTCACGCGATCCTCGCCAAAGATCAGTTGCTCGGCGACGCGGCCGCCGAACAGGCTGGCCATCATCGCCTTTATCTCGATCTTCGACTGGCTGTATTTGTCGCGCTCCGGCAGGAACATCGTCACGCCGAGCGCCCGGCCGCGCGGGATGATCGTGACCTTGTGCAGCGGCTCGTGCGCCTCGGCATAGAGCATGCACAGCGCGTGGCCGGCCTCGTGATAGGCGGTCAGTTTTTTTTCGTCCTCGGTCATCACCATCGAGCGCCGCTCGGCGCCCATCATGACCTTGTCCTTGGCCTGCTCGAACTCGCTCATCCCGACCGCGCGCCGGCCGCGGCGGGCGGCCATCAGCGCCGCCTCGTTGACGAGATTGGCGAGATCGGCTCCGGAGAAGCCTGGGGTGCCGCGCGCGATCACCTTCGGATCGACATCCGAGGAGAGCGGCACCTTGCGCATATGAACCTTCAGGATCTTCTCGCGGCCGGCGACATCGGGGTTCGGCACGACCACCTGGCGATCGAAACGTCCCGGACGCAGCAATGCCGGGTCCAGCACGTCGGGGCGGTTTGTCGCGGCAATCAGGATCACGCCCTCGTTCGCCTCGAACCCGTCCATCTCGACGAGCAACTGGTTCAAGGTCTGCTCGCGCTCGTCATTGCCGCCGCCGAGGCCGGCGCCGCGATGACGCCCGACCGCATCGATCTCGTCGATGAAGATGATGCACGGGGCGTTCTTCTTGCCCTGCTCGAACATGTCGCGCACCCGGCTGGCGCCGACGCCGACAAACATCTCGACAAAATCCGAGCCGGAGATCGTGAAGAACGGAACATTGGCCTCGCCGGCAATCGCGCGCGCCAGCAGGGTCTTGCCGGTGCCGGGGGGGCCGACCAGCAGCACGCCCTTCGGTATCTTGCCGCCGAGCCGCTGAAACTTCTGCGGGTCCTTCAGGTACTCGACGATCTCTTCGAGTTCCTGCTTGGCCTCGTCGATGCCGGCGACATCGTCGAATGTGATGCGGCCGACCTTCTCGGTCAGCAGCCGCGCGCGGCTCTTGCCAAAACCCATCGCCCGACCGCCGCCGCCCTGCATCTGCCGCATAAAGAAAATCCAGACGCCAATCAGCAGCAGCATCGGGAACCACGAGACAAGCACGCCGAACAGCGACGGCACGTTCTCCTCGGTCGGCGCCGCGGTAATGCGCACCCCCTTGTCGATCAGGCGGCCGACCAGACCCGGATCGGACGGCGCGTAGGTGCTGAACGCGCGACCATCGGCGAAATGCCCGGTGATGTTGTTGCCCTGGATCGTGACATCCGTAACCTGCCCGCGATTGACTTCGGAGACGAAATCCGAAAACGCAAGGGTCGATTGCGGACCGCGGGTCGAGGATGTCTGGAAGAGATTGAAAAGGGCGACGAGAAGCAGCCCTATGACAATCCACAGGGCGAGATTCTTGCCGAAATTATTCACGCTAAAGGCCTTTCCCTACGCCCTCGGCACGGGTCCGACGCGCCAGTGCCGGAGGTGCCGCGCCAGCAACAGATAGGATGCTCTACTCCCTAAACAACTGTAAAGCCCGGTGGTGCCAGCGGCTTGAGGGGCTCAAACGACAGCTCCGGCAGAACCGGCGGACCGGGCCGGGCATAGGCGAGATGCGGCACGGAAGCGACACCCTCGGCGTCCCAGAACGCGGGCAGCACACAACGGACAAGAGGCGGCAGCATCCGCCCGAAACCGCCCGTTGGCGCCGCGCCGGCGTATTGTCCGAGATACCCGACCGTGAACGCGCTGGCCGCTCCCCGCGGGAGCGAGACGGCGAAGCGCCGGTCCCAGCAGAGATCGGTCCCCGGCTCAAGCAGGATCGGCGCCTCGGCCAGGGCCAGTTCGCGCAGCACCAGCAGCCGCCCTCGCCACGGAACGAAACGGCAGCCGCCGAGCGTGCGCGCCCGCTGCGGCTCCTGCGCGAGCGCCGCAAGCAGCCGGGCAAGCCGCGCGGTCCTGGCCGGATACCGCGACCCGCCGAGACACGCGACGATCTGCGACAGCAGGCGTGCGCCGGCGTCCGGATCAGCGGCCGTGAGCGCCGCCGGATCGAGCACGCCGAACCCGGCCGGGTGCAGCGCCACCGCCCGGGCGATCAGCGCGTCGAGCGCCTGCTCGCGCGCAATCCGCTCGCGGGCACGGGCTTGCACCTCGCCCTCCAGACCCGCCGGATCGGCCCCATTTGCAAGACCCTCTCCCGCACCGCGGGAGAGAGCCTGCCCCGGACCTGATCCGGGGGTGGCTCGGCCCGTCAGGGATGAGCCGGATGAGGGTGTCGACACCCGCTCGGCCGCTCGCCCCCTCCCCCCGGAACGCCCGCCCTGGCGGGCGGCCGTCCGGGGACCAACCCTCTCCCCCGAGGGGGGAGAGGGGGCTTTCCCGCAAAGCTCCAACCGGAGGCGGGCGCGCTCGAAGGCCGGGTTCAGGTTGCTTGGGTCGCGCAGAAACGGCTGCTCCTCGGCCGCCAGCAGCGCAGCCAGACGCCGCCGGCTTACGTTCAACAGCGGCCGCACAAGGCGGCAGCCTCTCAGTTCGCGCACCGCCGACATGCCGGCCAGCCCGTCGACGCCTGATCCGGCGCGGCGACGGATCAGATGCGTTTCAATCTGATCCTCCAAATGGTGCGCCGTGAGCAGGTGCAGAACGCCACGGCTGCGGCACCACGCCGTCAGCAAGCCGTATCGCGCCTCACGCGCCGCTTCCTGGACGCCGCTGGTCGGCTTTGGTCCCATCCAGCGAAGGATTTCATGCGGAATTGCGCGAGCCGCGAGCCATGATGCCACAATCCGCGCCTCATCGGCGCTGTCGCGGCGCAATCCGTGATCGACGGTAAGCCCCCACGCCTCGCCGCCTTGCGTCCGCGCCCAGCGATCGGCAAGCAGCGTCAACGCCATGCTGTCGGGTCCGCCGGAGACGGCGACCGCAATCAGCGGCCGCGTCTCGAACCCGCCGATCGCTGCGAGGCGGACGCCGAATTCCGCCAGGGTCAGCGGCGCCGCCAAGCAAAGGATGTCATTGCGAGGAGCGCAGCGACGAAGCAATCTCGGTGTCCGTGACCTGAGCGGCACGAGATTGCTTCGCTTCGCTCGCAATGACAACCCGAGACCGGTTCGGGTAGTGACTCAGTTCGAATGCAACAAGCATTACCGCCATTCCGGGACGGCCCGAAGGGCCGGGCCCGCAATCCATGAATACCGGCTTTTCCGAGTATTCGGGGCCTGTGTTCATGGATTCCGGGCTCGCGGGCTGCGCCCGCGCCCCGGAATGAAAGGTTACATTTCAAACTGAGTCACTACTCCGGCTCGTCACGTGAAACAGGTCAGCAGCCCAGCCGTTTCATTTCGGAGGCGGCGCGCTGACGGACCGATGCCGCCGCCTGCGGAAATTCGTCGCCGAGTTTCGCCAGGGCGACGCAGGCATTCTGCTTCTGTTCGGCGCGAGCCAGCGACATGCCGAGTTTCAGCAGCGCATCCGGCGTCTTCGAGCTTTTTGGATACCGCTTGTAGCCCTCCGCGAAGGCGCTCGCCGCCTCCATGTATTTTCCGCGCGCATAATAGGTCTCCCCGAGCCAGTATTGTGCGTTACCGGCCATTTGATCCTTTGGATGCGCCGCGACAAATTCCTTGAATGCCGCCTCGGCATCCGGATACTTGGCCTGTTTCATCAGACCGAACGCATGATTGTACCGCTCGGTCGCCGATCCGCCCGGCAGCACTCCGGCAGTGGCCGGAGCCGGTGCGGGAGCGGCGCTCTCCCTCGTCTCCGAGCGCGGCGGCGTCCCAGGGGGGGTGAGTGTACCAAAGATCGGGGTCGGCCCACCGGGCGGCCCACCCTGCGATCTCGGCTCGTCCTCGTAGGCTCCCGACCGCTCCGCCAGTGCGGGCGGACGAGCGGGACGCGGCGGCCCGCCGGGGCCGGAGCCTTGACCAAAACGCGATTCGGCCTCGCCGTTAACCTGCTCAACCCGCCGGCGCAGCTGTTCGAGCCGATTGGCATACTCCTCGACGCGGCCGGTCAGCTCGCGCATTTCGGCTTCGAGCCGATCCATGCGGAGCTGGGCATTGACCGCCGCGGCGCCGTCCGGCGCGTACATCGGAACCGGCGCGCCGCGGTAGACGTGCCGCTGCAGCATGTTCAAGTCGCGTTCGAGCCGGTCGAGCCGGTCGTATGGCGAGCGCTCCTGAGCCCATGCCGGCGGAACCCATACCGGGGCGGAGGACAGTGTCAGACCGAGCGCCAGCGTCAGACAGGCGCGCGGCAGGAGCGATTGTCGAAACATCCTGCGGAGCCTCGTAGAAGATGCGCTGACAACCCGAGTCCCGGGACGCATGCGACAGTAATGATTATCCCAGGTTTTGGGCGAAAAATGGGCGCAGGCCGACGCCCGCGCCCGGCACCGGCCGGCTGCCGCTCAATTGACGACCGTCACCGCCCGTCGGTTCTGCGCGTAGGCCTCTTCGGTCGAGCCCGGCACGGCCGGCCGCTCCTTGCCGAAGCTGATCGTGGATAGCCGCGACGGAGATATGCCCAGGGCGACCAGCACGTTGCGGGCGGCCTGTGCACGCCGTTCGCCAAGGGCCAGATTGTATTCGCGGGTGCCGCGCTCGTCGGCATGGCCTTCGATCGTGACCGCCACATTCGGATAACGCTTCAGCCATTCGGCCTGACGCTGCAGCACGAGCTGCGCCTCGGACGTGATCTCGGCGCTGTCAAAGGTAAAGAAGATCCGGTCGCCGGCCGTCGCGGCCAGATCCTGTTGCGAGCCCGGGCCGAACCGCGACGCGCTGATCCCGGCCGGGGCGCCAACTCCGCCGGGTCCGCCCAAACCGACCGGACCGCCCGGTCCGCCGGCGGCCGTCTCGGGCCGGTTGCCGCAGGCGGCAAGCATCAGCAGGACCCCGGCAAGGGCCGTCAAACGCAGAAGCATGCAATCCCCCTTCAAGATACGCGGCGAGCCGCGGCCAAAGCATTCCCAATGCCGAAAAACCTGGGCCGAAACCCGCCCCGACTCCCCGCCTCCCCCGGCGGATGTCAAGCAAGGCGATGACGGGCACGGATCAGGGTCCCGCCTCAGCCGGAACTATCGAAGCAACGGCGACCAGGCCGGGTCGGATGCGCTTCCCGGCGTGCTGACCACCCGCTGGTTCTGCCCGGTAAGATCGATCGTATAGAGCTGCGAGTTGCCGCCGCCGCCGCGCGAGTCGGTGCGTCCCTGGCGGAAATACATCAGCACGCGCCCGTTTGGCGCCCAGGTCGGCCCCTCGACGAGATAATCCTGCGTCAGCAGCCGCTCGCCGGAACCGTCCGGCCGCATCACCCCGATGTAAAACGTCCCGCCGTCAATCTTTGTGAACGCGATCAGGTCGCCGCGCGGCGACCATACCGGCGTCCCGTATTTCCCCGAACCGAAGCTGATCCGTCTGGCATCGCCGCCATCCGCATTCATCACGTAAAGCTGCTGCGAGCCGCCGCGGTCCGAGTTGAACACGATCCGGCTGCCGTCCGGCGAATACGAGGGCGAGGTATCGATCGCGTTCCCGCTGGTCAGCCGCGCCAGCCGCCGGCTGCGCAGATCGAGCGTGAACAGGTTTGTCGCACCGCCTTCGGTGCGGCTGAGGACGAGTTTTGTGCCGTCCGGCGAAAAGCGCGGCGCGAAGGTCATCCCGGGAAAATCGCCGATCGGCTCCTGGTGGCCGGTCTCGATGTTGTAAAGATATACGCGCGGCGTCCGCCCGGCGTAGGACAGATAGGTGATCTGCTGCGCCGACGGCGAGAAGCGGGGGGTCAGCACCAGCGAGCGGCCATCGGTCAGGTACTGGTGATTGGCGCCGTCCTGGTCCATGATCGCCAGCCGTTTTACGCGGGCCTGCGCCGGCCCGGACTCGGCGATATAGACGATCCGCGTGTCGAAATAGCCTTCCTCGCCGGTGATCCGCTTGTAGATCTGGTCGGCGACGACATGCGCGATGCGCCGCCAGTTCTGCCGCGTCGTCGTGAACGCAAAACCGGCGAGCTGCTGCTCGGCGAACACGTCCCACAGCCGGAACTCGACCCTGAGGCGGCCGTCGCCCTGCGGCTGCACCGAGCCGGTTACAAGAGCCTGCGCGTTGATCTGCCGCCAGTCGCCAAAGCGCGGGGTGTCGCCGGCCGCGACGGTCTGAATAAAGCTGCGCTGGTCAACCGGTCGGAACAGACCGGAGCGTTCGAGATCGGCCGTAACGACCTGCGCGATGTCGCGTCCGACCTGAGCGGCGTCGCCCGGACCCGGAAACGCCGGGATCGCGATCGGCAAGGGCTGGGCGGTGCCGCGCGTGATGTCGAGGCGCAGCTCGGCCCGCGCCGGAAACCCGAGCAGAAACAACGCAACCGCAAGCAGCGCCGCGCCTGCGGCGCCGCGAACGCCATACCTCCAGCTCATAAGATGTCCTTTGGGCTCAACGCGATCTCGAACGTCTTCCACGATTCGTATTTTTCCGGCGGCAGACGCAACGGCCTGCAATGCGGATGGAAGAAGGCCCGGCGCGCACTTTCCGCCGCGGCGCGGAAAAACGGGTCGCCGAGCCTGGCTTTATCGACGATGTCTGCCTGGAGCACGCGGCCGTCCGGAGCGATCGTGCCGCGGATCGTCACGACAAGATCCCTGGCGTCGCGCGCGCCGGCCGGAATATTCCAGCACCGCGACAATTGTTGGCGGACAATATCGATCTCGCTGGCGGTCAGCTCGGTTCCGAGCGGTGCTTTCGGCTGCGCCGAGGGCGGCGACAGCGAGGCCATCCGCCGCGGCGCCGGTGTCGGCTCCTCGGTCCGCGCCGTCTGCTGCCTGGTCAGGTTCTTCAGCAGACTGTCAAAGGCGTCCGGCTGATCCTCTTTCTCGCGCGTTTCCAGATCCTGGAGCAGTTTGCTGAATGCCGCCGGATCAACCTTTCTGGATTCGGGTTTGACCTCGGTCTTCGGCTCGGCTCGGGTCGCGCGCTGCGGCTCCGGCTTTGGCTTGGGATCGGGCTTCGTCTCGGCGCGCGCCTGCTGCACCGGCCGCGGCTCAGGTTTCGGTTTGGGCTTGCGTTCCGGAAGCGGCGGCGGAACGGCCGAGGCTCGCGCCTCGACCGGCTTCGGCGGAGGCGGCGGAGCCGGCAGCGGTTTCGGTTCGGCTTTCGCCACGGGCGGCGGAGCGGGCGGGACCGGTTTCGCCTCGGGGGTCGGCGGCGGAGGCGGCACCGGTGTCGCCGCGGCGGAGGGGGGTGGCGCCGGGCTCGGGGCCGGCGGTTCCGGCTTTGGTTCGGGGACCGGCGCGGGCTGGGCGAGCGGTGGCTCGGGCTTGGCGTCGGGGCGCGGCCGGAACGGGTTCGGCGTTGTTGCGCGCGTTTGCGGCGCGATAGTCACAAGCTGTACCGCGATCGGCATGTCTTGCGGCGGCGGCTTGCGGAACAGGTTTGGCACGCCGAATACAACCAGCGCCGCGACCACCACATGCAGCGCCGCCGACGCCGCGATGCCGCCCCGGGTCATACTGCCAGGGGTCATGTCGCGCGGTGCCCCGGAATCCGACCCCGTACCGTGCCCGCCCGCGCCGATCGTATCCGCGGTCATGATGCCAACCCGGAACGCCGCCCGTTCACTGCTTCGCGTGGCCGGTCTGGCGCGCCGCCGCCGGACCGGTTTTCGGCATTTCAGCCACCAGCGACACCTTGCGGAACCCGGCCGCGCTGACAAGGCTCATGATTTCGAGCACGCGCCCGTAATTGATCGCCTTGTCGCCGCGGACATAGAGCACGGCGTCGGGGTTGCCGCCGGTGATCGCCTGCAACCGCGGCACCAGCGAATCGACCTCGATGCCGGTTTCCTGCAGAAACAAGGCGCCGTCGCGGTTGACCGTAATCGTCAGCGGCTCCTTCGGCTCGTTGATCGCCGGGGCGGCGGTCTCCGGCAGATCGACCGGCACCCCGACCGTCAGCAGCGGCGCGGTGACCATGAAGACGACGAGCAGCACCAGCATGACATCGACCAGCGGTGTCACATTGATCTCGGCCATCGGCCGGTAGCGTCCCCTGCCTCCGCCGGTGCGGCCGTTGCCGCTATAGGCCGAGAGCGCCATCGCTCACTGCCTCTCGTCGAGCTGGCGCGACAGGATCGCGCTGAACTCGGTCGCGAACCCCTCAAGCCGGCTGGCATAACGGCCGAAATCGCTGGCCAGCTTGTTGTAGGCGACGACCGCCGGGATCGCCGCGACAAGGCCGAGCGCGGTCGCGAACAGCGCTTCGGCAATGCCGGGCGCGACAACGGCGAGGCTGGTGTTTTTCGATGCGGCGATCGCCTGGAAGCTGTTCATGATGCCCCAGACCGTGCCGAACAGACCGATAAACGGCGCCGTCGAGCCGACTGTCGCCAGAAAACCCATAAAGCGCTCGACGCGGTCCATCTCGCGCCCGACCGTGACGTTCATCACGCGCTCGATGCGCTGCTGCAGGCTGGAGCGCATACCCGGCGTGCCGAGCAGGCCCTTCGCGGCGCTGCGCCGCCATTCGCGCATCGCGGCAGCGAACACGGCGCTCATCGGATCGATCGGGCGCTGACCGACCCGGTCGTACAAATCGTCGAGCGAGCCGCCCGACCAGAACGTGTCCTCAAAGCTGGAAGCCGCCTGCCGCAGCCGGCGCAGCCGCAGCACCTTGTCAAAGATCACCGCCCACGACCAGAACGAGGCGATGACCAGGATCAGCATGACGAGTTTGACGATGCTGTCCGATTGCAGGAACAGGTCGAAGATCGAAAAGCTCGGGGTCACGGTGCCGACAAGTGCTGTGGTTTGTAACGGTTGCATGTGATGGCGGCCTTTTATGGCGTCTTTGCGACAATTGATGGCGGCACGGAGGAATGATCGGCCGACGCGAGCACGGCGCGCAGCGCCGGCGGAATCCGGCGCGGGCGGCCGTCCCGACCGATGCAGGCGACAATAATGTCGAGCGCCGCGAGGACCGCGCCGTCGCGGCAGATGCGCTGATCGAGACGCAGCCTTGCCCCGCCGATCTCGACGATTCGGGTCTCGACGCGCAGCAGGTCGTCGAGCCGCGCCGGCAGCAGGTAATCGGCGCTGATCTTTCTTACTGTGAACACGATGCCGGTTTCGGCGGCGATGCCGCTATGCGCAAAGCCGAGTGTACGCATCATCTCGGTGCGCCCCCGCTCGGCGAATTTCAAATAGTTGGCGTAGTAGACGATGCCGCTCGCGTCGGTGTCCTCGTAATAGACGCGCAGCTTCATCGTATGAGTGAGGTCGGGCATTACCGGAATGCTCATTATGAGGCGTCCCAAGCCTCGGATCGATGAGCGGATTGTAGGATGGGCTGAGCGCAGCGAAGCCCATAGCGCGGCTTCAGCCGGCAAGGATGGGCTTCGCTCTGCTCAGTCCATCCTACCGTTCCGAACGGCGGAGAGGGGGGCTTCGGCGCGTGCCCGTTCACTCACCCTCGGCTTCGGTATGGGCAGCAATCCGCGCGAGCAGGTCGAGTTGCGCCGGCAGGCTCGGCGGCGCTGGCAGATCGAGATGGCGATAGGCGATCTCGGTCAGCATCCGGCCGCGCGGCGTACGCTGCATAAAGCCCTGCTGCATCAGGTACGGCTCGACGACTTCCTCGATCACGTCGCGCTGTTCGCCGAGCACGGCGGCCATCGTTTCGATGCCGACCGGGCCGCCGCCGTAATTCTCGGCGATTGCGCGCAGATAGCGCCGATCCATCCCGTCAAGCCCGCGCGAATCGACCTCCAACCGCAGCAGCGCGCGATCGGCGACAGCGGCATCGACGCTCGCGGCTTGCTGCACGGCGGCAAAGTCGCGGATGCGGCGCAACAGGCGCATCGCAACCCGCGGCGTGCCGCGCGCCCGCCGCGCGATTTCGGCGGCCCCCTCGGAGGTAAGGTCGAATTCGAGAATGCGGGCGCCGCGCCCGACGATCAGCGCCAACTCGTCCGGCTCGTAGAATTGCAGACGCAGCGGGATGCCGAAACGCTCACGCAGCGGCCTGGTGATCAGCCCGGAGCGGGTCGTCGCCCCGACCAGTGTAAACGGCGGCAGGTCGATGCGGATCGACCGGGCGCCCGGTCCCTCGCCGATGATCAGATCGAGCTGAAAATCCTCCATCGCCGGGTAAAGGATTTCCTCGACAGCCGGCGCGAGGCGATGGATCTCGTCGATGAACAGCACGTCGCGCGGTTGCAGATTGGTCAGCAGCGCGGCGAGATCGCCGGCCCGCTGAATGACCGGTCCCGAGGTGGCGCGAAACCCGACCCCGAGTTCGCGCGCGACGATCTGCGCCAGCGTCGTCTTGCCGAGCCCGGGCGGCCCGAAAAACAGCACATGATCGAGCGCCTCGCGCCGGCTCTTCGCGGCCTCGATAAAGACCCGCAGATTGTCGCGCAACTGAAGCTGGCCGACAAATTCGTCAAGCGCCAGCGGACGGATCGAGGCTTCGGACGATTCCCCGTCCTGCGGCTCGGCCGCGACCATTCGGGGCGCTGCGTTCTTCCCCGCCTTCATTACCGGGCCGGCCTGTTAAGCCCCTGGCCAAGCTCTTGCAGCCCGGCCGTGATCAGCGCCTCGACCGCGGCGCCGTCGCCGAGCCGGCGCGCCGCCGCAGTGACCGCACCATAGGCTTCGGCACGGCCGATATTCAGGTTTTCAAGCGCCGAGACCGCGTCGGCAATGGCGCCCGTGACGATACCCGCAGGCGCACCCGTCGGCGAGGCGGCAGGAGCCGGGGTCACGGGCCCGACGGTTCCAACCTTGTCGCGCAATTCATTGACGATGCGTGCGGCAAGACGCGGCCCGACCCCGTCGGCACGCGCCAGCGCGGCCCGGTCCTGGGCGGCGATTGCCAGGGTCAACGCCTCCGGCGGGATCGCCGACAACACCGCCAGCGCGAGCCGGGCGCCGACCCCCTGGACGGTCGTCAACAGCCGGAACCAGTCGCGCTCGGCGGTGTCGATAAAACCGTACAGGTGGATGTGGTCCTCGCGCACATGCGTCTCGACAAGAAGCCGCACCGCGCCGCCGGAAGACGGCAGCCGGCCCAGCGTGCGCGCCGAACAGAAGGCGAGATATCCGACCCCGCCGACATCGATCACCACCCCGTCCGGCCCGAGCGAATCGAGCGTGCCGGAGAGCTTTGCGATCATCGCGGCCGGCTCCCGACCGGGCGACCAACGGCTATTCCAGTCGCCGCTTGCGCCTGCCAGCTTCGCACCGTGCCGGCGTGATGCGCGTGGCAGATCGCAACCGCGAGCGCGTCGGCGGCATCCGGCTCGGCGATCGCACAGCCCGGCAACAGCCGCCGCACCATCAGCTGCACCTGCTCCTTTCCGGCGTGTCCGGCGCCGACGACCGATTTCTTGATCATGTTGGCCGAGTATTCGGCGACCGGAAGGCCGCGCTCGGCCGGCGCGAGCAGCACGACCCCGCGCGCCACCCCGAGCCGCAAGGTCGACGCCGCGTTCTTGTTCACAAAGGTTTCCTCGACCGCCGCCTCATCCGGACGGAAGCGCCCGAGCACATCGCCAAGCTGCCGGAACAGGGAAACGAGCCGTTCGGCCAGCAGACCGTCGGTCGGCGCATGGACGACGCCGTCGGCAACATAGGTGAGCCGATTGGCAGCGACGTCGATGACCCCCCACCCGGTATGCCGCAGGCCGGGATCGAGCCCGAGAACCCGCATTCACCCTCTCCCGCCCGCTCCGGTGCCCGCGCCAATGAATGGCTGGGCGCCTGCCCCTGTACTCGGCCCGATCTCGGCGCAGCCTGCCGACAGAATGTCAGACTCACGCGCAGCTACCGAGGAATTACGCGCTCAGGCGCGCCAACACATCCTCGCCGACCTCGAAATTGGCGTAGACATTTTGCACGTCGTCGCTGTCTTCAAGCGTTTCGATCAGCTTGAACAGGGTTGCCGCAGTGTCCTCGTCGATAACGGCGCTGTTCAGCGGCCGCCATGCCAGCCTTGCCGACTCGGCCGGACCGAATCGGGTCTCCAGCGCGTCGCGCACGGTGTTGAAATCCTCCGGCGCGGAGATCACGACATGCAAGTCGGCGTCGCTGACGACATCGCCGGCGCCGGCCTCGATCGCGGCTTCAAGCATGTCGTCGACACTCGCCGCGCCGACCAGGTAGGCGATTTCGCCGATATGCTCGAACTGGAAGCTGACGCTGTTCGTCTCGCCGAGCGCCCCGCCGGCCTTTGCGAACGCGGCGCGCACCTCGCTGGCGGTGCGGTTGCGGTTGTCGGTCAACGCCTCGACGATGAACGCGACGCCGCCCGGGCCATAACCTTCATAGCGCACTTCCTCATAGGCTTCGGCGCCCTCGCCGCCGGCACCGCGCTTGATCGCGCGCTCGACCGTGTCCTTTGGCATGTTGGCCTGCCGCGCCGACAACACGGCAGCGCGCAACCGCGGATTGGCGGCGGGATCGGGCAGGCCGGAACGGGCCGCCGTGGTCAGTTCCCGGATGATCTTGGTGAAGACCTTGGCGCGCTTTTTGTCCTGCGCGCCCTTGCGATACATGATGTTCTTGAATTGCGAATGGCCGGCCATCTCGGCTCCCGGATCAGAAAACAGGGAATATCGGGGCCGCGGCGTCCGTTCCGACCATCAGCCGATCTTGTTCGTTTGCGGCGGCCTATCAGCCCAATATGGCAGCAATACGGCGTGTCCTGAACCTTATTCTCGATCCTGGCCTCGATCCTGGGCGAGCGCGGCGACAGCGAGCGGAGCGCCGGCGGTTGGGAGGCTTGCGCCGACTTGCGCCCGCCGCCCCGCCGCGTGCTAGACTGAAATCGTGAACAGGGGACAAACAATGGCCGATGAACCGAAGTATCAAGGTGCCTATCCCCAGCTTGTCACGAAGATCATCGCCAGTTACGTGTCGCACCACAATGTCGCGCCCGAGCAGATTCCCGAGCTGATCAGCTCGGTGCACCGCACCTTTGACAATCTCGCCAGACCGAGCGAGACGCCGGGCGCGCTGACCCCGGCCGTGCCGTTGCGGCGCTCGGTCCAGCGCGACGCGGTCGTGTGCCTCGAATGCGGCTGGAAGGGCAAGATGCTCCGCCGTCATCTGAGCACCCGCCACGGGCTGAGCGGCGAACAGTACCTGAAGCGGTGGCATTTGCCGGCGGAACACAAGCTGACCGCGCCGAATTATTCCGAGCAGCGCTCCAGCCTCGCCAAGGAGCTGGGTCTCGGCCGCGGCGCCCGGCCGGAGGTCCGGCCGGCCGAGAGCGAACCCGAACCCAAGCCCCCACGCCCGCGGCGCGGCCGTCCGCGACGCCCGGCCCCGGAGCCTCGCAACGGGGCGTAGAAGCGGCGGATCAGCATCGACGCGTGCCGGTTTCGGTGACGATCGCACCCATCTTCACATCGAAGCTCTGCGGGTGGATCGTGTCCAGCGACTGGAACTCGAAGCCGACGCCGATCGCCAGCGGCCGCGGCGACAGGCTCGCCAGCGTCCGGTCGAAATAACCGCCGCCATAGCCGAGCCGATAGCAGGCGCGGTCGAAACCGACGAGCGGCGCGAGCACGATCGCGGGTACGACGATCTCTCGCTTTTCCGGGACCGGGATGTTCCAGACCCCATCAACGAGCGTCTCGCCGGGGCGCCAGGCGCGGTATTCGAGCGGACCCTTTCTGTCGATCACGACCGGCAAAGCAACAATGCGCCCGGCAGCCACCGCCCAGTCGATCAGCGGCCGCGGGTCGAACTCGGCGCGAAACGGCCAGTACACACCGAGAATGCCCGGCCGCTCGGCGATCAACGCCCGCAGCCCGGTCTCGATCAGAGCGCCGAAGCGCCGTCTCTCATCGGCCGGCAATCCCTGACGCAATGCGAGCAACCGTTCCCGCTCGGCCCGCCGCCAGCGCTTTACGGCATCGGGATCCATATCACCCTCGTCATTCCGGGATCATGTCGAGCACGTCCTCGCCCCGGTGCAGCCGCTCGGCGAGCTGGGTGTGAAAGTCCCGGAGCCATTCGACCATCTCTTCCGGCGTCTTCGTCCGGGGCACGGCACCATACTGGCGATTCACCAAATCCATCATTTTTTGCATGTTTTGCAGCTCAACACCGCCGAACGGATATTCGAAAAACAGATTGAAATAAAACTCGAATGCTCCGGTTCGGTTGTTCGGCTTCATTCGCAAGCGTTGAATCTTATCCAACCACGTATCGAGTTCGCGGCGAAAATGCTGGCGCGTTTCCGGCGCGAAATCGAATGCCGCGAGCTTGACAAGATAGAGATTGATCTGATCGTAAAGCCCCAGAATGGCGTGCTCTACGAGCTTGCGGGGGAAGGCCATCACCTCGGTTTCGGCGAGCTTCGTCACAACTGCCTCACTCCGGGATCATGTCGAGCACGTCTTCCCCCCGGTGCAACCGCTCGGCGAGCCGAGTGTGGAAGTCACGCAACCACGCGGCCATTTCCTCCGGTCGCTTTATCGGCAGGATGCCCTCGTAATCCTCCGATATTGCATCCATCAAGATCGTCACATTCTCGACCTCGACCCCGCCGAACGGGTATTCGAACAGTAGCTCAAAATAGAACTTGGATGGACCAGGACGTTTATTGGATTTGAATTTGAGTGTCCGGATATCGCGCAACCACGTCCGCAGCTCGCGCCGGAAATGCTGACGCATTTCGGGCGGGAAATCAAACGCGATCAGTTTGATGAGGTGCCGATTAACCGGGTTGGACAATCCAAGAATGATGTGCTCCACCATCTTTCGCGGATACGCCAACCCGACAGCCCCGTCCTGGTCCATCGCCTCCACTCCGCAGGGGTCAGAACAGCCCGGTGATCCGTCCGTCCTCGGTCAGGTCGATGGTGTTCGCGGCCGGCACGCGCGGCAGGCCGGGCATCGTCATGATCTCGCCGCAGACCGCGACAATGAACTCAGCCCCGGCCGACAGTCTGATCTCGCGCACGCCGAGAATATGATCGGTCGGCGCCCCTTTCGCGTTTGCGTCGGTCGAGAAGCTGTACTGCGTCTTGGCGATGCAGACCGGGAAATGCCCGAACCCGCTTTTCTGTAACTCGGCCAGCCGGTTCTCGACCGCGCCGTCGCAGGCGATGTCGCGCGCCCGGTAGATCTTCTGCGCGATCGTTTTGATCTTGTCGCGCAGCGGCATCTCGTCGGGATAGAGAAACCTGAAATCGGCCGTGGGTTTCTCGGTAACCCGCACCACCGCCTCCGCGACCGGCGCGGCGCCCTCGCCGCCATAGCCCCAATGGTCGGAGATGACCGCCTCGACCTCGTGCGCGGCGCACAATTCCTTTATCTTGGCATGCTCGGCCTCGGTGTCGGCGCTGAAGCGGTTGACCGCGACAACCGCCGGCACGCCGAACCCGTGCAGGTTTTCGAGATGGCGCGCGAGGTTGGCGAACCCGGCTTCGAGCGCCGCGACATTTTCCGCCCGAAGCTGGTCGCGCGCCACGCCGCCATGCATCTTGAGGGCGCGCACGGTTGCTACGACAACCGCCGCGTCCGGCTTCAGCCCGGCCTTGCGGCATTTGATGTCGATGAATTTTTCCGCCCCGAGATCGGCCCCGAACCCGGCCTCGGTGACGACGTAATCAGCCAGCTTCAGCGCGGTCTTTGTCGCGATGACCGAGTTGCAGCCATGCGCGATGTTCGCGAACGGCCCGCCATGGATAAAGGCGGGATTGTTCTCCAGGGTCTGCACGAGGTTCGGCGCGATCGCGTCCTTCAGCAGCACCGCCATCGCACCGGCCGCCTTGAGATCGCTGGCCCGCACCGGCTCGCGCGCGCGGGTCTGGCCGACAATGATGTTGCCGAGCCGCCGCTTCAGATCGGCGAGGTCGCTGGACAGACAGAAGATCGCCATGACTTCGGAGGCGACAACGATGTCGAACCCGTCCTCGCGCGGGAACCCGTTTGCGACCCCGCCAAGCGAGGAGACGATCGAGCGCAAGGCCCGATCGTTCATGTCGAGACCGCGGCGCCAGGTGACGCGGCGCGAGTCGATGCCGAGTTCGTTCGCCCAATAGATATGGTTGTCGACCATCGCCGCGAGCAGGTTGTTCGCGGCGCCGATCGCGTGGAAATCGCCGGTGAAATGGAGATTGATGTCCTCCATCGGCACGACCTGCGCATAACCGCCGCCGGCGGCGCCGCCCTTCATCCCGAAACTGGGGCCGAGGCTCGGCTCGCGCAGGCAGATGATCGCCTTTTTGCCGATGTAATTCAGCGCGTCGCCGAGACCGACCGTCGTCGTCGTCTTGCCCTCGCCGGCCGGGGTCGGCGTGATCGCGGTGACAAGGATCAGCTTGCCGTTTGGCCGGTCTTTTAGCGTCTCGATGTAATCCAGACCGATTTTCGCCTTGTAACGGCCGTAGGGCGACACGGCCTCGTCGGGAATCCCGAGCCTGTCGGCGATCTCGCCGATCGGGCGCATCGTCGCCGCCTGGGCGATCTGGATGTCGGATTGCGGGTTCTGGTGCTGGTCGGCTCCGCGCGCCACGGGCTTGTCTCCTTCGGCTGAAACTCGCAGGGTCTTAGCCCGTCCGCCCCGCAACCTGCAACCGCCGCGCACCCGATTCCGGACGCAGCGGGAACATAACGGCCCCCATGTAACGGCGTCATCGCCCCATGCGCCTTCGCAGAGCAACCGATCGACCCGATGCGGAAGCGGGTCCGGCCGCCGCCTTCCCGCCTCCATCCCGCCGGAAATCGCTGATGCTGCGGCTTGTCCGTTTCTTGCTTCTGCTCGCTGGATTGCTGCTGGCCGGCTCGGTCGCGGCGGTGGTGCTCTATCGTGTTCTGCCGCCTCCGGCGACGCCGCTGATGCTGCTGCGGGCCGTGCAGGGTTACGGGATGACAAAAACCTGGCGCCCATTGGAAGAAATCTCGCCGCATCTGGTGCGCGCCGTGATCGCCGGCGAGGATGCAAGGTTCTGCCGGCATTACGGTTTCGATTGGGACGCGATCGAGGCGGCCTGGGAGCGCTATCAGCGCGGCAGGGGACGGCTGCTCGGCGCCAGCACGATCTCGATGCAGACCGCGAAAAACCTGTTTCTGTGGCCCGGACGCGACTGGCTGCGCAAGGGGCTGGAAGTCTGGTTCACCGCGCTGATCGAGCTGTCCTGGAGCAAGCGGCGCATTGTCGAAATCTATCTCAACATTGTCGAACTGGGCCCCGGCATCTACGGCGCCGAGGCCGCCGCGCGGCACCATTTCGACAAGCCGGCCGCAGCGCTGAATGCGCGCGAGGCGGCGCGTCTTACCGCCGTGCTGCCGGACCCGCTCGACCGCTCGGTGCGAAACCCAGGCCCCGCGGCGCGGCGGCATGCCGCCTTTGTCCTGCGGGAGATGCCGCTGGTGCCGGTGCGCACGCCGCTGCCGTGCGGCGGGCGGTGAGAACGCGGACCGCCGGTCTCCGGCCGGTATCAGGCGAAGCAAAGCTTCGCCCGGGCCGGCGAGACGCCGGCGGTCCGATACCATACCGGCGAGACGCCGGCGGTCCGATGCCCGGTACTCGCCGGCCGGAGCCTCACCCGGCGGCGATACGGTCGTAGACGGCTTGCAGTCGGTCGCGGTCGCGGCGCGCATCGGTTTGGCGCTCGCGCTGCTCCTCGATCACCTCGGGCTTGGCCTTGGCAAGAAAGGCCGGATTGCCGAGCTTCTGCGCGAATTTCTTCAGATCGGCATCGAGCCGGCCGATTTCCTTCGCTAGCCGCGCCTTTTCCTTTGTCAGATCGATCACGTCGCCGACCCGCAGGACCAGTGTCGCACCTTCGACGACCGCCGCGATACCGCCCTCGGGCACGGTCTCGACCGGCTCGATGTGTTCGATGCGAGCGAGGCGCTGGATGGGCTCGCGATGGTGTTCGAGCCGCTCCATCGCGGCGGCATCGGCGTCCTTGACCAGAAGCGGCAGACGCGACGCGGCCGGCACGTTAACCTCGGTGCGGATCGCGCGGATTGCGGTGATCGCGGCGACGACCCAATCCATCTCGGAAGCGGCCTGCGGATCGTGCAGCTCGGGCGGCAAATCGGGCCATTCGGCGCGGATCAGCATGCCCGCCTGCTCGCCGGCCAGTTGACGCCACAACTCCTCAGTGATGAACGGCATGACCGGGTGCAGCAGGTGAACCAGTTGTTGCAGCACCCAGGCCGTCGTCGCCTGCGTCTCTTCGCGCGCCTTCGGATCGTCGGCTTGCAGGATCGGCTTGGTGAATTCGAGATACCAGTCGCAGAAATTGCCCCACGCGAAATGGTAAAGATGGTGCGCCGCCTCGTCGAAGCGAAAGGTTTCGAGCGCGGTCGTCACCGCCGTCGCGCAATCGCGCGTCGCGCCGGCGACCCAGCGGTTGACGGTCAGCCGGCAATCCCGCGGGTCGAACTCCGGAACCAGCGCGCAGCCGCTCATCTCGGCGTAGCGCGCCGCGTTCCACAATTTTGTCGCGAAGTTGCGCGAGCTTTCGACACGGCCTTCGGCCAGCTTGATGTCGCGGCCCGGCGAGGCCAGCGCCGCCAGCGTGAAGCGCAGCGCGTCGCAGCCGTAGCGGTCGATCAGATCGAGCGGGTCGATGATGTTGCCGCGCGACTTCGACATTTTCTGGCCGCGCTCGTCGCGCACCAGCGCGTGGATGTAGACCGTGCGGAACGGCACGTCGCCCATGAAATGCAGCCCCTGCATCATCATGCGCGCGACCCAGAAAAAGATGATGTCGAACCCGGTGACGAGCACGTCGCCGGGGTAGTAGCGCTTCAGCTCCGGCGTCTGCTCGGGCCAGCCCAAGGTCGAAAACGGCCACAGCGCCGACGAGAACCACGTGTCGAGAACATCGTCTTCCTGCGTCAGCGCGACAGCCTGCCCGTGATGCGCGGCCGCTTTACTGGCGGCTTCCGCCTCGGTCTCGGCGACAAAGACATTGCCCTCCGAGTCGTACCACGCCGGGATCTGGTGCCCCCACCAGAGCTGGCGGGAGATGCACCAGGGCTGGATGTTGCGCATCCACTCGAAAAACGTGTTCTCCCACTGCCGCGGCACGAATTGCGTGCGGCCGCGCTCGACGGCCTCGATCGCCGGACCGGCAAGCGCGGCGGCGTTGCAGAACCACTGATCGGTCAGCCACGGCTCGATGATCTCGCCGGAGCGGTCGTGGTGCGGCACCATCAGCACCTGGTCCTCGACCTTCTCGATCAGCCCCTCGGCCTCGAGATCGGCGAGCACTTCTTTCCGTGCCGCGAAGCGCTCCAGCCCCCGATATTTCTCGGGGACTGCCTCATTGAGATGCGCGTCGCGGTCGAAGATGTTGATTGCTTCGAGACCGTGCTGGCGGCCGACCTCGAAATCGTTGAAATCGTGCGCCGGGGTGATCTTGACCGCGCCGCTGCCCTTCTCCGGGTCGGCATAGGTGTCGGCGACGATCGGGATCAACCGTCCGACCAGCGGCAGAAGCACCGTCTTGCCGATGAGATCGGTGTGGCGCGGGTCGTCGGGATGCACCGCGACCCCGGTATCGCCGAGCATCGTCTCCGGTCTTGTCGTCGCGACGACTATGAAGCGGCCCGGTTCTCCCTCGATCGGATAGCGGATGTGCCACAGTTTGCCGCGCGTCTCGCGGTTGTCCACTTCGAGGTCGGAGATGACAGTGTGCATCACCGGGTCCCAGTTGACGAGACGCTTGTCGCGATAGATCAACCCCTCGCGGTACAACGTCACGAATACCCGGCGCACCGCCGCCGACAGGCCGGGGTCCATCGTGAAGCGGTCGCGGCTCCAGTCGAGCGAGGCGCCGAGCCGGCGCAACTGGCGCGTGATCGTGCCGCCCGACTCCGCCTTCCACGTCCAGACGCGATCGATAAACCCCTGCCGCCCGAGATCGGCCCGGGTCTTGCCCTCTGCGGCGAGCTGGTTCGCGACGACGATCTCGGTCGCGATGCCGGCGTGATCGGTGCCGGGCTGCCACAGCGCGTCGCGGCCGCGCATCCGCTCGAACCGTATCAGGACATCTTGCAACGTGTAGCTGAGCGCATGTCCCATGTGCAGGCTGCCGGTCACGTTCGGCGGCGGCAGCATGATCGTGTAGGGCCGCTTGTTGCCGGTCGGATCGGCGGTAAACGCGCCGGCGCGCTCCCAGGCTTCGTATTGCCGCGTTTCCACGGTTTCCGGGCGATAAGTCTTGTCCAGCATCGCGCTGTCAGTCCGTTGCGAATAGGGGCCGTTGCGAATAGTGATCGAGTTCAAACGCTCGGAATCATCCGGCGATACCTCGCCGATTGCCGGCGGGCCGGCTCAGCCCGGCACGGAGCGCGTCGAAATCCGCGCGATTTCCTCCTGAACCAGCCGCTCGACAATACCGGGCAGGTTTTCGTCGAGCCAGGTCCGCAGCAGCGGGCGCAGCAATTCGCGGACGATCTCGTCGAGCGGGCGATCGCCGACCCGCGGCGGCTCGCGCCGGACGCGCGGGACCGAGGCGAGACGGCCGAACGCGGTCGCGGCAGCCAAGGCGGCGACCTCCGAGAGCAGCCGCTCGTCGGTCGCGCCGGACGACGGCGCGACCGGGCCGGGATCGACCGTACGCTCGGTCTTCGCGCTCGCATCGGCGGGCTTCGCCTCGACTTCCATCGTTTCGGCGGCTTTTTCGGCGAAAAGCGGCGCGCGCGCCGGGTCCGGTGGCGATGTCGGCGGCGCGGGTTCCGGCTCGGGCACACCGGGCGCGGTCCCGAGCGGCACGAGGCGACGCACGCTGCCGTCCTCGTTCAAGGCGTCCGTCAGATCGAGGACACTGTTCGCATCGGCCTCCTCCGCGGGGGCTGGCGCCGTCTCGCCCAGCCCGGCGACGCGCTCGTTCGACACAGGAGCGGGAACGCCGCGTGCCGTAGCGCCGCTCGACTGCTCGTCTTCGGCGATGATGCGCCGTATTGTCGCGAGAATCTCATCCATCGAGAGATTCTGCGGAGACTTGGCATCCGACATCGCTCGCACCCGTGACCGACTACCCGGTCCGCCAAGCTACGCAACTCCGCCGGAATGCGCCAGCTTGATGCCCTCGGTCACTCCTTCAACCCGCCGCCGAAGCCGAACCATTTGCCCTTGACCAGCTTGTAGTGGTGCTCCATGTTGTAGAGTTCCACCGGCAGCTTCAAGGCCGGCGCGATCAGGCGGCCGATCGCCGCGACCAGCGTGTACTCCGCGAGCGCGGCGTCGTGCTGCGCCCCGACCAGGTTTGACTGCGCCGTGAACAATTGCTGTTCGGCGAGCAGCACGTCGAGCACCGTGCGCGAGCCGACCAGCGCTTCCTGCTGCGTCCCCTCCAGCGCGATCTGGGCCGCCCGCACCGCGGTGATAAACGACGCGATCGCGGCGCGCGCGGTTTGCAGCGTCTCCCAGCTTTGCGTCGCGATCTGCACGGCGGTGCGGCGCGCGATGTCGATCTGACTGCGCCGCTGCCCGACTGTCTGCTGCGCCTGTCTCGTCTGCGCATAAATGCTGCCCGCTTCATAAAGCGGCACGGTCACGCGAGCGACCACCGCCGCGGTATCGGTACGCGAGCCGCTCGTCGCGATCGTCGGCGAGATGTTGCGCCCGATGCTGCCGGTAATCGAGACCTGCGGCAGCAGCTGGCCGCGGATCAGATCGACATTGTCGCGCGCGGCGGCTTCGGTGAACATCGCCGAGATCACATCGAAATTGTTGGTCGCGGCGAGAGCGAGCGCTTCCTCGCGCGTAGCCGGCAGAGCCGGACGCTCGGCGGGCATGACGAGCCGCTCCGGCGGATGTCCGACCGCTCGGGTGTACAGCGACCGGCTGGTTTCGAGATTGCCCTCGGCGGTGATCCGCTGCGCGATCGCCTGCGCCAGAGCCGCCTCGGCCTGCGCTACGTCGGTCCGGGTCACCTCGCCGACCCGGAACCGGTCCTGCGTCGCCTCCAGCTGCCGACGCAGGACCTGCTCGTTGTGGCGGGCGACCTCGACCAGGTTCTGGTCGCGCACGACATCGAGAAATGCCCTTACCACGGCGGTGAAGACCTCGGTCTCGACCGAAAGGGTCTCCGCGCGGGCGGCCTGCACGGTATTGATCGCCCGCCGGGTCGCCGCTTCGGTGCGACCGCCGCGATAGATCGGCTGTTCCGCTTCGAGCAGCACCGAGCGGTTGATAAAGCTGTCGGTTCGCGTGGTCTCGATCCCGGTCAGCGTGCTGGTCGTGGTCTGACCCGCGCGGTTGAACCCGGTCTGGCCGGTAATGGTCACGGTTGGCCGCCACCCGGAAAGCGCTACCGGGACCTCCTCGTCGGTAGCGCGCAGCGCCGCGCGTTGCGCCAGCAGCTGGGGGTTGTTCCGGTAGGCATAGGCCAGGGCCTCGGTCAATGTCTGCGCCGCTGCGGTGCTTCCGGCGACCAGCAGGGCGGCGGCCACGCCCAGGCCTCGTGCGGCCAGCCCCCACGGCCGCCGACCGCGTGTCGGCCCTCCCTTCGGCTGCGGCATCTGCCCCCTCAGAACACGAACCCGGGCTCCGCTTCAAAACCCGGAAGTAGCGGCGTGGCGGCATCGAATATAACCCGTTGCGCGAGTACCGCACCAGTCCGTGTTATCAGGGTGGCCCGACCGACGGATCCGGGTATCCGCAGAACCACGCCGATGCGCCCGCCCCCGGTTAGTTGAGAGCTTATCTCGTCCGGAACAAAGGCCACCGAACCGCAGAACAGGATTGCGTCGTAGGGCGCGCGCGCGCGGTGCCCGCCCTTGAGCGGCGCCTCGACATAGGCGACCGAGGCGATTCGGTGATCGACCAGGGCGGATCGGCCGATCCGGGCGAGTTCGGGGTTTTCTTCAAGCGCGACGACGCTGCGCGCCAGCAGCCCCAGCGCGGCGGCCTCGTAGCCGACCCCGGCGCCGACGACCAGCGCGGCATCTTTCGGCTGCACGGCGAGCGCCTGCAGCAGCCGCGCCGCCACCATCGGCTCCATCAGATAGCGCCCGGGCGCCATATCGGGCGCCACCGGCAGGTCCTCGTCGATATAGGCAACGCCGCGCAGCTCGGGCGGCACAAACAGCTCCCGCTGGAGCCGCAGAAAGGCGTCGAGCACCCGATCGTCGTGCACCTTGTTGGCGCGCAGCTGGTTATCGACCATGTTGTAGCGGGCTTCGTCGCGCGCGGCGACTGACGGATCGCTCATCGGGAACTTGCTCCGCAAGCAGTGGCGCAGCGCGCCGGCGCGGCCTTATATCGGTCCGCCGGGTCAACCACAATCAACCCGGCGGGCAACCCGGCGGGAGATCTTGCGGGCGGGCCGGATCGGCCAGGGCGTGTACCGGCTGCTGCTCCGGCGGCAGAGCGGCAAGCAGCTCGGCGACGGTTTTCCCCAATCGCGGATGGCGCCATTGCGGCGCGATTTCAGCCAGCGGGACGAGCACAAAGCGGCGCTCGTGCAGCCGTGGGTGCGGCAATACGAGGCGCTCGCCGACGCATTGCCTCCCGTCATAGTCAAGCAGGTCGAGATCGAGCGTGCGGGCGGCGTTCGGCACGCTGCGGCGGCGCGCGAACCCGGCCTCGACCGCGAACAGCGCCTCCAGCAGCGCCATCGGCGCGAGCGCCGCTTCGATTGCCGCGACCCCGTTTACATACCAGGGCTGGTCCGATGCCGGCACGGGTTGCGACGTATACCAGCGGGAGCGGTGCCGGACTTCGATCCCGACGCTCGCCAGCCGCATTACCGAAGCCTCCGCGGTGGCCAGCGGCGACGCGAATCCGGCGGCGGCCAGATTGCTGCCGATGCCGATCAGGATCACCGGACCGGTCCCGCCACTGCGGCGCGCTTGACGGAAAATGTCGCGCACATGACAATATCGAGAAATTTCGATTTGATCGGAGTAACCATGATCTTCTATCCTGAAGAACGTATTGCGATATTCATTGACGGCGCCAATCTCTATTCTGCCGCCCGCAGCCTGCAATTCGACATAGATTACAAGCGGCTGCTCGACCTGTTCCGCTCGAAGGGGCGGCTGATCCGAGCGTTCTACTATACGGCGCTGCTCGAAGACCAGGAATACTCGCCAATTCGACCGCTGGTCGACTGGCTCGATTACAACGGCTACACAATGGTCACCAAGCCGACCAAGGAGTTCATCGACTCGATGGGAAGGCGCCGCATCAAGGGCAACATGGATATCGAGCTGGCGATCGACATGCTCGAAATGGCGCCGCATATGGATCATGCCGTGCTGTTCTCGGGAGACGGCGATTTCCGCCGGCTGGTCGAGGCCGTGCAGCGGCGCGGCGTGCGTGTGACGGTCGCCTCGACGATCCGCTCCTCGCCCCCGATGGTCTCGGACGATCTGCGCCGCCAAGCCGACAGCTTTATCGAGCTGCAGGATCTGGCGCCCAGCATCATGCGCAATCACCACCCGCGTGACGAGACCCGGCCGGCAAGCCCGGACAGACGGGTCGAGCCGGTCGAGATCGCCTGAATTGCCGGCTCCGGCAGCGCCGGGAATGCCGGCCGCCGAATTCCCGCCGGCCGATTGCCCGCTATGTCCGCGCCTCGCCGCGTTCCGCGCAGCGCAGCGGGCGGCGCATCCGGACTGGTTCAACGCGCCGGTGCCGTCGTTCGGCGACCCCGACGCGGAACTGCTGATCGTCGGGCTGGCGCCGGGGCTGCGCGGCGCGAACCGCACCGGACGCCCGTTCACCGGCGACTATGCCGGCGAACTGCTCTACCGCACGCTGCTCAAATCGGGCTTCGCGACCGGGGAGTATGGCGCCGATATCGCGGACGGTCTCGACCTTTGCCGCGCCCGCATCGCCAACGCGGTGCGCTGCGTGCCGCCGCAGAACAAGCCGGAACGCACCGAAATCGCCACGTGCAATCGTTTTCTCGCATCCGAGCTGGCGGTCTTGCCGCGCCTCCGGGCAATCCTGGCGCTCGGCGTGATCGCGCACGACGCGGTGCTCGCGGCCAAGGGTCTGAAACGGGCGCGCTGCAAATTCGCGCATGGCGCGCTGCGCAAATTACCGGATGGTACATTGCTGGCCGACAGCTATCACTGCTCGCGGCTGAACACGAATACCGGCGTTCTGACCCCACAAATGTTCGAGACAGTGATAGCCAATCTGGCCGAGCGGCTCGGTTTGCCCGCGTCCCGCGAACCGCCTTCATCCCCGGCGCAATTGTAGGATGGGCTGAGCACAGCGAACCCATCATCTCGCCGCCGGACGACCGCATGGGCTTCTCCCGGCTCTGCCGGGCTCAGCCCCTCCTACGGAAGCACCAACCCGCGCGCGCCCTACAGATCGCGCGAGCGCATCAGGCGGGCGCGGCTTCTCTGCCAGTCGCGGTCGCGTTCGGCCTGGCGCTTGTCGGCCTTGCGCTTGCCGTGAGCGAGACCCAGCTCGACCTTGGCGCGGCCGCGCTCGTTGAAATAGATCGCCAGCGGCACGACCGTGACGCCCTCGCGCTTGATCGCCCCGAGCAGGCGGTTCACCTGCTTGCGGTGCAGCAGCAGTTTGCGGGGCCGGGTCGGCTGATGGTTGAAATGCGCCGAGGCCTTGTATTCGGGGATATTGGCGTTGACGAGGTAAAGCTCGCCGCCCTGCTCGTCGGCATAGGATTCGGCGATGCTCGCACCGCCCTTGCGCAACGATTTGACCTCGGTCCCGTGCAGAACCAGCCCGGCCTCGACAGTGTCCTCTATCAGATAGTCGTGCCGCGCGCGCCGGTTCAACGCCGCGTAACGGTCGGTCGCACGCATCAGCATTCCTGCTTTATCGCCCCTCCCTCTCCCGCAATGCGGGAGAGGGAGGGGCCCGTGCCCAAGGTGCGGGGAGGGTGAGGGGCTTTCCGGTCGCGAGACCCTCACCCGCCTCGCTGCGCTCGGCACCCTCTCCCGCATTGCGGGAGAGGGGTTCGATAGCCGATCAGTCAGTTGATCAGCCCGGCGCCGCGCATCGCCCGCGTTACCTTCTCCTGCGTCTCCGGCGTGGTCTGCCACAGCGGCTGGCGCACCTCGGCGGTGCAGCGGCCGAGCAGCGAGGCGGCGTACTTGACCGGCGCCGGGCTGGTTTCGGCGAACAGCGCATCGTGCAGCGGGATCAGCCGCTCGTTGATCTTGCGCACCGTCGCGACATCGCCCCTCTGCCACGCCTCGTGCATTTCGGCGCACAGGCGCGGCGCGACATTGGCTGTCACCGAGATGACGCCATCGCCGCCCTGCGCGAGATAGGCGACCGCGGTCGCGTCCTCGCCCGACAGCAGGCAGAACTTGTCGCCAATCTCGACCCGCATTTTCAGCGGCCGCGCCAGATCGTTGGTCGCGTCCTTGACCCCGACGATGTTGGGCAGCTTGGCGAGCCGGGCCATCGTCGCGTTGCTCATATCGACGACGCTGCGTCCCGGAATGTTGTAGATCACGATCGGCAGATCGACCGCATCGTGCACCGCCTTGAAGTGCTGATACAGCCCTTCCTGCGTCGGCTTGTTGTAATAGGGGCAGACGATCAGCGCCGCGTCGGCCCCGGCCTTTTTCGCCACCTCGGTCGCGTGGATCGTATGCGCCGTCGAGTTGAAGCCGGTGCCGGCGATGACCGGCGCCCGCCCCTGGGCGACCTCGACGGTCAGCGCGATCAGGCGCTCCTGCTCCTCTTCCTCAAGCGCCGGACACTCACCGGTCGTGCCGATCGGCACGAGACCGTGGGTTCCTTGTCCGAGCTGCCAAGCGACATGTTCCTGAAAGGCGGTTTCATCGACCGCACCATCGCGGAACGGGGTGATCAATGCGACGAGCGACCCCTTGAACATCGATACCTCCCGACTGCGGACGCGGCCCGACCGTCATAAAAGAAGACCTGCACGATAGACCCCGCCGCACCTGCCATCAACACCGCCAATCGCTGGCCGGTTGCGGTTCGCTGCCGCATAAAGTGTTACAGAACGTTACAGTATCAACTTGCATCAGGCGACCAATCCCCGTACACGAGAGGCACTCGCCACCTTTCCGCCTCGGAGGAGCCGGTTTTGCATTCGCTCTCTCGGCTGTGCTTTGCCCTGCTGTGCAGTATTGCGGTGCTCGGCGCGACTTCTCGCGCCGATACCGCCGCCGACGGTGCCACGGCGGCGGCGCTCGCCAGCGCGCGCAACGGCGACTGGACCAAGGCCTACGCCCTGGCCGGGCAAAGCAAGGACCCGCTGGCGTCGAAGCTGGTTCGCTGGCTCGACTATACGCGCGGTACGGCCGACGACAGATTTGCCGACATCGCCGCCTTTATCGAGCAGAACCCGGACTGGCCGTCGCGCAAGAGGCTGCGGACCCGCGCCGAACTTGCGCTCGCCGGCGAGAGCGACGACACCGCCGCTTCGTGGTTCCGCAAGCACCCGCCGACCAGCGGCTTCGGCAAGGCGCGCGCCGCCGAGCTGATGATCAATCGCGGCGAGGTCGAGACCGGCACGGAAGCGCTGCGCAAGGCGTGGATCGAAGAAAATTTCAACGCCGCCGACGAGCGCGGTCTGCTGTCGCGCCACGACGGGAAGCTGCGGCAGGACGACCACGAGAAGCGGCTGGACCGGTTGTTGTGGGAGGGGCAGGCGGACGCCGCCCGGCGCATGCTCAAGCTGGTCCCCCCGGTCCATCGCGCCCTGGCCGAAGCCCGCCTCGCGCTGGCCGCCGATTCGTCGAGCGCCGCCAAGCTCGTCGCGAAACTCCCGGACGAGCTGCGCAAGCATCCGGGGATCGTGTTCGAGCAGGCGCGCCTCCACCGCAAGAAGGAGAAGAATGAAACCGCGGCCGAGATGCTGCTGGGGATCAGCGCCGCGGGGCATTCGGCGCCGTACTGGGAGGAGCGGCTGATCCTGGCCCGCCGCCTGATGCGGACCAGCAACACCGGAACCGCCTACCGCCTGGCAGCGCAGGACAGACCGGACAGCGACGACGAATATACCGAGGCGCAGTTCCTCGCCGGCTATATCGCGCTGCGCTTTCGCAAGGAACCGGCGGTCGCGTTCGATCATTTCGCCCGCATTATCGGCCGCACGACAAATCCCGACGTCAAGGGCCGAGCCGCCTTCTGGGCGGGACGTGCCGCCGCGGCGTCGGGTAATTCCGATCTGGCGGCGAAGTGGTACGCGGTCGGCACGGAGCATACGACAACATTCTACGGTCAGCTCTCGGCGCACGAGCTCGGCAATGACGCACCGCCGCGGCCGACGCCGGAACCGCAGCCGACCGATACCGAAAAGGCCCGGTTCGAGGATCGGGAGATGGTCCGCGCCGCGCGGCTGTTCCTGGCGGCAGGGGACCGGGCACGCGCCGCCAATTTCCTGTCGGCACTCGCCGAGACGGCGACAAGGCCGGTGGAGTTCGCGATGCTGGCCGCGGTCGCCGAATCGCACGGCCGGCCGGATCTGGCAATTGCGGTTGCGCGGTGGGCGATGCAAGCCGGCATGCCGCTGCTGGTGCGCGGTTATCCGGTGACGACGGTGCCGACCGGCGGCAGCGCCGAGCGCCCGCTGGTGCTCGCGATTGTCCGGCAGGAAAGCGCGTTTGCACTCGACGCCCAGAGTACGGTCGGAGCCCGCGGGCTGATGCAGCTGATGCCGGCCACCGCCGCTCAGGTCGCCAAGCAGCTGGACCTGCCGTATTCACTGGCGCGGCTCAGCAGCGACGGGATCTACAACATGATGCTCGGGCGCTCGTACATCGAATCAATGATCGACGATTTCGGCGGCTCGTACCCGCTCGCGATCGCTGCGTACAACGCCGGACCCGGCCGGGTGCGGCAATGGCTGCGCGAGTTCGGCGACCCGCGCGGGCACGATCTGACAATGGTCGATTGGATCGAGATGATCCCGTTTACCGAGACGCGCATCTATGTGAAGCGCGTGCTGGAGAATTTGCAGGTCTATCGCGGCCAGAAAGGCGACAACCCCGCCGCGTTTTCGCTGATGGCCGACCTTGCCCGCTGACGGCGCCGCAACACTCTCCCGAAACGGGCCGCGCGCGATGGCTCGGTGATCGTTGACCGGCCCGCAGCTTCTCCGTCGCGTCACGCGGACGCGCCGGACCGCATTCTCCTTGCGAGATCGGGCGCTGCGCGCTCCAGCCTCTCGATTGCCCCAGTCACTTCGGCATAGACGCGGGGCGCGTGCGCAGATTGCGGCTGCACTGCCTCGCCATCCGCCCCCGTTACCGTGAGCGTGTCGGCCGCGACAGTCGCCGGTCTTTCCTTATAGAGCTGTTCCAGCTCGTCCAGAACGGAAACCAGATTCGGCGGGGCATAAAACTCTGTGCGGTTCTCAATCCTTGTCTGCGTTCCCAACAGCTGGAGGGTGCTGATGTGGATGGATTCGTTCACGGCCCTCGCATGCGGATCGAAGCCGACACCGAGGTCTCTGGTCGTAAGCAGGGCCGGCGGGATTGACATGTTGCCGATCGAGCGGATCGCCTTCCGCCACAGCTTGTATGTCCAACTGCGCGAATCGTGTCGAGGGCCCAGCTTCGCCGTCTCGGGCAGACTTGGCCATATCTGCCTGGCGATTGGAAAATCGGGGAAGTGCTCGCATACCCGCTTGATCATCCAATCCAGCGAGAGATCGTCAAGAGCGCAGTCCGGCGCACCGTTCCGCCCGGCATGGTTGAGGTATCCGCCCCCGATATCGGCATGCACTCCTGGAAACCAGACCTGCTCGACGATTGCGGAGGTCCGCTTGAACTTGTTCCGACGCCAAAGACTTGCCTCGAACGGTCGCCGGTGCTCATCCGTTGCCAGCGCGTGCAAGGCAATATCCACCAGGGAGGAGAGTTCGACGTCATGAAACTCGAAATTCTGCCGGTTCAGCCTCCGAAAACCTTCTAACGGGACGCCTAACGCACCGACGGTATCGAACAAACCCAGACAGGCGATCCGGAGCATCCCGCGAGGATGCACGTGAGGCTCGAGCCCCTTCCAGATGCCGGGGAGGCGATCGCTGGGCGGTGTCCGGTAAAACGACCAGGCGAGCGCTTCCCGCTCCGGGGTGCAAGTCTCGCATCGCAGCAATCCCACCGACCCCAGATACCCGGTCAACGACCGGGCCGTATAGGCACCTCGTGAAAAACCGAAAATGAATACTTCATCTCCGGGTAAATAGTGGAAAGACAGAAACCGATAAGCCCGCCGGATGTTTGTATCGAGGCCGATCCCAAATCCGCCGCCGCGGACTCGATCGAAGGGACCCGTTCCCACACCACGCTGGTAGAATACGACGTATTCCCGGCCCTCAAACGTCCTGGGGTTGGTTTCGGCTCGCGATGCCGGCAAGGCCGACATCTTCGCAGTCGGAGCTGCTTCAAGCGGATCCAGGCTGTTTGCTATGAGTTCACGCAATCGGACAATATTCGTACTGTTCCCCCCGATTTCATCTTGGTTCCAGGTTCCGTCGAGCAACAGTATGATACGCCGGTTGAACGGAGCATCGCCACCCGGCCGAGCAGGCCTCTCATCGAGATTCATCATCGAACGGTGATACCGGTAGAGTTGACGATGCTTTGCTCTTGGCACAGATGTTCTGAACTGGAATAACGATCAGGGTTGATGCATGCGTGACGCTGATGCTCAACTCGCAATCCCGCCGCTCCGCCAAATCACCATCCTGTCGTTTGGTCCGACCAAGCTTGAAATCAGGTCGTCACTCGACGTCTCCTCGCGGCGTCACGATAGTCCGACGCCACGATTGGTGCCGGCGACCTGTTCTCCACCAGCAGCAGCCCAACATCGCAGGCTTCAGCGCTTAACAAACCGAGGCAGCAGATGAGCGTCACGACAATGACGATGTGAGGATAAAGGCAGCCCATCCCGGCGCCTCCCCAACATAAACCTTGGTCGCCCTGACCAGCACAGATCGCGAGTTTTGATTATATCCTATCGGTGTTCCCCAAAGCATACGAGGAAAAGTTGGCGCTCCGCCCGCGGCATCCGGCGCTGTCACGACGCCGGGCACAACCTCGCCCGACGCAGCACGACTGATCGACGCGGATGACGGCGAGAGCCGACACGTGCACAATGGCGGCGCTTGCAGCCTCAGTGATTTCTGGCAGGATCGTCCTGTGTCCGACCTTGCATTCCGGGTGGAGCTGAAACCGCCCGACATCGAACCCTACCGGGAAGGCAATACCGGGATCGACTATGTCACGACGTTCACGGCCGCCGAGCCGGGGCCGCATGTCATGGTCTGCGCGCTGACCCATGGCAACGAGATCTGCGGCGCGATCGCGCTCGACAAGCTGTTCCGCGCCGGTATCCGGCCGCGCCAAGGCCGGCTGACGCTGGCCTTCAATAATGTCGCGGCCTATCGCGAGTTCGATCCGCGTTACCCCGTTGCCTCGCGCTATATCGACGAGGATTTTAATCGGCTATGGCATCCCGACACGCTCGACGGCCCGCGCCAGTCGGTCGAGCTGGAGCGCGCCCGCGCGCTGCGGCCGGTTGTCGACGGCGCCGACTTTCTGCTCGACCTGCATTCGATGCAGTACGCGACCGCGCCGCTGATGCTGGCCGGTCTCTTGCCGCGTTCGCGTGCGCTGGCCCGGCAGGTCGGCATCCCCGAGCTGATCATGTGCGACGCCGGCCACGCCGCCGGACCGCGCATGCGCGACTACGGCGGGTTCGGCGACCCGGCGTCGCGCAGAACCGCGCTGCTGATCGAATGCGGTCAGCATTGGGAGCGCCGCTCGGCGCAGGTCGCGACCGACGTGATGCTGCGCTTTCTGATCGCGACCGGCGCGGCGACGCGCGACGATTTGGCTTCGCTCGGGGAGGACGAGTTCGACGCGCACCCGCGCCAGCGCGTGATCGAGGTCACCGAGGCGGTCACGATCACCGGTCCCGGTTTCGAGTTCGCCGCTGATTACCGCGGTCTTGAGGTGCTCGAAAAGCAGGGCACGCTGATCGGCCGCGACGGCGACCGCGAGGTGCGCACACCGTATGACGATTGCGTGCTGATCATGCCGTCGCGCCGGCTGGTGCGGGGCCAGACCGCGGTGCGTCTCGGGCGCTACATCGACTGACCGGGGTGCCGGAAATACCGGAAGCAAAGCGGAGTTTTCCGCCGGTCGTCGATGCGCGCTCGCTGGTGCTCGTGCTCGGCACGTTGCCGGGCGAAGAGTCGCTGCGCCGGCAGGAATATTACGCGCATCCGCGCAACCTGTTCTGGCCGATCGTCTTCGCGCTGTTCGATGCTTCGATGCCGGCGAGTTATGACGAGCGGCTCCGCTTTCTGCTCGGTCGCGGCGTCGCGCTGTGGGACGTCGTCGCCAGCGGCCAGCGCACGGCCAGCGCCGATTCGACGATCCGCGCCGAAGCGCCGAACGCAATCCCTGAGCTGCTCGACGCGCATCCCGGCATCCGCGCCGTCGCGTTCAACGGCGGCGGCGCCCGCCGCCTTTATGACCGGCATTTCGCGCGCCGCCCGGACCTGATCTACCTCGCGCTGCCCTCGACCAGCCCAGCCTATGCGAGGATCGATTTCGCCGCGAAACTGGCGCAGTGGCGGGCGCTGCGCGAGGTGCTGCGCGGCACTCCGGAAATCCAAAATTTATAGACGGTAGAACGCCTTTGCGTTTTTCCAGAAGAACCGATCGCGCTGTTCCGGCGACAGATGGGCCAGCATGCGGCTCATCGCCTGAACCAGCGCACCGTAGCCGATGCGCAGCCCGGCGACCGGGAAATTGGTCGCGAACATCGCCCGCTCCGGGCCAAAGATCGCGAGTGCGTCGAGCACGACGCGGCGGTTCGATTCATAATCCCAGGTGCTGTCCTTGAGGCCGAATTCCGACACTTTGATATGCACATTCGGCTCGCGCGCCAGGGTTTCCATGCCGCGTCGCCAAGCGGCCAACCCCTCCTCGCTGCGATCCCACGGAAACCCGGTGTGGTTCAGCACAATCGCCGTATTCGGAAAGGCGCGCGCCACCGCGGCGGCCTCGCCCAGGTGCCAGAACGGCACCCGCAGATCCCATGACAGACCGTATTTTTCGAGCAATGCGAAACCGCGCAGCCAGCGCTCATCCTGCATCGTGCCGCGCGCGCCGGGGGTGATCCCATCGGGCGAGGCGGCAGTGACCGGTTTCGAGCGGACGCCGCGCACCGGCGAAAACCCGGCCTGCGCCGCGATGATCTCCTCGGCGTTGTCGGTATCGAACCAGGCATGCGCGACGATCGCACCGGGAAACCCGTATTCCTCATGAATTTGCGAAATCCAGCGCGTCTCCCCGAGTTGGTCGGCGCGATCCCACTCGGCCTCGCAATGCACAGTGGTCAGAACATTGTGCCCGGCCGCGTCGCGCTTGTAGTCCGGGGGTAAATAATTCCGACGCAACGTGCTGTCGTCGCCCATGAAGAAATCGTGACGGGGTTCGCCGATCAGGTTCGGGTGCTTTCGCTGCGACAAGTCCCACAGATGATGATGTGCGTCGATCAGCGTCACCGCATCGGGCGAATCGTTCCAGGTGCCGTGGATCGTGTCCATCGGTCTTGCTCCCCTCTCAGCCGTCTTGCGGGCGCGCCAAGCCGGCGCCATGTGTATAGTCGGCATAGATGATACACATAGCGGCGCAAGATGCGAACCAATGTCGAGATCGATGACCAGCTCATCGAAGAAGCCCAGCGCTTGACCGGCTTGAAGACCAAGCGGGAGGTGGTCGATGCGGCTCTCCGTATGCTGATCCGCGTCCAGAAGGCTAATATTCTCGACCTCGCGGGCAAGGTGCATTGGGAAGGAAATCTGGACAAGAGTCGCGAAGGCCGATTCCTGCCGTGATCCTGGTCGACAGCTCGGTCTGGATCGATCACCTGCGCAATACGGCGACGCCGAGTGTTCGGCGGCTCCGAGCCTTTATTCCCCAGGGCCAAGTCCTGGTCGGCGATCTGATCTTATGCGAAGTTCTACAGGGGCTAAGGAGTGAAACCGAAGCCATCTTTGTCGAGGCGACGTTGCGAAAATTCGCGATGGCACCGCTGCTCGACCCCGACCTCGCCATTGTTGCCGCCGCGAACTATCGGCAACTGCGCCGCCAAGGGATCACGATCCGCAGGACGATCGACCTGATCATCGGCACGTTCTGCATCGAGCGCGGCCATACGCTGCTGCATTCCGATCGCGATTTCGAGCCGATGAAGCACTTTCTCGGGTTGCGGACCGCATAGAAAGCTCTACCCGAGCGGTTCGAACAGGCGTTCCAGATCGGCGGCGTCGAACATCGGCCCGCCATCCTCCCGGTCGCCATAGATGCCCGAGGCAAGCGACCGCTTGCGCGCCTGCAAGTCGAGCATGCGCTCCTCGACCGTGCCGCGCGCAATCAGTTTGTAGACGAACACGGCCTTGTCCTGGCCGATGCGGTGGGCGCGGTCGGTCGCCTGGTCCTCGACCGCCGGGTTCCACCACGGGTCATAGTGGATCACCGTGTCGGCGGCGGTCAGGTTGAGGCCGGTGCCGCCGGCGCGCAGACTGATCAGAAACAGCGGCACCTTGCCGCTCTGGAACCGCCTGACCGGCGCGGCGCGGTCGCGCGTGTCGCCGCGGATCTCGACAAAATCGATCCCGGCGCGTTGCAATTCCGGTTCGATCAGATCGAGCATGCTGGTGAATTGCGAGAACAGCAGGACCCGTCGCCCGTCCTCGATCAGCGGCGGCAGTATCTGCATTAAATGTTCAAGCTTGGCGCTGGCGGCGACCTTGCGCGCCGCCGCGAGCTTTACGAGGCGCGGGTCGCAGCACACCTGACGCAATTTCAAGAGCGCCTCGAGGATCACGATGCGACTGCGGGAGAAGCCCTTTGCGGCGATTTCCCGGCGCACCTTGTCGTGCATCGCGAGCCGCACGGTTTCGTACAGGTCGCGCTGCGGCCCCGAGAGTTCGAGTGGGCTGACGATCTCGGTTTTCGGCGGCAACTCGCGGGCGACGAGGTCCTTGGTCCGGCGCAGCAGAAACGGTTTCAGCCGCGTCGCCAGGACGGCCCGCCGCTCACCGTCGGTTTTCTTTTCGATTGGAGTGCGGAAGACGCGCGTAAAACGCTTCGAATCGCCGAGCAGCCCCGGCGTCAGAAAGGCGAATTGCGACCACAATTCGCCGAGATGGTTTTCGACCGGCGTGCCGGTCAGGCACAGGCGGTGCCGCGCATCGAGTTGGCAGACGAGCGCTGTCACCTTTGCGGTTGCGTTCTTGATCGCCTGCGCCTCGTCGAGCACCGCCAAGTGCCACGGCACCGGCAGCAGCCGCTCGGCGTCGCGCGGCAGCAGCGCGTAGGTTGTCAGCACGACATCGCTGTCGGGAATATCGGCGAACCTGCCGTGGCGGTCGGCCCCGTGCAATGACAGGACCCGCAGCTCCGGCGCAAAGCGGGCCGCCTCCGCCTGCCAGTTCGGCACGACGCTGGTCGGACAGACGACAAGACAGGGGCGGTCGAGCCGCCCCTCGCGCTTCTCGACCAGGATATGCGCCAGCGTCTGCACGGTTTTTCCCAGGCCCATATCGTCGGCGAGGATGCCGCCGAGATCAAATTCGCGCAGGAATTGCAGCCAGCTCAGGCCCTGGAGCTGGTAGTCGCGCAAGGTCGCGCGCAGGCCGGAAGGCGGCGCGACCGTCCGCACTCCCGAGAAGCCGCGCAGTCTTTCGGCCAGGGTTCGCAGCCGCTCGCCGCCGAGCCAGCGCAGCCGTGTCGCCGCCTCGATTTCCGCGAGTGCGACGGCCTCCCCCATCGAGATCCCGAGAGTGCCGTCCGGCGACAGACTTTCGGGGTGGAACAGCTCGACCAGCGTCGCGAGGATCGCCTTGGTACGGTCGAGCGGCAGCGCGATATGGCGCCCATCATCGAGCCGGCCGAACACGACATCGCCGACCGCGATTGCGTCGAGCCCATTCTCCAGATCGCGCACGCGGCGCAGCAGCGAGGTCAGCACCGGCAGCAGCGGAACCCGCTCGCCGTCGATCTCGATACCGAGATCGAGCGAAAACCACCACCCGCCTCCCTCGCTTACGAAGGCATTCCAATCGCCGTCGCCGGCGACGATTCGGGGCCGGAACTCGGGGTCTATGTCGATCTGCCAGCCGTCCTGTTCCAATGCCGGCACGGTGCCGTAGACAAACACCGCCCAGGCCGCCGGGTCGTGGTCGAAGCTGAACCCAAGCAGCCTGCCCTCGCCCTTCACCCTGGCGAAGTCGGCGGTCGGCAACAGACCGCTTTCCGCCAGCCGCCGCTGAAACCGGGCTTCCGCCGCATAATGGCGCCGCCGCACGACGACCCGCCCGTCGACGACATGGCGCAGCTCGGGGGGCGCGGCGGCCGGGTCGATGATCCGGCCGTCATATTCGTAACCGAGAAAGGCGAGGTCGATGCGGTCGTCGCCGCGGCCGGGGCCGAAACTGTAGCGGTGGGCTCGCTTGCGGGTGGCCAGGCGCAGCACCGGCACCGGCGGATCGTGGCGGATTTCCTCGGCTACATCGGTCCGCGGCGCCGGCAGACCGAGGCCGGGAAAACGCCGCGCCAGCGCCTCGGCCAGGGCCGCGGCCTGGTCCGGCGCGACCGGCGGCGCGGCGAGAAACGCGGCGGCGATGTCCGCCTTCACGCCGAAATCGATCGGCCCTGCGAGGTTCTGCTCGGGATCGACATACCACGGCGCGGTGCAGGGCAGGATTTCGCCGGCGCCTTCGGCCAGCCGCGCCTCGACCGCCTGATTGCCGTTGTTGTCGAGGCGCCAGGCGAATTCGCCGCGCCGCTTCGGCCCGAGCGCCAGCGGCACGCCGGCAATCTCGTGCCAGTAGCAGCGCCCCGTCTGGAGCAGGCGCTGCATCAGCAGCCCCAGCGTCTCCGGATCGTCCGGCAGCAGCGTCGCGGTGCTCCAATAGGAGTTGCGCATCAGCCGCGCGATCAGCCGGTCCTCCGGCCCGACATGGCGCGCCCTGCTCTGGTGCAGATCGGCGAGACTGCAACCGCGCCCGGCGCCGAGGCGGCCCGATTTGAGCGGCCGCACGATGCGGGCCTCGATCGTGAACGACCGCCCGGTGTTGCGCGGGCGGTCCAGCCGGTAGACCAGCGTCTCGACCGTTTCCGCTTCTTGCAGCGCGGCCGAGGGCAGCTGCGCCAGCCAGGCGGCGAGCGGGCCGTCGAGCGGGTTGGGGGGTGTGGCTGCCAGTCCGGAGGGCGGCTCCTCGAGGGCCTGCAACAGCGCGGCGGCGCAATGCTTGCAGTTCCAGCCGACCGGGCAACTGCATTGCCCGGCGAGCTTGACGCCCTTCCGGGAATGCTCGATCGCGATCTCGACGCGGTACGGCGTCGCGCGCGTCCCCTGCACCTCCGCGATCAGCCGCGAGCCGTCCTCCTCGGCGCGCAGACCGCACACCGCACCGCGCAGAAAATACCGTCGGCCCTTTTCGATCTCGCCGGGCAGGCAACGGCGGATGTCAGCCTCGCCGAATGGCGGGTGTGCGACGATAGCGGAAGACTGGCCCAACAGAACCCCGATCTCTGGATGCCGGCCGCCTCCCAAATCGGCATCCGCGAAGGCGGCTGTCAAGGACGCGCGACCGGATTGACGCGGCCGGGAACCGCGCCGCATGGTGCGCCGATCCGCTTTGATGTTGGCCGAACCCGCCGGAGGAACCGATGGAGCGCAGCTACGAGACGGCACGGGTCGAGGACAGGGGCGACGGGCTGGTGCTGCTAACCCTGAACCGGCCGCAGGTCGCCAATGCGATGAACACGCAGATGGGCCGCGACCTCTTGGCGTTTTTCGACGAGGTCAACGCCGACCCGCTGTCCCACCGCTGCATTGTTGTTACCGGGGCCGGCGACAAGGCGTTCTGCGCCGGCGGCGACCTCAAGGAACGGCAGGGCATGAGCGACGAACAGTGGCAGGCCCAGCACCTGCTGTTCGAGCGCATGGTGCGCGCCTTTATCGGCTGTCCGGTGCCGGTGATCGGGGCGATCAACGGCGCCGCCTACGCCGGCGGGTGCGAACTGGCGCTGTGCTGCGATTTTCTCTACGCCGCCGAGACCGCCCGCTTCGCGCTGACCGAGGTCACGCTCGGCATCATGCCGGGGGCCGGCGGCACGCAGAACCTGCCGCGCGCGGTCGGCGAGCGGCGCGCCAAGGAAATCATCCTGACGGGGCGGCCGTTCACGGCGCGGGAGGCCTATGACTGGGGCATGGTCAACCGGCTGTGCGCTCCCGAGAAATTGCTCGACGAGACGCTCGAAACCGCGCGCCGCATCGCCGACAACGCGCCGATCTCGGTGCGCCAGGCGAAGCAGTCGATCCGTTACGGCCTCCAGATGGACCTGGCGAGCGGCATGATGTTCGAGATCGAGGCCTATAACCGCATGGTCCCGACCGAGGACCGCCGCGAGGGCATCTCCTCCTTTAACGAGAAGCGCAAACCGCGCTTCAAGGGTCGCTGACCGGCGGCGCCGCGGCGCGACCCGAGACGGACGTGCGACGCTAATTCCGGCCGGCGTCTCGTTCTCGGCTCTGGGCAGGCGGATCGCTTTTTCCTATATCGCGTTCGTTGATGGGCGCGCGGGTCGCGCATCTCAAGGTAAGCGGCGGAGAGGGAGCGATGTCGAGCGAGAACCTGCATGTTCCGCGCGAGGTGCTGTCGCAGGAGGCGCGGCTCCTGCACTACGCGATCACCTCGCTGATGGAGGAACTCGAAGCAATCGACTGGTATCGGCAGCGCGCCGACGACACCGAGGACGATCAGCTGCGGGCGATCCTGCTGCACAATATGCGCGAGGAGATGGAGCACGCGGCGATGGTGCTCGAATGGATCCGTCGCCGCAACTCGGACTTCGCCGGGCATCTCAAGACCTATCTGTTCACCGACGCGCCGATCACCGGTATCGAGAAGGCGGTCGAGCAGGGCGGCGGCAGCGGCGGAACCGGCTCGGCGACTCGGACGACACTCGGTTCGCTGAAAGGACAGCGCTGATGGATACGCTCAACCGCGGATACGCGCCGTTTCCGGAGCATGCCTGGGAAATGATCGACAACGCCGCCGCGAGCGCGGCGCGCGATCGGCTGACCGGACGGCGCTTTCTCGACCTCGAAGGCCCGTTCGGTCTCGGGCTGACGGTCATCGAGATCGGCAACGACGATTACTGCCGCCAGCCCGGACCGGACGAAGCCGGCCAGATCCTCGGCCACGCGATGCAAGTGCCGATGATCCGCAAGAGCTTCCGGATCAGCATAAGGCGGGTCGCGGCGTATCTCGACAACGGCCAGCCGCTCGATCTCAGCCCGGTGGAGGACGCAGCCGAAGCCGTGGCCGATCGCGAGGAGGAGCTGATCTATTACGGCCAGCCCGCCTTCGGGGTATACGGGCTGCTGACCGTCGAGGGAAGACAGCAGATCGAGGGCGGCGACTGGTCAAAGCCGAACGAGACGCTGAACGACGTGATCAATGCGGTGACCCGGCTGGACGAGGCGGGGTTTCATGGCCCCTATGCGCTGGCGCTGGCGCCGGCGCTTTACAACAAGCTATTCCTGCTCTTCCCCGGCACCGATGTGGCCGGGATCGAACATCTGCGCCGGCTGGCCACGGCCGGCATTTATAAGGCGTCGATCGAAGGTGGCGTGCTGGTCGATACGCGGGCCGGGGTGCTGATCCTCGGTCAGGATCTCAGGACCGGATACAGCAGCCAGGACGGCGTGCACTATCACCTTTACGTCAGCGAAAGCATCGTTCTGCGCATCGACGAGCCGAAAGCGATCTGCGTGATCTCGGCGCGCGTCGGGACGCCGGACACACCGTAGGCGGAGGAGATCGCCGCACCCGGCGCCGGCGATTGCAAAACGCCGCCGGTTCGCTAGGGTGACACCGGCGCGCGTTTCGTCGCCGCACCCGGCGGACGGTCTTGTTGATGGCAGAGCGGCTGATCTCGTTGGCGCTGACCGTCGCTGCGACTTACACGATCCTGGCCGCGACCTACCTGCTGAGCTGCCTTGCCGTCGATCGACTGAACCGCCGGATCGCCGCGGCCAAAATCCAGCGCCGCGCGACACCGGCGGCGCAGATCCGCCGGGATCGCGTCCAGAGCCTTCTCTCGCTCGCCGCGATCGCCGCGATGTTCGGCGCCGGGCATTTTCTCTATGCCGAGTTCGGCTGGGGGCTGCGGCCGCTTGAGGGCATCGCCGGGGTCGCGCTGTCCTTCGTGCTGTCGCTCGTCGTGTTCGACACGTGGTTCTACTGGTTTCACCGACTGATCCACACCAGGCGCCTGTATCGCCGCGTGCACCGCTGGCACCACATGACCATTACCCCGGTGGTCTGGTCGAACAACAGCGACCGTCTGATCGACAATCTTTTTCTGCAATCCTATTGGCTGGTCGCGCATTTTCTGGTGCCGGCGGCGCCCGCGGTGCTGCTCGCGCACAAGATCTACGACCAGATCACCGGCGTGATCGGGCATTCGGGCTGGGAGCACGGCGGAATCTGGTGCCGCCCCCCCTCCCCGCTGGTCGGCGTCACGCATCACGACCAGCACCACCGCCATTTCCGGTGCAACTACGCGACGCATTTTACGTGGTGGGACCGTCTGATGGGCACGCTCCATCCCGAGCACGATGCCGAGCTGCGCCGCAATCTGGCGGCGACGGCTTTGGCGAAGGCCGGCGGAAGAATGCCTCCTCTCTCCTATCGAGGGAGAGGGTCGGGGTGAGGGGGCGATCTGGACATGTCGCGCGGCTGCTCCCTCACCCGGCTCGCCCGCTCCGGGCGAGCCACCCTCTCCCGCGGTGCGGGAGAGGGTTTCGCGCCGCTCAGGCGGTCAGCACTTCGAGCACATGCCCGTTCGGGTCGTCAAAATAGAAGCCGCGCCCGCCGCGCCGGTGGTTGATCTGCATATCGGTGCGCGAACGCGGCCCGCTGCCATAGGGAATGCCCGCCTCCTTGACGCGCGCAAAGATCGCGTCGAACTCGGAATCACCGACCATGAAGGCATAATGGTGCGGCTTGAAATCGCCGCGCTCGTCGAAGTCGAGGGTTAGTTGCTCGTTGACCCGCACCGGCGCGAAATGCGAGTGCGGTCCGTTGTATTCGAGTCCAAAGATCCCCGCGAAAAACCTGGCGGACGCAACCTTGTCGTGCGCCGGGACGATCGTGTGGTCGAGGTGAATGGCCATCGGAGCAGCTCCTTTACGCAGGTTCGGCGACAGATTGCCGCACGATATTACCGTGAATCTGGCGAGACCGCCTCGGAGAGTACAGACAGCGATGGAAGATGACGGCTTTGTGGACGACGATTTTATCGACGATACCGCCCGCGAGTTTGTCGGCCGCTACGGCGTCGCCAGTCTCGCGGTGCTGCACGAATACGTCGCGGTCGCCGAAGCGGCCGGCGATTACCTGCTGGCGCAGACCTGGCGGGAAATCATCGAGACCGCCGAGCGGATGCTGGCGTGACCGGCGCCGCTGCCCGCCCCCTCATGCCTCGCGGGCGTAGTCCGATCATTGCCCCAGCAGCGGCTCGATATGCGGCGGGATCACCCGTCCGTCCTCATAGCGCGGCGGCACATACTTGCCGCCGGCCGGCTCGCCGAAATGCACCGTGACCGTGATCAGAACCACGGCAAGCAGCGCCACGCCGGCAAGCGCCAGCCAGACCAGCGGCAGCGTTTGCAGCCGTATCGGCTCTCGGTTCTCCGACCAGGACGTAACGGCGATCCACGCCACATAAACCGCGGTCGGCAACAGCAGCGGCAGCACTATCGTCAACAGAACCCGCAGCATGCCTCTACTCGGCCAGCACCTCGGCGAGGTTCACGAGGATGCCGGCGGTGGCGCCCCAGATGTTGCGGCCCTCATACGGTAATACGTAGAAAACGCGCCGGTGCGCTCCGGACTGCCGCTCGACGCGCTGGTGATTGCGCCGGTCCAGAATGTACGACAGCGGCACCTCGAACGCCTCGGCTACCTCGAACGGGTCGATCGCGAGCGGAAAGGGCGGGCTCACGATGCCGACCACCGGCGTGATCTCGAACCCGGTGCCGGTCAGGTAGGTGTCGAGACGGCCGATCAGCCTGACCCGGTCGCGCGGCAGCCCGACCTCTTCCTCGGTCTCGCGCAGCGCCGCACTTTCCGGATCAGGGTCTTGCGTCTCGATGCGTCCCCCCGGGAACGAGATCTGCCCGGCATGCGCGGTCAGATGCGCCGTGCGCTGCGTCAAGAGCACGGTCATGCCGTGCCGGTGCCCCGGCGGATGATCGATCAGCGGCACCAGCACCGCCGCGGGGCGCAGCGCCGTGCTCGGCGTCGACACCAGACCGGGGTTCAGCGCGCGATCATCCTGCAATTCGCGCCGGAACGCCGCCGCCTCGACGGGATCGGAGGTGCCGCCGAAACCGCGCAGCCCTGGTTTCAGACCGGAGAGGCGCTCAATGATCCGCGTGCGGGTCATCGCCTAATCGCGCCCCAAATGCCGGTCGAAAAAGCGGGCGACCTCGTCATGGTATTCGCGGGTTTCCGGAGCCTCCGGGTCGGTCATGTATTGCGTATGGGATTGTCCTTCCCAAAGCTGCAGGACCGCTTCGACGCCGGCGGCCCGCAACTTGCGGTGCATCCGTACGGTATTCGACAGATACAGGTCGCGCGTGCCGCTGGTCAGGATAGCGGGCGGAAACCCGCGCATGTCGCCGTAGATCGGCGAGAGCAGCGGGTCCTTCAGGTCGCGCCCGGCGGCATAAAGCAGCGCGGTTTCCCGAATGAACCCGTCCTGCGTGCCCAGTACGTTGTCGATAAAGGCGTTCGTGAACAGCGTGTCGCCGGTCCTGGTCAGGTCGACCGTCGGGGTGCCGGGCGCAATCGCGCCGGGCATCGGAAGGCCTTCTTCCCTGGCGCGCAGCAGCGTCGTAAAGGTCAGACTGCCGCCGGCCGAGGCGCCGAAAATGCCGATATTCTTCGCGGGTGCCTGCTTCAGCAGCTCGCGATACACGCTCACGGCATCGTCCAGCGCCGCCGGAAACGGGAAGTCCGGGGGCATGCGGTAATCAACCGAGATCACCTTGTACCGGGCGAACCCCGCCATCAGGACGGCTTCCCGCGTTCCGGCCTCGCCGGGATAGAGCACCCTCGCGCCGCCGTGCAGGTGCATCAGTACGCGGCTGCGGTTTGCCGCCGGGATCGTCTCGGGCGTGACGATGAAAGCGCTCACTCCGGCCAGTCTCGCAGGCTCGACCGCAACGCCGAGCGACTCGCGCAGCTTCGGCAGCGCCGCGAGCATCGTGCGGGCGGCGTTTGCAACCCGCTCCTTCCATTCGGCGACGCTGGACGGCGCAACATTGAACGCACGGTCGAATGGCTGCGCGATCACCGCCTGCATCCGCGGGCTTACCGTGTCCGGTAACGGTACGAGCCGCGCGGGGACTTCTTTCGGGGAGTAGTCGTGATGGTTCGGTTCGCTTGTTGCCGACATCGCCGCCTCGTCCGATCAGGTGGAGACGACAATAGAACGAAGAAGGATGATTGTCAGATGTCCTCGCCCGGATCGCCGAGTTCGAAGAACATACCGTCGCTCCACACGCCGAATTTCGTCTCGCCGTCGACCGTCTCCTCGGCGCCGAGATCGACCAGCTCGTAAAAGGCCGGCCGGGCCAGCCGCGCCTCCAGCCCCGGCCGCACCAGGATATAGGGCGCCGGGGTGCCGTCGGCGGCGGTCTCGATCCGCAGCTTGTGCTCCGGCCCGGCGGCCACAATCTCGTCCAGATTGGTTCGGAATATCAGACGCCGGTTGCAGCCCTCACCCTCGGCGTCGAGAGAAACGGCGATGAACGGCGCGTCCTCGACGACGACCCGGCCGCGCTCCGCCGGCGTGACCAGCCAGTAGCTGCCGTCGTCCTCGCGGCGCAGCACGGAGGCGAAGAGTTTGACCAGAGCGGGGCGGTTTATCGGTGAGCCGCGATAGTACCAGGTGCCGTCATGCGCGATCCGCATGTCGAGATCGCGCAATTCGGCCGGAATGCGTTTGGTCCGGCCGGGCGAAGCCGGACCGGATGGCGAAGTTGGAGAAGTTTTCGCTTGCGGCGGTGTTTCCATCGGAGCCGGCATCACGGTTCCGCCCGAAGCGGGCGCGTGTAGAAAGGGAACGGACAGCTTGAACTCGACCACATCCGTCAACGCCGCGCCGCGCGACCTCGTTGCCGAGATCGAGGCGCTCGGCGAGCGGCTCACCATCGTACGCGAGCGCATCGGCGAGGTAATTTTCGGCCAGACCGACGTGATCGAGCAAGCCTTGATCACGATCCTGTCGGGCGGACACGCGCTGCTGATCGGCGTGCCCGGTCTCGCGAAGACGCGGCTCGTCGAAACCCTGGGCGCGGTTCTCGGCCTCGACGACAAGCGCATCCAGTGCACCCCGGACCTGATGCCGGCCGATATTCTCGGTTCCGAGGTGCTCGAAGAAAGCGAGAGCGGGCGGCGCTCGTTCCGCTTCATCCCCGGACCGGTATTCTGCCAGGTGCTGATGGCCGACGAGATCAACCGCGCCAGCCCGCGCACCCAATCGGCGCTGTTGCAGGCGATGCAGGAAGGGCGCGTGTCGATCGCCGGGCAATACCACCCGCTGCCGCGGCCGTTTCACGTGCTCGCGACGCAGAACCCGCTCGAACAGGAAGGAACCTACCCGCTGCCCGAAGCGCAGCTCGACCGCTTTCTGTTGCAGATCGATGTCGATTACCCGGACCGCGACGCCGAGCGCCGGATGCTGATCGCGACGACCGGCCTTGCCGAGCAGATGCCGCGACAGGCGATGACGGCCGACGACCTGCTCGCCGCGCAGCGCCTCGTGCGCCGCATCCCGGTCGGCGACAGCGTCGTCGAGGCGATCCTGACATTGGTTGCGGCCGGGCGCCCCGACCCGGCGGCGCAGGGAGCGCGCCGCTTTGTCGCATGGGGACCGGGACCGCGCGCCAGCCAAGCGCTGATGCTCGCCTGCCGCGCCCGCGCGCTGCTCGACGGACGCTACGCGCCGTCGATCGACGATGTCGTCGCGCTCGCCCCGCCGGTGCTGCGGCACCGCATGGCGGTCAGCTTCGCCGGCCGCGCCGAGGGCGTCACGGTGGCGCGGCTGATCGATGAAATGGCGGCACCGCTGCGGTGATCTCCGAGCGCACGATCTCCGCCCTCGGCATCCGCCGCCCCGGCGTGGATGGTGGTCCGGCACCGCTGCGCATCCGCGCCGAGCAGAGCGCCGCCTCGCTGCCGCCGCTGCTGGTCGCCGCCGAGCGGGTCGCCGCGACGGTGGCGCAGGGGGTGCACGGCAGGCGCCGGGTCGGCCAGGGCGAGGCGTTCTGGCAGTTCCGCCAGTATCAGCCCGGCGACGCCGCCGCCCGCATCGACTGGCGCGAGAGCGCCAAGTCGCAACGCCTCTATGTCCGCGAGACCGAATGGGAGGCGGCGCAGAGCGTGTGGCTGTGGCGCGACCCGTCGGCCTCGATGGACTACAGTTCGGCCGGGTATTTCTCCGGCGGCGACTGGCCGACCAAGCGCAACCGCGCCGAGCTGATCCTGGTCGCGCTGGCGAGCCTGCTGGTGCGCGGCGGCGAGCGGCTGACCCTGCTCGGCAGCAGCGTCGGGCCGATGACCGGCCGGATCGCGCTGACCCGTCTGGTCGAGATGATCGAGCGACGGACCGGTGTTACGGAAGCCGATCCCGGTTTGCCGGTGTTCGAGCCGCTGCCGCGGGCCGGGCAGCTCGTGCTGATCGCGGATTTTCTGGCGCCGCTCGAACGCGTTCAGACCGCGGTCGCGCAATTCGCCGGCGCCGGGCTGAAAGGGCATCTATTGCAAATCACCGACCCGGCCGAGGAGGATTTGCCATTCGCCGGCCGGGTCCGGTTCGAAGGGATCGAGGAACGCGAGGATGTTGTGATCAGCCGGGTCGAAGGGGTGCGCGAGGATTATGCCCGGCGCTTCCGCCGCCACCGCGACGGTCTCGCCGACATCGTAAGATCGGTCGGCTGGACGCTGGGGTATCACCGCACCGATCGCGCCCCGCATCTGGCGCTGCTGGCGCTGCACGCGGCGCTGTCGGCGGATCGCCGGCTGTGAACTGGGAAATAACAGTGCGGCGGCCCGCCTCGCCCGAATACCCCCACCCTCCCCTCCCCCGCAAGCGGGGGAGGGTGAGGAAGAGGACGGGCCTTTCCCTGCCGGTCCACAAGGCAAGACCGTGGCCAGCGCTCCGATCGACTCCCTCCCCCGCAGGCGGGGGAGGGTTGGGGTGGGGGTCTGCCGCTGTCACCCGAGCCGAAAGGCATAGAGGCTGATGCTCGCCCTCGGTTCGCTCGCCTTCGCCGCGCCGTGGCTGCTGACCGCGCTTGCGGCGCTGCCGGTGATCTGGTGGCTGCTGCGGGTCACGCCGCCGGCGCCGCGCCGGGTCTCGTTTCCGGCGATTCGACTGCTGCTCGGATTGACCCCGCGCGAGGAAACACCGGCGCGCACACCGTGGTGGCTGATCCTGCTGCGCACGATCGTGGCGGCGCTGATCATCCTCGCGCTGGCGCATCCGCTGCTCAATCCGCAAGCGGCGCTCCCCGGAGACGGACCGCTGGCCCTCGTGATCGATGACGGCTGGGCGTCCGGGCGCGACTGGGCCCGCCGGCAGACCGCCGCGACCGACATCCTCGCCGAGGCCGAACGCGAAAATCGCCGCGTCATCCTGGTGACGACCGCGCCGCTCGGGTCCGGCGAGCCGGCGCCGCCGCTCGCCCCGGTCCGCGCCAGCGACGCGCGCGCCGCGGTGCAGGCGTTGCAGCCAAAGCCCTGGCCGGCCGACCGCAAGCTGGCGCTCGAACGGCTGCGGGCGATGCCGCTGCCGCAAGGCACCGCGACCGTATGGATCAGCGACGGGGTCGAGCACGATCCGGGCGACGCCAGCCGAGCCGATCAGGGAGCCGCCGCCGATCTCGCCGCTTTTCTCGACGGGCACGGCACGCTGCGCTATGTCGCGGCCGAGGAGGTCAATGCGCCGCGCCTGCTGCTGCCCGACTCGACCGTCGGCGAGCGGAGCATAAAGGAATTCGGCGTCGTCGTGCAGTCGCTGCCCGCCGCGCTGCCACGCCCGGTCACGGTGCGGGCCAGCGCCGCAGATGGGGCGCTGCTTGGGCGCGAAACCGTGACGATCGAACCCGGCGAGAGCCGCGCCGCGCTGCGCCTGCCGATGCCGGCCGAGCTGCGCAACCGGATCGTCCGGGTCGAGATCGAAGGCGAGGAATCGGTCGGCGGCGTGCTGCTGATCGACGAACTCTGGCGCCGCCGCCCGGTCGGCGTCGCGGTCCCGCCGAACACGGTCGGTCAGCCGCTGCTCAGCGAGGACTATTACATCGAGCGCGCCCTCGCCCCGTTCACCGAACTCCGCCGCGGTCTCGCGGGCGATTTGCTCAAGCGCGAGCTGGCGCTGTTGATCTATTCCGATTCCGGCCCGAATTCGCCGCGCGAGGAGGCCGAGATCCGCGACTGGATCGATAAGGGCGGCGTGCTGCTGCGGTTTGCCGGACCCCATTTGGCCGAGCGCGCCGACAAGCTGCTGCCGGTCCGGCTGCGTCGCGGCGGCCGCACGATGGGCGGCGCCCTGTCGTGGGATCAGCCGGCCCGGCTCGCCTCGTTTGCGCCGGAAAGTCCGTTTGCCGGGCTGGCGATACCGGCCGATGTGACGGTCACGCGGCAGGTGCTGGCCGATCCCGATATCGAGCTGGCGAACAAGACCTGGGCGCGGCTGGCCGACGGAACACCGCTGGTGACCGCCGAGAAGATCGGCAAGGGCTGGACCGTGCTGGTGCATACGACGGCGAATACCGAATGGTCGAACCTCGCGATCTCCGGGCTGTTTGTCGAGATGCTGCGCCGGGTTGTCGGGATGAGTCAGGGCGTGACGGCGGTGACCGGCGAGGCGCTGCCGCCGCTGGAGACGCTCGACGGGTTTGGCCGGTTGCAGCCGCCGCCGCCATCGGCGCGACCGGTCTCGGGGGCCGAAATCGCGACCGCGATGCCGTCGCCACGCCACCCCCCCGGGTTTTACGGGGTCGCCGATTCGCGCCGTGCGCTGAACCTGTCCGGTGCAATCGCCGAGCTGACGCCGATCGGGGCGCTGCCGGCCGGGGTCCCGCACGCCCGCTTCGACCAGACAAGCGCCGAGGTCGATTTGCGCCCACCCTTGCTGACGGCCGCATTCCTGCTGGTGCTGATCGACCTGATCATCGCCTATGCACTGCGCGGTTTGCTGCGCCGCCGCGCCGCGCCGGCCGCCACCGCCGCCGGTCTGCTGGCCGCGATCATGCTCGTCGCCGTCCCGGCGCAGGCCGACGACGCGTTTGTCATCCGCGCGACCTCCGAACTGCGCCTTGCCTATGTGCGGACCGGCGACCGCGCGGTCGATGAAGTCAGCCGCGCCGGCCTGATCGGGCTGACCGCGACGCTCAACCGCCGCACCGCGGTCGAAACCGCCGAGCCGCTCGCCGTCGATATCGAGGGCGACGAGCTGATCTTTTTCCCGCTGCTCTATTGGCCGGTAACGGCCGAGCAGACGCCGCCGTCACCGCGCGCCGTCGAACGCATCAATCGCTATCTCGAAACCGGCGGCACGATCCTGTTCGATACGCGCGACGCCGGTTCCGCGACACCGGGCACATTCGGCGGCGCCGCCTCGTCGCAGGCGCAACTGCGTCGACTGGCCGGCGACATCAAGATCCCGCCCTTGGTGCCGGTGCCACCCGATCATGTCCTGACCAAGTCGTTCTATCTGCTGCACGAGTTTCCCGGCCGCTGGAACAACGGCCGGGTCTGGGTCGAGCAGGTGGAGGACCGGGTCAATGACGGCGTCGCCAGCGTCATCGTCGGCGGCAACGACTGGGCCGGCGCCTGGGCAGTCGATGAGCAGGGGCGCCCGGCCTTTCCGACCGTGCCCGGCGGCGAGCCGCAGCGCGAGATCGCGATGCGGTTCGGGGTCAACCTTGTCATGTACGTGCTGACCGGCAACTACAAGAGCGACCAGGTGCACGTGCCGGCGATCCTCGAACGGCTCGGGCAATAACGGCCCTTCTCTGGACCGCCGGCCTCCGGCCGGCATCAGGCGGAGCAAAGCTTCGCCCGGACCGGCGAGACGCCGGCGGTCCCCAATTCCATTGCCACTCGAGACCGCCGGCCTCCAGCCGAAGGCCGGCAGTCTCGAAATCGGATTGCGGCGGGCGCGCCGACGACGCACCCTGGCGCCAAGTCCCGCCAACGGAGGCTCTTGCGATGATCACCGCCGATCTTACCGGAAAGACTGCGCTTGTGACCGGTGGCGCCTCGGGCATCGGGCTCGCGACCGTAGAAATCTTCGCGCGAAGCGGCGCGACCGTCGCGATGAACTTTCTGCGCGACGACCCGCGCGGACCGCAGCAGGTCGAGCGGTTGCGAGGCGAGGGTCACAGGGTCGTGGCCGCCCCTGGGAGCGTGTCGCGTCCCGGAGAGGCCGAAACCATGGTCGCCGATGCGATCGGCGCGCTCGGCCGGCTCGATTTTCTTGTCAAGAACGCCGGCACCCCGGCGGCGACGGCGCCGATCCCGTTCTCCGATTTCGATGCGTTGACCGAGGAGTTCTGGCAGTCGATCCTGAACACGAACCTGATCGGCCCGTTCCGCTGCACCCACGCCGCGGTCGGCGCGCTGCGGCAGGCGCGGGGTGCGATCTGCAGCACGGCGTCGATCGCGGGGGTGCAGGGCAGCGGCAGCAGTATCCCCTATGCCACCAGCAAGGCCGGGGTTATCAACCTGACGCGCAGCCTCGCCCGCACGCTGGCGCCCGAGATCCGGGTCAACGCCGTCGCGCCGGGGTTTGTCGACAGCCCCTGGAACCGGGAGTGGCCGGCCGACCGCAAGGCGCAATCGATCAAGCGGACGCCGCTGCAACGCGCCTGCACACCGCAGGACATCGCCGAGACGATCTTTTTCCTGTGCGCCGGCGCGGCGATGGTCACGGGGCAGACGATCATCGTTGATGGCGGGCTGACGCTGTAGCCGATTTCGTATCGATCGCTCCCGGCGTCAGCCGTCGCGCGACGCGGTCCAAATACTACAGCCGGGGTTGAAGGGAAGTTTGTCGTTTTCCAATGGCTTTGCCGCGCCCGCTGCCGGTCCCGCCCGCGAGGCGGCGCATTACGACGAGACAGGCGTGCGCCAGCATCGCCCGCGTGATGTGCCGGTGCCAGCCGGTCCAGGCCTGCCCCGGCGAAAACCGGGGAGCGCACCTCGTACCGATCCAGCTCGACGATTGCTATCGGTCGGGCTTCGTGCAACCGCAATCCTGGACCCGGAACCGCAGGTCAACTTCTCCGTTGAAGCTGCAACCAAGCCGAGCCACACCAACATGCCTTCGGTACACGGCGTCGTTCATGCGGTCCAGGAGGGGCGTTTTCGGCTGGCGGCCGAAGATGGGCGGGTGTTGTCCTTCATCCTCTCGCACAAGGCCGGGGTCGAACCTCAGGATCTGGCGCCGCTCGCCGCGACGGGAGCACGGGTGCGGATCGATTATTCCGACAGTCCTCACGTGATCGCGAGTGTCGCTCACCGCATTGAGATCGAGGAATAGCGGGCAATGGAGCTGAAGCAGACCCTGCGCAAGCGCGCCGCCGGATTTGTCCGCGACTGGTCGCTGCCGCGTCAGCTCGCCGGCGAGAGCCATCACGGCGCGGCGGCGAAAAGCACGATGTCGCGCAGGCTGCGGCCGCGTCTCGAACAGGCCGACACCGTCGGCACCAGCATCTGCCCGTTTTGCGCGGTCGGGTGCAGCATGCTCGTCTACGCCGAGAACGGCAAGGGGATCCAGATCGAGGGCGATCCGCGCAGCCCCGTGAACCAGGGGACGCTGTGCCCGAAAGGCGCGGCGACATTGAGCCTCTTAAATTCGCCGACCCGGCTGACTACGGTCAAATACCGCGCGCCGCATTCCGATCGCTGGGAGGAACGGCCGCTCGACTGGGCGATGGACCGCATCGCGCTGCTGATCAAGCGCAGCCGCGACGAGACGTTTGTCAGCGCGCTGCCCGATGGCACGCCGGTCAACCACACGCTGGCGATCGGCGCGCTCGGCGGCGCGACGCTCGACAACGAGGAAAATTATCTGATCAAGAAGCTGTTCGGCGGCGGCCTCGGGATGGTGTGGATCGAAAACCAGGCCAGAGTGTGACACAGCTCGTCGGTGCCCAGTTTGGGTGCTACGTACGGGCGCGGAGCAGCAACCCTGGCTCAGTGGGACCTCGCCAATTCGGACTGCATCCTTGTGATGGGGTCCAATATGGCGGAGAACCACCCGATCGCGTTCCGCTTCGCATTGCAGGCAAAGGAGCGCGGCGCGACCCTCATTCATGCCGACCCGCGCTTCACGCGAAGTTCGGCGCTGTGCGATATCTATGCCCCGGTGCGCTCCGGCACGGATATCGCGTTTCTCGGCGGCGTCATCAACTACATCCTCGAACACGATTTGTGGTTCAAGGAATACGCGCTTGCCTACACGAACCTGGCGACGATCATCGATGATCGGTTCCGGGACACCAGCGAACTCGACGGGCTGTTTTCCGGGTTCGACCCGGACAGCCAGTCGTATAAATATGATTCCTGGCAGTATCAGGGCCAAACCGTACCGGCGAGCCTGGCGGAGTCTTTTGTCAATACCACCGAATCGTTCGCCGAGGAAACCAAGCGCATGCAGCAGGGGCCGCCGCCGAGCGACCCGACACTGCGGCATCCGAACTGCGTCTACCAGATCCTGAAGCGCCACTACAAAGCCTATACGCCGGAAATGGTCGAACGGACGACGGGCTGTCCGCGCGAGGTATTCATCAAAATCGCCGAAGCCATGGCGCGCAATTCCGGCCGCGAGCGCACTGCTTCCATCTGCTACGCGGTCGGCTGGACGCAGCATACGAACGGCGTCCAGATGGTCCGCGCCGCGGCGATCCTGCAAGGGCTGCTCGGCAATGTCGGGCGGCCGGGCGGCGGTATCCTGGCGCTGCGCGGTCATTGCAGCATCCAGGGCAGCACCGACATCCCGACGCTCTACGATATGCTCCCGACCTACCTGCCGCAGCCGAACGCGTTCAGACCGCACAAGACGATCGACGAGTACCTCGAGACCGAAACCAATCCGACCGGCTGGTGGCACAATTTCCCGAAATACGCCGTCAGCCTGCTGAAGGCGTGGTACGGCAAGCGCGCCACCGCGGCCAATGGCTGGGGTTATGAATGGCTGCCAAAGATCGTCGGCGATCATTCGCAGCTGCCGATGACGCTGGCGATCCGCGACGGCGTGATCCGCGGCATGCTGGTTATCGGGCAGAACCCGGCGGTCGGCGGGCATAATGCGCGTATGGTGCAGCGCGGCCTCGCCGAACTCGACTGGCTCGTTGTGCGCGATACCGAGGAGAGCGAAACCGCCTCGTTCTGGTACAAGGGTCTGCCGGTCCGGGACGGCGAAATCGACCCGAAGGACATCGCCACCGAAATCTTTCTGATGCCGGGCGCGCTGGCCGGCGAGAAGAGCGGCAGCTTTACAAACACGCACCGCCTCGTCCAGTGGCACGACAAGATCGTCGAAGCCCCCGGCGACAGCCGCTCCGAGAGCTGGTTCGTCTATCAGCTCGGGCTGCGCCTCAAACGGCTCCATGAGACCGGCACCGACCCGAAGGACGAAGCGATACGGGCGCTGAGCTGGGACTACCCGGCGGCCGACGAAAGGGGCGAGCCGGATGTCGCGGCCGTGCTGAAGGAGATGAACGGCTACACGGTCGCCGACCGCAAGCAGGTCGGCAGCTTTCAGGATTTGCAGGACGACGGCAGCACCGCCTGCGGCGCCTGGCTGTACTGCGGCGTCTTCCCGAAAGAGGACGACAACCGGGCGCGCTCGCGCTGTCCCGACCGGCCGGAGGGTCCCGGCACGCATCTCGGCTGGGCCTGGGCCTGGCCGGCCAACCGCCGCAACATGTATAACCGCGCCTCGGCCGACCCCGACGGCAACCCGTGGTCGGAGCGGAAGCGGCTGCTGCACTGGGATGCCGCACAGGAGAAATGGGCCGGGCCGGACGTGCCCGATTTCGAGCAGGGCAAGCCGCCGCATTACAGGCCGGACTGGGCCGCGGACCCGCAGGGCATGGAGGCGCTCGGCGGCGACTGCCCGTTTATCATGATCGCCGATGGGAAACTGTCGGTGTTTACGCCGTCGGGGCTCAAGGACGCGCCGCTGCCGACGCATTACGAGCCGGTCGAGTCGCCGGTGCGCAACCCGCTTTATGTCCAGCAGCAAAACCCGGCGGCGAAGATCTGGGAACGCAGCGACAATCCGATCCACGCTGTCGCCGACCCGCGCTTCCCGTATGCGCTGACGACGTATCGGGTCACCGAGCACCATTCCGGCGCCTTACCGACCCGCACGACCGCGGTTCTCGCCGAGTTGCAGCCGGAGAATTTCGCCGAGATCTCGCCCGAATTGGCGGCCGAGCTCGGGATCGAAAATCTCGACTGGGTGACGCTGTCGACGGCGCGCGGCGAAGTCGGGGTGAAGGCGCTCGTCACCGAGCGGCTGCGGCCGTTCCGCATCAACGGGAGCACCGTGCACCAGATCGGGCTGCTCTGGCATTTCGGCTGGGAGGGATACGCCAAGGGCGATATCGCCAATATCCTGACCAGCGTCGTCGGCGATCCGAACACCAGCATGCACGAGGGCAAGGCGCTGACCTGCAACCTGCGACGGGGACGCAGACGCTAATGCCCGCAAACCCGGTCCATCCGCGCGCCCACGACTACGCGAGCTCGTTCCTGCCGGGGATGATCCCGGACGAGGCCGAATTGACCGCCGGGGTCCGCATCGAGCCGGGACGGCGCTACGGGTTCTTTACCGATACGACATTGTGCATCGGCTGCAAGGCCTGCGAGGTCGCCTGCAAGGAATGGAACCTGCTGCCGGCCGACGATCTCGGTTTGCGCGGCACCAGCTACGACAACACCGGCGATCTCGGCGCGCTGACATGGCGGCATGTTCATTTTACCGAGCACATGCGGGACGGCGACGGCGGTGGCGGGCGCGCGACCGAGATGCCGCCGTTCCAGAGCCACTGGCTGATGATGAGCGATGTCTGCAAGCATTGCTCGCCGGCCCCGTGTCTGGAGGCCTGCCCGACCGGCGCGATCTTCCGCACCGAGTTCGATACGGTCGTCGTACAGCAGGACATCTGCAACGGCTGCGGCTATTGCGAACCCGCCTGCCCGTTCGGTGTCGTCGAGGTCGCGAAGGAGGACGGGAAGGCGCACAAATGCACGCTGTGCTACGATCGGCTGAAAGGCGGGCTGGAGCCGGCTTGCGCCAAGGCATGCCCGACCGACTCGATCCAGTTCGGCGAGTTGTCCCAACTGCATGAGCACGCGCACGCGCGGATCGCCTCGCTGCATGAGAAGGGGGCCGTCGCTGCCTATCTTTACGGCACGCCGGAAGCGCCGGCCGACGCGTCCGGTCACGGCGAGGGATTGCGCGAGCTGAACGCGTTCTTCCTGCTGACCGCGCCGCCTGAAATCTACAACCTGCCGCGCGCGCCGAGCCGGCCGGCCGGGCGCACCGGTCCGGGGCTGGCGGCGGGGCTTGGCATCATGGCGGTGCTGACGGCAGCCGCCCTGGGCGCCTTTGCTTCGAATCGGAAGGGCTCGTGAGAACCCAGGCCACGCCTCCGGCGGTTGCCCCTCATTCTTTGCCACGGCCCGGCCTGGCCCGGCCATCCGTGGGAAACCGAACCCGGCTCCCGGCGGCAGGCTGGAGCATGCCGAATACGGAAAGCGGCAGCCAGTATCAACAATTTGAGATTCCTACCTATTACGACCAGCCGGCATTGAAGCCGACGCATTACGGCTGGATGGTCTCAGGCTACATCTTCGTGGCCGGAGTGGCCGGATCGGCGCAGATCATCGCGACTGTGGCCGAGATGACCGATGGCGGCATGAATACCCGGATCGTTCGCAACGGCCGCTACATCGCGCTCGGCGGAGCGGTGGTCGGGGCGGGGCTGCTGATCGCCGATCTGCACACGCCAACGCGATTCTACAACATGCTGCGAATCTTCCGGCCGACATCGCCGATGTCGATCGGCAGCTACGTGTTGACGACATTCGGCGCGTTCAGCGCGTTGCTCGCAGCCGCGCAATTGCGCCGCGATCTCGGGGCGGAACCCGGCATCCTCGATCGCGCAGCGTGGATCGCGCAAATCCCGGCGGCGCTGACAGGTGCGGCGATAAGCACATATACCGGCCCGCTGCTTGCGGCGACGAGCACCCCTCTTTGGGCGGCGCTGCCAAAGCTGCTCCCGGCGGTGTTCGGCGCCTCAGCGATGGCGAGTGCCGCCGCCGCGCTGTTGCTGACGACCCCCGGAGGGGCGGAGCGCGAGCCGCTTCGCCGGATCGAACTGGTCGCGAGCACGGTCGAGATCGCCATTCTGGTGCTGATCCCGACCAAATTGCGGATCGAAGGCGTCAGGACGACGATTGGCATCGGCCCGGTGCTTGCGGCGGCTTGCGTGCCCTTGATCGAATACGGCGCACAAACAGTCGCCGGCCGCGCTTCGCGCGCCCCGAGGTTCGGTACGCTGGCTGCTGCGGCGGTGCTGGGAGGCGCGTTTCTGCTGCGGCATCTGGTGCTGCAATCCGGCAACAGATCGGCGAAGCGCCCCCGCGATCATTTTCGCTTCTCTTGGCCGCGATGACGGGCGGAATGGACAGAGGTGATATCGAACGCGCCCTGGCGGCGCTGGACCGCGCCCTCGACGGCCGCTCGACATACCAGGATCTTGTGGAAGCGTCCCGCTGCCTGGTCGGATTGCGCGGCATGCTGATAGCCGAGCATCGCCGCGGTGCCCCGGTTAGCGACAATCTCGCCCGATTGAACACGATCATCAGCCTCGTCGTCGCAGCCGCATATCCACTGGAAGGCGTGCGGCACGAGCGCATCAAAGCCGCCAAGCGGGAATTGCTTGCGCTCGCACTCTAACCCAACGCGTATGGCGGGGGCGGCCGGGCCGCTTCTCGAAGCGCCGACGGGCTTCGGCTCTCTTGTGCCCGGATTCCGATGCAATGACTAAGCAGCCCGCCTTCGAATGGGCGATGGGAATGGATTATATTCCCGGGATAAGGGCTGTGGAGGCCAAGCATGCCGGGAAAATCGAAGCTCACAGCCGATGCTGCGGAATGGGCCACGTTGCGCGCCCTATCAAAACGGAGCAGCGCGGCGAAGCGGATCGGGCGCGAGCGATCCCCGGCCTGCGCCGGGGCAGGCTCTGCTGACGCTGGAGGGGCGGCGCGCCGGGGAGATCGCTGCGGTTCTCGGAGTGCCTGTCAGCACGGTGCGCAACTGGCGGGGTTGCTTTGCGCATGGCGGGGTGGCGGGGCTGCGGCAGCGCCCGAGGCCGGGACAGCAGGCTGCGATCGGGCCACATGCCGGGGCGATTGCCGCGGCGATCCTGAACGACGACACACGCCACGATGGCGGCTCGACGCTGGGGCGCCTGTGCGCCGAGATTGTCCGGCGCGGCGGGCCGGCGATCTCGCCGCGGTGGCTGTCGCACCAATTGCGCCAAAGGGGTTTGCCTTCCGTCGCCCGCGCTACACCCTCAAAGGGCGGCAGGACCCAGCGGCGGTTGAGGCCAGACGTCAGCGCATCGCCGATCTGAAAACCAAAGCCGCCGCGGGGGCGATCGATCTGGTGTTCCTCGACGAATCCGAAGCGCTCACGCATCCTTATCTGGCGCGCTGCTGGGCTCGGCGCGGCACCGAGTTGCGCATCCAAGCTCCCGGCCAGGCGAAGAAACAAGCCATGCTCGGGGCCTTCGATCCGGTCCGCCGGCGCCTTCTGGTGCATGCCAGCCCCGCCAAGCGCTCCACCGACTTTGTTGAACTGCTCGATCAACTTGGCGCCGCTTACGGCACCGCCGAACACGTCCGGCCGCTGGTCGCGGTTCTCGATAACGGGCCGATCCACACCAGCAAGCTGACCACGCGCGCGCTTGCCGAGCGCCCCTGGCTCACCCTCGAATGGCTACCGAAATACGCCCCCGAGCTGAACGATATCAAACGATGCTGGCGCGACCTCAAGCAGCATCAACTCGCCAACCGTACCTTCGCTGATGCCGACGCTCTCGCTCACGCTATCCCTGACGCTGTCGCCCGCCTCAACCCCGAGCGGCAACCCCATTCATCGCCCATTCCCATACGGCTTGCTTAGCGAATGCCGGATGAAATAGCAGAAAAGAAACCTCGATCGAGGTAGTCGTAGTACGCCCACCGACCACGAAAAGTAAGCGAGGACCCATGACCTGGATTATGCGGCTAACTGGCCTCTCCGTTGTGACGCTCCTATTGGTTACGCCGGCTCATGCCGATGTCATCGCCTACTCAAACTTCGGCATGAACAACACCCACAATTACCCGAACTTCACCGGAAGCGGTGTCGTCGGGGGGAATAGTGGAAGAGCCGAGGCGGCGTTTCAATTCACGTCCGCGGCGACCGGCGACGTTACCTCCATCATACTCGCCCTGGGAACTAACTTCGTGTCCAACACCGACGTCGCCACGCTTTATAGCGACGCAATGAACTATCCAGACCCCGTTAAGGCTACATTCGATTTGCCGGCGGTGCCGGTATTCAATATCGCCAACCCTGGCAACGTCCCTTTGGCGGTGACGACGATCAACATCCAAGCCGGAATGGTGGCGCTGGTCGCCGGTCAGAAATATTGGCTTTCCATCGCGCCGGGAGCTCCGAACGCCGCCGGTGATCCTCATGCCCTCGTGTGGTTCGACAACTCGACGGGCATCGCCGGCCTCTTCGCCCAACGCACTGACCCGCCGCAGCCGAACAACAATTTCGTAGTGTTTGGTAACACTACTCAGGGCGCATTCAGCGTCCTGGTTGCGAACCCGCCGGTCAATGTCCCGGAGCCGTCATCGATGGTTGTTCTTGGCGCCGCTCTGATCGGCTTCGGACTATACCGCCGCTGCCGCACCTGACTGGCAGCCTCGCCAGCTCGCTGCCAACACAGCCCTCACTCGTGGAGAACTTTACACCTGCACATCCGGCCACTCCATCGACACGACCTCATCCTCAAACAGCTGCGCCTGCCTCAATCCGCGACCGGGCGGGGAAGCGCCAAACCACCCAACCAAAGCACTACCGGCCGCACAGCGTCACCGAACCGAGCATGAGAACGGCGTACGGCTACACTGCCTGACCCTACATCGCAGGTTATGCAGGTGCACGTGGAGCCGGTCCTCCACCCCGCAGCCGAAGACGGGCCGCTCCCCGGTAACCGAGAAGACCGCATCTCAGCACTTCCCTTCCCTAACCCGTTCGGGAAGCGCGGAAGCGACCGGAGGTACTCTGACCAGTGCACGACATACTCGGCCGTCCACAGCACGGGCCGGCAGAATCGACCACCGTCGATCGGAGTTTACGCCCGCAACCTCGGGGCTACCTTCCGCGGTACCCGGGACGCGCTCAATCGATGATAGTTGCCGCTAAGTTACCGAAGAAGTGGCGCGCCCGAGAGGAGTCGAACCCCTAACCCCCAGATCCGTAGGCTAGGGCGGATCGTTGATTTCGTTAGGCTCCGTTCGAAAATATATGCCGCTTGCGGTTCGCGGCCTGACATCGTTGGTCGTGTTCGAAAATGGCGAAGGGGGCCGGCAACATGCTCCCCCTTGCTGCGCCGCACCCTCCCCCTCGCTGCGGCCCTCCTCCTCCCCTCTCTCGCGCACGCGGCGGACCCGCACGGGCTTGATTTCGGATATGGGTCATCGAACCCTGTAGGTTGGTTGCCGTGCGACGTGCTCCCCGCCGCCCCGCAGCGCGAGCCGGACCCGGCGAGGGAGTAGCCGCGCTCCTTAGATCAGATCACTAACGACCACAAAAAACCCGAGCAATTTCAGTGTGATATAGGTCATTCGGCCGATAGTGATAGAACAAGTAGCTTAATTGATGCTGCTACTTCCCCGGATACGCCTTCCGGTATGCGCGAAACGCCGCCCAACTCACCGGCCCGAACAGCCCGTCAATCTGCCCCCGGTACAGCCCTTCCTTTTGAAGCTCGATCTGGAGCCGCTTGGCCGCCTCCTCGAATGCGACTAGCGCCTTCTCGACGGCGACCGGCGGCGCGAACGATTTTCCTTTTTCGAGGTCACGCGCGCCGGCTAGCGCCCGCTCGGCGTAGTGCAGCCGATCCGGTGCGGATGCGTAAGTGCCGGTGATAACATCGTAACTACGCTCGTACATGACATGAACGAGGTTGCAGGCTTCTTTGAGAGAGGCGCAATCCTTGAGCCGGGCCAGGACGTTTGCGTGGGAGCCACGGAGTTCGTGAGAAATGAAGCCATATTGCGCCTCGTCTGATCCTACAGCCAAGCCGCGTTTACGCGCATAGTCCTCTAAGGCTAGTCTTCGAGACCTAGTGTGCATTGCCCACCCATAGCCGCCCCGGCTGCCGGCAATCAAAGGTTTTCGTTCCTGCAATTCAGTCAATCCGACTGACTCGTAGCCCAAATTCCCGACAAAACCGGCGGCCTGTTCTAGCGTCAGCTTAAAATCTTCTGCAAGTCGGCGGACAAGCCACCCGCCACGTACTTCCCAGCCGCCGGTTTTTGGCATGTCGAACTTTGCCATCGCCATCTCTTTTGCTAGAATGCGAAACGGCCGCGCGGGCTGGACCCCAGGCGGCCGTCTCTAACCACCTCGCTATGGAGCAGCGACGATGGCTGACGCCAGTATTCCCAGAAAGATTGCGCCAGGACAACGGTTCGGTCGCTTGACCGCAGTGGAGCCTGCGGAACCGTTCATCACGCCTAAAGGCTGGCGTCGTTTTACGTGGCTTTGCCTCTGTGACTGCGGGGGCAATAAAATAATTGTTGAGTTCGATCTTCTTCGTGGGAGAGTAAATAGCTGCGGGTGTCTGCGTCGTGTAAAAAAGTCAATGAACGATACACCTTCCAGAATAGTAAGGGTAGGTCAAAGATATGGTCGCCTTACTATCATAAAGGTCGGTAGCGAATGCCAATGCCAATGTGATTGTGGAAGCATTACTATAGCTGGAGCATCTGATTTGGTGCGTGGGGTTAAGAAAAGTTGCGGGTGCCTGTATAAAGAAACAAGGCGATCATCTCGCGTAACGCACGGACAATCTAAATCTGGTGGAGCATACACCTCGTGGCTAAGCATGAGAAGTCGTTGCTATGTCAAGACCGACCAAAAATATCCAGACTACGGAGGACGTGGCATCACAGTTTGTAAAGAATGGATGGAAAGTTTCGAAGCATTCGCCGCCGATATGGGTCCGCGTCCAACAGGTCATACATTAGACCGCATCGACAATAACGGAAATTATGAACCAGGAAACTGTCGCTGGGCCACACCTGCTCAGCAAGCCGCTAATACAAGGACGAATATTTGGGTTGAGTGGCAAGGTGAACGGATGATCCTCGGAGAAGCAATTCGTCGCGTCGGCTTACCGAGAAAATCTGTTGAGCGACGACTTCGTCGCGGCTGGTCATTGGAGCGAGCGCTCACCACCCCGCTCCAGAAAACCTAACCATACCACCACAGCAGCGCAAACCCGCCGATCGCCAGGACCGGCGCGAAAACTACGAGCAGGGCCAGCTTGGTTTCGGGAGAGAGATGCATGCTAACTGCCGTAGCATGCATCACAGACCTGGCAACGCGATCCGAGCGGCGGTCGCGGCGATCCGGAGTAGACGGAGCGCGCGGTCGAGCCACGCCGCGGTGTTGGCGTCCGTGGTCGCCGGGACGCGGCCGTTCAGAAGCTCGTCGCAATAGGCCACCGGATACGCCGCGATCTCGCGCACGCTGGCGGGCATGTGGTCGGACGCAGCGGCAACCAAGCCCGGTGCCGCTGACCGGCACAGGCGCTCGATACGCGCCATCTGATCGGAGGATAGCACAGAGCGGGAGACATCGACCGTGGAGAGGGAGCAGCCGGCGAGCAGGAGCAGCGCGGCGACCGCGAGGGGAAGGCGGGTCATGGTTGTCCTCCTTTGATGCGTTCGATTTCAGCTAGGTTAAGGTCTCGTGCTGTCGTGCCAGGACCAGAAGGACCGAGTACAGGTATTGCGACAGGTGTGCCGGCGGCTGCCGTGGCTTCGGCCGATTTGACGGCCGAAGCGATAGCTGCTTGTCGGGTGCGCCTGACAGCCTGAATCTTTTGGTAAGCCGACCAGGTCAGCGTTCCGAGCATCACTAGGGCTGTTGCGATCATCATTACCTGATCGCCGGTGACGCCCAGCGCCCATGCGAACCCAAGCCCGGATGCGATTTGAAGCAGCCCGCGAACAACGGCAGCGGCGATGCTAATGTATGTTGGGTCCGGAGTCTTGGGAATGAGGTTAAGATCGTCGGAGGACACGAATTTTTCTCCAATGTCTATTGCACCAGGCGCGCGGGAGCGATATTTATCTATCGCTCATAACCTAGAAGGCACACAATGGACGGAAGTTTCGAGCAGTACCAGGGCGGCGATTTCGCCGCACACATCGCCAGCGAGCGCGATCGACTGCGCGCCGAGCGGGAGCAAATCTTCAATCAGCAGGAAGAGCTTCAGCGTCGGCTCGACGAGATCAACCGCGAGTTCGCCGCGATCGAAGCTTACGAGCATGCGAAGACCGGCAAGTCGCAGAAGCCCGCGCGCACCGGCAACAGCGCGGCGCCGCGTGCTCGGCGAGGCAGCGTGCGTGAGGTTATCTTGCAGACTGTCGCTGCGACGGAGGGCGGCGCGTCACGCGGCGAGCTTCTGGAAGCACTCGGCATGAAAGGAGACAAGTCCGGTGAAATGTCGATCTCGAATGCGCTCACGGCGCTGACAAAGAGCGGCCAGCTTGTTCGCGATGGCAGGGTGTACCGGCTGCCGAGCGACGCCAGCACGGCGCAGAGCGTCGAGCAGGAGCGGGTGTTGGAACCGGCGGAATAAGGGTTGGTGAAGCGTCTCGGTGCAGGACGCCGCTTCTCACGGAGCGGCGTTTCTGCTATGAATAGCTCTTGCTCCAAGGGAAAGCGGGTGAGTTAGACAAGCCACGCCCCACTAACGCAGCAAGGGTCCGCTACGCCCGGCAGTCCAGCAATGGATGGGGAGGCCCCGGCCGGCTACGTTGCAAAGCGGAAGCAGATGCCTGAATGACCTTCGCGCATCGCATACCTTGGCAGTAACACAGGACGCCGCCCTTCGGGGTGGCGTTCTTGTTTTCATCTGTCGTCAGCCGGATCGTTCTTGCTCTCGGGAGACCGTCTCTCGATTAAGAATATCTTGGCGATGACCGCGAGCCAGATCGAAAACACCGACCCGGCGTGCTCCGATAGCTGGTCCGAGGTCCAATCCACAAAGGGCTTGTCGCCCTTGGTCGCGTAGCAGACGACGAGGAACACGAGCCAGAGCGCGATCAGCGCGATCGACAAGCCGTGCTCGCGCAGGCAGCGGCGCATGGCGTCACAATCGCCCGGTCAGCCAGAGCAGAACCACGATCAGGATCAGCACCGCGACGATGCCGGACGGATACGGCCCCAACCCGTAGGAATAGGGCCACACCGGCAGCACGGCGACCAGCAACAGGATCAGGACGACGGCGAGGAGGAGTGTCATTCGGATGTCTTTCGGCCATTGATTGCAGGGGAGCCGCCCGGCCCTTGGAAGATCGTCGTCGGGTAAAAACTCTTTTCCGGCCAGCGCGTACCGGGGAACACTCTCTCCCATAACATCGATGTAATCCGCTGATCCTCGGCCATGTCGAGATTGCGTAGATTGCTGACCCAATGGAATTGCTGCTCGATCTCGCCGAGCACGACATTAACCGTAGACATTTGACTGCGCCTTGTTGATGACTCATGCGCCAGTCGTTCTTCGGCGTTTCGTAGTTGTGTTGTCAAGGTTGCGATATTGGCTGAATGCGACGTAACTAATTGTGATAGTTCTCCGATTTTCTGCTCTCGCGTAATGCCGGCAGTGAGTTGCCGTTCAAGCTGAGACTTTGTGTGTTGTACCTCTGTGCTGATTTGGCTAATGTCTTTCATGACATGCCCGACCTTACCTTCAACAAACCCGGTAACAACATACCAAAGTACCGGACCACACAACCCGGCAATAGTAAGAAAAGCGCCGATGCCGCCGATCAGGAGGCCATAATTCGGTTTCTGGCTCTGGTTGACGCTGTTGACCAGGTTGCGGATTTCGGTGCTGAGGACCGAAATGTCGCCTTGGAGTCGCGGGATTTCTGTCGCGAGCCGCGTAACCGTGTCGCGCGTCTCGGCAAGCCGGGCTTCCTGCTCCTCCTGAATCCGCTCGACGCGCCGAAACGCTTCAAACGCTTCGGTATCGAGCCGGACAGACCGAATGGATGAAGCTGCCACGCGATTAGCCTCCGGTCATCTGCTTGCTGATCTCGGCATCAGCCATCACCGGGCATTCCTATGGCTGGCGCTGATAGGTTCGGCTGGCAGGATGGTGCGCGCGGCGGGAATTTTTGTTCCGGCCTCAGCTCTGCGCTGCTATGCTGCGAGACGGCAACCCGCGTCACCGGGTGCCGTCTCTAAACCAACGAGCATTGAGGGATGCCCGATGGCTATTCGTCATTTTACCACTTTTGCGCTTAAAACAACACTCGCCGCGCTGGCCTTGCTCGCCGTCGCGCTGCCGTCGCCGTCGCGCGCTGATCTGATCTCGGAACTCGTCTACAGCCTCACGATATGCGGCGGGTCCGGCGCACCGCAGCCGGGCAGCCCGTGCTATGTCGAGCAGGCGCAGGCGCCGATCCCGTCGCTTGATGGGTTGGGCGAGGCTATTCAGGAGTTTTTCGATCCCATTTTTCCAGGAATCGATTTGAGCTACGGTATCACCGGGGCGAACAATATGGGTTACGTCTACGGGACTGTTGATGGCGATGGAGACGGTTGCAGCGGCTCGTGTACCACGCAATTTGTCTACCACCAATCCCAGCAGAAAATAGTGTTTTCAGGCAAAGATTTTCCATATGTATTAACCGGACTGAACGATAACGGAATATTTGTTGGGCATTACCCTCCGCTTCCGTTCGCTTTTTTGGCAGAGGGGCCGACCGCATTTGTCGAGCGCTTGCCGACACTCGATGCGGCTTCGATAGCGATGCTGGAATCTATTGTGCCTGACTATTCCTCTACGGACTATTTTTGGTTCGATGCAGGTTTTACGGCGATCGATAATGCGAATCGCATTTCGGGATTCAGCGGCTTTGGTTCCTTTGTCCTTACTCCGATCCCCGAGCCAGCCAGCGGCACACTTGTCCTGACGGGGCTAGGAACCCTGATATGGCTTCGACGCAACCGCCGCTAAAGCGCGAGGTCAGACGCCGCCGAGTCAGGGTAGAGCATAATCGAACGTTGCCTCGAATGTCATATCGACCGGTGTTGTAAATTCATCGTACCGATCGAGCAAGAGCTGCGACACCAGAGGATGATTATTTCGCATCGCAAGGACAACGGCACCCCTAGCCATGTGCGTATAGTCGTCCGCGTTTACAGGTTGCCCTTGTAGCGCTGGGTCATTCGCCAATTGATGATCCCATGCCATCCAGACGCTTGTGTAATCCGAACCGAATGTCACGAGATCGGTCAATTCAGGGTCGCGATATAATCGAAACGATCCGGCCCCACCGTTCGCGGCGTTATCTACGTCTCCGAGATAGTAGAACGTCCCGAGCGTCAATTCGGTCGGAACCGTTTTAGCGATCCCGATTCGGTTCTTGGTGCTAACAACTGCCCGGTCGCCGTTGGCAAACGGAATTCTCCCCTGCGCACGCATGTTGATTACGCTCAACGTTAGAACATTGGTCGCGGAGCTGATATGTATCCCGGTGCCGCTGCTTTCGTCTGACAAACCAAAATATCGATCGAAATAATCATTCGTCGTTGCGTCCCAGTTCGCGCCGGTATTGGGCCGATTTACGCTGTAAGCGTGCTTCACAGCCCCGACGCGATCTTGCGCTGCGAACGAGATGGGAGTCTTGGCGACCCGCTCCGCTGTTGCTTTCCATCTTTCATCGCCGGTCCTTTCGTATAAGAGATAGAACCCCTGGGCGATTAGAGACTCGTAAAACGAGACCGGCCCCTCGACACCGAATGCACCGAACGGAGACCAATAGCCATTATCGCTTGCGGGCACATATTGCGGATGTTCGGCAACAAACCGCGCATTGTGTGTTATATAATGGATTAGAAAATTGTAGTGTTTATCGTTGTCTGGAACCGAAAGAAGGGTAGACATGAGCATGGCTGCGAATCCAACGGAGCGGTGATTTGCTCCCGAGCGAAGACCGCCGATTCCATGCCAATTCAATGACGGCGTTCCAGGATAGATGACAACGCCATCTTGTACCCAATTCATTGTGGGATTGTGGCCGAGCGAAGTTTGCTGCTGAAGCACGTTTATACCGATGTCGAGCACCGCTTCCAACATATACCGCTCGCCCTCATAGAGGTAGCAGAACTGGCTATAGTTAACAGCGTGCGAGGCGTTGGCGGACGGTATCATTCGCATCGAGCCGACCGTCCACTGAGGGAAATCCCCCGAGGACGGCAGCGGAGAAAATCCGCCCTCGTTCAGCCGGGAGGCAGTTAGCCGTGCCGGCGGTAAACCGTCCGCGGTAAAGTCAGAGTAAGAGGCCGGTGTTGCGGCTCCCCTTTCGTCCCTCATGATCGGGACCATAAGGGTATTTTCCGGGCTACGCCGATGATAAGGAAAACCGAGACCAGCGAACGCATTAACGCGCATTAGCCGAACGTTAAGCGGGGTTGGAACGGTAAAAGCTATGGAATCAGTGCCGGTTATCATGCCACGACCCATGTACCCGCCAGGGCCATCAATGTCTGTTCGGTGGGCTTGGCTTGAGCATGGCTGATACATATACGATTGATATATAGTCCCGCCCGATGGAGTGTCGAACGGCGCAGTCCAGATTGCATCTGGCTGGTAACTCTTAGTCAGGTTGATCGGCGGCACCATCTTACTATTTACCCAATAAACCCGATCGGGCTTATAGAGCAAAGTCGGCTGGCTGCCGCCGCGCCAGTGCCGGGTGGCGTGGTTGTTGTCGTCTTGCAAGCGCACGGTCATCCATTGACCTTGATACACATGCTCGACGTAGCCGATCCGCGTTCCGCCAGATGTGAAGGCTCCGGTGTAGGTCTCGATCGTGGTCGCGCCATCCTTTAGCGTCGCGACATATTCTAGTTTCTCTTTTCCGCTGATTTCCCAATGATCTTGCGACATGACGCAGCCGATCTCGCGCCGGACGATGCTGCCGCCCGCGTCCTTCCAGCACGACAGATACCAGATGGTTTTCAGGTGCGCGTGCTCGACACCTCCGTTGGACGCATAACCAAAAACCTTCCAGCTATCGCAGACCGGGCCGCTTTCGTACTTTTCCACGCGGGCACTGACTGCGGCGAGCGTGTTGAGGCTGGAGACGTGATCGGCGAATGCGCCGGTCGTCAGACCGATCATTGACGTGAACTCGACCCGGTAATCCGTCCCGGCGAGCGCCGTCGCGAGATTGAGCGCGGATGTGTCATCAAACGCGCCGCTCTCGACGATAACCGAGAAGGTGCGGCTCTCGGAGGCCGAAAAGTCGGTATCCCGGATGCAGGCCGAGCAGGTGCGCAGACTGCCGCCCGTCCATTGCCAGGACGAACGGTTGTCGAACTGCGCTGCAATGTCGGCCCCGCCGCGCTGTAGCTTGACCCGGCTGCCGACCGGCACGTCGCCATCCGCAAAGACCAGCCCAAAGCGCTTGAAGCCGGGCGAGGCCGCGCCCTCGGTCTCAACAAGCTGGAACGTCGTCACCTCGCCGCTCGGCGCCGCTGCTGCCGGCGTGCCGCCGCGCAGCGCAGGGAACTGCACGCGCGCCTCGGCCGGGATCGGCGGGAGCTGGCTGGCGATCACCGCGGCCGACGCAGCACCAAGAAAGCGGCGGCGGGAGAGGTCAGTTACAGGCAAGGGTCGTGGCTCCGCTGGCGTTGATCGGCACGTCGTCAAAGGTCGGTATCCCGGAAACCATCGTCGGTGTCACAGGAATCGCGCTGCCGCCGTGCGGGGTGATCGTGCAGGTTTTGCCGTTCCAGGGATGTTGGACGCGGCGCAGCGCGACATCGACCGTCATCGAGGCGTAGGGTCCGCCGTTCGGAGCGGTCGGCTGCGTCATGTACTGGCGCACCGTCGCGCCGGCTGCATGCGTGAGCGGATTCGTGGTCCACATGCCACGGGCCGCAAAGTTGACGGTGTTGCCGGAAACGCTTGTTACGTTGAATATTTCCTGACTGCCCGGCGGGCCTACGACAAAATAAGGGTTCGCCGACGCGCTGGCGAAAACCGACCCGTCCGTCACCGTCATCGGCCCGCTGGCCCCCGACGCCAGTTCGGAGGCTAGCGTTGTTTCTCGCGGCGTCGGCGACTTGCCGAGCCAGTCGTTGTCGATCGTGATCTCGAACGATCCTGCGGTATCGCTGACGACGTTCCACGTGAACCCGCAATTCACGCATCCGATAGGATCACCGTCCATGATCCCGTCAGCGCCAAGCGTTCCTGTGCCCGGATCATCGTCAATCGACGAATTATTGAATGCCGGATAGGCCAAATCCAACTGGAGCTTTGACCAAGGAACACAGGCCGAGTCAGCCGCAGTCTCGTCGCAGCTGAAAACCCCCATCATCGCTTCGCGATCGTGAAATCCGACCGTCCAAACAAACCCGAAACCACGGGTATCGGCCGTGCGAAACGCATTGAGCGCTTCTATCTGCCATTGCATCGTCTCGCCAATCGTCCCGATCGAACCGTCATAGACAGTTGCGCCCCAATGGACGACGGGCAGATCGTCTGCCAGATTGGAGGTAATCAGGTTGATCGTGTCGGCATAGTTGCCGTCACCACCCCAAGGCGTCCCGTCAGGCAGGAGAACCGACGCCGCGGCGCTGCCCAATGTGGACGGCGCGGCAGCAACCGTTGCGATAAAGGGGTATCCTGTCTGCCACAGATGGCCGGGCCAATTGCTGGACCCGCGATCGTACAATTGCCAAACGGGAAACAGCAGCCGCACCGACGACATGCGCGGGTCCATCCGCATTCCGGTCTCGGTGCCGCCCATCGCGCCCATCGAGTTGCCTTTCCAGTGCAACTGGTTGGGGTCGAGATCATGCTCGGCGATCAGAAACGAGAACCCGCGCTCCAGCATCTTGCGGGTGCCGAGGTTTCGCCGGTTCGGCGTGATGAACGGGTTTGGCGACACCCCGAACCCGGCACCGGACCAGAACGTTTCAAGGATGCACGGAAAAGAAGCTTGGTTGCCGGTGGTGGCCCACAGCGAATCGCGAAACCCAACCCGCACGGTTTGATCCGTGCTCAATTGGTTGATCGCAATCGTCGTGTGCATGCCGTCATAGGCGTAATACTGGTCCTCGGCCGGGACGAATAACGTATAATAATGCCCTTGTACCCCGCCCGTCGCCTGTCCGCCGCATCCGCTCGCGTTTGATTGATGCGCGGTGAAGATGACCGGATTTCCGGCTGGGCTGCTGAGCGGATTGCCGTTGTTCGCGCGGCTACCCGATGCGGCCCACAGGATCGGCCGCGGCGTCTGCACGCTTTCGGCGATCGGACCGACCGAGCCGATATAGGTCTCGGTCGGCGAGCCGGAGCAGGTGCCGCTTGGGCAATCCAGCGCGATCACGCCGTAATAGGCGCTTTCCGAAGCCAGCGCCGTGTAAACCTGCAACCCGGTAAACGGATCAAGCTCGGCGCCGCCATCGGTCAGTTTGAGCATCGCATTGGCGCCGTTCTGCCGGTTCGCCTGCGTAAAATTCTGCGATGCGGCATCCGGGTCGCCGCCCGACAAGAGGCCGCTGTTGTTGAACACGCGGTCGGCGATCACCGTCGCCGCGCCGTAATTGCCGGCATCGATCGGCGCGTTCGACCGGACGACCTTGTAGCGCCAGTCATTGCCGGCGGCCCCGGTGTCGATGTCTGGCCAGGCAACAAAGGTCTGCCCGTTCTGGAATTTGGCATAGGTGCCGCCGGTGCCGAAGGCCTCGGACGAGCCGGTCGCCGCGGCCGGCGTGCCGCCGCGCAGAAAGGGCGGGCGCGCCTCGGCCGAGGGCACCGCCAGCAGCGCGGCCAGGATCAGAGCATGCCGGATCATAATGCCGCCGACGTGAATTGGTGCGAGATGCCGTCCGAGTTCGCATCAAGCCGGACGGTCGGCGTGCCGCCGCTCGACACCGAGACGGCATAGAAGCGAACCGTGATCGTGGCGCCGCCACTATCGACGATCTCGACGTTGCCGAACACGTTCCCAAGGTGCGTTCCGAGGTCGTATGGCCCGCCTTTTACGCTGGACGAGCGGTCGATCCCGGCGCATTGGAGAACCGGGATCGCCATGCCGCCGCCGCTCGCATAATCGCTGTTGGTGCCGGTGTCGATGCCGAGGCCGTGCATGTCGCCGGCGACGATGCACAAGCGGCCCTCAAGCCCCTGCGCCGCCATATAGTCGGCCAGCTCGGCCCGCTCCGTGCTGTAGCTCCCCCAATGGTCCCCGACCCCAGGCGTTATGATCCAAGGCACATCTGAAATCCAAATATAATAGATGCCTTGGTTCGCCGGGTTCGATTGGTCGAGCTGGTCGAAGAACCACTGTTTTTGTGTTGCGCCGAGCTTCGTCTTGGACGAATTGTCGGTCGCATTCGGATTGCTCATAGCGGATCGCTGATCTGTAATGATCAGCCGGACACGCCCGATATTGAGCACATAGTAAAATGGATCGGTCGTACCACTCAAAACGAGTGGAACCGGAACCCGTGCCCGAAATGCGCGAACGGCAGAATCCCGGCCGGTTGTTCCGCCGTAGCTCCCGTCGCCGCAGAAATCGTGATCGCTGGGCGTGTGAGCGGTCGGCACATTAGCGTAAAGCGCCGCCTGTAATGCCGAAGCGAAGACCGAATCGTATAAACCCTGTCGGATTTCATCGTTGGTTGTCTGCGAATCTGAATAATGAAGATCGCCCAACTGCACTAAAAAATCCGGATCGCCAAATGTGCGAACCGTGCCGAAACCCGCATGCGTCGAGCCGGTCGAGGCGCACCCCACAGCCGCGAACCGGAATGAGTGCGGTGTGCCCGCAGCCGGCAGCGTGCGGAACGCGCCCCGGATCATCCCGGATGGCACACCGTCAAGCGCCACGGCGTAGTAATGCTGCGTGTCCGCCGGCAGCCCGGTCAGCGTGTGCCGCGCGATGCGATCGGTGGATTCGACCGTGCCGTGCGTGACGACGTTCGCAGTCAGCGCTTCGTCGGTCGCGGTGACAATCGAGACAAAGCCCTCCTCGCCCGGATCGCCGAGGAGGCGGGTCGAGAGCATGACCCCGGACGGGGTCGGCGCCCCGGTCCACACCGACAGCAGCGCGGCTTCCGAGAGGGCCGGAACCGGCGTGCCGCCCCGCAGCGCGGGGAACTGCATCCGGGCGAGCGCCGGCTTTGCGGCAAGCAGCGTGCCCGCGCCGATGCCGGCCAGCACTCTGCGGCGGGTTATCATCGGTGCGCCAGGTAGCTGATCGCGGGCCGAGCGACCGCCGGCGCGGTCGGGCTCGACGGCACGGCGCTGGTGCTGAGCAGGTCGTCATCCGCGACTGTCACCGATCCGGTTACGGTCGCGGCGGTGTCGGTTCCCGAGATCGTGCAGGTAAGGCCGGTATCGACTCCGTTCTTGCGCAGCGTGAATGTTCGACTGGCCCCCGTTCCCGGCGCGGTGTCGAGCTTCACCGACATGGTTGTTATCACCATGTTCTCGGCGATGCTTTGCTCGTCCGCCTCGGTCGCGCTCCCGGCGGCAGTGCCTCCCGATAAGGGGTAGTAGAATGTGAGTGTGGTGCTGGCGCTGTTTGGCCTTGCACACATCAGCGGGAAGCTGCCGGTTGTCGTCGGCCGGTAGCGCAAGCCAAATCCGACCGTTGCTGCGGTCGGCGGACCTGTCGGCGTCGCCTGAAATTGAATATCGTCTCCGGGCGTGCTGCCGGATGGTGCTGCGACGGTGAATGAGTTTGACGTATCGTTGGCGGAAGTGGCGTCTTCAAGCACCGTGCATGTCAGCGCCTGATCGACCGTATTCTTTCCTACCAGGAAATCATATTTGTGCCCGGATGCGGGTGCTCCCGGCGCGGTTGAGACGACATAGAGCATGTCGATCGTACCGCCGTCCGGAAAGACGTTCTGCCTCCGGCTTCCATCGGACGTGACAATAGAATTGTGAAACGGCTGCACCGCATTTTCAGCGATGTTTGAAAACGGTGTGCCGTACGCTGCAATAAGTGTGACTCCGGCGGTGCTGGGCATGAAAACCAGCGACACGGAGGCACGCGAGGCGGTCGGTGCCGGTGAGGCGGACGGCACAATACGCAGGCTGGCGTAATCGCCGGCCGCGAATGAGACCGCCCCCGAAGCGCTCCCCCCGCCGGATGAACTGGAATCAACCGTACAAGCCAACGCGGTTGCAACGCCGTTTTTCATCAGCGTTACGGTCCATGTCGCCGCTCCGGTCGGAGCCGTCGGGAAATTTACCCGGAGAAGATCAAGCGTTCCGGGCGCCGAGAATACAAAGAACGCCCCATCACTCCCTGCCGGAGTGGCGCTGTAACCAACCGGTAAAAACCGAGTCGCACTGGTCGAGAGCGAGGCGGTGCTGTTTGTGCTTAGCGCCTGTCCCCCTTCGAGGACAGGCGCGCCGCCGAATATGTGCGGGTTGATAATCATTGTTATCCCCCGCGCTTACGAACAAGTGCCGATGATTGTGCCTTTGAGGCCCTTCGCTCCGGTGCCGGCACCGTCGATATCGACCGTGATCTCGGCGTCGTCGGCGAGCGAGGTATCGGAAATGACGGCGGCCGTCGCGGCGGTGGTGCTGGTTTTTTCGTTGGCGTCGATCGTCAGCTTGGTCGAGAGGATCGTTGTGCCGCCTTCGTTGATATCAACCGTAACCAAACCGGAGCTGCTGGCGGTCGAAAGGCTGGCGCGAACCGCCGTCACCGTCAGCGCGCAGGGAGCGCGAAACGTGATTTTCGCCGTGCCGGTGGTGATGTCCGTCGTTTCGTCGGAGACCGCGAATTGAATCCGCTCGGTCCTCAGTTGAGAAATCGAGGTCGAATTGCTGATAAGGTTCCCGTTGGCGTCCCACGTCGCGATCCCGCCGTTCGCCTTGGCCCCGGTCGAGGTCGTGAACTCGGTTGTGTTGCCCGATCGCGTTCCGGTTGTCGGAGGCGATCCCGCTCCGCCGCCGATGATCGGCAGCCCGGAGGTCAGCCCGATGCCGTTCCACGAATAGACGGTCGCGTAGTTTGTGCCGTCGCTGGTCGGACAGGCCCAATCGCCTGGCCGGATCGTCAGCGACGTACCGCCGCCGGCGCCGAGGAAGGTCGAGGTTGTCGTGTTGATCGTCGCATTGCCCGCGGCGCTGTTCAGAAAGCAGTTGCCCCAGCCGGCACCGAACCCGGCCGATCCGGCCTGCGGTAGCGTGTAGGTGAAAGCGCCGACCAGCACGGTTTTCGAGGCGTCGCCGGTGAGGACGGTATAGGCGCCGCCGTCCTGGTCGTTGATGACGCTGGTTAGCGACAACTCGCCGCCGGACATTTGCAGGCCAGCGCCGAGCGTCGCGCCGCCAACCGTTCCCGCGTTGTCGAACAACAAACTCCCGTCTGTTATGCCCGACAGATCGAGACCGCCTCCCGAAAGCGTCTTCCAGGTATTGTCGCCATGCAGAACCGTTGTCGCGTCTCTGGTGCCGCTGGCGCCGAGTCGAGCCACCGGCACCGTTCCGCTGGTCAGGTTTGACGCATTGCTTGGGTCGCGATAGGGCAATACCGCACCGCCCCACGTCGATCCGTCAGTATCGATCCAAGCCTTTTGATGCTGCGTCAGTACAAGCGTCGCTGCCCCGTCGATCGTTTCCGCCCCGGCGGGATCAATCGTGCAACTTGTAGCGGCGCACCAGGCATAAAAACCAAACCCGTCACCGAGCGTCGCCGCAGCCGTCAGATTGACCGTTACGGAACCCGCATTCGTGTATCTATTGGTTTCGTTTTTATCTCCTGCCGCAACCGTATCGGTCGTGCCCGACCGCGTATTGACGACGGTTGAAGGCTGAATAGTAACATTGCCGCCACCGTCATCGGTGACACTGAGGCCGGAACCGACCGCAATTGTATCCACGTTGGGAACAGCACCGACCATCAGCGCCGTACCGCCGGTCGCCGTCAGAGCACCGCCCGAAAAGCTGAGGCCTGCCCCCAGCGTGATCGTCGTCGGCACCGCGCTGCTGCCGGTCGGGTTGCCGATCAGCGTGTTCGCGGCGATTGAGGCGATCCCCGCGATCGGCAGTCCGGTTGCGTTGGTCAGCGTGAGCGCCGATGGCGTCCCCAGATTGGGTGTGACGAGCGTCGGCGACATAGAAAAGACCAAACCACCAGAGCCGGTTTCTCCCGTCACTGCCGCCGCAAGGTTCGCGCTCGACGGCGTTGTCAGAAACGTAGAAACCCCAGTTCCCGGAGTGATAGGTGTCCCGAAATCACCCGCACCGTTGCTGGTCAGGATGTCGTTCGCGGAGCCGTTCGGCGTCGCACCACCACCGCCGCCAGGCGGGGTTGCCCATGTCCCGTCGCCGCGCCAGAACGTCGATGACGAGGCACCGGTGCCGCTGTTGAACCGCGCGATCGCCAGATTGCCGGTCAACTGTCCAGCCGGAATGCTGGTCGCGTTCGTCAGGTTGACCGCGCTCGGTGTCCCGAGATTAGGTGTGATCAAGGTCGGGCTTGTCGCGAATACGAGAGCGCCGCTACCGGTCTCGTCGGTCGTGGCAGCAGAGAAATTGCTGCTCGTCGGCGCGCCCAACCACGTCCCGACGCCGGTCCCGAGGCTGGCGATCCCGGAGATCGGCAACCCGGTCGCATTGGTCAGCGTCAAGGCTGTCGGCGTGCCGAGGTTGGGAGCAACCAGGGTCGGTGACGTTGCGAACACGACGGACCCGCTGCCGGTCTCGTCTGTCAGCGCATTGGCGAGGTTGGCGCTTGACGCCGCCGCGAGCCATGCGGCAACACCGGCGGCCGGGGTTATCGCCCCAAAAGAGCCGCCGCCCGCATTGGTCTGCAGATCGCCGGCTGATCCTGCGGGAGATCCGCCGCCGCCCGCGCCGCATGCCGTACCGGTGCCGGAAACCAGACCGGAGGCGTTGACCTGTAGGCACTGCGTCAAACCGGTGAGATTGCCCAGCGTCAAGCCGGTGATCGTTGGGCTGGTGCCGAAAACGAGCGCACCGGACCCGGTTTCCCCGGTGACGGCGGCGGCAAGATTGGTTGACGACGGGGTCGCCATCCAGGTGCCCACGCCCGACCCAAGCCCGGCAAGGCCAGCGATCGGCAATCCGGTTAGGTTCGCCGCATTGCCCGAAGACGGGGTTCCGAGCGGGCCGCCGAGGGGGACGTAAAAGATCCCCGACAGCTTCATCGTTTGACCGGGGGAGCCGGGCCGACGGAGCAGCAGCCAATCGCCCGACGCTACGCTGGTTGCCTCGGTCGCAGCCTCTAGCAGCGTCCCGAGTAACTCCCCCTCTTGTTGCTGAGCCAATGTCGCCGGCGAAAGGACAAGCGCCAGCGCCACTGCGGAAACCGCAGTCGTGAGATATTTCATTAAGAGGCTCCGTCAACGGGACTGGCGCGCCTCACGGCGGGCCGGGGACCGCGTGCCCAAGCGGTCTTTGAGGTTCAGCGTGGCGGGCAGCAGCGTGGGTTAGGGAATCCCGGACCTACTTACTTTCGTGGTCAAGCCAGAGGTCCATAAGGCGGCGCACCGCCTCGGGGCGCGTCGGTTTCGGCTCGGGTTGCTGGGCGATCCAGGCATCAAGGCGTGCAAGTTGATCGGGCAGCAAGCGCACGTTGACCGGAGTGGCATCGACACGCGGTCGGCCTTTTTTTCTGGCGCTAGAAATTGACGTTGACGGGTTCATTTTCCGGCGCTAGAAATAGCGGACCGAACAGATGGTTGCAACACCTGTTCGGCCCTAACCCCAGGCACGGAGTGAGCCATGCCCAAGGCTGCCAACCAGGATACCACCCGCCGTCTGCCCAAGAGCATCAATTCCGCCTTTATCGACGCGCTGAAAGAGGGCGTACACGTTCCCGAGACGCCCCAAGGTGTCGCCTATGCAACAATGCGTCTGATACTGCTTGCCTCGCCCCGCGTGCCGGCGCAGGACGAAATTCTCGACCTCTACGTCGTCTGTCTCAACGCCGCCAATGGCCGGCGGCAAGAACGCAACTACACGGCGCATTAAGAGGCGGAATTCCGCGTGAACGAGCCGATCACCCAAGGCTGGCAAGTCCGCCTGTACCCGAACCGGGAACAGGCGGCGCGCTTGGAGCTTTGGGCCAACCATGCGCGCGGCGCGTGGAACCGGCTCCTCGGCGAGGTCGTGCGCCGCTATGAGGCGGACGGTACGTTTCTGTGGAAGAAGGACCTGCAAAAGCTCGCCGTCGCCTGGAAGCACGAGCCGGAAACGGAGTGGCTGGCCGAACTGCCGGCGCACGCGCTGCTTGACGTGTGCGCTCGGCTCGACAAGGCGCTGCACCGGATGCTGATCGAGCGGAAAGCCGGTCGGCAATGCGGCTTCCCGCGTTTCAAGAAAAAGCGATGGGGCGAAGGCTCCGTCTACTTCGTCAACCAGAACACCCGGTTCGATCCGGGCGGGCGGCGCGTCCGCTTGCCAAAGCTTGGCACCGTCAAGCTGCGCGGCGGCACCGCACCAACCGGCCGCTTGATGGGCTGCCGCGCGGTGCGCGACGGCGACCGCTGGCTGTTGTCGGCGCAATTCGAGTGCGCCGCTTCGCAACCGTTGCCGGCGACCGGAACGCGGCTCGGGATCGACACCGGACTGCGCTCGCTCGTCACCACCTATGACGGCGCGGCCTTCGAGAGCGTGACACCGCCCCGGCCGCTCAGGGCGGCTCTGCGGCGTCTGGCGCGGGCGCAGCGCGTCCTGGCGCGACGGCAGCGTCATTCGGCGCGCCGGGAAGCGCAGGTCAAGCGGGTCGCCGCGCTGTATCGCAAGGTGCGCTGTCGGCGGCATGATCATTTGCACAAGGTTTCGCATCGGCTGACAGCCAAGGCCGATGTTCTCGTGGTCGAGACACTGAACATCCGGGCTATGGCCCGATCGCTCAATCTCGGCCGATCGGTCGCGGATGTCGCGCCCGGCTCCCTGTTGCGCTTCGTCGCCTACAAGGCGGCGTGGCGCGGCCGGGAGTTGATCGCGGCACCTGCCCATTACCCGAGCACCCGCAAATGCCACGGGTGCGGCGCATTGCACGACATGCCTCTCGGCAAGCGGGTGATGTCGTGCGGTTGCGGGGTCAGGATCGACCGGGACGAAAACGCGGCGGTGAACCTCTACCGGTACCCGGAGGAACCGGGGAACCGCGCCCGCCAGGGCGCAACGCGCGGGGAGACCGGCTCTGCGGCGGCGGGCGCAAGCCCGGCGTCGGACCCGGCCGCTGAACCGCGAATACCGACAGCGGTCAGAAATGACCACGAAAGTCAGTAATTCCGGGGAATCCTAGAGACCATGAATGGGTGTGCCGTCGTCCCAAAGGAGTTGCTGGCCGTCATCCCAAAGCAGCGGCCCGCTGGCGACAAGAATGGGAGCCCATGTCCCGATCATGCTCTTTGCCATCCACTTGTTATTGTGCAGTTCTACACATATAGCAGGGTTTGCAGAACTGGACCGCAGGCCACCGCTATCTGCTGACGCGATACTACCTGCGACAACGACCTGCCCTGCGGGAGCTACAACCTCAATTGGCTGCGGCGCGCTTCCGAAGTAGCACTGCCCCATGCCGTTTGTCGCTCCTGCCGGCAACGAATACCTGATAACACCAGAGGCTCCGGTATTATCGAACGATGTCCCGTACTCGAATGTGGTGACTTGATGGTTTGCAGTCTTCGACAGGACAGGCGATCTTGTGCGAAATCCGTTGTTCGTTACGGCCCTCGCGTTTTCGTAGTTGTCGTTCGTCAGGATCACCAGATCGGAAGCGTTCAACGTGCGGAGCAAGCCGCGGCCACCGCCTGCGATGCGCGGGGTGAGGTCCAATCGCGCGTCAAGCCCAGTGCTGGTGCTGGCAGCCAATGTCAGGGTAGACGACCCACTCTCCGGCCCATTGATTGTCAGGTTTTCAACGGCCGTCAGTCCCGTCCCGGCCACAGTGCCGAGCGTCCCGCCCAGGGTCATATTCCCGGATATCTGCGTCGTCGACGTCGCCGGAACGTCTGTGCCGGCGGTGATGATGATATTTTCAAGGTTCATGTAGTTGGTGCGCGCACCCACCGGGTTCACATGAGAGCCGGTGCCGATGATTAGAGCGCGATTAGCACTGGTCAGGTTTGGCGCCACAAACGCGCCGATGAGAACGCTGTCATCGATCGTCAGCAGCGACGGGCTGCTCAAGTTGGCGCGAGCGCCGGCCCAATACCCGATACCGACCGAATGCCGGCAATGGGTGGCGTGCCAGAACGGATTTGTCCCTGCTGTCGTGCACCCGTTGCCGGTTGCGGTCTTCGCCATCGCCCCGTTGCCGAGAGCGGTGTGGCTCCATCCGTATCGGTTCGCTTGCAGCGACGAGACGCCGATCGCGGTGTTTTCGCTTCCGGTATAGTTCGCGATCATCGAGTTTTTGCCGATCGCGACGTTTTCGTTGCCGGTTCGGTTGTTCTGGAGCGCCTGTTTTCCTATGCCGGTGTTGCCAAACCCGCTTGTGTTGAATTCAAGAGCGCGGGCGCCGCCGGCCGTGTTTTCCGTGCCAGAGGTATTATTCTTGAGGTTTAGCGGTCCTTCCGCAGAGTTTTGAAATCCGTTGATGTTAAAGAGGAGGCTTGACCGGCCGAGAGGGACATTGTCGAAATTGGGACCGCCAGACCAAAGCGTGATACCGCCGGTCCCGCCTGCCGAGGTTTCAATCGGGGTCCCGGCCGTTATCGGCGTGATCTCCTGGACGGAGATATTGTCGATGATGATCTTGCCGCCGGTGTTGCCGCCCAGTTGGCTCGCCGTAAATCGGACGGTGGAGGCCCCCGTCTCTGCCGCCGTGATAAGCTCTTGCTGGTTGGATCGTGTTTCCGCCGTGCCGCCGCGGCGCGTCGCGAAAGAGGCGCCCTGAACCGACCCTAGCGATACCGTGAGCGAGGCCGGGAACGTCGTTTGCGGAAAGGCCCACTCGTCTGAGTTCCGATAGTCGAACTTGATCCGGTAGGTCTTGCCGGCGGTGATATCGACCGGATAGGAGAGGTCTCCCGGCGTCGGGCCGACCGTCCAGGCCAGTTCGTTGTTCTCGTAGGCCCAGCCGTTGCCGAGCGTGTAACCGGCGGCCGACCCTGTGACCGTGCTGTTGAGGATTTTCTCCGTGCCCAGCGTGGCCGCAGACGTGCCTTTGTCCTTGAGGACGTTGATCGCGGCATCGACGGACAGATTGCTGAGATCGCGCAGTAGACCCGGCGCTTGGATCGGGGCTTGCTGGGCTACGCTCGGACCCGCCGCTAGAATGGTGACGAGCATGAGCGGCAGCAGCCACCAGAAGCGGTGCTCTCGCATTCGAGGTCTCCCGATGGTCGTTCGGAGTCGCGCGCCCTGGCAGCGCGCAGAGGGGCCGCTACTGCTGCGGCGTCGCCACAATCATCGGGACGGCCGCGCGCGCCGCCTCCGCTGCCTGCCGCTGCTCTTCCGCGTGTACCGCCGCGAGCATCTGGGCGAGCGTGTCCTGGATCACCTTGTGCATGACCTGCTCGTCGGGCGTGTCGCCGCTCATCCCGTTCATCGTTTTGTAGGCCGCGATAATGCGCGCGATGTCCGCATCGGCGATCGTGGCCGACCATGTCGTGGCACCAGATGACCGGGTGACGGTCCACGCCAGCGATCCAGCATGTGCAAGCGGCCCGGTCATCACTAAGAGTACGGTCGCCATAGCGGCGCGCTTCAAACAGGTCATCGCACTCCCCGAAAACAGAAAGAGCGGCCGAAGCCGCTCTGGGTTTTCCTTGCGCCGCGTCCGCGCCCTTAGCTGGAGCCGGCGAGATAGCCAGACAGGTTCTCGAGCGTCGCGTCGGTCGAGGTCGGCGTGATCGTCAGCACGTCGCCGGCAACGAATGTCTCAGCCGACGCCATCGCGAAGGTCGCGCTCGTCGAACTGGCCGCAAACGACATCGTGCCGACCAGCGAGCCGTTCTTGCCGATGTTGAACGTGGTCAGCGCGGTTGCCGCAGCGCTGGCGGTGCACACGCTCCCGACGAGCCCGGCCGGAAAAATAACGGTCGAACCGAATGTATGGCGGACGATCGGGTTACCGTTTTGCGGTATCCCCAGATACTGGATCGGGACGGCAGACGACACGACTCCTCCCAGCCCGCTCAGCACGTAGCTGTAGGCCGTCAGCCCGGCCAAGTCCTGCGTCTGCCCGAAGAAGATGTTGAAGGCCGCCAGCTTCACATAAAGCGTCTGCCCGGAAAAATTCGCCGGGAACTGGAAGCGGAAAATGGTCCCGTCATGCGGGTTGAGGCGGGCGAACTTGCTGCCGCTCAGATGCGCCCCGATCGGGGTTCCATAGGCGCCGCGCCGGAGATAGGTCAAATCGTACTGGTAGGCGGCCGTCAGCGTCGCCGTTTCGTAGCTGAGCAATTCACCGTCGGCGTAGCAGAGCGTCTCGTACTGATCGGCCGCCGCCGTGGTCCCGGAGAGCAGTTGCCCCCGGCTCTGCGATAGGCTGATCGATAGCGTGTTCGTGACGTCCGGGTCGGACCCGCTCGGCAGGTCGGCCGTCAGCACGCCTTGGCGCGCGCCGGCGTAGATCGTGCCGACCATCGCGTAGGTCGTGTCGTCGGTCGAGACCCAGACATGGCAGCCGCCGAAATCCTCGCCGCCCGAGCTGATGATCCATACCTCGCGCGCGCCGCCCGTCAGCGCCGGCGGCGGTTCGAAGATGATCGGCGGGGTTGCGTCTCCGGGATCGACATTGACATCGTAGAGCGGGGTCGTTGCCGGCGCTTCCCTTAGCGGGGTGATGACCGCCGTGGTGTCGATCTCCTCGGCCGTTATCGACATCTCGCCGTTTTCATCTTCGTCAATCTGGATGATCCGCACCGCCAAGTTGGTGAGGCCAGCGGCGGCATCACTGATCGTGACGATATCCATCGGCTCGAGCAGCGCGTATTGCCAGCCGAGTTTGAATTTGTACTGGTTCCGCACCCCATGCCCGCGATCCAACCGTATCTGGCCGGCTGCGGTGGCACTGACGATTTTCGAGCAGCCGCCCGCCATGAAGTTCGGCTCGATTACCAGCCCGTAGCTGTCGATCGCCGCTTGGTCAAAGACCTGTGTCGTTTCGGTGTTGTAGTCGGTGTCCGAGTTCTGGAACTCGACATTGATCCAGTTGGCGATCTGCGCCAGATCCTGCCGACCCAGGAGCACCGGGTCGCTGCCGCCGCCGAAGTCGATAAAGTCGCGATCGGTGAGCGCGTATTGCGAGACGAGCGTAGGCGACCAGCTTGTGCCGTTGCCGCTCACCGCCGCGCCGGCATACGGGACGATTTTCAGCTTCGTTCCGCTCCAAAAGATCGCCGATGAAGTCGTGTCGACGATCTCCTCGAGCCAGCGTGCAACCGGCTGCTGGCGGTCCATCAGATAGGACATCCCTATCGTAGACGCTTGGCAATACACCCCCCAATCGGTCACGGAGCCGCCGCCATCCCAGGCCCCGCCGCAATCGAGATTGGCGACCGGAAAGCCGGCCCCGTAGCGGCTGTTGGTCAGCATATCGACGACGATCCAGTCGGGCCGCGCGTCGCCCAGGAGATCAGGCCCTGCGGTGCCTGCGCCAAATCCGGTTATCTCTCCTTGGATGTTCGGCAGGACGGGCGAGGACCCCAGGTGCAGCGGCGTGCCGGTCACATAGGCGGTGCCGGAGTAACCGAGCGCCGGCGTATGCCCCGAGGCAGACGCGAAGATCGGGTCCGGCGCCTGCCCATCGGCCCCCGTGTAATAGTTCAGCGGGATCGCGCTCGCCGGCTCGACCCCACCGTTCGACCAGATGCGGTTGCTGCCGCTGATCGCGTGCGGCGCGCCCGTGTAGGAGATCGGCCCCTGGCAGAGCGCGAAGGCGACATTGACCGAGTATTGCGGCCCGCCCCCTTTCTTCGCCCCTTTCTGGGTCCCGCCTTTGCCCCCGCCTTTTTTCGACCCACCGGTTTTGGTAAAACCGAACCCATCGATCAGATTCACGCTCACTCTCAGCGTGCCATAGCATACCGGAAGCGGGCTTCCCTTCTGGCTTGTATTAAACTGGAGCGATTTGATCTTCGAGGGGCTGAACGAATTAGAGAAAGGGCTGCGGGCCGCCTGCCATTGGTCCGCCTCCTTTCTGGCGTCCCCATCGCGGAGCGCCTGCGCTTAGCTGTTATTCAGAGAACGGCGTAAAGAATCGCACCGGCCGATCGCGCAGCGGATGGAGGTCAGCCGCCCCTGGCACCACGCCAATGCCCCAATAGGCATGGATCACGCACGGCCATTCGGTGACGATCGCGCCATGCGAAAAGGTGCGGCCAAACTTGAACAGCGCAATGTCGCCGGGCTCGGGCGGCCCCTCGATCTCCCGCGTGTATTGCAGCAGACCTTCCATGTACTTTTCGGCGTCGCGGTGGAGCGCCCAATCCGCAACATAGAACGGGGGATCAATATGACCAATGACGCCGCAACGTTCATACACCTCTGCGAGCAGCATCAGACAGTCCGTTCCTGCGCCTTTCACGCGGGCGGCGTGGTGAAACGGCGTGTTCAGCCAGCTTTCTGCCTCGCGGATGACAGCGGCCCGATGCGCTGTTATACTATCGACCATCAGAATCTCCGGCTGGGAACTGCCATGTTGGTCTTGCAGGCCTTTGCAATGTCTTTAGTCTAGGCATTGTTGAACCCGCAGAATACCTTTGGTAAGATCAAACAGCGAGTCGCTCATGGAGGCGGAATTGAAGTTCAAAGTACGAATGACTTTTAGCGCAGTCGTTGAGGTAGACGCCGATAGCGCGGATATGGCCTTATTCAAGGCTGACGCAATAGATTACGACGATATCAGAATTGGAAACAAGGTCATCTTGGATGACGGATGGAGTTATGAAATCGTAACGGATGATACCTAAATCGCAGCCTCGGGTTGTGGAATCCACTTGTAACCGCCATACCGTCCGATGTTCTGGAGTACGCCGTCGCACATATCCGTCGTGTGATTGCACCCCGGCAGGATGTCGAAGGTGTCGCCGACCGCCACCGGGAAGATGAATTCTGGCTTCACATGCGCGGTGCCAGAGGCGTGCGCGCTGATCGTCCGCCGGAACCCGGTGTTGGCCCCGGTGGCGCCGATGATCGTCCCCTCGATGTAGGGCGAGGGGGAAAGCGCCGGCACATAGACGGAATTGATCTGGCTTTGCGTCGAGCCGGCCGTCGCGGTGATCGTCTGCTCGCCCCAACCCGTCGCGGCCCCCAGCGCGTTGGTCCCGGCGACTCGATTATAGCCGCACATCGGCGCCCCGAAGACGTGCGTGCAGTTGGCGCCGAACACCCGCCTCGGGAATTGCGTGATCTCGAGCAGGTTGATCAGCGACTTGACCGTGACCCGGATCGCGCTGCGGCCGACTTCGATCTCCGCGACTCGGCCGTAGAACCACACGAGACAACCAAGGCTGGTGTCGATTGCGCTGCTGCCGATCGGCGGCCCCGGCGCGAAAAAGCGGTCAAGCTCGACCATCGCGCCGTCGAACAGGCCCTTCCCGATCGCTTGCGCCAAGGTCAGCGTGCCGACCGTGTCGGTGCTCTTGGCATAGATGGCGAGGTCGAGCGTCGCCGGCTCCAGGCCGACCTTTGTGGCGACCGTTGAGCGGTCGAAACCGGGGCCGAGGACAAAGGTGCGGCCCGCCCCGGCATTGAGGGGGCTGTCGGCCGGGAACCCGGCAGACGGCACGGTGAGGCTCGCATTGCCGGCGGACCAGCGGAATTCCTCTCCGGTGACAAGCCGGATCGTATAGAGATCGATCGTGACAGCCCGGTCGGTATCCGGTCCTTCCAGAAATGTTTTGAGCGCGGCCGAGCAGAGCTTCAAAGCAGCGCACTCCGGAACTTCACCTGCTTGGCTTCCCATAGTTGGTGCATGAAATTCTCAAAGTCGATAGTGTCGTCTACGAACCGGCACCGGAAATAGTATGTGAAGTCCGCCGTAACGATAACCCCGTTGGCGGGAGCAGACGAGAAAGTCACGACGCCAGTCCCGGCGTTGACCGAATACAGGCCGGCTGACGTAACCACGCCATCCTGCTTGATGGTCACGACGTTCGGAGCCGTGATCGGCTCCACGTACTCACCGAAGCTCCGAACAAGCTGAAAAGTGGTCTTTACCCCGTTCCCGGTGCCGAGGGTCTCGTTTCCGGTTATGAAGTCGGTCGGATCGGCAAACAGGAACGGCTCGAACGATCCGTGGCGCGCCAAGTAGAACCCGGCCAGCAACCGCATCTCGGCGTTAAGGTCGCGCAGAAACTCGATGGCTAGGGTCCACTCCCAGATAGGGTAAAGCTGATCCAGCAGCTTGGTTTCCCGCCTGGAGATCGAATGTTGCGTTCGGGTCGCCTGAACGATCGTCCGCGTCACCGGCCACGCCAAGCCCGGCAAGGTCGGGAAGACAGGCTCAGGCATTCTTTTTGCCCTTGCGCTTTTCCCGCCGCTCGATCCGCTTGTTCAACCGTTGCAGCTTTTTGTCGAGCCGGGAAAGCGTCTCGGGGTCAGGGTCGATGCCGTGGCGCTGCGCCTCCGCGATCTGCTCCGCAGCGATTGCCAGCATGTGCCGCTCAGCGGCTTCCAGTGTGTCGTGGTGCCGCTTGTCCTCGGTCACATAGCCGGAGCAGCGAGCGATGCCGGTGCCTTTCTCTACCTCGCCGGAAAGGTCTTCCAGCTTGGTCGCCCATGCCGCCGCATTCTTTTCCGCCGCCGCGATTTTCTCCTGAGACCGCTCCGAGAGGTCGCCGTGCTTCTGTTTCCAGGTAGCCGCCTCCGACTCCATGGCTCTTAACTGGGCCAGGAGATCGGTCTTCTCCTGTTGCAGCTTGCGGATTTCCGCTTGGTCGCGCGCGTTCGCCGCACTGAGCGCCGCCTTGTCCTTTTCCAGGCGATCGGTCTCCCGGTAAGCGTCGGCGATCTCTCTTTTGTGGCGCTCGGCCCGATCGGCCAGTTCCTTCTGCCCAGCCTCAACCTGCTGGAGCCGCTCTTTGGCCGCGTCCCGCTCCTTGGTAATCGTGTCCCGTTCCGCAGCGAGCGCCTCATTCTGCCGCTCAAGATCGGCGACGTGACGGCGCAACTCAGCGAGTTGAGCGACAAGGTGAGCCGGCGCGTGCGTATCGCTCATGGCGGCGGTCCTACTGCACCGTCGAACAGCTCGCGCCGGGAACGCGTGTCAGCGTGACTATCGCATATTGCGGGAACGTGCCGCTATTGCACAAATTCCCACCCGTATCAAAGGTGTTGGTCCCGTCGCGCATATACAACTTAGCTTCGCGCCCATCCCACATGCCATTGATAATCTCGATCGTCGCCCCAGAACCCGTTATTGCGCCAAGAGGGGCTAAGGTTAGCGTGATTTCTGCTGCCCCAGCTATGCTGTCTATCGCGTTGTCCACGCCGGCGTTGTTGAGAATAATATTTTTACCATCTTCAGCTACGCCAGCCGGGCCGCTGAGGGCGGCAACCGCATTGCCACGAAGATCATTCCCGGTGATCATTAAGTCGGCGTTATTCCCCCCTAAAAAGATTCCGGCCGCCTGGAACCCCTCAAGATCGGGAGAAAAGACGCAGCTGGCTCCAATGCGGTTATTCCGCAAGGCAACGCCCGTAACCCCCGATTCAAGGTACGCGCCGCTATACAAAGCCGATGGATTATCAGCAGTCACCGTGCTGTTGGCGCAGATCGCCCCATTATCGAACGTTACGTCGGAAACGCCGTCGTTGATGTACAATCCATTCCGGCCATTGCTGTAGGACCGATGCCCGATAAAGTGGATGCCTTTGACAAGGCCGCTGCTTGAGTTAGATATGCTTATTCCATCCCCCGTACAGTTCCCCACCTCGTCGCGCCCCGCAGAGGATGTCCAAGTTTGGCTGAAATGCAGGCCGGTGACTACCGCGCTGGCTGCTGCGGTAGATATTACGAGACCAGTGCTGCACGTACTGTCGGACAACGCAGAGCTTTCAGCGTACAACCAATTAACATGCTGATTGGTGCCGGGACGAATAACGAGGCCGTTGACCGAAAACAGAACACCCACGCCCCGAATGAACATCCCTCCTGCATCTTGTACGAGAATTCCATAATCTCCCCGTGCATCTATAGTGTTGTCGATGAACCGGAAATCTAAGGTGTTGGCAAGCGTCGTCCCATTCCCTACGCGGACGCCGCCGCACCCCGATGCCAAAGACACGCCGTCACTGGTGATCAGCGAATGCTCAACTTTGTTTGAATTGCTCGACCGTTCGTCGATACCTATGCACGCTTTGCTGATCCGCACATGCTCGATATGGACCCAGGATGATTCGTCATTGACGATTGCGGCTCCCGACGAATTGGCCCCTGCGGCGCCTGCGTCGAAGAATACGCCAGATAGGCGACTTCCGTTTGAAGCGGTCTGAGCGTTTTTCGTAAACGTCAGCATGTTAATGTTAGGGTCACATGCAACCAGCCCGTACCGTGAACCTACCGGACCGTGCGAGTTATTCGGGTTCTCCCCGATGATATTTATCGGATGATACGTGACCAGGCCAGGCGCGCCGATGCAGTAGCGATACGGGCCGAGGTGAAGCGTCTTGCCGGCCATGGCGGTGATGGCGGCTTGGACATCCAATGTGTCGTCCGTGCTCCCGTTGCCGGCCGCGCCCCAGACTTTCGGCGTTGGAGTGCGGCCCGCGAAATCAGCAACCCAGCAGCCGGTGACAGCCGTCGGCTGCACCTGAGCGCCGTCGTCGGGCACAGTGCACTCGGACGCCGACCAGTCATAGACGGCGCCGCCGCCGTCGCCGGCAGCTGCGAACCCGCGCCGGACCACCCGTGCGCCTGGCGCGCCCCGCAGCAGCTTGAGCGCCGCGTTCGTGGCGACCTCCCCAGTGGCCCCGCCTCTGAGTGTTGCCGTGGCCGCGCTCCATGCGGAGACGCGGAACACCGCGCCATCAAAGTTCAGTTCGAGATATTCCGAGTCGTAGGGGGCAAGATGGACATTCGCCGCCGTGCCGCCGGGATAAGCGATCGTGCCGCCGCTGACGCCGTTGGTCTGGACGGTCAGGGGTTGCCCAGCATCGCGCAGAAACCGCACATTCCAGCCGGCCGCGATGGCTGTGATCGAGGGCAGTGTTATCGCAAGCCCGCTCGCGGTCGCGCCGGACGAGACGATCAGGCTGTTGTCGGCCTGTGTCGTCTGATAGCCGGGCCCGCCCGGATAGATAATGCGGCTCGGGTATTTGGTAGTCGCGCCCGCCATCGCCAGCGTCTCGGTGTTGGACGCGACGATGCGGAAATTGTCCCCGTCGGACTGGACGGTGACGTGCTGGTAGTTGCCCGGCCCGACGGTCAGGCTCGACAAGGTGCGGTCGCCCACGAGCAGATAGGCCGCCGGTGCATTGCCCACGACAGGCGGCACGTCCCCGCTGATCAGCCCGCCAAGCGGCTCATTCCAGTTTGACCCGAGCGACAGCGGCGTGGCGTTCTGCTTGGTCTCGCTGCCGGGGGCCGTCCCGACATAGACATTCCACCCGCTGCCGCCGAGGCCGGGATGGGTCGGCGGCGAGACAAACAGCAGGTTGTTTGCCGACACGGCCAGCGATGTCGCGTTCGAGGGAAGCGTTTCGCCCCCCGCTGTGGTGTATGTGATCCGCACATAGTAGGTGCGAGGAGTCAGCGTCCCCCCGGTCGTCTGCGACAAGGCTGGGGCGCTTGGCGCAGCCAGCGACGGCGGTCGGATGACCACCGCCTTGTTCGCCTCGGTCGTAAAGCAGATCGTCCAGTTCGGCACCACGTCTTCCGGCATCGGAAGGGTGACGGGGAGCGAGGCTGCGGCCCATCCCGCCGCCGCGCCGGTGGCGTTTGCCGAGCCGATCAGCGATCCGTCGTCATTGGCCCCAGCGGTATAGGAGGCCTCTGCGGGCGCGATATAGCGGACGCCGCACGCGCCGGAGACTGCGGCCTGTGCCGTCTGCGGGAGAGTGCCGAGCCATGCGACCGCGAGCGCAGTCGCCGCCAGAATATGGAGGCGCATCTGTTACCTCGTCGGGGCACAAAGAAAGCCGCCAGGAGGCGGCGGCTATCTCGGCAGGCCGATGCCCGATTACGGGGTCGGAGCCGGTTTGGCGGGCGCTTTGGCGGGCGCCTGAGCCGGGGCGGGCGCCGCGGGCGCCGTCGCTCCGTTCTTGGCATTTGGTACGCCGGGCGCTTGCGGTTCCGCCTTACAGGGGTCGCCACAGAGCCGCTCGAGCTCGGCAATCCGCATCTGCATCATCCGGCGATCCTGCAAGACTCGGTCCATCGCTGCCGTCAGGTTCCCGAGCATCACCTGCGACGCAGTCCATTGCTGCGATAGATGGTCTTCCACCGGATCGGCTGCGGCAGGGAAAGCTGTGGCGGCGATGAACGGCAAGGCAAGAGCGAACCGCTTTAGCATAAAAACTCCTCAGTTAGATCGAGCGTGGGGTCAGAGCGTTGGATCTAAGCCCCGCCCGCACCGCATCGGTGATCAGCCGGCCGTTGTTGCGGAAAAGCCGCTCGATCGCCGGACCATCGGCGGCAACTGCGTTGAGATTGAACGTCATCCCGCTTCCGAACCCGCCGCCGGAGATCGCGTTCTGGATACCTTTGCTGATCGGGGCCGGCAGAACCATTTCTTCCGCGTGGAGTAGCGCAGGCTGTATTCCGGGAAAGCTCGGCAAGGCCCAGCCGCCAGCGGCGCTCGGTACAATCATGCCGCGCTTCCCAAACAACCAACTCCCGATTGTCCCCAGAAGCGATAATCCGCCGGTAGCCGGAGCCGCAGCAACGCCCGCCGCCGTTCCAGCCAATTTGCCGATACCGCCCACGGCACCCCCGATGCCGCCAACCACGCTCCCGGCTGTCGAGACGCCACTGACTCCGGCCGACGTCAGCAGCGCGCCTGTATGTGCTGTCATCGCGGCCGTATGCCCTGTCATCGCCGCGCTATGCGCAACCTCGGCTCCGGTGTTCGCGATACCGAACAGCCCCTCGCCGATCCAATTCGCAGCGAGATCGCCAAGGCTTTCGCCTTTTGTCGCGCCGAGCGCGCGCGCGCCAAATTTGGAAAGCGTACTAACCACGGAACTGGTCAACCCGCTGACTGCCGTGTCACCGAGGCTCTGCAATGAGCGCAGCGGCGTTGTGCGCCCGGTGATCATCCCGGAGACCCCGGAGGACAGCGACCCCTCGATGCCGCTGAATGCCGATCGGAACGGCGCGGCCCAGTTATCGATTTCTGCCTTTTGTTCTTGCGCGGCCCGCTTCTGATCTTGAATACGTTCTTGATGTTCCTTTTTAAGTTCGGCGGTGATGAAGCGCTCGAATTCTCGATGCGTCTTTTCGCGTTCCCGCGCGTGTTGCTCGGAGAGACGGGTCGTCTCCCGCTCGGCTCTCTCCTGCTCTTGCAGAGTATTTTCGGCCAGCCGCCGGCGCGCATCGGCGATCCTGTCTTCGATCGCGATCAGGTCGCTGCCCTGAGCGTTCGCCCGCTGGCTCGTCCAGAAGTCCAGGGTGTTGCGCAATATATCTTGTTGAGCGGTAGCCCTTCCGCCGCCGGCACCTGAGCGGCCACCCATCGGCTCGATATGCCAGGGTTCATTCCCAAGCGGGAAGGTCAGACCAAATCGTGACGCATTTTCATGTGCCCACTCCCGCGCGCCGGGACCGAACCTCAGATCAGCGGCCATACCGCGTTCGTGCATCGACGAGCCGGGCGGCGCGACCCACTTCCGCGCAGCCGCTGCCGATCCGTATTTGCGCAACGCCGCATCCCAGAGTTGCTGTTGCCGCTCTCGCGTCCGAGTGCCCGACGTAATCCCTATGTCCAGCCCGGCCTCATTCGCTGCGGCGATCATGCTTTGGAGACTGTCCGAAAAGCCTCCACCCCCGCCGCGTCCGGACGCCCGCTCCATGATGGCCGCGTTCTGCGCCGATAGCTCGGCCTCAAGCCGTTGCATGATCGACGCCGGCCTGTCGGTCTTGTTCCGCCGTTGGTCGATTGCCTCAATTTCCTGTTCGTAGGCTTTGATCGCAGAGCGCGCGGCCTCCAGGTCCCTGACCTCGTTGTTCCCCAACGCTCGCCGGATCGTCGCAATGCGCTCGACCAGATCCGCCCGCTTCTGGAGTTCCTTGTTGCCTTCGGCGATCAGCCGATTCGCCTTAATTTCCTCGTCTGACGGGAATTCAAGGCGTGTCACCCCTTCGGGATGCGGCGTGAGCGCCCGCGGGACAGGTACACCAAGGGCTTGAAACGGAAACGCGAGCCGTTCCGACTGCATTTGCTCGACGGTCGGCGTGTACCGCGTGACAAGCCCTCGCGTGAGCAGAGATGCAGCCCGCCTCTCGTCGCTGGTCCCCAGTATCTCCTGCAACTCGTTTCCGGTCAGAAGACGATTCTTCACCACTGTCGCCTGCATCGACTCCAGCGAACTGAACACCTTGCTCAGTTGCTCGATCGCTTGCGGTATGTCATTCCCGGTATTAACCCTGGCAAACGCCTGCAAGATGCCGGTGAGTTGGATTTTTGAGTCATTCGAGAGGGCCGCAATTCCTTCTATCCCTCCCGCAGCAGCAGTGGCCGAACCTCTATTCTGGATGCCCTGTCTTTGGAGGATGCCGGCCATCTCCCGAACGCGAGCACCTGCAAACGCAGGGTCTCTCCCTGCCGCCAATGAGGCATTCTGAACCTTACGGATTTCCTCTGCCGCCTGCGATGCTTCCCTTTGCAAGATAACAAAGGCGCCCGCCAGCGTGCCAACTCCTACCGCTACCAAACCAAGGGGAGACTGCAGAGCACCTAACGCTCGGGACAACAGATCGGCGGCCCCGGCGTTCGTCTGGAATATCTGCAAGATTTGGCCGCTTTGTTGAATGAGGGCTTGTTGTACGCTGGTGCCTGAGGAAATTTGTGTTATTAGATCATTAATTTGAAATGATAGTTGGTTGGCGGCAGATGCCGCAGAACCGAAGGTGCGCGTTGATTGCTGAGCGACGTTCGATAGGTTCGATAACCCGCCTTGTGCTTCACGCGTTCTGGTATTTAATTCATTTGCAACTGGCCCGATCTCACCCAGCGCCTTCTTGACACGGTCGACTCCAGCCAAAGTCTCAGAGACACTGGCACCGAATTTTACTTCGACATCGGCCATACGCGACTCCTGATCTTACCTTTAAAGCCGATGTCCAATACGCTCAGTAGTCGTTACCCACGAGCCGCACGCTTCTCTGCGTAGTGCCGCCGCAGTTGCTCAAAGTCGAGAATTGGCTCTCCTAGACCGGCGTGTACCGGCACGTCGGTGGCGACCATTCCTGCCTGCAATAGATCGTTGGCAACATTCGTCTCTTGTTGGGGGGCCTGCTTCGGCATGCCTTTCCATCCCAAAATCCGCGCGATTATATCAATGACTTGGTACGGCGGCGGGTGGTCCTCCCAGTATCGGAAGATGACCGACGCCTCAGCGACCGTCATCTCATCGATCACGCGGGGGCCGTATCCGCAGCCGGTAGCGAGGGCGCCGTAGACATCATCGAGCCATTCGGTGAGGCTTTTGTTTCTCCCGTCACTACCGGCTGGGCTTCCCCCGGTTGAGACATCCCCGTGCCGGTCAGTATTGCTGTGACGACATCTGATATGTTCTTCAAATCGACCATCTCAGCGATACGCTCTACGGTCATGTCGGAATAGTTTCGCGACATGGCTGCTGAGGCAACTTCACATACTGCGTCGATTTCTTCTTCGCTCATTAGCGCCGACAACGACGGAGCCTTTAGCACGATAGCCAGAGCGGAGGCATGTTTCCGTAAGAGACCGAGGGTCAGCGGCGGGATATACCACTTCTCCCCGCCCATTATGACCGGGACGCCTGTTTTTTCGGTCATCGGCTCTCTATTCCCTGGTTGAGAAGGTGCCGATAATGCCGGCCGCATCGGCGAATGCCGAAAAGTTGATATTATGGAGTTCGAACGCATCCTGCGTATTGGGCATCGCAAGCCGGGTCGAAACGCAGGCATTGAGACGAAACGAACGCGGAAGGAATTGGCCGCCGGCGCCGGGCGGGCCGGGACTGATCGGCTGGTAGAACGTCGCTTGCCAGGCCGGGGTGTAGCCCTGAAACCGGTTGCTTAAGACGATTTTCCGCCCAGAGGAGGCGGTATCGTAGGCATACGAAATCAGCACCTGCTTGCTGGCATCAACCGACGCAAAGGTATAGACGCCTGTGACCTCATTGACCGAGTAGTCGCCGGAGACCGTCGGCGTCGTCACCCGGTTGAATGCCGCTGCGTTGTTTGCTAGAAACACGCCAAGGTCATCATTGAATGTCGCCGCATTCCCCACTGTGACCGTGTAGGGAGGTGTCGCAGGGATGACCTGGATCTCATGCTCGGAGATAGAGAACTGCCCAGCAGCCGGCGTCTCGCCCCAGAACAGGTCAGAGTAGACGCGCCCCAAAATGCGCGCCATTCCGATCGTGCCGGTGATCCGCCCTTGCCCGCGAGCAATCGCAACCGGAAACTGGTGCTGGCCGTACAGGTCACGAAGCGTAAAATCCACCGTAATCTCGACATTCTGGAGAACGCCGAATTGCTGTGGGCCAATGCCTGATCCGGTTACATCAACACGCTCGCCGAAAAGAGCGCCGGTCCCATAGCCGAACTGCATGTCACCGGCCTCCGTTCCAAGCTCTTTCGAGCCGCCGCTTCAGGTCTTCCTTGGCGGCAAAAGCCATGTTCCAGGCCTCCGTGTTTCTCGCCACTTCGGAACCTGGGAAAAAGTCTTGCCACCATTGATCTACGATATGACTCGGGCTTTTCTGGTCAGCCTCTCTTCTGGCTTCTGTCTTGTCGTCGGATGTTTCGCTCTTCACTGGGGCCTCCCAATTGGATGAAGTCAGCCAACGCACAAGATGTTGACCGGGATGATAGCGACGGTCTGGTCGCCCAAGACGCCCTCGTCGGTCTCGATTGTTCCTTCGATCCAGCAATGCTGAACGACTGGTTCAAGCCCCAATGTTTGCACCGGGCGTCCGCCATGACCGATGGGAGGCGGCTTCAAGGCGTCCTGAACCGCATCGACAAGCTTGTTCATCTCGACCGACGGTGACGCATAGGGATCGCTCGTATGGACGTAGAGGTAGAGCCTCGCTCTGAATGTCCATGTTCCCGGAGCACCGAGAACCGGGTACTCGACATCTTCCCCTTCCTGCACCATGAAGAGAGCTGGTTGCTCCGCCGGCGCGACATCGGACCAATGGCGCAGGCGGCGCTCTTTGGTTACGAACTTTGCTACTGCTGTGACTTTCGTGAACAGGGTGGAGTAAATGACTTCCCGATTCATTTACACCTACCCGCTGATAGCGTCTTCGATCAGCCGCCTCAGAGATTCCTTCATTCCCTTTTTGAAGTCAGGCTCCAATTCTTTCAGGGCCGATCGTAGAAAGCTACGTTCGGGGAATTTTACGTTTCGTGTGTGCGCTTTGATGTTAAGCGTGGCTGTAACTGGCTTTCCGAAAAGGCGCGTAACCTTACGGAGGTGCGCTCGCACAGATTGCTTCCCGCGAAAACCGAACTCATGAACCCGCGCGTAGGCAACCTTAGTTCCTACTGTGGCTGTGATTCTGTCTGGAGCGTCATCTACCTTTAGGTTGATGCTTGATCGCAGCACGCCCGTTCGAACCTTCAAAACCTGTCCGCTCAGCTTATCTTTTTGAACATTACGTTGGAGCCTGAACCCCCACCGCTGCATTTCCTTGGCCATTGACTCACGTATCGAGTCGGGCATGCGGTCTAGTCTGGCGATGATCTCTTTATCGCCAGTGACGGTAACTTCGATCATGGAAGTGCCGCTATTTGAAGATGATGGTGCCGGACAGCATTTGCAGCGTCAGGTCGGCGTTGCGCGGCGTGATCGTCAGGACATCGCCGAACGCGAAGGTCATCTGCGTCGTCGCAAACGACCCGCTCGATGCCCCCGCGACAAAAACCATCGTCCCGAAGCTGAGACCGTTTTTCTCGATGTCGAAGACCGTATGGTCTGTTGCCGGTATCCCGGCCGTCGCGACCGAACCGATCATGTTCGGCAGCAGTGTGTGCTCGCGCGCAAAGGACAACCGCACAATCGGCGTGCCTTGTACCGGTGGCACAACGATATACTCCCAGTGGTAATCGTTGAGCGCCATGTCCGCCGGCTCCGGTTGCCCGAGGAACGTCACAAGCCCGCTGACCGGGACGACTCTGCGGTACGGATTGAGCGCCGAGCGGATGGCCTCGCTCATGTCGCTGGTCAGGTAGGTGACTGTCTCGCCGCCAACCTGCTTGGACACTTCTCCAATCCGGGTGCGCTCGCGATAGCGCAGTGCCACAAGCTCGATGCAGGCCTGTTGAAGAACTGCGGGGATCGTCTCATACCCGGCCGTGTATTCGACGATGACGCTGCCGCCGCTGCAGCAGGTGGTGAATTGCTGCCCGGCCAGATAGATGCCGGATGCGTTGAACCCGTACCCGGTGCCGCGGCTGCCGTCGGTCGGCATCGGCTGGATCGCGGTGCCGCCGATCGTCAGGGACGACACCGCCGTGATCGGCGTATTGGCAAGGCCGAGGCGTGTGCCGCGTATCCCGAAATGGGTCTCGCGCCAGACCCCGAGCGCCACCTGCCGCCCCAGGTAATCGGCGATGAATTCGCTCGCTGCGGTGATCAGCCGCTTGAGCAGGATGTCATCGGTCGCCGGGAACGGCGTCGTGCCGATTTGCAGCCAGTGTTTAACGTCGACCAGGTCGCAGAGGTCGTTCCACGCTGGCATGTGGCGACCTCGCGATTGGTAACGAGTACGGCGAGGGCAGGCTCGCCAGTTGCTCTTTAATGATCGCTGCCGCCGCGCGCGCGCCGTAGCGGGCGACGCAGTCGGCTACGGAGATGGCGTTGACGTTGACCGGCGCTTCGCGCAACAAAGTCCGCAAGGCATCGGGCAGCTGGTCAAACGCCACCATCTCGACATCGGCAGGCTCAAAGCCCGGTCGGAACCTGCCCGCCGGGCCGCCCACGTTGCCGGAGTTCCGAGCCAGTGGGGGCTACTCGGGCTTCTTGTCCTCGGCAGGCTTATCGTCCCGCATCTGCGCGATCTCCATCGTCCGGGAGATCGTGTCGATGTCACGGTCGGACAGCCGCTCGAACCCGTGCGCCCACGCCTGGGTAATCGCGTTGTAGGGAATGAACCAGATCCCGGTGCCTTCCGGTCCCGGCTGACCGACCGGCATCACTGCATACGGGTCGGTCGTGTGCCGGATGGCGTAGTGCCCCTCCGGGACCATCAGCTTGATCCCCTCCGAGGTCGATGCCGTCGGAGGGAATTCCCCAGCCACGCCCGTCCGATACGGCGAGTTGGGCGGCGGGCCTGCCGGCTCCGAGAATTCCGGCAACTGCGTGCCGCGCTGCGCCATGTTGGTCTCGACCGGCATGACGTGCTTGTCTTCCGGCACGCTCTTGCCCGGCTCGATCTGCGCCGGGTCCTGCATCCCTGTCACGCTCTCGACCGGCGGCGGCATCCGGCGCGGCTCTACCGCGCTGCCCTCCGGCTTGTCCGGTTGCGTCTGGCCCGGTCGCGGGTTCACCATCGGCTCCTGAACGCGCTCTGCAAACCGCGGCTCCGGTGCCTTGTTGTCCTCCGGCTTCGCGGCCTCGGGCGCCTTCTGCCCGTCCGCAGGCTTCGCCGCGTTCCGCGCATCCGACGGAGCATCTGGCTTTCTGGTGGTTTCCATGGTAGTTACTCCCTTGCACGCCAAGCGCTTGTAAGAATGCTAAGCGCCGATGTTAGTGATCACTCCCATTGCGAAGGGAGAATAGACGGCAAGCACCTCTTCTGCATATACGCCGACTTGCCGCTGTCTTGTGGTAAGCGGCCAGTTTATTTCGTAATAATCCGCCCTGGTCAGTATCTCCGCAACGTTCGGCACCTCGTTCGACTGATACTGCACCGGCAGATTTTCCGCCCAGCCGACGATGGTGCCGGGCGGCAGGTCGTCATGGATGATGATCGGAATGACCTGTCCCGTGAACGAGTTGAAATACTGATCTACCGCTCCGCCGGCGGTGACGCTCATCCTTCCGCCATCGGAATTGATGCTCAGGAGCGACGCGTTGGAGTTCCCGGTAAACACATGGTTTGTGATGCTCCTGGACTCGCGGCTGCTGATGAGCAAAAGCGAGGGGGAGAGCCTGTACGTGTCGTACATGGTCTGGAACATATCGTCGATCTCAGTGACCGATCCGCGGCCCGAGGCGGTAAGCGGCGTCCCCGTGCCGGCGGTGCCAGTTGCCATGGTCTTGACATAGGCATTCGAGCCAGCGGCGAAGGCAGTGGTCATCAGCCCATCGAACGCCATGGTTGCGTTGCGGCTGTAGTCGGTGGTGACGGCGGTGGCGGCTTGGCCGGTGCCGGCGAGCGGGGCCGAGATACGGACCGAGTTGATCGTGGTGATCGCTTCGAGCTTCTCGCTGCCAGCGGCGCCGATGAACCACGCATAAGCGACCGCGCCGCGGATCGGGATCACGGTAGCGGACAGGTGTTCGCCGAGCGTGATCGCTTGGGTTGCAGCCGCACTCTTGTTGGAGGCGCCACCGTTGAGGGTATAGGTCTTGCCGTCAGCGCCGGTGATGGTCTTGGTCGTGGCGACCCCGCTGGCGAGGGTGGAGTTCTTGTAGCCCTCCAAGGTCAGGGCGACGACGATGACGGAGTAGGTGGCGGCCGGCAGGGTGGCGCCGGTTCCACCTGCGGCCAGGACCGGGGTCGCCGGGACGCCGAGCGCCAGCGAGCGGTTGCCGCCGAGGATCGCCATCTCCTCTTTGAGCATCATCTTTTGCAACAGGCGGAAGGTCATGCGGCCCATGACGTCCTCGAATCCCCGACCGGCGTTGATCGCCTCGTAGGTCGCGGCGTCTTCCTCGCCGATCGTGACGAAGTTGGCCGACTTGTCGACCGCCTGATAGCTCATCTGGGCGGAGCGCTGCCCCTCGGGGACCCAGCCTTCCGCGTCCCAGCCGGAGCCGATGAGCGCAGTGATCTGACGCCAATTGGTCGCCAACCCCACACCGCCTCCGCGACGCGGGATACGATTGCGCAGAGGAGTTTTGACCGGATAGAGGTTCTTGGCCGGGGCCTGTAGATCGTAAGCGACAAGACCGGTCGCGGTGGTGATCGTTTTGGCAATCGCGTTGGCGAGCGCTTCCGAGGCCCCGCCATCGAGCAGCGTCTGAATCTGCTCGTCCTGGCCGATTAGCATACCCATTCGAGTGGACGCGGCCTTGGCAAGCCCCACGTCTTTTTGGGACAGCGCCTCGAGCATGACCTTGCGGAACTCGTCGTCCGCGGCCTCCCATGTGGGCGGGGAATACCGGCCCATCTGGAGGGTCTGTTGCGTGATGTTCATTGGTTGCTCCCTGCGGAGTCGGGAAAAGAAAAAGGGCCGCTCAACCGAGCGGCCCTTTGGCCTGCGGCTCTTCCTGAGAGCCTTTCCCGCGTATTGACCCGGCGGGCCGGGTGTCCGATTGCTGTTAGCGAGCGGCGATCTTCAGAGGCTTTGTGCGCGAGTAGGCGTAATGCGCCATAAACCGGTCCTGTTCGCTCATGCCCTCCCAGGCCTTACGAACCTCCTCCTCGGAGGGGCCACCATTGCTTGGATGATGACCGGCGATCCGCCTGCCGTCGTCGGCCTTGGAGACCATGACAATGCCCGGCGGTAGCTCCGCAGCGGTAGCCGGCGGCAGCGGGGTGTTGGCGATCTTCTCGATCTGCTCGCGCATCGCCGCCAATGTTTCGGTCAGTTGCCCCGCGACTTTGAGCAGTTGCGCGTTCTCCTCTCGCGACTCGATCAGGCGCTTTGCGAGGTCGTCATCGGTGCCGGCCCGCTTGGCGACCGGGTCGGCCTCGGGCGGCTGGGGATCGCTGCACTGCCCCAGCGCCTCACACGCCTCGGTGAGCATAGTGGTCACCGCTCGCGAGTAATCGTCGACCTCGCTGAACTTGGTCAGGCAGTCCGATGCAACAGCGAGCAAACCGCCGACATCGGTTGCCTTCTTGGCCAGCGAGTCGAGCGCGACGGTCCATGAGGCATTCTCGGGCGTAGCAGCCCCAAGGTTGACCATCGCGCCCTTGAACAGGTCGAGGCTGGCGCGCTGCGCCTCGGGCAGGTCCGGCACCGCCAGCGCCCGCTCGCCGGCGGCTAATGCCATATCGAGCATGACCTGCTGATCCGGCGTGTAGCGGCGCTCGATCGGCTCCCCGACCTCGGGCGGCAGTTCGATATCGAGCTGGCCGCAGGCGGCAACCAGCGCGTCGTGGGCATCCTCGATCCGGCCTGCCACTTTCTGGGTGTCCTCGTCCCACAACAGCCGCTTGACGAGCCCGGTCGCGGTGACAGCGAGTTCCTTGCCGCCGAGCTTGTCGAGATCGGCGGGCGTCGTGGACTTGCCGGTCTCCATGCCAACGCATTTGGCCCCCAGCTCGACGCAAAGGTTGTGCATTTGCTCCAGCCGCCGCATGTCGGAACGCGAATTTCTGGCGCCGATCTTGCGCAGGTGCGCCTCAATATCGACGATCGGAAAATCCATCATGGGCACCAGCTTGTCGGCCTGGTCGCCGATCGCCTTGCGCAGCGCGCCGCCGAGGGCATCGCCCGTGACATGCGAGAACAGCATCATCGGCGCTTCCTCGCCGGCCGCAGCTTCGATCAGGCGATTGGTGCCTTCTTGCACCATCAACCGCAGGAAGCTCGCCAGTTCCGCGATGATCTCGCCCAGCCGCTCGGGCTGCAGCGAACCGCTCGCCTGCATATTCGTCTCGACGGTGAGGCTTTCCTTCAGCCACTCGAGCTCGTACAGCAGATTGACGACGTGGCTGACGTCGTAGAGCGATTTGCTCACGGTTGAGGCCTGAGCGTCCGGGGCGCCCTCCGGCGGCGCTGCGCTTTCCGCCGGCTTCGCCACCGCAGCGGCCCGCGCCAATTCTGCTTCGGCCTTGGCGATAATCTCGGCCGCTGGATTTTTAACGGCATCGGCTGCCGCCTCTTTTTGCTCCGGCTCTGACTCCGGCTCCGGTTCCTGGTTGGGAGCAGCCGGATCAGCGGCGCGCTTGGTAACGCAGGCCTCGGCATCGCTCTTGCGGACATGCTGATGCGTATGGTCTCCGCAGGTCCAGATTTGCATCAGCGCCGCCGGTGCCGTGCTCGCCAAGAGATCGGTCTGGCCGAGGTCCGTGTTGTTCATGTCGTTGTCTCCGTTCGGCGCGGCGGCCTTCCAGCAGTCGAATACCGCCTCGGGGTTGGCCGGGCGGTCGACCACCGAGATTTCGGTCAGCTTCAAGCCAGTGATCTTTTTGCGGTTTCCGGGATCGCGTGCGGTGACGCGGCCACCTATCGAGAAGCCTTTGTAGACGCCTTCGCGAACCTTTTCCCATGCCGCGTTATCTACAATTTTGGCCGCAACAAAGAGGCCGCGATCGTCAATATCAGCTTCTTTTGCGACGCCCACAGCAGAAGGAGCATGCATTTCACGTATGTTGGCGAACAGCATGTAATCATCAAGCGCGTTGGCAATGGCCGTCCGCGTAACAACCTCACCTTGATCGTCTACCGCTTCGGTAGAGGCATAGCCCCACACCATCCGGCTTTCTGCGTCAATTTTTTGTATGGGCGCATAAAGCCGCATTGTACTTCTCCGGCCCACGCTCAAAGCGGTAGGCGACCGCCGGCGAGCCTGCAAAATCGCTGAATCGCCATCACAGCCTGCTCCTCGGCAGCGGTCACTTCGCTCGCCGGCTCCAATCCGATGGCAGACCGCAGCGCTGGGCTGTCGGGTAGGCCAAGAGCCGCTGCCAGCCACGCATGCAGCGGATCATGGTCCTTGGCCATACTCAGCACGTCGTCGCCGTACCCGAGATCGCGGGCCGTCTGGCGGTATGACTCGGTATCGTGCGGTTCGCCGTAAACCGCCTCGCCCGTCGAAAGCGTAACGCGCGAACCCGTTGGCAAAACCTCGATGATCGAGCCGTTTGCGAGGGTTTTGCGCAAGTGGTTCCCTCGGCGGCCGTGCGAGCGTGGTGTTCCAATGCGGCGGGACCGGAAACGGCCCATGAGGTATCTGCGGAGATCAGCTTTCCGCATGACGGCCATTAGTGCGGCGTCTTTTCTTCCCATCTCTTGCCGCAGGACTGGCAGGCCCACGGGGTCGTCATAGTGTTGCAGGCTCCCAGCGGTGAGACGACCTTTCCACTGCGGTCATACACAGGATCGCCGCAATACATCGATGTAACGCTAGCCATCCCATTCTGGACGAATCGACATTCGGTCGGCTTATCACATTCCGGTGGCTGCTGAGGGCCGAGCCCGAGAGGAAACATTTGATTTAGAGAAAGGTTAGTCGACTCTGATGCCGATTCCGCCCTCGCTTGGTATCCCCCGAAAAAGAACGACGAGATCACCGCAACACACCCACCAACAAGAGATCGCCTATGCACGCGATCAGTCATCTTCGTCCTCTATAACGGGTAGTAAACTGCATCGGCATCTCGGGTGAGCTCCAGGACGTTGATGTCCGCTCGGGAATTGTTTATCTAGCGGGATAGCGCCGATTGCCGCGTTGTTCAGGCAAATAATGCAAGCCCCAAAAGCAGGAAGCCACTCTTTCTTGTCAACGACGCCGCTTTCAAGATACGCGGCGAGGTTGCCCGCATTGTTGGAGTTAATGATCTCAGTTTGAGCTATAAGCTCTGCCCGATCCTTACTAAAAGCTGGCGACACCGCGATTTCACTTGCGAGCCGCTTTGCACTCCAGCCTTCCTCGATCCCTTGCGCGATAGTTCTCCGCAGCATATTGCGGGTGTTCTCGCTGATCTGCGTAACCAGCTCAGCCGCGCGCTGCCGCGCCCAAACGACAGACCGCTCGTTGACTTGGTTCACGATGGCCGGAACCTCGTCACCCTCTGGAACCGGCGGCAGGTCCATCCGCTCCCGCGCCTCATTGACGGTTGACTCGTCATCGAAGCCGACCAGCCGCAATGCCTCCGTTACCCCGTCGCGATAGGCGATCTCTAACTCCTCGGCGGTCGGATTTTCCAGCACCGACCAGTCCCCGAGAGCAAAGCTCCGCACGATCCGCTCGGCGTGCCCGTCGCCGTCAGCCGCCCGCGCAATCTCCGAAATTCTCGCCCATGCCTGCTCAGCAACATCTGCCGCGACTATGGTGAAGAAGCTCCGCAGCTTCCTGCTCAATGAGCGCTCGCCCCGCGCGATCAAGGCCTCGTTGCGCACGGCCGCCTGTCGCAGGCGGCGGGCTTTGGCAAAAGGGGCGGGGGAGTTTTTTCCTACCTCCCTTTCATCGTCCCTATCAGCGCGGTCGCCGTCTTCCTGATCTTCGTCCGCATCCTCGATCGCGTCACTGCCCCCCGCACCAGGAACAGGTGCCCCAAAGGGCAGCGCCGGGGCCGGTTCGGGCGGGTTGACGATATCGCGTAGCGGCAGCGCGCTACCACCGTTCTGCACCGTCAGAACATTACCGTCAGGGACGTTCTCAAATCCGATCTGCGCCCGGAGTTCGTTGCGGGTAATCGCGCCCCTGTCGAGGTATGTGCTCAGGACCTGCGACTGGATGAGCGGGTCAACGGATTGTTCTTCCTGCCACGCGAATTCGAGGTCGGGCTGTCCCATCCGCTTTTGCAGCAAATGGTCGATCAGCCGCTTGACCCACCCCATCAGCGGCGCCAAGCCTTCTTCGAGGGCGACCTCTTGCGCCGTATCCGCAGTCGCGCGGTTCATCTGCTGCACAAAGGCGGTCGGCGGCAGCGAGAACGCGAAGCAGACGACGCGGGCCAGCCACTCGTCCTGCTCGTCCTTGATCGGCGGCGTCTTAAACGCGTGATAGCCGGCGCCGTATGGTCCCCAGATCAGCTTCGAGCGCTCAGTCGGCGTGGCGAGCACACTGTCGAACCAGTCTTGGAAGGTGCGGATTTGGTCAGGGGTCCATCCCTGCGGCGCGGTTAGAAGCCCGGCAGGGATGTTTGTTTCCGAGAAGTAATGTAGTTGTTGCGTTTGCCGCCGGAGCGCGACGTTGATGGTGTTTAATAGCTGCTCAACCGGGCTGTACCCGTACAAACTGGTCACGCGCGGGTTGCGCGGGTAGTAGATGATCTGATCCTCGGTCAGCGTCTTCCAAGGACGGCCGTAGACAACTTGTGTGAACGCAGGAAACGGCGGCTTTGGGCGGCGGCCGGTGATATCGATGTTTATATTCAGCAGCGAGCCATCAATGACATCGAACCCGATGATCGATCCGCCCCGCGTCCGCCTTACTTCCAGCGCCGGAGCGTCGATGACCAGCGCTTGATGCAATAGCTTGCGCAGCCATATCGCGAAGTTGTTGTCCGGCTTTTCCTTATCGGCCTCGGGATGCAGGAAAAACTCGGTCATCGCCGCGATGCGGTCATCAACCTGCCGACCGTCCTCCATCCCTTTGCGCGGCCGGATTGTCCAGTCGAGCTTCTCAATCTGGTCCTTGCGGGTCTCGATGCAGAGCGCCGTGATGTCGTGGTTTTGCGCTAGCGCGAATAGCTCTTGAAATTTTATCGGCTCGTAGGAGCGCGGCGCATAGACGAGGTTGCGGCCTGATTGGAAGGGCCAGACCCGCAGCGGCGAATCCTGATCCGCGACCGGCGGGTAGCCGGGGCCGAACGATTGGTTGCCCTCGAATACCTCTGCCGCACCGGGCAGATTGGCTATCGGGCTTGGACTGTTGCCGAGAATGTAGCTGATATTCAGCGGGGTAGCAGGGACTCCGACCGGAGGCATTCCTTCGTTCCCCTCCGGCTGCTGGGTTGGTCCTAAAAATTAGAGGCTGTAGGTCAGCCGCTTTTCGCCGCCCGCGCCATCTCCTGATACAGGAGATAGATCCCTTCGTTCGGCATCTGCTCGACCATGAGATCGGTCAATGCCCAGACAAGCGCGTCGGCGCGATCCGGCGAGTATCCCGCCCGCGCGCGGTCAAAATCCACGGTCAGTTCGACCAGCTGATCCTCGAGCCGAGGAAACGTCCCGGCGTGCCACACTTTACCGAACGGCGCATCGGGCCGGGCCTCGTACAAAGCGGACACCGGCTCGGCCCGTCGCCCCTTGCCCCGCGAGGCATGAACCGAGCGATACGGAACATTCGGGTCGATCATCCGTAAGGTAGCTTCGACCATCTCGCCGCCGTTGTTGACCTCGGCGACAACCCGGTCGGCACCCCACCCTTTGTAAAGCTCGATCGCCTTTTTCGCCCAGCCGACCGGCGGATATCGGCCGGAGTGATCGGCCAGGACATAGCCGAACCCGTTGGCGTCCTTGCCCGCGACAACGATCCCGGTCTCGTCCGCATCCTCGCCGGATGTTGCCGCCGGGTCGATCGCGACCACGATCCGCACCATCTCCGGCAGCTTTGTGTTCAGCGGCCAGCGGCGCTGTTCAAGCTGATCCCGGCTCCATAGCGCACCGGGGATGTCTTCGAGGATTTCCGCCTCGATCTCTTGCCGGCCGAGGCGGGTGCCCTCCATCGGCTTGATGATCCGGTCGAGGAAGTCCTGCGCCAGATTGGCCCGGTTGGCGTAGCTCGACGCGATCGACACCCGACAGAGCGGATCACGCATCAAATCCCGGATGAGCTTAATCGGTCGGGGCGTCGTCGTGATTATGCAGCGCGGCTTGCGCCCTAACCGCAGGCCGAACAGCAGCATCTGCCAAACGGTCTCGGCATAGTTCCAAGCGGCCAGCTCGTCGCACCAAGCAACGGCGTGCTGCGGGCCGCGAAGGCGCTCCGGCGCATCGGCGCTGAATGTGATCGCATGAGCCCCATTCGGCCATGTCAGCCGCCGCTTAGACGGTTCATAGACCGGATAATCACCGGCGGGCGAGATCGCCTTCAACCCGGCCGGGCCGTCGATCATCACGTCGCGGACATCGGCCACCGTCGGGCCGATCAGCGCGATCGGCGAGGCGTAATCCTTGGCCTGTCGTATCCACTCGGCCCCGGCCCTGGTCTTCCCGGACCCGCGCCCGGCAACCATCATAAAATATGACCAGTCCCGACCCTCGGGAGGCCGCTGGCTTGGCCGGGACCAGAAACCCCAATCGTATTCGAGTTCCGCCGCTTCCTTAGTGGACAGATTGCGGAGGATCTTCGCCCTCTCCTTCGGCGGCAGCCGCGCCATTCGCTCGGCCATTGAGATGTCCGACTCGATCGGCCATCGCGTCAAGTTGGTCGGCAATCCGCCGTCTGGCATCGCCCGTAACCTCGATAGGTCCGCCATTCACCCCCGTCATTTCCGACCGGGTGCTATAGCCGCGGTCCTTGCCCTTGGTCATCAAGTACTTCATCGCGAGGTTGCCATCCCCGGCGACGATCGCCTTGATGACCGCCGCCTCGGCGAGGTCCTTCGCTTCCTCGAGGACTTCCTCGACGACCTTTTGCAACGCCGGGCGCTGGCGGACGTGGTAGGTGATCAACTGTCGACTGCACGGCCGCCCGGTCGCCTGCTGCAACGCGCGGGCGGCGCCAAGAAAATTCCCGAACTGCGATCGGATCGCCCTCTCAATCTCCTCGGGCGTAAACCGAACGCGGCTTTTCCTGATTCGCTTGCCGTTGGCATTGCGGTGCAGATCGCTATCGCCCGGCACGCTCTGATCGTCGTCCACGACTACAACCCCTTAGCGTGTGTTAGACTACAGCCGGCCCGGTCACGTTCCAAAAGACGACACAGCCGGCCCCTCGCTTGGATCGGCAGATTTCCCAGGCCTTGGCGTCGTAATGCGGGTCGGCGGGAAACGGCACCACGCAACGCGCGGCCTGCCCGAACGCAAGCGGGTGAACATGGATCGTCGCGCCAGCAACATCTTCCGAGGCCAGCTTCCGACCGACCTGAACCGCGTGACGCTTGGCCCCAGGCCAAGCCGCAGCCAATGCTCGGGCGAGAACCCCGGAGCCGGACGCGCACCAGACCTCGTTGGGATTGATCCCTGTCGCCTGGGCCGCTTCTGCAATCACGGCAATCGCCTCGGGCATATCGACGCCGAACGGCGCGCGCTTTGCGCCGGTAGCGCGGCAATACGCGTCGGCCCGCGCCTGGACGACGCTCAGATATCCCGGCGTCACCTGATAGACCTTTGCCCCGAGCGCCTTTGCCATCAATGATCGCGGGTGCGGGTCTCGCCGCTTGGCGACAAATAGCGTCGCCCGCTTGCCGAGGTTGGCCGCTACCGTCGCCAGTGCAGTTTGCGCGCCGCCTTCTGCCGGGGTCGCATAAACAATCTCATCTGCGTCTTCGAACAGAACCGGCAGAAACCGCGCCTTTGTGCCGCCGGGAAACAAATCATCGCGAACAACCTGAATTCCGTCATGCTCAACCACAACCGGGCAGGTCAAAGCAACTCCCCGAATTCGGTATCCGTCGTCTCCGTGTCGCCGTCAGTCGAAAGATCGCCGAAATCTACCGTGCCGATCGCCTGGGTCGCGCGGCGCGGATCGCCTTTTGCAAAGACCAAGCAGTTCTGGTGGGTTTTACCAAATTTTCTAGCGCTTTCGAATTGCTTCCGAATCCGGATCGGGAGTGACCCTACGGCCGTTACAAGAACTGCCTCGTTGTACAGCCGCAGCCCGGCGCGCTCGAATGCTTCGATCGTGTGCCACGGGAACCCGTAGTAAAACCCCTTCTTGTCTCGAACATCGCCCACGACAAAAAACGCGAACCTATCTTCTTTCAACTTCGCGCATGCCGCCGCAATAATCTCGCCGTAGACCCGAAGGAAATCGGGGTAAGCCATCGTCGACAGGTCGCGCGGATCGTCGCTGTACTCCTCAAGATCAGCATAAGGCGGGCATGAGAAAATTAGGTCCGCCTCAACGTCCAGATCAGGGATGACTACCGCGCTGTCCCCGATATGCCAGACGGGCATCGGGTCGCAGCAAATCTCGTCCGCCTGCTCCCGGTTCGCCGCAACCTGTTCCGGCCGCAACTCGACGCCGACATAGCGCCGGCCGAGCTTTGAGGCCACGATACCGCGCACCGAGCCGCCGGCGAAGGGATCAAGCACAAGCCCGCCGGGCGGGCAAAACCAGCGGTAGGCAAGTTCGCACAGGACAGGATCAAAGATCGAAGTGCCTGCCGCCATATTCTCCGTGCCCGTGCCCGTGGCCCAGGCCGGCTTAGGCGGCGCATTGTTCAGATTGCTCCGGCGATCCGCCGCTTGGCGATCACCCCCCCCCGACGACATGCTCGCCCCGCATGAGGTCCTGCCCGAAGGTGCGGGCGTTCTTACCCAACGGCCCGGCCCCTTCCGTCGCCGCGCGCGCGGCTTTTCCCGTAGTCAGCCGCCGGCATCATCGACCCGCCTGGGATTGCCGTACCCCCCGGTTGGCGATCCAGAGGCATCGGTGCCCCCTATCGGAGCACCGCGCCCAAGCTCTGACTTGATACCGAGCGCTAGCCATGCGGCCTTGCGGTTCTGCCACCAACCTTCCCGCGCATTGAGCACCGAAAACGGTGGCACCCCGAACTTTGCGGCCAAGCTGCCCGATCCGCCCGCTGGTTTATCGCCTTGGGTCGGAAAAGAAAGAGCCGCGATCTCCTGCTCGCTAAACCCGGTCAGTGCTAGGTCGAAATCCATGCCGGCCAGATCGGACAACTCGATCTGCAAGATCGCCTCATCCCATCCGCCGTTCAGCGTCAGCTTGTTATCGGCGAGAACATAGGCCCGCTTCTGCGCCTCGGTCCAACCCTCGGCGACCATTACGGGGACTTCCGCGAACCCGAGCTTCTTAGCCGCCAAGACACGGCCGTGGCCCGCGATGATGCCGCCGACTTCGTCGATAAGGACTGGCGAAGTCCACCCCCATTCTGTCATGCTGGCGGCGATTTGTGCGATCTGGGCCTCGGAATGGGTTCTGGCATTTCTCGCCGCCGGGACGAGCGCATCAACAGCGCGCCGCTCAACCCGGTCGGCCGGCCACTTCGGCAATGCGGCCTCCTCCATGCCTAGATGCAATCTGTTAGGCGCCTAACAGCGAGCGACCCGCCGTTCAGGCGCTCAGGCCGACCCCTCAAAGCGGGGATGCAGCCGCCCCTCTGCGGTGTCTGCCATACCGCTCGCCTGCTGCGCTGCGGCCCGGTAGACCTCTTGCAGCCGCGCACGGCCGAAGGAGCAGACGCCGTCGTGCGAGACGCATATTTCGAGGATACCGGCGTCTTGCTGCTCCGCCGTTAAGGAACAGCCCTCGACGATCCGGGGCTTGGCCGGGTTGCTGAAATCGACCGTCGTCAGCGACACGCGCGCGCCGAGGAAACGGCCCCCTATCTCAATGACAAGATGGGCTTTCCCGTAGTCGCTTTCGTTGCGGTAGACCACAAAGCCTTGTTCGATCAGCCAGGAGCAGGCGATCAGCTTGGCCCAAGCGCCGCGCGCGCGATCGGTTTTGGCTCCCACGGTTTTGCCAATAACTCGCCGGTCATCGGCCAGCTTGTGTCTCGCCAACGCTGAAGCTCTCTACCGAGATATAAGGGATCATCCGAACACAGTTCGGGACTGTGAAATGCAGTCACATCCGCAAAAATCGCCCTGTCAACACTTTTTTTCGAGGCCAATGGATCAGCGGGATCGCGCGCGTTGCCCGGCTGGCGCGGCGGGGCCGATCGGCGGGCCGTTTCGCCGTATCGCGGGGCTGGCCGCTGCCGCGCGCGTCCGGTCCCACCGCTGGCTCTCCGAAAAATGCCCCCTCGGATATTTTTCTATTGCTCGCTCGGCCACTGGCCGATACAATGGACATATAGAGATGGGAACAACGCTATGACTCATGCCAACGCTCTCGACATCGACTGGGCCGCTCTGGAAACGCACGTAACGCCAGATGGCGAATTCTGCCCTCCTATAGCAAAGCAGACGAGCAAATTCGCCAAGACCCAGCATTTCCCCTGCGAGAGGTGCGGCGGCACTGGAATGTACCGTGGCGTCCGCCGGCACCAGGAAAAAGAACAATGCTTTGCTTGCGGCGGCAAAGGGTACTTTCTAACGTCCCCACACGAACGATCAGCCAAGCGGAAGCAGGTGGCCGACCGGAAAGCTCGCAAGCTGCAGGAGGCGCGCGCCGCCTTTGACGAGCAGAATCCAGGGATCGCCGCCTTTCTCGGGGACGCCGCCAGATGGTCGAGCTTCGCGGTCGAATTGCTCGACAAGCTGAATCAGCATGGAAGCCTGACGGAGGCCCAGGTAGCTGCGGTGCGCAGCATGCAGGCCAAGATTGCTGCTAAGCGGGCCGAGCGCGAGGTCGAGCGCAAAACGGCTTCCTGCGAGGTCGATTTGACTTCGATCCGCGCAATGTTCGAGAGGGCAGTGGAGAGCGGCTATCAGCGACCCATTTACCGCGCCGCTGGGCTCGAGATCAGCCGGGCACCGGATCACGGCCGCAACCCCGGAGCATTGTATATCAAAGATGCCGAGACCGATGAGTACCTCGGCAAAATTCTTGGCACCGTCTACAGCGGCAAGCCGGCCCCAGGCCTCGAGGAAATAGCGGCCGACCCGCGCGGCGCAGCAATCCGCTACGGGCAGCGGACCGGAAAGTGCTCTTGTTGCGGTCGAATGCTGACGGCAGAGGGATCAATAGAGGCGGGGATCGGTCCAATCTGCGCGGGGAAGTGGGGTCTTTGATGACCCCTGAGACCCTCCGCCGGATCGGCGAGATACTCTGGGGCGAACGTTGGTTCACGGCGCTTGCCACCGCCCTGGGCGTCTCGCAGCGTACCGTGCGGCGCTGGGCCTCCGGCACGTATCCGGTGCCGCACGAATGGCACGCCCCGATCCTACGGCTCGTCGCCGAGGGCATAGAGCGGATCGACGAGCAGCGCGCCGAACTGGCCGAACTGTACCGCGCGCTCTCAGGCGAGCGCTGAGCGGCTGAGACCCCCTTCCACGGAGGTAGCAAATGACCGACCACATATCCTTACCCGCCGTGATCGTCCTGTCGCCCGAGGTCGCGGAGAAGATATCGGCGATCCTCGCGGAGCATGTCGGCGGGCATGTGACCCTCATGCCGCCCGCGCTGGCGCTGCCCGACCGTGAGTTGGCTGCGGTCCTGGCCGGGCTACGGCTGCTGCAGTGCGGGTATGTGGCATCCGGAGATCCCGACGATCAGGCGGGCATTGAACTGATCGCCTCGAATAATGGAGCACTCGTACCGCTAGACGACGACGAGATCGACGCCCTCTGCGAGCGGCTTAACAGCGGCGGGATGGTCACGAGCATCACTGACGAACTGGCAACAGCGTTGCGGGATCTGCTGAACGTCATCCAGACCGACAATCTGATCCCCGAGAGCATCAGCTATATGCGGCAAGCCCGCGCGGCTTTAGCGAAGGCCGGAGGTTGATGCCATGATGGAAGCATGGTTCATCTTGTTTTTCCTCGCGCAACAACCCGATGCGGCTATCGGAAATGCGTCTGATGTGTGGAGTGCGCAGCGGTCTTACCCTTCGCAAGAGGCCTGCCTTCGTGACCTTCCAGAGATGATCGGCCAGAAGATCGCGGCGCAAACGCGCCGGGTTCCCGAGATCAGTAAATACACCATGGGGGCAGTCTGCGTCCAAGGCATCGCCTTCAAGAGGGAGGCGCCATGATCCGCACCCTCCTGAACATCTTCCGCGGCCTCGCCGTCCTGGGTTCCCTCGGCCGGGAATCGACGGCAGGCCCGGTGATCACCGGCCCGGCTCGCGTGATCGACGGCGACACGATCGAGGTCGCCGGCCAGCGCATCCGCCTCTACGGGATCGACGCGCCGGAGATGGGCCAGCCATGCACCGACCCGCACGGGACCTATGACGCCGGCGCCGAGGCCCGGCGCGCGCTGCACGAAATCACCGACGGCGAGATGGTCACTTGCCAGCCGCTTGGGCGCGACCGCTACGGCCGCACCCTGGCCGAGGTGCGGAACAACCGCTGGGGCAACGTGAACGCGACGATGGTCCGCGCCGGCTGGGCGCTCGATTATGAGACCTACAGCAAAGGGCGATATCTCGAGCACCAGGACGAGGCCAGGGCGGCCAAGCGCGGGTTGTGGGCTGGCGCGTTCATCCTGCCGGGGATGTGGCGACGGAATACTCGCTGACAGATTAGGCGATACGATCGAGCTGATGGGTGCAGCGCTCGCAGTGCAGCATGAAGGCTCCGTCACGCTTGATTTTTTCAGCTATTTGCAGCGCAAAACTTGAAATGAGGCGCATTGCAAGTGATCCGCGGCGGCTCCGGCCCGTCCGCATCCTTCATGCCGCTGCGAAATGCCTTGATGCCGGTCGCCATATCGCTGGTGAGCCGAGGCAGCTGAGCGCGGCGGCCCCGAGGAGCAGTACTCGAAAAATCGTCCGCATCACACGATTTCGCTTGCCCTATCGTTAGGGCATCGCTATATTACTCACATGAGGCGCGGGTAATTAAGCCCAGCCGAAACGGGCAGGAGGCCCGAGACGATGACACACACCGAAATCGCCCAGCGCAACCGCGCCATCAAAAAGACGCTAGAACAAGCGTTCGGTCGCGGCAATGTCCGGGTTCGCGGTTCCCGCGGAACGGGGTATGGCTACGTCAGCGTGTACATCAATCATGAGCCGCGCGATTGGCAGCAAGCCCGCGAACTCGACCGGCTCTGCAAGCAATTGCTGCGAGCCGCTGGCGTCGATCTGGGCCGCGCCTACACCGACGACACCTGCCAATACACCACGGATATGTGCCATATCAGCTTTGAGCGCGCGGCTTAGGCCGCGCAACCTACCGGGGAAGATGAAGCGATGCCTTATGCCGAACCGTTAAACACCGCCGTCCGCAAAGCCCGCTACGGCCATCGAGATTGGCTATTATGGCGAGATCGCGATGGGCAATCCCATATCGCCCCGGCTAGTGAGTCCTCAATCAAAACCGCGATGCTTGCGCGAGGAACGAAAGGAGATTTTACCCTGATCTCCGGGAGTTCGGCGGTCTTCTATCGAATGACATGGCCGCTGGCACTCAACCTATTCCGCCAATACCGGCGCGGGTTCCTTCAATGACCCCCGATCTTCTGCGCCGCGTCGGCGAAACCTGCTTCGGCAACATCTGGCAAACCGACCTCGCCAGAGCGCTCGGCGTCGCCGACCGGACCATGCGCCATTGGGCGGCGGGAACGCGCCCGATGCCGCCCGGTCTACGGGATGACTTGGCGCGTGTCGTCGCCGACCGAGGGCGCGCAATCCAGGCCCTCTATCGCGAGCTTGTGAACGGCTGATCCCGCCGGGCAAAAAAAATCGCAAGCCCTTCACTTTTTCTCTTGCCCTAATTATAGGCCGGTAGTATAAAAGAATTGTCAACAGGGCGCGCCTCGGCCCCAGACAGCAGGCAGGGAACGAAAATGACAGATTACATCCGCAACCCGGTTTTCATTCGCGAGGTCCAGGGTCTCGCCGTCGAGCAGGACATGGACAATGCCCTCGTCAACGGCCGCCCGGCCAGCATGACCTCGGGCCGCACAATCCTCGACAACCCCAAGCACTACCTCCGCCAGACGCTGGCCTCGATCATGCCCAAGATCGAGAGCGGCGAGATCGCCGCCGTCGTGCATGCGGAGGTCAACGGCAAACCCGGCTATATCACGATCAGCCGCGAGCAATACGCCCTCGGCGCCGCCGAGCGAGCGCGCTACGCGGCGTGGCAGGCCGAGTGCTGCGACGCCGAAAAAACCCGCCAGAAGGCGGAGCGCGCGTTTGATCGCGGCATGAACGAGGGCGGCGAGGGCTACAACCCGCACCGCTACGGCAGCCGCCGGACCTATCGCTGAGGGAGAACAAAATGCAGACCATCAAACTGATCCGCCACTACAGCGGATTTGCTTTCGCGGCAGTCGCCGACGGCCAGATCGTTGCTATGATGGGCACCCAACCGGTTGAGTTAACTCGGCTGAGCCTCGATGATCTGACCCGGATAAGGCGGCGGATTGGCCGCTGTATCGACGCTATCGAGCGCCGCGGCGACCGCTACTGGCGCGGGCCGCCGGACTGGCTCGGTCACGCTACCTGCCAGGATATAGACGGATGGGCGCGGCACTGCGCGCTAGAGCGCCGACTGTACGATATGTCCTTAAGCGTCGGCGAGGCATATGACACTGTTGTACGCACTTGGCTCGATGCCATACCGGGGCCTGTTCCGCGAGATACGCCCTGCCCTCTGCCATTGGCCGTCTACGAGCCACCTACTGGCGAGGCGGCAGTAATCGCATGATTCTCAATTCGGAGCACACCGAGGCCAGGGCGCGGGACGCTTTGGCATTCGAGCCGCTACCCGAGTCGCCGTATCTCACTATAGACCGCAACGCGATCTACGTTTCGGTCAGGTACAGCGAGCCGCTTAGCCGACTGCTGCGGCGCCTGCCCTATGGGGAATGGGAGGCAACACCCCGCCGCTGGCGATATCAATTCCGCGCAGCCGACGCGATCCGAGAAGCATTGCCCGAAATTGAGCGGCTCGCCGGGCTGGCGCGCGACAAGGCGGACAAGGAGACCGAGCGCCGCGAGGAGGCCCGCAAGGAGGCCGCCTCATTGCGTCAGTCGGAGAGAGATGCGCGGGAGCGCCGACGCGCCGCAACATCTCCGTGCGCGCTGCGGCCGGAGTACCTCGCCGTGGTGCCTGACCGGCCGCGCTACGCGCTGACGCTCGAAGCGATTGGTGACGACGCCCGAGGGGCTGGACTCCCGAGCCGATGCTGGGTCGCACAAATATTCGGACACGATGGCCGCGATCGTTGGGTTAAAGCGTACCTGGCCGGAGTGCGCGACTACACGGGCGCAAATTCAGTCGGGTCACGGGGTATTGCTGTTGTTTACCATCTGTCCCAGGGGCCGATTTATGAGGTAAGCTCGCCAACTTCCTGGCGTAATACCGATCGATATTTTCTACGTGTCATTGATGGCCGCGCAACCCGTTTAGACACCGAGGATGTAACTAAGTGTCTCGCAAGATAGGTCTTGGAATCGATGTTCTGACAGCCGCGCAGGAACGTATTTCATGGGTATTCGACACGTTCGAGCGGGTCTATGTGAGTTTTTCCGGCGGCAAGGACTCCACGGTCATGCTGCATATTACCGCTGCCGAAGCAAAGCGTCGGGGGCGGCGCTTCGGTTTGCTTTTTATCGATTTGGAGGCGCAATACAAGCTGACGATTGAACACGTAGAATTATGCTTTAAAGAATACGTCGATCTGACCGAACCATATTGGCTCGCACTGCCGTTGTTGCTCAGAAACGCAGTATCTCAGTTTGACCCGCGATGGATGTGCTGGGACCCGAATTGTCGTGATCTCTGGGTTCGTCGGCCGCACCCGCTATCGATCACAACACCAGTAGATATGCCCTGGTTCAGGACAGGGATGGAGTTTGAAGAACTGACGCCCGCGTTCGGCCATAGCGTTGCGCAGGGCAAGTCAACAGCCTGCCTTGTCGGTATCCGGGCCGATGAGAGCCTCAATCGATTCCGGACACTGATAAAAGACAAGACACGATTTGAAGGGCGTTCGTGGACAACCTATTGCGGCGAAACGCTCTGGAATGTTTATCCGATCTATGATTGGCGTACCGAGGATTTGTGGACCTATCACGCGCGCACCGGGTTGCCTTACAACAAACTCTATGATCGCATGCACATGGCCGGCCTGACGCCGCATCAGATGCGCATCTGTCAACCGTATGGTGACGACCAGCGGAAGGGGCTGTGGCTTTACCAGATCATCGAGCCGGAGACATGGGGGCGCGTCGTCGCCCGTGTCAACGGCGCAAATTCCGGCGCCCTGTATGCGCAAGAGCGGGGCAATATTACCGGGGCATCAAAAATAACCAAGCCCCCGCACCACACATGGAGGAGCTATGCCGAGTTGCTCCTTGCGTCGATGCCGGAGCATACGGCAGAGCACTACCGCAACAAGATCGCCGTTTTTCTTAAATGGTACGCCGACCGTGGATACCCTGCGGGCATCCCTGATGATGGCGCGATCAATGACAAGGCGACCCCGAGTTGGGCGCGAATATGCAAGGCGCTCCTGCGAAATGATTATTGGTGTAAGGGACTTAGTTTTACGCAGACAAAGAGCCAAGCCTACGAAAGGTACATTAAAGTAATGAAAAATCGGAGAATGCGATGGGGGATATAACTCAACTACTTACCGCGCTGACGAATGAAATATCAGAGTTACCTTTTATCGAAAAGGTGTCGGCGCTGAATACGGTGAGGGAGGCATTGCACAAAATAAGCCCATTCGCCAACGAACCCATCGATTTGGTCAGATGGGTGAAAGCTGAAACGGTGTCGGCTAATGATTATAACCCGAACAAGGTGGCTCCGCCGGAGATGCGCCTGCTTGAGCACTCGATCCGCGAGGACGGATATACCCAGCCCATTGTCGCCTATGCCGAAGATGGAGGCCAGCATACGGTAGTTGATGGATTCCATCGAAACGAGGTCGGCCGCGCCGCACTGGATATACAGTCTCGCTTGCACGGCTATCTGCCGATTACGATCATCAATCCTGACCGCACAAACCGGTCGGACAGGATCGCAGCTACGATCAGGCACAACCGCGCTCGCGGTCGGCATATGGTTGCCGCGATGGCGGACATTGTCGTTGAGCTGGCAAAACGTAATTGGGACGACAAAAAAATCGCTCGCGAACTGGGCATGGATCCCGATGAGGTCCTGCGTCTGAAACAGATCGGCGGCTTGGCCGAATTGTTTGCCAATCGAGAGTTTTCCGAGGCATGGGATACCCAGTGACCATGCCCCGCTACATCGCCCACCGCACGCTCGACACCGCGCACAGCCGCCGCTCGTACCGCGAGGAGATCGCGGACGACGCGGCGCTGACGCTGGCGCGGCAACAGATCGACGAGGCATTGGCCGGGATGCGGCCGGAGATTTATCCGGGCTACCATCTCAGCGCCTCAACCCAGGGCGGGGCGCTGCTGGCGACGGTCGAGCACATTGACGATGGTCCGATCGTGACCATCGGAGTGGCGCGGACTCCGCTGCACAGCGCTCGCCTGTGGCCGCTGCTGCGCGAGATCGCGCCGGATATCGGCGATCCGCCGCCGGTGCCGTGGTGCGCCGTCAAACTCTGGCCGGCACTCAACGCGCATCTCGACGCGACGGTCTGGCTCGGCGATTTTGAGCGGACCCTCGCATGGGCATGGGCCGGGTAACTGACAAGACAACCAAATCCCGCCTCCGGGGAGACGACGATGACGACGAGGATACTGGCCCGCCCTGACGCCTGTTTCGGAGGCGCGTTAGGCGCCTAACGCCGGCTGATCCTGCGGCACGCCGTCCTCCGGGGGCGGCGCCTTTTCTTGGGGAGGGGTTTCCCCCTCCCTGTGTCGAGATCAGCGCACCTCGACGGTCGCGCCCTCGCAGCCGACCATGTCGAACGGCAGGCGCCCGCCCGGCGGCGCCGCTCCCGTGATCGTCACCCCCGGATGATGCCCACCAGACTGCGGCGTCGAGCTATGCCACACGATCCGGCAGTTGCTGGCGTTTCCGCCGCTCGAGCCGGTCGTCGCTGCGGCCTGTCCCGCAGGCGGCGCCTGGTTGGGCTGGGCTGCGCGGTTCTGGCTCGCCGGCTGCGCCGCATTCCGCTGCTGCGCGGCATTCGGCTGGCCGGCATTCGGCTGCGCCGCTTGCCCCGCTCGCTGGTTCGGCTGGTTCGGCTGCGCGCCGGCGTTGGGCTGGGCCGGCTGGGCGATCGCCGACGTCGCCAAGGCGGCCACGGCGAGCGCGCTGAGGATCGCGGTTTTCATCTTCGGTCTCCTACGTGAGGGGCGGATCGTCCCCGCCTATGTAGGAAACGCCGCCGCCGCCACCACGATCATTCCGGTCCCTCAATACCGATCGGCTCGCAACGAGCGCTCCCGCAACGCCCGCAGTTGATCCATCTTGCTGAGCGGGCGGGCAGGGGACTGTTTCCGCTCTGGCGGGTCTCGGGCCGGCGGCGGGTCAACCTCCCGAGCGGGTTGCTTCCTGGCGACTACTGATGTCGTCGGTGTAACTGGCCCCACAGATGGTGGCGGCTCTGGCCCGCTCGTCTCTCGCAACCTAACCCCGCCGTCAAGAAACTCAATCCCAGCCGCTTCCATGGCGCGCTGCATCGCACCGAGATTGTTCGCAGTAGGCGTCGAGCGGCCCGCCTCGAAGTTCCGGACTGTGCTGGCTCCGACGCCTGCTACGGATGCGAGATGGACCTGCGACCAGTCCAGCAAGGCGCGGCCTGCGCGGCAGGTCGCCGGGGTTACGATCGGCATGCCCCTATGATGGGCCTATAATATTTTTCCGTCAACCTAACGATTTTAGTTGCCGTCTCCCGGCCGTGGACGGTATAACACTTTTCGTTACATCGGCCGACCGAGGCGCCACCAACGCCCCGGCCGGTCTAACCCCGAGCAACGGAGCGACCCGATGCCCAAGGCTGCCACGAAGATCGCCGAAATCTCCCCGTTCCACAACGTCGCCGACGGCGCGCTGGCCGATATGCACGGACAGATCGGCGCCGAGATCGCCGCCCTCGAAGCGCGCCGCAAGGCCATTGCCGCCGAGATGATCAGCCGCGGCATCAACCACGCCGAGGGCGCGCTGTTCCACTCCACCGTCGTCGCCGAGACGATGGTCGCCAGCCTCGACCGCAAAGCCATCGAGGAGGCCATGGGCGAGGCGTGGACAACCCGCTTCCTGAAATGGACCAAGCGCGCCGCCTGCATCCGCACCGCGCCGCGCGCCCTCGCCGCCGCCTGACATCCCCAATACCCCGCCCCAGGAACCCCCTCGGGGCGGGATCAGGCAACCGACGTAATCGCGCGGAAACTATAGCCGCGCGCCCTTTCAGGACAGCCGACATGGCCCACTATCACTACCTGATCGACCACAGCCGCAACCTGCGCCGCGAGCGCCAGATCGGCCGTTACTACGTCTCCGACATCGCCCTGATCTCGGTGATGCGCGATTTGATGGATGCCCGCCAGAAGCAGCGCAGCGAGATCGCCCGCGCTGAAATCGGCCGCGAGATCGACCGGGTCGAAACGATGCTCACCAGCCGCCGGCCGGTCCGAACGGCGATCTGAGAATATCCAGCAATAGCAACCGCTTACCGAACGCGCGCGCGTGGCGGGCAAGGATTGGAGAAGGTATAGCCATGATCGACAAACTTGAAATCGGTCCGGCTCCTGCGTTGGAGGACTGCGAGTCCCTCGGTCCCAACTACAACCCGGAGCGGGCGCGGCTGGAATGCCGGACGTTTATCGGACTGATCCGGCGTGTTCTGGGTCCGGAGCCGGAAGGGGCGAAGCTCGTCATCACATCGAACCCGCACGACTTTGGGACCTATTACGAGGTCGCGGTGCGATTCGACGATCGCGACGAGGAGGCTGGCGAATATGCCTACAAGGTCGAGAGCGAGGCGCCGGTCGAATGGGATGACGAGGCCCGTACTGCCTTGGGGCTGGGCGGCTAGCGCCGCCCCTCAGCCTGTATGACAGCGAAGACCTTAAATAGACGGAGACCTAGCATGAATGTCCGCGCGAACCTGAACGACTACGTCAAAGTCAGGCTGACCGATATGGGCCGAAAAATCTGGCATGACGCCTGGGCACCGCACTCGCGCGACGGAACCGGTTTAGATCACATGGTCTCGGCGGACGGCGTTCTACAGGGACAACTCTGGCAGATGATGTCGATCTTCGGTCCGGAAATGTGCGCTGGGTTTGACGGAGTATTTGTGGGCACAGAAATTGTGATCGAGAACGCAAAAACTGAGGCGACGGCTTGGTTCCCAATGGAAACGGCCCCAAAGGACGGCAAACCGATCCTGCTGTGGGTGTGCCCGACGGGATCGATCCGCCGGGGTCGGCCAGAGCTTTGCTGGTGGGGGACGCACAAGTATTGGGGCGAGACTTGGCTGCGCCACAACGGCAAGGAGGTTGTTGGGTCGGGCGTGGCGCTGCTGTGGCAGCCAATCGTACCGCCCGACGGATTTAGGGAGATGGAATGACCATGAGCGACCAACCCGAACACGATCCCGAGGCCCGCTATGCGGAAATCCTGCAACTGCGGGAGGAGCTGGAGCGCGGCAACGCCTGGGCGGCCGCGGAAGGCGACCCGGTCGGCAACTGGGCAAGGCGGCGGGAGTGGATCACCCGGCGGCTGGCAGAACTCGAACAGGTGTAGGAGAGCAGAGCCATGAAGACCGCGAAGGACCTGAGCCGCGCAGAGTTGGAGCAGATCGTCACCGACATTCAATCTATCCTCTGGCCGAGCGATTGCCCGGACGCTGAATGGTCATCAGACGAGATCGAGCGGGTTGCTGAGGTCATGGACAGCTATGGGTTGCGCCCGGAAGATCTGGAGAACGCAGTACCTTAACTTGCGGTAAGTTCCCCTTGCTTATCCGCCTTAGTACAAGCGCCCGAGCAAAACATAATCGTTCGGGCGCTTTTTTATTTTACTTAGAGCGGTAATGTTGTAGTATGAGTTTGTTAGTTCCTTCCACGGACGCCGAAACATGCCATTGGACAACGCGACTCAGATGGACGGCAACGGCGGCACGTTAATCCCGAGAGCCACGATCGAGGAGATCGTCGGCTATAGAAACAAGGCACTCGAACTGTACTCCGAGGCCTGGACGGCGATCGAAGCCGCTGACCGCGCGATCAAAGCAGCGAACGCAATGGCCCGCCTCGCTTCCGGTGGTGTCGATGCCTATCCCGGTGACGACGCCCGGCGAGAGATCGAAGAATTCCAGACCGCCGTCAAACTGCCAAGGCGAGAGGTCTACGAGCGCGTCGCCCGGCGCCTGACCGACCTGCGGGTGTGGTCCTGGGTCGTCCAGCGAACCGATCTCGAAAAGCTCATGGACGCCGAAGCCAAGGAGAAGCTCCGGCAGCAGATGCGCTACGTGCCGGATCGGGTTGATCCGCACACCCGCGAATTGATCACCGGCGACGAGGTCGAGCGCGGCATGCCGCCGGTCACGGTAGAGAACATCTACGCCACATTGCAGAGCTTCGCGGCCGACGCCGAAAGCATCTTCCGGCGCGGCGTCGCAAACGCGTTCTCGAAGCTGGATCGGCGTTTCCGGTCGCATGACGGGTTCAAGATCGGCTCCCGTATCATCCTGACCTATGCGTTCAGCAGCTACAGCGGCGGCCTGCAATACGGCGAAAAGCGCGATATGCTGCTCGACATAGAGCGCGCTTTCGCGGTCCTCGACAATGGCCAGCATCTCGGCGCGCAATACGGGCAAGGCGTTTGGGCACTGGAACAGGACCGACGCGGATTTGATCCGCATCAAAGTGTGACAGAGACGAAATACTTCAAGATTCGTGGATTCAAGAATGGAAATGCACATTTATGGTTTACAAACGATGAACTCGTTCGGAAAATAAATAAAATACTCGCCGAGTATTACGGCGAAGTGATCGGCGACGGGAACACGGCCGAGCCTGATATATTCGATCCCGAGGCCGCGGCGATGCGGCTGCCCGCCAAGCGGTTCGGGTTCTTCCCGACGCCGCCCGCAGCCGCCGCCGAGGTGATCGAAGCCGCGATGCTTTACCGGAGCGAGGAAGACCCGCCGCTGAAAATCCTGGAGCCGAGCGCCGGCACCGGGAACCTCGCCCGGCTGTGCGCGACCAAGGGAGAAGACGCGCGCGACGGCTGGCGCGGCAACGAGCGGGTTCATTTCCCGGCCCGGCCGTTCTGGCACCAAGTCGATTGCGTCGAGATACAGCCCGAACTCGCCCGGCAACTGGAGGCCGAAGGGCTGTACCGCAGGGTGACGTGCGGCGACTTTCTACGACTGCGGCCGGACCCAGATAAGCTCTACGACCGTGTCGTCATGAACCCGCCCTTCGACCTCGAAAGGGACCGGGATCATGTGATGCACGCGCTCGACTTCCTAAAACCCGACGGCTGGATTATCGCCATCATGTCGGCCGGGACCGAGTTCCGCAGCACGCCGAAAGCCAAGGCGTTCCGCAAGCTCATGCGCCAACTCGGCGGGCGCTTCAAGGACCTGCCGCCCGGCTCGTTCTCCGAGGTCGGGACCAACGTAAACACGATCATTGTGCGCGTCTGCAAGAGCGGCGGCGGGAATCAGTATTGGGGGCAGCGGTTCAGCGAGGAATAAAATTCGTCTTTGTTCCCGAGACGTTTCCTTGATCGCGCTAAAGGATGTTCCACCTCTACTTTCTATGAAAATCCGCTTTATCGCAGCGGTCGCGGCCTTGTTGCTGATGCCCGGCTGCCTCGCCACCGCTCAGCCGGTCCGGCCGCAAATACGCGCCGTCTCCGCGCTCGTCCCCGGCCAGACTACCGCCCAGGAGGCAATCGCCCTAATGGGCAAGCCTTACTCTGTGACCGCGATGGGCGCGCTTGGAGAGTTGGTCCAGTGGATGCAGCCGACACCGCGATCACTGGCGCATGTCGCGGTCCTGTTCGGGCCGGACGGCAAAATGGTGCGGATTCAGCACATCGGCGGCCTCTGACCCTGCCCCCTGACCCCGAGACGGATCTGTTAGGCGCCTAACAGCGCCCGGCCGTACAGCGCCGTCCTGCGGGGCGGCGCTTCTGCTTACTGATCTACCGCGCTGCTATCCCTTTAGGGCTTTGCCTTTTCAGCGGCGGGAAAATCGAAAACAGCAGCGCTACGGCACAACGCGGACCGGGATGCCGAGCAGCTTCATTCCCTAGGCAGATCGATGATCCGCTCCGGCGGCTGGCGCGGCGGCTCTGCGCGGGCCTCGATCTCGTCACGGGTCAGGACGGTGAAATCTATCTTCCGATCGATCACAAGCACGCGCCGGTGGTCTACATATCTGCCGATGCGCTCTGCAAGCTTTTCGATGGTCCAGGCATCAACATCGGTGTTGACTTTCACGACCAGCACGTCTTCCGGCGCCAAGCGTAGGCGGGCGATGGCGAATCCGGGAAACGGCGCCAGTTGTTCGTTGATCGGCGTGTCTGTGGTCTTCTCAGTCACTGTCGAAATTCCTCCAAAATATTCCGATCCCATTCCGGGTGACACCCGAAGTTGGCTCAGAACGGTAGGTTATTATCGGTCTACTCTTGCCGACGGAGCATTGCTTGCTCTACCTGAGATGGGGTTGCTGTCAGTATTGGAGGAATCAACCCGGCCAATTCTGTAGCCGACCAGCATCCCGAAGACGCATGTGAGCACAAGTTGAAACCAGCCTGGATATGGTCCGAACAACCACACTGGTGCTGCGCAGACCGCCGCCAGGATGATCCAAGCGGCAATCCTGCCGATCCACAGCGCGATATCGTCGCTATTCATATCCGGCACATGGCTGGGCTCATACAGCCGCCGTACATCTTGCGACACTCGCACCATTTCAACCCGGCTCGCTCAGCTGCGTTCGGGTCAACCGGCAACACGAGCGGCTTCTCGACGGTCCTACTAACGGTCACAGGGGCATCCTTCCCAGGGAATCGGGGTCCCCACAGCCATTCGAACATCACTAGAACCTCCACAAGAAACCAAGTATTTGCGCGTCATTCTCCCGGTTCAGAACGGGATGTCGGGATTGTCCTCGATCTCATTCTCGTCGGTGCCGACGAAATACTCCGGGCCGGGCAGGCGGCGGACCTCGCTGACCGGGCGCGGGCGCTCGGCGGCGGCCCATTTGCGGGCGGATTCTTCCGTCATCGGGGTAAGACTGAAGATGGCCGACCCGGCATAGAGGTGCGTTTCGAAGCGCTCGGGCTCGCCCAGCAGCAGGGCGGCTGCTTCGACCGGGACGTCGACCCGGAGCATCTTCACGCCGAAGCGCTCGATCTCCTGAACCCGCCCGTAATGCTTTCTATGTCCAAAAACCTCGACGCAACCCCAGACCTCTGGCGGCGGCGATCCGTCGGCTGGGGTGGCACCGTCCAGCCACTCAGCGACCCGGTCAATGGCGTGCTCGCGCATTCTCGGTGTTCCCATCTGGTTGTGCAGCGATTGGCGGCGACTCGGCTAGCTTGACGCAGATGACTTCGATCCAGCGGGTCCATTCGCCCAAGCCTTTCGGGACCCCATCGGCGTCGAGCAGGATCGGGCGGACGTGTCCGTGGCCGCCTATCATATAGTCCCCTCTCCATCTGATGGCGGATCGCCGACTTCGACGATGATCGGCGGATGGACATTGCCCAGGATGCGGACGTGCACAGCGGCGCCCCTGACGAGACGGGCAAGCTCATCCGGCGTCGGCTCCCAAGCCGTGACCATGCAGGGCGTGCCGGGGCCGTTGACGCTTTCGTGGATAAGTTCGTCGCGAACTGGAAGGCCGAAATAGCCCTGCGACTGGCCTAGAACGCGCGTAGCGCCGGGGATGCGGCCGATCAGCATCAGGTGTCTCGCTGCATCCACGGCCGGAAGGTCCGGAGGGCTTCGGCCGATAGCTCGGGTGCATTCCAATCACCCTCAAACCGAATTGCCCGGTCGTCGATCGTCAGAAACGCCGGCGGTTTCTCATGCGCGAACTCAATTTTGAGTGGCTCGGTCGGGTTTCGCTGTCCTCCCGCTTTGATCCAGGCATTCCGCTGCTCGTGAAGCCAAGTGCTCATCGCGATCACGCCATCGTCAGATTTCGACCGCGATGAGTAGATCACGAGCTTGAAGTGATCGCGGACGCGCTCGACCCATTCAAAGAACCCAGGAACGACTGTTCCGTAGATTACCCCGTCTTGCCATCCTCGCTCATAGGAATGAATAACGCCGTCGAAGTCGATGCAGATGATTGGTTTACGCATGTTCATCGCTCCTCTGTGATGCTCGTAGGCTTGCCCATGAGCGTGATGTTGAGCGCGCCGGCCTTTAGCTGCGCGAGCAGGTTCTCGACCAGCTTGTTGGCCTTGTACTGGTTGCCGGCGACGAAGATCAGGTGGACCTCTCGGCCGACCTGCTCGATCCGGACTTCTTTCCCGAAATCGGGGTTGGTGAATGCGCGGTCGCTCATGGCTCGGCCTCTCCATTACGCTTGGCGGCAACGAAAGCCTGCGTTGTCTGCCCCAGTACCCGCAGCCGGGCGACGCAGCATTGAGTCCAAGGATATTTGCAGCAGGCAGTCCAGTCGCCGTCGTGGCAGCCGATCGCGGCGCTCAGGGCGGCGGCCAGAGCCTCGCTGATGCGGTGGAGGCCGAACCGGGGCGTAGACGATCCCCACGCCTCCACGCGCGCCACAGCGTCAGCAGCAGCGATCTGCGGGGTATCCGCGAGGGGCGGCTGCTCCGGCGGCTGCACGGCGATACCCTGGCGGGTGGGGTCAACGACGCCGCGCTCGGTCACGGTGCGCCCCATCCCGCCTCGCTATCGGGCTGTGAGTTCCACTGCTTGAATGTCTTGATCAGCGCGTCCGAAACTGCGTCGAATTCCCTCGCGCCGAACTTCTGCGGGTCGAGCGGGATCGGCGGGAACCCAGCAATGATCAGTAGGTGATGAGCTTCCGGGGTAGGGGCCTCTGCCCCATCCCCGATACAGATAATGAAGGTTCCTCGAACCAGGTTGTCGCAGGCGTCGCGGCCGATGATGATCGAATGCTCTAGTGTTACCGCGTTTCGTGCCGCGCCTTGGCCGATGGCGATGCTTTCAGCGGGCTCGCGCGGCTCCAGCAGATAGAGTGCGAATGCTAGGCAAACGAGGATAAAGGCCAACCACCCCAGCCCGCCCGAGCCTTTGCTGACACTGGGGATCATGCGGGGTCTCCCGGTTCTTCGGCCGAGCGGCGCGCCTTCCAGTCTGCCAAGCCGACCGTTTCGAGGTTCGGGATCAGCAGCTTGGCGTCCTCCTTCGTGCCGATGAACGCGGCGCCGAAGTCGAAGAAACACCGATCGAACGTCGTGTCGGCAAGGAGCACAGCCCCGGTAAGCGGCGCGCCGACCGGCAGCACCGTCACCGACAGCTTCGGTTCATGCGGCACGCTGCAGAACACGATGTCGCAGCGGTCTCCCAGCTTCATGAACACCGGGCCTTTGATGACGCACTCGACAAACCGCTTGCCGAAAATAACCGGCTCTTTGCCGCGCACGAGATCGGTGACGTAGATCGTCTCGCGGCTGTATTCCTGTTTCTCAGACATCGGCGCCTCGCTTTCTCTCGGCATGAAGGCCAGCAGCTATCCGGTCGTGATCCTTCTGGATCAGCCGGGCGATCCGCTCCCGGAAGCAGCCGCCGCAGATTCTCTCGCCGCCTTCGCGGGAGCAGACGCCGAGCGGGGGCGTGGCCCACTTTGAGCAGGGTTGGCCAGGCTGCATGAGGTCGCAGCGAGTGGTCATGGCGAGTGGGCGTCCTCAAGGTCTTCAAGCAGCCGCGTCCACATCCGCCGGTCCATATCCATTCCAATTGACTGGCGACCTTGTGCGTCGCGTTGAAGCGCTTCGCGTAAATCCCGCAGGATAACCTCACGCATGCCGGGGCTGAGCCGGTCCCATCGATCGCGAATCCACCGCTGGCAATCGCCGACAACGTAGGTCATGCGACCGAGGCAATAGCGGAACGCGCAGAGCAACATCGTTTCTTCGTCGTAGCCGAGATGGGACGGCGGCAGTTCAGGGAGGATTCTGGTCATCCCAGCCGGCACTACTGCCGCTTCCATGCGTTGGGCACCTTGCCACCGGTCTCAGCGAGCCGGCGCATGATCTCCCGGTGCAGCCAGACATTCATCGGCGCGGTGTCGGTCAAATTACTGTCGGACGTATTGCCGTAGTATCCCAGCTCGTGCGCCAGCCGCAGGCGGGCCGGATAGTCGCTGTCGAGGTCGAGCACCTTGAGCAGGTCCACGACGCTCGTGCGCCAATGCAGCGGGTGCGCGTGGCGCCGGGCATAGGCGTCAAGCATCGTGGCAAGATCGACGGGCGCGACTTTCCCTGGTTCCGGCTTTTTACATTCGCCCTTTGTTGTGCCCGCGCCCCAGCCGAAAAACTTGGAGAGGATGGACGAGAGAATGCCCATATATGACTACCTCTGCAGGAGCCACCTCATGCGGCGGCGGTGGTTAAACGATATCGTGAAAAAGTATAAGTACATCGCCGGACCCATAATGATCACAACCGCTGCTGCGGCCCAATGAGCGGGGCAACGATGGACTTCCTCTATAAGGAGTTTGGTTGCCATTGCCACGCCGACCAGGAGATAGAGGCCGAGGGGCAATAAAACAAATGTCATATCTTCGTCCTTGTGTTTTTACCTGACGGTTCGGCTTGCACAGCGGGCGACGCGCGTATGACAGACTTCCCTTTCTTCGTGACAGGCGGCTTTTCCTTCGGGGCCTCGGTCGCCGGAACCATGCCGCGAGCAGCCAGTTGCGCGCCTGCGGCCGGGCCGGCACAAGTGTGAAAGAACTCAGCCTTTCCGCACGCTCTGCAAACCGGAGGCTTCATGCCGCAAGGCTCGCTTTCTTGAGACGCGGCACCGGGTCGAGCGCCGCCAACCGCCGGAAGTCTTCGCTGATCTCTTGGAGCGCATGCAGGTCACGCTGCCTGATCCGCCCCCCGATCAGCACCAACGGCGTCGTCTCCGTCGGCGGCCAGAACACCGCGTTGCTGGCGCAGGCGGCGACCAGAGATCGCGGCCACGCCCCAGTGACGATGTCGTGCACCAGAGCGCGTTGGTGGCGCTCCAGCGCCGCCTTGTAGCGCGCGATCTCGTCTTGCGCGGCGTCCGCCGTGGTGGGTCGGTCAACATCGTCCGACAGATGCCGGCCGGCCGCTGAGCGGGCGTCGGCGTCGATCGACCCGGCGACCAGCCGGTGATAGAGCGCCTCGCATGAGGCTTGGTTGAGGCCGGTCCCGCGCCGCCATAGTTCGATCAGACTGAGCAGGTAGAGCCCCGCTGCGTACCCCTCAGCGTTCACCACGCCACGGCCGTACAGCGCGCCGAGAGGCGTGTTCGGGAGGTCGGCGCGGCCGGTCACCGCTTGGCGCAAGTTGCGCGCTATATCGACGACCGGGTCGATTTCGGGCTCGGCCCGACCCTGCCTAGTCGGCTGACGCGATTTAGCCTCCGCGTTCGACTTGCGGCCCGGCAACCGCCGCCGGTTCTTGCTGCGCGACACGGTGGCTACCTTCCGGTCGCGGACTTGCCAGCCCGGTTCGGATGCGCATCGTCCGGGACAAACCCGACGGCACGTTCAAGTCTCCCCGGATCTTCGACGTAGAACTGGTCGAGAGCCCGAGACCTGCCATCGGTCAACCGCGCAATCCAGCGCTTCAGCGTGCCGTCCTCGCTCCTGTCCGGCACATATTCGAGCACATGGTCGTTGTTGATCAGGGAGCCGTTGATCCCGCGAATAAACATGATGGGCCTCGCCAGTTTGCCTCTGTCGGCCTGTTCAGGCGTTCAAGGCGGTTTTGAATCCCTTGCCCGCAGCGAATTTTGGCACCCGCTGCGCCGGTATCTGAACCGGCTCGCCGGTCTGCGGGTTGCGGCCCTCGCGCGCTTCCCTGCACCGGGCCTCGAAGGTCCCGAAACCGACAAAGCGCGCTTCCTCGCCTTTTGCCAGGGCGTCAGTGATCTCGTCGAAGACATGATCGACCACGGCCGACACCGTCGAACGTGAAATATCTGACTTATGAACGATCCGGTCGATCATTTCGCTCTTGTTCATCGTTTCGTCACTCTCGTTGCTTCAATATGCCGGTTCTTGCTATTCGGCGGCCGGCCGCACCGATTCCTGCTGGTGGTCCTCAAACCCATACGGGGGCCGAACCACTGCAACAGGAGTCCGAAGTTCTGGCTGTTTGGGTTGCGCGATATCGCCTTGAAGGTCGACGTCGCCCTTGGCGGCCCAATAGTCCAAAGCGGAACGAACCTGCCTCGGGGGAAGGCCGAACTTTTTGGCAATCGCGTCGACCGAGGCGCCCTGCGAATTCTGCCGAAGTTCCGACAGAACCATGCCGCGGATGTCTCGCCGTGGCGCCCTGGCCGCAAACGCCGCCCGGCCAGACGCGCCCTCGGCCTCATAGGCTTCGATCGCCAGCGATATTCCGGCGAGTTCCGCATCGATCGCCGACAGGCCCTCGCGGTAGGTTTGCAGCTTGTTTTCGTATTCCTTTATTTGCTGAGTTTGTACCTCCCGGCATTGTTGCCGGTATTCCATCCGCTCCGATACCTTTGCGGGCACTGCCATTATTTGTCCTCTTCGGGGTCGGGGTGAATGACTGGCGTCAGCGCGATCCCAAGGCGCCGGCTGACGGTTGAGAGGATTTGCCTGTGGACCGCCCAGGCGGGGCCGGCGGCGTCGATCAGTACACACCGGCCGGGGTGCATGTCGGCGATCGCCTTGAACGCGGCGCGGACCCGCTCGTGGAACCCGCCGTTCATGCGGTCGAACCGATTGAGTTCTCTGCGGCGCGCAGTGCGCTCCGCCGCGACCTCGGGCGGCACGTCGAGGATCAGCGTCAGGTCCGGCCGCAAATCGCCGATCGCGATCCCCTGCGCCGCTGCCAAGAGCACCCGTGAGACGCCGCGCCCAGCCCCCTGGTAGGCCGTCGTCGAGTCGATGAAGCGGTCGCACACAACCACCGCTTCGCTCGCCAGGGCCGGCGCAATGACCCGCCGCACCAGATCCCGGCGGGCCGCCGTGAACAGCAGCACCTCGGTCTCTGCGTCCCAACGGTGCTCGTCGCCCGCCAGAAGCAGCGAGCGGATCGCGTCAGCCCCCGGTGTCCCGCCGGGCTCGCGGGTCGCTACAACCGAGATGGCCGCATGCTTCAACGCTTGCACCAGCGCCAGCGCCTGCGTCGTCTTCCCGGCGCCGTCGCCGCCTTCGATTGTGATGAACCGGCCGTGCGGCGTCATGAACGCCACCCCACAAGCGGAGTTGGCCGGCCCAGGTTGTACCGCTCTGCCGCTTTGGCCTCGTCCGGCGACGGATCAGGCGCGCGGGTCACGCCCTTGGTGGCGATGAACTTGTCGATCTCCTCGAGTTCGGTGTCCCGGTCTACAGCCCGCTTCGGCTTTTCCCGGCGTTTGTTGTTCCAGGCTTTCGTGACGCTCCGGCGCATCGGGTTTGTTCGCGCAACCTCGCTTTGTTCAGGCACAACATCCTCCGGCGGGTCTTGTTGCTTCGCGGGTTCGGGTTTTAATTCGACCTCCGGAGTCGAAACGCCCGGCGAACCAAATTTCCCCGACCCACGTTGCGTCTGCTCGCCGAACTCAGCGACATCAATAAGCCGGGGCCGCGCAACAGCGGTAAAAACCATCTGCGCAATCCTATCCCCCGGATTGATGATTATTCGCTGCCCCCTGGCGCTCCAGGCGGCAATCGTGATCTCGCCCTGGTAGTCGGCGTCGATAATGCCAACCGTATTGGCGAGACCAAGACCAAGGCGAAGGCCAAGACCCGATCGCGGGTAGACGATCCCGCAATAGCTCGGCTCGAGGATATGCACCGCAAACCCGGTCGGTATCGCGACCGGCTGGCCCAGCAACTCCAGCGGCTCGCCGAGGCAGGCATGCAGGTCTAACCCGGCCGCATGGGTCGATCCCCAGACCGGGAAGCCCCATTCCCGCAGGCGGGGATCAAGGATCTTGATTTCGACCGGAATCAGCATCGGACCTACCGCCGCCGCAGAATCTTGAAGCCGAGAGGTAAATGCACCGTTTTGCGAACCTCGCCGGCGTATGTGTTCTCGCGAACCACGATCTGGTTTGTTTCCGGGTCGGCGGACTCGACATCCTTGATCTCGGAGTAATCGCAGAGATCAACGACCATGTGCGTCTGCTTGTCTATCGGTTGCATCATCGAGATGATCCTTCACCTTCTTTGTTACCGGTCTCCTTACCCATACATGGCCCAGGAATTTCTCGTGCTGTAATTCCAAACTGCTCGGCTAAGGTTGGAATATGAACTGAACGATCCGGCACCCAATCGCTTTTACTTTGAGTTTCTATCGAAGGATAGAATTCCCGGCAAACCGATCTTCTGTTGTCGTGCGCAATAGAATGCCTGGATTTGTGATGCCGCTCGCAAAGAGGTATCAAATCATCTGGAAGCTCTTGCCCAATCCGATCGTAGGTTAAATGATGAACATCTCTCGCAGGCCAGACCATGTAGCCGCTACCAGGGCCAAGCCATCTCCTCTCGTCGAGACAATCTTGGCACTTTCCATTAGTTCTTGTGATCGCCGCATCACGTCGCGCTCGCCACTCTGACGACTGGAGATATTTTTTGTATTCCTCTCTTGTCATGGCTAAACTCGACCTTGCTCGGAACGCTCAGCAAACATCAGCGCCGTAGTAAGGCGTCGTAAAGCATCCCTCCGTCGAGACAGTTCTTCCTGTATCGGCTCACGTATTTCCGCCGGCTTTGGGAAGAACTTTGCATAGCGAAGCGAAATAAATAATCCTTTCGCCAGTAAATCTGGCGGGATGTCTCCGAGTAAAACAGCATAAAGTTTGATCTGCGATTCGCCCCATCCTTTCGGGGTTCCAAACAGATCAATGGCGGGTTCCAGTGTATCGATAATAGCTTCCGCCGTCGCCGGTATCGCTGCTTGCTGGCAGATGCTCAATGATTGGCGAAGATCCTCGATCGGTACCGGGATCCGTTCGTGAGCCCTCCATTCCGCCAGCCAAGAGGGTGGTTCGTACCAGCTGCTTGGCTCGCTGACGCTCGTCAAGCTCCCTCTGGTTCTTGTCGGCTCCAAAGAGGTCCCGTCGTTCGCGGTACTGGTCATGTTGTTTCTCGACATCCGGTTCGTCCAACCAGCATTGCTGATGCAGCCACGATGAGAAATGTTTGGTGTATTGCGGATCTTCTCCACGTCGCCTCTCGGCATATCGACGAACAGCTAGTGTTATGGTTTCGAGATCGACGATTGTGCGAGCTTTGAACCACACCTTGAGCGCGGCCCCTTTGCTAACGCGACGTGGGTATAGCTTCCACACTGTCTCGAATTCTTTGACGAGATCCGCCTGCGATGGTTTCGCTTGCGGAGGTGGTTTTGGCTCGGGGACCGTGCCGGCACGCTCGCGCGCGTCACTGACTCCCGAGGAAGCGTAAGCTTCCGAGGGATTCTCTTCTTTCCCTTGATTCTCTTGTTTCTTATACCCGTAACGGTCGCGCTTCACCGTTAGTAACGGTCGCGCTTCACTGGGGGTAACGGTCAGATTTTCGACACCCTGATATTTGTCGTAAAAACAGATAGTTACGGATGTTGCCGATGTAACGCTCGCCGTCACGATCAGGCCACGGTCGCGCAACACCGTTAAGAACCTCGCGACTTTCGTAGCGTTCCATCCCCAAGATGACCCCATATCTTGTAGGGAGGACACGAACTGGCCGCGGTCCACCGCATGCTCGTGTCCGTTGAACCGGACGGTCCCGGACCGGAAAGCGGCTCGCTCGATCATCCAGATCCACGCCGCCCGGTGGCAGAATGGCTCTCGCCGAGGCGACTGGAAAATATCATCGTCCATCCAGCCGCGTTGCATGAGATAAAATCCCGACACAAAATCCTCGTATTACGCTGGACAGTTAAAAAGAACGAGAAAGATTCTCAAAACGAGTAAGTGACCCGTCCCATCGAACCTTGATAGTCCCAATCGGACCGTTTCGCCGTTTGGCGACGACGATTTCGGCAATACCAATCGCATCATCGCAGGTCCTTTGCCATCGGCTGTGGCGATCGTTGAATTTTTCTTCGGTCTCATCTGGGCGTTGGGTAGGCTCCTCCCGCGCGAGGTAATACTCAGCGCGGTACAGGAACATCACGCCGTCGGCATCTTGCTCGACATCTCCAGATTCCTTCAAATCGGCAAGCACTGGCCGCTTGTTTTCTCGCTGCTCGACGGCGCGGGACAACTGTGAGAGGCATACGACCGGCAGGTCGAGTTCCTTCGCTAGCTGTTTTAGGCCGCGAGTGATAATGCCGACTTCAATGCGCCGCTCGTGGCGACCGGGCACCGTGACCAGTTGAAGGTGGTCGACAACGACCAATCCAATGCCCTTGGTCCGTTTTAGCTGGCGAGCGCGCCGCCGGATCTCACCTATAGAGAGCGCCGGCGTGTCGTCGATTGTGATAGGTAGCGGAGAGAGATCGGACGCGGCGCGAGACAGGTTCTGCCATCCGACCATGTCGAGATCGCCGCGGCGCTGCAGGTTCGATGCGACGCCAGACCAGGAGGCGAGCAGCCGCTGCGCCTGTTGCGCGCGGGTTTCCTCCAGGCTGAATATCAGGGAGGGGACGTGGAGACGCTCGGCGGCATGGAGGGCAATGCTAGCCGACAAACTCGACTTGCCCATTGAAGGCCTGCCGGCAATGATTTCAAGATTGCCGCGGCCGAGCCCGCCGATCAGATGGTCGAGGTCCACAAGACCCGTCTCGACCCCGAGGATTTGCCCACCGGCCTTGTAGGCCGCCTCGGTCTGGCCGAGGGATTCGTCTATGGCGACCCGTAGAGGGGCCGGACCGGCTTCGTTTCCAGCCCGCTCTGCAAGCGCGTATAGAGCTTGCTCATGCTCTTCGACGATGGCCTCGGCCGGCCGGTCTAGATCGACCGAATAAGCGTCGTCCATCGCTTTCTGGCAGGCGGCGATCAGCGCGCGCCGTTTCGCCATGTCGATGATCGACTGACCGTAGTGCTTCGCGTTGACGACGGTGACGGCGGCGCTGATCAGCTTCAGGAGGTACTGCGTGCCACCGAGGCCAGAGAGCGCCGCGTTCCTCTCGAACACCGCCCGCAGCGTGATCGCATCGGCTACGACGCCGCGGGATATCAGCTTGCCGATCTCCTCGTAGATCCGGCCGTGCACTGCGTGCGAAAAATGGTCTGGCAGCAGTGTCGAGGACACCGCGTCGTAGGCATGGTTGTTTATGAGGATCGCACCGAGGAGAGCCTGCTCGGCCTCTGGATTGGCCGGCGGAACCGGGCGATCGGCGATGGACTCGCTCATTCCGCGCTCCTAGCAAGCGGTTCAAAAACCGGCCGTAGGAACGCTTGGCGGACGTCCTGGCGGCCGAACGGTGGACTCCGCCAAGAACCGACGCTAGGAGTCGGCTGCCCTGCTGCACTGGCGCGCAAACAAGACAATCCACCGCCCGACCATAGAAAAACCGAGCAACGCGGACGCGGCTCGGTATCGGGCGTCCTAGCAACAGAGAGGCCTTGGCGGTGCCTCATCGGCGGTTTTTTGCCGCCGACACCCGAGAGTATGCCAAACGTGTGGGAGGGGTTCAACACGGCTGATCCCTCTCAAGCCGCGATCCGCTGCGCCGCGGCACGGAGCCCGGCCATCTCGGCGGCGAAGTCCGGGTCGGCGGCGATCCGCGCGGCGACTGTCTTGACGCCGTGCACGACCGTGCTGTGATCCCGCCCGCCGAAGTGCCGGCCGATTGCGGGGAACGACCGCCCGGTGGTCTCGCGGGCGAGGTACATCGCAACCTGACGCGCTTGTGCGATGGGTGCGGACCGGAAGCTTGCGGACAGAATTGCCGCCGGCACGCCGTAGTGCTCGGCAACGAGGCGCTGTATTGCAGCGATGCGGTACTCGCGCGGCACGACGCGGGGCATGCGCTTCACGGCGTCGCGCTCGCCGGCGCTGTATCCGGCCTTGAATCCGGTGTCGTAAGCGGCTTTGTGCTCGGCCTCGAGCAATGCGGCGATGCACGGGCGCAGCGCGGCCGGGAAGTCGGCGAGGGACGCGCTCATTCTGCGGCGACCTCCGCGAACATGCCGGCGTCGCCTTCGAGGCGGCGCCGGGCTATGGCGGCATACGCAGGGTTAATTTCGATAAGGACAGCGCTGCGGCCTAGTTGTTGAGCCGCGAGCCCCACACTTCCACTTCCCGCAAAGGGATCAAGGATCACACCGTCAGGCGGGCAGGAATACTCGATTAGAGGCAGAATGGTCGGGATCGGCTTCTGCGTAGGATGTTCAGCGTGACCATGTTCCGATCTGCAGAACATCACTGAGCGCATCAACCGGGGGCCGCCGTCGTGCGATTTATACGATGATGCTTCGATGTGTCCCCATTGAGGGGGACGACGTTTTCGCCTAACCGTTCTCGCTGTTGCGTCGTTAGTGAATAACGGGTTCTTATAGACAGAAGCCCACGATGTGTCTGACCGGTAGAAATGCGCGACCTGTTCGTGAACCCTACGGAAACGGTCGGCGAACGCATTACATCCGTTGTGCTTTTCCCAGATGACATCCTGGGCGAGCGTCCAGCCTTCAAACTCAGCCGCTCTACCCATAAACAGCCGCAGGTTGCCGAAACTCCATAACGAGCCGGTCGGGTCGAGGACTCGCCTAGCAGCAGCGAGCCATCCGTGGGGCCACCGGTCCCATTCGAGGTTCGTCTGGGCATAGGGCGGGTCGGTGATGATGCAATTGACACTCCCCGCCGGTAACTGCGCCATCTGTTCCAGCGCGTCCCCGGTGATGATGCGGACGCTCATGTCGCCTCCCATTCGCGGGAGGGGATGAACATATCGGGCAGCGGGGCGCCGGCTTTGACGCGCCGACCGACCTCGCGCACCCCGTCGTTGTAGCTTTCGAGCGCGTCGACCTGCTCGTCGTAGGGGAGATCGACCGAGAAGTGATCGACTTGGTCGCCCCACGCCTCCCATCCTGGTCTGCGGTCGCGCGCGAAGAGCTCTAGGTAAGGGCCGGCGCAGTAGCGCTCGATGCGGGCTCGGGCTTCATCCGGTTTCCGCGAATGCTCGCGCACCGGGGAGAGAATGACCTCGCGGACATCCTTGGCGATGCGACGGGCGTTGCCCCGCCGAGCTAGAAGGCAGAATTCAGCGTTCTTGCGGGTCGTAAAACCAAGACCGACATGCAGACCGGACTCATTCACTGGTGTCCCGGCTAGGATCTTCCGTTTCGTTTTGATCCAGGTGAACGCGATACCGCTGTACCGGAATCCCCATGCCTCTATGACGCGAAACGCATGCGGAAGACACGGTCCTGTTGCCCAAAGAAACAAATGCGCATCGGGCGCCGCCAATGTTTGAACTGGCAGGGCCACAATGTCGTCGATGCCCAACACGTTGTAGAACTTCTCGGCATCGCGCCGGCTTCTCCACTGACTGCGATTATCGATACTGCGGGCGCGGAAGTGCCATGGCGGATCTGCGAGCACGGCCGCGAAATGCCGGCGTGGCAAACCGGGAAACGGGTCACTGCTCATTCGGCGTGCCCCTCTATCTCGAAGATCGCCGCCTCGAGCGCTGCCTCGCAGGCAGTGGTGGACAGCGGCACCGTCACCCCGTTGACGCGGAGTTCCCCCGGCGCGCGCTCGTCCCGCACCATGGCGAGGCAATGGCGCAACCAAACGAGGTCGCAGGAGGCGGGGGGCAGCGCGCTGCTGGCCTCGGCGCGCTCGGAGGCTACTGCGGAGCCGGCGGCAGGTTCTGCCTCTGTCGGCGCTTCCTGCGGCTCCGTATCGCCGCCCTCGTCCTCGCCGTCGTCCGACGCGTCGTCTCCGAGCGGCGGGCCGCCGTTATGCGCATAACGGGCTTCGCCGCGAGCCTCTTTACGCTTCTGGACCTCGGCCCGAAGCGCAGCGGTGCGCCAGCCCTCGGCTTCCGCCTGGGCGAGCAGTTCGTCCTGCTCCTCCGGGGCGAGGGACGCGACGGCTTGGTGCGCGCTAAAGCTCAGCGTCTCCGGCCGCCGTCGATGCGGCTCGATCCGCGAGCACACCCACATGGCGTTGCGCACCGTCTCGGGCGCATAGTCGCCGGCCACCTGGAAGAACTTTTCGCCGAAGGCGGTTTGTCCCGCAACCGCCGCATCCCCGATGTAAAAAAGGGATGTCCGGTGCAGCCGGGTCGTCAGATGCCACAGATCGGTCCAGTCCTCCCAGGATATCCCCGGCAGGACGATCAGCCCCTTGGCGGTGAAGTCGTACAGCGATGTCTCGGAGCCTAAGCCGTCCATTGCTCAGGCCCTCCGCGCGAAGTAGGCAGTGGATTTTTCGATGGCTTTCTCGGCGGCTGCCTGGCGCGCCGGCGGGATATAGACGACGCTGCGATGATCCGGGCAGTACGACCCGCCTGGATTAAGAACAGGAGCGCCGCAGAACGCGTAACGGCTGGTCATCCCCTCGGAGACATATCGGCAGCGGCCGTGTTCCGGGATTGTGTTTATCTGGTCGAGGCGAGACTCAAACGTCGTTTTACGACGCTGACCATTGGGGTGCCGCAACCCGCTGCGGTAGGCTTTCCCAACCACGGTGTTTTTTGTGACGCCCCACGCCTTGGCGATTGATGCGAATGTTTCGCCGGCCTTAATGCGGATGGCTAATTCGGCGAACCGCTCCGGTGTCCAGAACGTGCCTTCGCTCATGCTGAACCTCGCGTGAAGAAAAGCGGGCCGGCCGCCCGTTGTGTTTTTGGTGCGAACCGCGCCTCTGCGACCAGCAACACGCCGAGCGCGTCAGCAGCATGCTCGTCTTTTGGAGACCATCCCCGGCGCCACATCTCGTCTATCATCGCTCGTTTTTTTGCCCTACCATCGCCGGAGATTTGTTTTTTAACCGTCGCATTATTGACGGACTCTATCCTCGGTACTTCCCGTTTGTGCCCGACAAGCAGTGTGATTGCCGATAGTCCGATTAAACGAAATGCCGTTTTGAAGTGCGTTTTCGCGCCGGTAATAATGGGTGCCTCGTAAACAAGAAGGCGGGGCGCATGTACGGCGATCGCCGCCTCCAGCCATGAGGCGTAAAAGTCGAAATACGCCGCATCCCCGCGATCCCCCGGCAGGCGGACGGAACCGTGAACCGGGTCGCCGCCGGGCTTGGCGCAAGCCCAGCCGACCGTTCCGCCGAGGTCGAGCGCGAGGAGCGTGCCGCTGTCGGGCATGGGATCAGGCCGTCGCGGCTTCCCTAGCTCCTGCCGAAGACATTGTATCAGTTAGCAGTTGCGCCTGACCGGCAACCCAGCCCTTGCTCCAAGCCTCGTGTGCCGGCTCGTCGTCATCGAAAGGGTTGTTCTCGGCCGCCTCGCCGACGAACCCGGCTTTCTTGCCGGCTTGGTACGGGTCGATATCGCCGCTCTGGCGCGGCCCGACGCCTTGCTCCTCGTCGCTGAACAGGTCGCCCTGAGCAAAGACGCCGAGCACGTCCAGATATTCGTTCAACCGGGTCATAAAGGTGGTGCGCTTCCCTGCCTCCATGTTCCGCAGCTTAATGGCGAGCTTCAGCGCGCCGCGGTCATGGCCCAGGTCTTCAACTTCCTTGAAGATCGTGCCGAGGTCGGACCGCGCGTCATCGGCAACTTGTTTCTTCGCATCTATCCGCTCCACTAATTGCGGTATGCGGTCAAGGTTCGGACCTGTCTGGACATTATTGTCCTTGCGGGAAACGGCCATTTGTTACTCCTTGGTTGGATTGAGGAAGCCAATCCAAATAATTCGATCAATCGCCTACTTTCGTGTCGTTGCTCGCAACCATAGTAGGAGGGCATAGCCACCCCATGCCGCGAGGAGCCTCCGCAGCCAACTCCTTTTGGAGCGCTGTGTATTCGGCCTCAAGTCGGGCCAGTCGCGCCTGTTTTGCAGCGAGACTGCGTTCTTTGATTTGGATGGCTTCGTGGGCTTCAACGCGCCGTACCTCCCCATACCAGTAGTCCTGCACTCGACCCATCGGCAGCCCGAGTGCACGGGCCGCTGAGCGGATACGAGCCTTCACCGTTTCGCCGGGGGAATGGCGAACGGTGTATTTCACGTCCTCCGTAAGTTCGGAGCGCACAGCATCAGCGCTGAACGTCATGGTTCCCTTCCTCGCGGAAGACAATTTGTTCGTCTCGGAATGAAATTCCCCGCGCACGGGACGCTACCTCGTCATGCTGTTGGGCATGACGAAGCGCAGACACGGAGCAGGAGATACGAGTAAGGAGCACGAGACAGGCCCCGTCCGGCCGGACAGGATCGCGCGTAACCCGGAATGGAGAGAAAACGGGTCCGCAGCGCGGCCGGACGGGACACGGGAGGTCGCTGCGGTCCCTGGCAGGAGCGGCGGCCCGGAGAGGAGTGTGGATTACTGGCAGCGACTGGACGCTTTGGCAGAGCGCCTCGTCCGCCGGTATTTGCGTGCGTATCGGAAAAGGTACAAATGAGCGGATCATGCGGCGGCGCTCCCTTTGGCGAGGGAGCGCATCGCCCATTTTCCCAGGTATTCGGAATAAGCTGGCGGGATGGCCTCGCACAACTCAGCGAGAGTCATCCACCAGATACCCATAGCCTTGCGGCCATCTTCGACGGTGAAATCAGCAACGCCGCGATCGTGTTTCCGGCGCGCATCTCGACAGCCCTCGCCGTGAATGCCGATCGTCGCAACGCGACGGCGGTTGCGCTGGTGGCCGCCGTAAACACCGATGACATCGCCGGAGCCGTGGCGGCAAGCTGGCGTCAGAGCAAGAAAGCTCGGCTCAAACAATCTATGCCGGCGAAGCTCGGCGGCGTCGCAACCAAGGCCAAAGGCCGTGCCGCACAACCGAACCCACCCTTTAACCGGGGCACCGGGCACGTTTTCAATGATGTAGGGGCGACCGGACGCGATCAGCAATTCGCGCGTTTCGGGGATCAGATTTGCGTGTTGCTTGGCATTCCACATCGTGCGGAGCGCCGTATGTGCTTGGCACGGCGGACTTGCCCAGATGAGGTCGAACCGCGACAGATCAAATGGCGGGTTCAGCGCGTCGGCTCGGACAAAGCGGAAGTGCTTCGCGTACTCGGCATCGTGAAAAGCCGGATAGCGTGGCTGCCGCTTGATATCGATACCGACGACATCAAAGCCCGCGCGGTACAAGCCCATGCTTGCCCCGCCGGCTCCGCAGAAGAGGTCGAGTGCAACCGGGCGCGTCATCGTCTACCGCTCGCCGCTGTCTTGATGCGACCGCTCTCGCCGCTGCCGGGCGAGCCGCGCGAGCCAATCGCCGCTGAGCGGGGCGATGGCGCGGCCGAGTGGTCGCATCGACGGGCCGAGATCACGGCTGACCGCGCTCAGCGCCGGGCATTGCGCCTGCTGCTTGAGCGTCGCCCAATCGTCATCCGGCAGCCGGTTGGCGAGGTCCGAGAGGCTGGCGGGCGCGGCAGGCTGGTCCTTGTGAACCGGGCAAATCGTGTTGATAATGATCTTGCCGTCATCGGATTTGCGGCAGATACAGTTGAGTACCTGCGTCCGCTCGTTTTTAAGCTCGGCAAGACGGCGGGCGATTGTTTCGCTGTCATCGGCGGCGCGTGTTGCCATTATTTCTCCTCCCCAGCCGCTTCGATTTCGGCGGCGTATTCTTCAAGCGCCCGGGCGCAGCGCGTTTCGGCCGGCGTGACGAGGTTGCGTAGCCGCTCGCGCAAGCCGTCGTTTTCGATCCCGGTAATCAGGAGCGTGCGGTCGATCGCGCCGCGGAGGACGCCGGCACGGATTTGCTGCGCGGCGAACCGCAGGCGATCGGGGCGCGACGCGGTCATCCCCGCCCCCTCACCTGCGGTGCCCGCCCGGTCGGCGCGTCGTCGGGATCGCGGATTTTGGATAGCCGGTCCCAGAGGACGGCGCCGATCGCGATCAGCGCACACGCACCGATGCCGATGAGCAGCGCGGCGGTCATGCGTCGCGCTCCGGTTGTGGAATCGTGGTTAACCACCCGTTAGGATAGGTGAAATGCCGTCGCCCGCAGTGAATGATCCTTTGAAGCAACAAGAAGCAGGAGGAAGCCCGATGTCTCTGCCCGAGAAACCCGAAGGCGTGTCGCTGATCGTGTGGATCGCCGCGCTCGCGGCCGGCTATGACGCCGGCAATAACGCCAAGGTGGCGACGGTGCTGAACCTGTTCGCCGAGGCCCGAAAGGCGGTCGAGGGGGAGCGCGAGACCGGAGAGAAGACGCATTAAGCAGCGACCTCCGGCGCGGAGCTGGAATAAGTGGCTTTCGACTGCTGCTCGCAAATAAAGCGGTGAGCGCGGGTCATCAGCCCAGTCGTCATGTTCCCGCCGGATCGAAGCCTCTCGACGAATTTTCCGTCGTTCACCGCGATGCGACCGAACGTCGTTTCCGTGATCCGACGTTCGGCTATGAACTCGGCGATTTCCGACAAAAGCGTCCGACGGGCGGACTCCAGCCAATCGCGAACAGTTCGCCCGCTCTCGGGAATTTCGAGCGGCGGCGGCGCTTGCATCGGAGGGCGCAATTGACGGATCGGAAAAGGGATGGCGGACGAAACAACCGCCATGAGCGCGGGGGCAGGGGTGAACCATTCGCCGAACCTGCGCAGGTCTTGGAATTGAGCGTGCAGGCGTCGCTCGGTTTTTTTATCGCCCTCGATGTACCCAAGAGGGATGAGCGGAATCGGCGCTGCCGTCCTAAGATTGCGGAGCCGTTTCCTGACATCGGAGGCAAACCCGATCTTTATCGGGCCATCCTCGCCGGCCTGGATGAAGTAGACCGGCATCACGCGGCCTCCGTGGCCGGAGTGCGCCGAACGAGCTTGAAATCGTCTGCTGAGTATTTGACGCCCTCTTCCTCGCAAATCCGCATCAATTCCACGACAGCCTCACCGGGGATCACGCCCCGGGTGGGGTTGCGCCACATCCGCAGCGCGTCACGGGTCTTGATGGGAAAATCGCGCGCTTTTAGGCGTGCGAAGACAGCGTCCAAACCGCCGAGCTTTTCAAGGATTGGGAACGTCCACATGCCACAATCATGAACGCAACGTTCATCCATGTCAACAACGTTTAGTTCATGGCGATCCGGCTGGCAACGTGAACAATCCGTTGGCATGCCGCGTGCGCCGTCGAAATCGAAGCCGCCCAAGCAGAAGCGCGTCAGCCTCGGCCCTGGCCTGCGCCGGCGAGGCGATGAACTCGGATTGTCACAGGCGGAAGTGGCGCGGCAGGTGGGGATCAGCCCGGAGCGTTACGGCCAGTATGTTCGCGATGAGCGCGAGCCGGACTTCGATACGCTCGACGAGATATGCCGCGTCTTGAAAACCACACCCGATGCGCTGCTTGGGTATGCAGCCGATACGGCCTCTTACGGCCCTCGCGTTCGGGAAATCGCCAAACGGGTCAGCGGTCTAAGCGAAAAACACCTGGACGCGGTGTTTGGCATTCTCGACGCTTTCGAAGACTCTGACCCGCCCGAACAGCCGGACCCGCCCTCCGAGCCGCCGCTGCCCGCCCCGTCTAAGCAAAAGCGCCGGCAGCGCGCCGGCACGGGAGGCTGACGTGCGCCCCGCCCAGCAGCAGCGCGACCGGAGGGCGAGGTAGCCGTAATGGCTATGGTTGGGACTCCGTGCGACCTATATCGCGCTGGCAATGCAACATCGGCGCGCTTTGACCATGTTCGGGTCAAAGACGTAACGATCATCATCACAAACGGGGACCACTGGGTATATGCCGGGTCGGGAGGCATCTCGACGTTCGAGCGACCGCTCGGGCTAGCGGGACCGTGGCACCGGTTGCCCCAGGGCACCCTCTATGATGACGCGATTTTCTATCTAAGGAAAACGCCATATAGTGGACGCTGGGAATGGGAGCCGGCACAGAATATGCTGCTATCGGCTTATGTATCGGCGCTTGCTCGGCTTAATCAGGAATTCATTCGCGTGTGAGGCTGTTGGCGGATAGAGTGGAGTGCGTCATGGTCCTTACCCCGAAAGATCGTCGGCTAATCACAGAGGCAGTCATGCTGCTGCCGGATGCGATGCGCGACCTATGGACGGCTTGGTCGCGCCCTCTCAGCATCACCACCACCACAGACGAACCTCCGTATGAGATTGCCGAGGTCGCGCTGCGCGCCCTCAATGAGGCTGAGCGCGACATGGAATGGCGACTGAGACGCGCCGACCTGCACGAGGACGCGCGCTCTGATTTGCTGAACGACCTTGCGGCTATCCAGGCAATATCGGCCATGATGCGCGCTGAGAACGTCGGCCAGTAGGCACGCCAACCTAACGTGTTACCAGCCCCGCTTCGGCAGGGTTTTTGCTGCGCGAGTTGTGGCTAGACCCGCTCAAAACGAAAACAGCCGGTGTTACCAGCACCGGCCGCATCGCCCCTCTCGCGAGGGGATGTCTGGTCGGCTTTAGGTAGGCCCCAGACCGCAACGTCACGGACGACTAACCTAAAGCCGGCCGCGTTTCAACCCATCGCTCCCTGATAGGCCCCGGATGGGGCGGTCTGCACCGCTCGCTCTGGCGGCGTTTTTGCTGTGCGCGCCATGAACATTTTGTTGTTGACGATCGACAACGTATCGTTCATAGTCTCCCTCACAGACCCCGCCGCGACGGGCGGGCCGGTGTGACGGAGGCAAGCGATGCGCCAGATACCCTACGGCAGCGAGGCGGCGGCGGAAGCCACCCTCGACGAGTTCTACAGGCAGCTCGGGCAGGCCGAGGCGCGCCGGGCCGCTGCGGAGGCCGAGCTAGCTAGTCTCGACGGCTCAAATCCCGACCATTTCGACTTGATCGACCAATGGGCGCAGCGCTGCGACGACGCAGCCGACCAATGCGCCGAGATCGAGCGCGAAATAGAGAGTCTCGAAGCCGAGCTTTGGTACGCCTTCCCCTCGCGCCGGGAGGCCGCGTGATGACCGCGCGCGATCAGGCGACGGAGCAGGGCGGGGCGGCGGAAGCGGCCGAAGAAACGGTCACAGCCGTCAAGGGGTTCGACCTAAACCTCCGGTGCCGGGGCTATCAGTTCGAGGTCGGCGGCACCTACGAGTGCTCCGGCGAGATCATCGCCTGTGAGAATGGATTTCACGGCATCGAGGGGCACCCGCTCGAAGTTTTTCAGTATTACCCGCCGGCCACGAGCCGGTACGCGATTGTCACGCAGAGCGGCCGGATCGCGCGGCACTCGGACGACAGCAAGATCGCCTCGGCCAAGATTACCGTAGAGGCCGAACTACAACTCCCGGCGCTGATCGAGCGGGCGGTCAAATGGGTTTTTGATCGCGCAAAGTGGAAAGAGGGGCCGGTTGCGACTGGCGCCAATGAAGGCGCGACCGCCTCGGGCTGGTCCGGAGCGGCGACCGCCTCGGGCTGGTCCGGAGCGGCGACGGCCTCTGGCGAGTCCGGAGCGGCGACGGCCTCTGGCGAGTCCGGAGCGGCGACGGCCTCGGGCGAGTCCGGAGCGGCGACGGCCTCGGGCTGGTCCGGAGCGGCGACGGCCTCGGGCTGGTCCGGAGCGGCGACGGCCTCGGGCTGGTCCGGAGCGGCGACCGCCTCTGGCGAGTCCGGAGCGGCGACGGCCTCTGGCGAGTCCGGAGCGGCGACGGCCTCGGGCAAGTTCGGAGCGGCGACGGCCTCGGGCAAGTTCGGAGCGGCGACGGCCTCTGGATTATACGGCCGTGTCAGAGCGGCAGAGGGCTGCGCCATGTTTTTGGCGCGTCGTAACCCAGAGTCCGGTGAGATCACGCATGTCTGGGCCGGGATTGCCGGTCGGGACGGCATCAAGCCGATGTCCTGGTATACGCTTGATGGTGCCGGGCAGCCGATCGAATGCGACGCGGAGATCGCCCGATGACTGCGCGCGAGCACGAGCTGCGCGACGCGGAGACGGCGGGCGCGACGCCGAGGTTGTGGGCACTCGGCATGGACGGCGAGGGCGAGGCGGCCCTACACGGCCGCTCTACCCGCGTCACAATATCGGCAGAGGCGGAAGTTTCCGGGCACATCTATCGACGACATATCGCCGAAGTCCGCCTTTGGGACGAGCAGGCGAAAGACGATGCCCGCCTGATCGTCAACGCGGTAAATGCTCACGACGATCTAGTCGCCGCGCTGCGGGCGGTCGTCGCTCTTGCCGATGAAGCCTTTAAGGAATGGGATCGCGATAACGACCCGCGTGTTGGGAAAATCCTTAATGCGTTGGCGGGTCGCGTAAAAGGCTATCGGCCGGACATCGACGCCATCCACGCCGCTCTCGCCAAAGCCGAGGGCCGGTAACATGCCCGCCCTTATCCGCTGCTGGCTCGTCCGCCGGGCGGCATCGGTCGCCGGCATTAAGAGCGCCGCGCCCGCCGTAAAGAAAGGCGCCGCCGCCCTCGGCGCCGTGCGCCGGGTCCGCCGCGCGAGGCGGCTGGCGATCGTCTGCGTTGTGGTCGCCGGCCCGGTCGCCGGCGCCGCCGTTCTTCCTCCTTTATTGCTTTCGCCACCGAATCACAGCGGCGGCGGGACGCCAAGTCGGCAAGTGGCGACAAACACCGACAGCCCGTGGGCGGTACACCCAACTCCCCGCCGCGACGGGCGCCCCATCGTCGTTCCCGAACCCGCCAGCGCCGCTCTGTTGGCGACGGCGGTTGCCGCTTTCTGGTGGTTCCGCCGGTGACCGAACAACCCCAGCGCTTTCCCAACCCCGAGGGGGAAATGCCCACGGATTCCGGTCCGCACGCTATCGACTGGCCGCGTGTTCTCGACGGCCATGAAGCCGCTATCGATCAGGAGATCGCCGAGGACGACGCAGCCTGCACCCGCGTCGCCTGCCGCCTGATCCACCATGCCGCCGCCTGGCTGCACCTGATCGGGGCACCCGGCAGCGCAGAGATCCAGGAGCGGTTCGCAAGCCAAGCCGCAGACGCCTTGCACGCCGCCGGCAAGCTCACCCCGGACCCGCACCACGGCACGCTGCTGCACCTGTCGCTCCGGCTGCGCGAGGCCATCGCCGCCTCGTTCGGCACGCTGACCAGCTCGGAATTTGAACAGGTCTCGGTCGCTGCGGATGCGGTGCTTTCCGCCCTCCAAACCAGACAGGAGACGGAGCGATGAACAGCGAGACCGCTGCCGCCCCATGCTGCAACTGCCGTAATCGGCTGGAGCGGCTCGAGGCTGCGCTCGTCGCCATTCAGGCATGCGCTACGGAAGAAACAGTGCGGCGCCGCGCCGAAGGCGCGCTGGCGGTTGATGTGCGTCTCACAAAGGGAGGGGAAAATGGCTGATCATTGGACAGACCATGCAGCGACGCCGGTCTTCTCAACGGTTATTGATGCGCGCGGCGAACGCGGAAACATCAATTTGGTTCTTGCGACCGCAATTAGGCTGCTTCGGCAGATAGATATCCCGTCAGACCGGATCGAGTTGCTTAGCAAGAACGTGAAGAACTCAGTCAATTATGACCAGGCACTTGCCTTTATTGAGCACTGGTTCCCGGTGGAGCGTGACGATGTTTGACGGCGCTTTGGGCAGCGACCCCGGCCTTCCGCACAATCCGCAGCCAATCCGGCATCCCGAGCGGCTGGCCTCCAGCATCACGGCTACAAAACCCCGGCGCCGCTGCTTCCTGCCGCGCCAATGCGGTATCGCGGCCATCCTCTTTATCACAATGGCTGTCGTCGCGTTCTGGGCTGCCGATGTTGCTACCGCGATCCTGCTCAACGAGGCCGTGCTCGCCGCGATCGGGATCGCGCCGTGAGCGACACCATCGTCATCATCCGAACCAGTTCACTGCCCTCGTGGCCAGATTGTGAACGCCGCAGTGCTGCGCGGCTGTTCCGAAATCTCATTGAGGGATTTGGGTACAAGCTGCGCCGCCTGCCCCGCGGGATCGGTGCTGCTGTTGGAATAAGCGTTCACGCGAGCGCCGCCGTCTCCCTGGCCGAAAAGGCGCGATGCGGCGTGCTTCCTCCTGAGAGCGTCGCCGAGGATTGTGCCAGCGATCAGCTGAAAGAACTGATCGCGCAAGAGGTCGAGTTCGATCACGCCGGCGGGGCGACTCGAAACCGGAATGAGGCAATCGCACAGGCGACCGGGATGGCACGCCTCTACCACCGGAAGATAGCGCCAACGGTCGAACCGATATTGGTCGAGGAACGGCTCGAGGCAGAACTGCAACCAGGAATCATCTTGTCCGGTCAGCCGGACCTTGTGGCCCGTGAACCCAACCAAATCCGCGATCTAAAAACCGGAGTCAGTCTTGGGAGCTTTAGCGCGCAGATCGGCGGATATTCGATGTTGGCGCGCACTCCACGTCCTGAGCATCCTGAAGGAATACCGATAGAGCGCGCTTCGATTGATTTCCTGCGTCGAGTGTCTCCGGCAAAACCGCAACCCGATCCGGTTTCGCAACAGGTGCCCCTCGCTGATGCCGAAACGTCGGCCGCGAATATCCTGCGACGCATTGCCCAGGCACTGACGACGTTTCGAGAAGGAGACACCGAACGCCGCATTCGCCCCGGCGACCCCTGGTCGTTTATGGCGAATCCGCAAAGCCGCCTTTGCACGAGGCGATGGTGTGAGGCCTATGGAGTAGAGGGGTTCTGCTCCGAATGGAAGACTAAGGAGAACTATGATGCCTGACGGTCAGGCGCCGGGGATCATCGGCCCGCGCGAGATTCCGCTTAGCAAAGTCCAAACCATCGGCGAACTCTTGAAGCGCGAGGAGGAGGTGTCAAGACGCCTTTCTGCTGTCGCGACTAGGCATTTATCTGCCGAGCGCGCGATGCGACTTGCGATCAACGCTGTGCGCAATACCAAGAACCTAGCTGCTTGCGACCCGGCGTCGTTTTTGGGTGCGTTGATGTCGGCGACCGGGCTTGGCCTGGAGCCGAATACGCCCAAGCAGCATGCTTTTCTTATACCCTATAAGCAGCCTCGCCCCCGCCGGGATCAGAACGGTAACATCGTTAAAGACGGTGACGGCCGATGGATATGGGACGAGTATTACGAATGCCAGTTCCAGATCGGATACAAAGGGTTTATTGCGCTCTTTTATCGGTCTGGAATTGTTGTCGAGGCAACCGCCGAGGCAATACGCGAGGGAGACAAATTTGAGCACCAGAAGGGCACCGAGACATTTTTACGGTACGAGAAATCTCTCGGCAAGCGCGGCGAGTTGCTTGGTGCATTCGCGTTCACGAGACTACGGGACGGGCAATCGTTCACCGTTTTACCTCTCGAAGAGATAGAGAAGATCAGGTCACGCTCTCGGACGTGGCAGAGTTTGTGTGAAAGATTTGTAGAGGCCGAAGTCGAACACAAGAAAAATCCAAACAACCGAAAATTAGAAACCAACTATAAAAAAGCAAAAGCCGCTTTGGACGAGACCCCGTGGGTTATGTGGGTCGACGAGATGGCGGCTAAATCCGCTGTGCGCCGTCATGCCAAGCAGCAGGACCTTGGAGACGAGGCGCCCGCAATAGCAGTCGCAGCCGACCTCGACGCGCTAGGCGATGCCGGTACGATCGATATCCGCGCGATGGCTGATCCCGAATTTGCCAAAGAGGTTGTCCAGGGCGACGAGCAGGTCGAGCCGGGGAATGGCGGCGACGAAGACGTCGGCGAACCGCGTCAGATTCAATACTCGGGAGAAGCACCGTTAAACACGGTGCCATTAAACACCGTGCAGCGCGAACGCGAGCTAGCGCGCGGCGAGGACGTCGGCGAGCCGGCGCACCTCCGCGGCGCTCCACCGATTGGCGAGGCCGAGCCGGTTGATACCGGGCCGCAGCGCATGGAGACGCAGCCGGGCCGGCGGCGCGTCCAGTTCCAGGATTGATCGCCATGCCGAGGATCTCTGTCCGCGAATATCGCGGGTGCGAGCGCGCCGAAATCGAGTGCGCGCCTCTATGTCTCGTAAGCGGCCGAAATGCGCAGGGCAAAACCTCGTTACTGCAAGCCGTTGCTGCCGCCCTCACCGGAACCGCGCTACCGCCGGGGATGACAAAGTCGAACGCCGGCGCGCTGGTGCGGCTCGGTGCTGGCTCGGCATCGGTCGAGGTCAGGACGGACCAGGGCGTCGCCCGAATGACGTGGCCGGACTGCTCGCACACGGCATCCGGCACGCCGCCCGCCGTGAGCAAGGTCGCCGCCGGCCTTGAGTCTGTCGTCGACATGCCGGGCGACGCGCGGGCTCGGTACTTGTCAGACCTGCTGAAAGCGGCACCGACGCGGGAGGATCTCGCCGCTGCCCTGGCCGACAAGGGGATCGAAGGCTCCAAAGCTCTCGACACGATCTGGGGTCTGATCGACGACAAGGGATGGGACGGCGCGCACCAGACACGTCGCGACAAGGGCGTCGAGTGGAAAGGCCGGTGGAGGCAGGTCACGGGTCAGAATTACGGCTCCCGCATCGCGGCGTCGTGGGTCCCACCGGATTGGTCCGACGATCTCGACCGGATCTCTGCGGAAGAGTTGGATTCGCTGGTCTCGGTCGCCAGAGAGGCGCACCGGGCCGGGATCGCCGCAGACGCTGCGAGCGATGCGCGACGCGCTGACCTGGAAGAGCACGCCGCCAAGCTCAATGAGCGGGTCGCCGAGGTTCAGAGGGCAACGGCGGCACTCGCGGAGGCCGAAGCCCATGAACGGCAGGCGCGCGCCACACGGGATGCGCTGCCCGCTACCGACACCGGCCAGCGTCCGACGATCCCCTGCCCATGCGGCTGCGATCCGCCGATCCGGCTATACGCCTACACGAAACTGACCGAGGTCGTTGTCGAGAAGGCCCCGACCGCACCGGCCCCTGCTGACCCGGCGGAGTTGAAGCGCCTCCGACTAGCGCGGGCCACCGCCGAGGGCGATCTGTCCAACGCGCAGGCGACGGTCGCGGCGGCGCGACGGGCAGTCGCGGCGGCGGAGGCGGCGGTCGAGGCCAGCCGCAAGGCGAGGGAAGACCTAGATCAGTTGCCGCCAGCGCGCGCCAATGGCACGTCGTCAGCCGACACGGAGGGCGCTGTTGTTCTCGCCGAAAAGCGCCGGGACGCCTTAAACACAAAGCTGCAGGCGGACGAAATCCGGGACCGGATCGCCACTAACGATCTAGTGCTCGATATCCTAGCGCCCGACGGTTTGCGCGCCCGCAAGCTGCGCGACGTCCTCGACTTGTTTAACAGCGGCCAGTTGGCGCCGCTGTGCGATGCCGCCGAGTGGAAGCGGATCGAGATCACGCCCGAGATGGCTGTGACCTACGGCGGGCGCGATTATCGAATTCTTTCGGCCAGTGAACAGTTCCGCGTCCGCGTGGTCCTACAGGTCGCGACCGCCCGCCTCGACGGGTCGGCCATGTGCGTGGTCGACGCCGCCGAGATTCTCGATGCGCCAGCGCGCAGCCAACTTTTCGCTTTGCTGGAAGAGGCTAGGCTTTGTGCCCTCATCGCTATGACGCTGAGCCGGCCGAACCAAGTGCCTGACCTCGCCGCTGCCGGTCTCGGGGTTTCAGTCTGGATCGAACGCGGAATCGCCCACCCCATCGGTGACGCGAAACAGGAAGCGGCGTGATGACCGGCCGCCCGCGCCAGACGCACTGCAAGCGCGGCCACCCGCTCGCCGACGCGCATGTGACGCTGACCCGGACGTTGTACACATGGGAAGACGACGGTCTCTTAATATTTCAGAGCTGTGTGCCCGAGTCCATAAACCGGCGGATCGTCGCTGATCTCGCCCTTCTCCGGGCCGGACCATGCCACGAGCTTCTTCAAAAAGTCCCCGCCGCCGCAGCGGTATTAAATGACCCCATCGTAAAACAAGCCGTCGCTGTAGCGCTTGGGGAGGGCGCTGCCGCCGACCTATGCCGTCACGTCCATGAAAGCGGTGATGACGATGGCCCATGGCACCAGGATGACTACTGCGGTCAACCCTGGCCGCTCAGTCCGCGCCGCGTGATCCTCTGCTATTTCCCGCAGGACACCCCGGAGGCAATGGGCCCGACAGAGGTCCGCTCGCTACGCGGTGACGAGATCCTCGTGACCGGCCCGGCCGGCACCTGCCTGTTGATGCGCCATGACCTATGGCACCGAGCTACCGCCAATCGCACGCTGCGGCGCAGGTTCATGCTGAAATTTCTCTTTATTGAGGGCCGCTGAGATGCCGCGCGCTCGCGTCCAGTTCTGCCCCCAGGGTCACGACACATTTGCCGGAGGCCGCAGCAAGTACGGGTCTTGCCTACAGTGTCACCGAGAAGGCTACCGGAACCGGTCTCTGGGTAAAGCTGCGGACATCCCGAGACGCCCCGCTGACGAGATCGTCGCCGTCAATCTAGCTGTCCAACTGCTGGGACCGGAGGCGATGGCGTTGCGGGAAGAATGCGCCCGTCGCGGCGGCGTTCCGCCGTCCAGGCTGGCGCGCGAGATCATCCAGACCGTGATCCGCGATCGGCTCTTTTCGGCGGTGCTCGACCCATGAACCAGCGCGAGCACCACCGCGAGGTCGTGGCCTATCTCGCCGGCATAGGCGCCAGCGGTATGCGGATCGAACAGCGCGGCCGGCACCCGCACATCGTCTTCGCCTGGGGTGGCCGGGAATGGCGCTCGCCGCTCTCATCGTCGCCCGGCGATTTCACACGACACGGGCGGCCGTTCGCAGTCTCCGGCACATGCTGGGCTTGGTGGGCGGACGGCGCGTTGGCGAGCGCCGGCGCAAGCGGCGCAGCGGCCCGGCATCGCAAAGGGTCCGGGCTAAGCGCACACCCGCGACCGTGTTCCTTACTGACCGAACCCCGTTTAACACGCCATTCGCCGGGCTCGCGGCGATGCTCCAAAGGGCGACGTCATGACCGGCTCAGACCTCCATTCCATGGATTACCGAATGGATAAGGAAGAAGCGCTGCGGACGCAGAACGTGGCCCGTAATGCAGATGAATTGCTTATCTGGACCATCACGTGGGGGACGGCCGATTTCGGGGAGCAGTTTGTGGCGCGGCCTTTCCTAGCACGTGCCAATCGGTTCATGCACCGATATCTCCTTGGGGACACATTGGACGATATCCGCGCGCAACTGCCTCCCGGCCTCATTCGGCTTGACCCCCAACCTAACGATGACCCTGTCATAGTGGAGGTGTGGCTGTAATGGGTGAAGCAAAACGCCGTGCCGACGCTCGGTCTGCGGCAAAGCCATATCAACCACCCCGAGTCTGCCCGACCTGTAAAAGCATCCGAGTCATGCGGACCCGGATGAAACCGACGCTCCTGTCGTACAGGCCGACCGATTACGACGGATGCCAGGATTGTGGCACGATCTGGGAATCCTATCCCGACAACTGGTGCGAGGACGTTGTCGGCGCTGAGCCGTGCGACAACTGCGCGTTTCGACCAGACTCACCGGAACAAAGAAACCCGGAAGAATGGCGCGAGCTGATTACAAAGCTGCGCTCCGGCGGCGAATTCCGCTGTCATAAAGGGGCGCCGATCCTCGGTTTGAACAAAGACAAACCGAACACCGACGGCACCTACGATGTCGAATTCGACCCTGATTGGATCAGACGCCGTAGTCGCCAATGCGCGGGCTTCATGAGGATGGTGTGGTCTCTCAGAGACAAGGGAGAAGATTGGCTCGCAAAGCGCTACGGCTTTTTGCAAGGAGACATTGAATGAGCGACGAAACAATCCCCGCCATTCCGCGGCACCGGCAACGCAGCAACATCGCGCGCGAGGTCCGCGCGCGGCTGGTCGAACGGTTCCCGGCCGCATTTCAGCCAAAGGGCGCGCCGAAAATCCCGCTCGCCCTCGGCGTCTATGCCGAGATCAGGACGCGGTGCCCTGACATCAGCGCGCGCCGGATCGCCATCGCTCTGCACGACTACACGAGCGGGTGGAAATACCTGACGGCGCTGGTCGATGGGGCGATCCGCGTCGACCTGGACGGCAACCCAGCCTCGGCGGTCTCGGCCGAACACGCCGCAGAGGCACAGCGCCGCGTCGAGAAGATCGCGGCCAAGCGATCGAAGCGACGTGGTGGCCGACCCCCGGTACAGCAGGCGGCCGAGTAGCGCACCATGCCGCGCCCGCCGGCCCGCATCCCGCGCGAGATTCCCAAGGTAATCCGCAAGCCGAACCTGCGCGTCCGGCCGCAGCACGAGGCCTTTGTCCGCCAGTTGCCGTGCGTCGTCTGTTTGCGGACCCCGGCGCAATGCGCGCACGTCAGAACAGGCACCGGGGGCGGAACCGGGCTGAAGCCAGACTCGCGCTTCACCGTGCCGTTATGCGCCGAACACCACCGCGAGCAACACGATCTCGGAGAACTCGGGTTTTGGACCGATCTCGGTATCGACCCGGTCAGCGTCGCACTCCGCTTATGGACGGTCACCGGGGATGTTGAAGCCGGCAACCGCACCGTCGAGCGGGCGCGCACCGCAATCTCGTTACATCAAAAGCACAACCGCAAAGGATAACCATGAAATTCACCGTCGAGCGGGCACCGCTGCTGCGCGCCCTCAACCACATAAACAACGTCGTCGATCGCCGCAGTACAATGCCTATTCTGAATAACCTCGCAATCGAGGCCAAGGATTCACATCTGGTTCTCACCGGCACCGATATGGACATAGAGCTGATCGAGGATATCCCGATCCCTCTCGCAGAGGGTTCATGGAAAACAACAGCCCAAGCCAATGTCCTCTATGACATGGTGCGCAAGTTCAAGGATGGCGCGCAGGTCGAGTTCGACCAGGACCGCAACGAAATGACGGTCCGCTCCAGTCGGTCCCGGTTCTCCATCCCGACGATGCCGCATGAAGATTATCCGGTCATGTCGGCAAAGGATCTGCGGTGCGTCTTTACCATCCCCGCCACCGATTTGCACAAACTGATCGGCCGCACCGCATTCGCGATGTCTACCGAAGAGACCCGCTATTACTTAAACGGGATTTTTCTGCATACGACTGAGAATGGCGGGTGGGTCCTTCGTGCCGTCGCCACCGACGGGCACCGATTGGCGCGTGCCGAGGTCCCTCTAACCGAGGATATGGGGACTGCTTGGAGCGGCCAGGGCGGTGTCATCCTGCCGCGGAAGACCGTCCTTGAAGCCCGCAAGCTGCTCGATGGTTTTGATGGCGATGTCACCGTGTCGCTCAACGACACCATGATACGGTTGTCGATTCCAGGGATCACTATGACGTCGAAGCTGGTCGACGGCACGTTCCCGGAGTACCAACGCGTGATCCCGGAAGGTAATAGCAAAGTGCTGGACGTCGCCCGCGAGCCGCTCAGAGAAGCAGTCGATCGGGTCGCGACAATCGACGACGGACGAACCCGTTGCATCAGCTTGGCGCTGAACAACCGCGCCTTGGTTATCTCTGCCCGGAATGCGACCAACGGAAGTGCGACCGAGGAAGTTGATGCGCAATGGGGCGGACAGGAAATGGAGATCGGGTTCAACTCCCGTTATCTGCTCGATATCGCTGGTCACATCTACGGGGAGCGCATCCGGTTCGCGCTCAACGATCCTGGGGCGCCGGCACTAATCACCGACCCCGACGATGCGAGCGTTTTGTACGTCTTGATGCCGATGCGGCTGTAAGGAGAGGAAACCCCTGATGCCTGATGACCAGCGCGACGACGCGGAGCGGCTGGACCGCATCACTAGGCGTCGAAAGGAAATTCCACCTCCAAAAGTTACCGCCGGGAGCGATATTGATTTCCTGCTTCGCCTTCTCGACGCTCGCGACGCGGCTCTGCGCGAAAAGGACGCCGAGATCGTGAGCTTCCGCGCCCAGCTTGCGCCAAGCGGCGATGATATGAGTGTGGCGCACGATGTCATAGATGGTATCCGCACTATACTAGGCGACATCGGTCCGGGACCAATTATTCAGCTAATTACCCAGGGTATGAAAGTGGTTGCCGCCGCCCTCGCCGCAGTGCGAGCGGACGAGCAGGAGGAATGCGCGAAGATTGTAGATGGTGTTTGCCATGATCTTTACGCGGGATCAGAGCAGTTGATTGCTGAGGGATGTCCGCAAGCAGCCGAGAGCATAATAAACGATGCGAAGAACCTAGAAAAGATAGCTAAATTCATCCGCGACCGTACAGGGGCAAAGCGATGAGCGATGATATACAGGGACCCGATCACAATGAACCGTGCTGGTACTGCTCAGAGCGGTGTTTGGCCTTCGCCGGCAACCCCGCCAGGAGAAAACTCGTGACGAGTGACGGCATATACGTCCGGGGCTTCATAACCGGCGGCGTGCTGGGGCAAACGATCGCCTATGCTATGACAGGAAATTTTGCCGGGGCCGTCGCGTTCTTTTGTTTATGGATTTTCTTTGTGTGGTGCGACACGAAGGATGGGGTTTTGTGATGAACGATATCGACCACGAGAAGGTGCTGGCCGAGGCGGCGCACGAAGTTATAAATAGCGATGTACGAGCGTATCAGGCAGGCGCCGCCGCCGAGCGGCCGTACACGCCGGAGCGGCTGGCCGAGCAATGAGCGAGCGACGTGCTCTTCTCCCAGGCATGACGCCGTGACCGACGCTGCGGCAGACGAGGCCCGACTCAAGCGACAGGGTTTGTTCCCTTGTGAGGCCGAGATCGCGCGTCGCCTGTCACAGTCGGGAAAACGTTGGCGTGAGATTGCTCGCCAGCTTGAAAAGGAAGGATTGCCGAAGATCGACCCCCTGATGGGCGGTCGTTTCTGGCCGGCAGTCGTAACATTTTTCGCCCGACGCTATGGGATTATTCCCGAGGCCGAGCGCCGCGCTATTATCGTCTCCGCAGGGGAGGACGGGGAGGAGCATTGGGATGCGGCCTAGATCGCAATTTCCGGGGATGGCGCGACGCCGGCGCGGCGACACCGTTGCGCTGTATTGGCTGGCGCCGCGCGCCGCCGTGCTTGCCGGATATCCGCTAAGCACTGTGCGATTGCACGACTATGTAGATGGATCGGATACCCTGGCCGAGCGGTGCCAGGCATTGCAGGCCGAATTGGATGCTTGGCTCGTTGCGGAGAGGAGAGGGGCTGTCAGTGAACCGGCGATCCGGTTCGACGGCACACTCGCATCGTTGGTGTGGCTGTACGAGACACATCCCGACAGCCCCTATCACGACAAGGCACCCGGCACCCGGCGCGTGTATGCCGACGATCTCAGACTGATCGTTCGCGTGGTTGGCGCGCGCAGGCTGGCGCGACTGACCGGCCTCGATTTTCTGCGCTGGTATCGTGAGTTTCGCAAACCCAAGGCGTCGGGCATGCCGGAGCGCACGCGGCGCGCGCACGGCGTCATGACGATGCTGCGCATCCTGTTCAGCTACGGCAGCTTGCTTGGCCTCCCAGAGTGCCGGCGGTTGCGTGACGTGCTATCTGAACTTCGATTCGCCGACGCAGCGCCGCGCGAACAGCAGATCACAATCGGCCAGGTCCGCGATTTTATCGCCAAGGCGCACGATCTCGGCTATCCGGAAATGGCGCTGGCGCAGGCTCTGCAATTCGAAACCACACTGCGGCAATGGGACGTGATCGGCGAGTGGTCGCGGGAGGCCGGCACGAAGAAGCGAGGCGAAGGCTGGCGCTGGTCGAAAGGACTGACCTGGACTGATATCGATCGCGACCGCGTGCTGCGCAAGCGCACAAGCAAGACCGAGGCGCCAGTTACGATCGATCTCAACGATTATCCGCTCGTTACGGCAGAGTTGAACCGCGCGATTGCGGCGTGGGGTGAGACGCCTCGGATCGGCCCGGTGATTATCGACGCCCGCACCGGCGAGCCGTTCAAGCGACGCGCCTTCGCCGAACGCTGGCGGGAGATTGCGCGCGCCGCCGGGATACCGGACGACGTGTGGAACCGTGACAGCCGGGCCGGCGGGATTACCGAGGGGGCCGACGCTGGCGCTGATATCGAGGATTTGCGGCAGCATGCTGGTCACGCCGACGCGCGCACGACGCAGCGCTACAACCGGCGCTCTCTCGCAAAGGCGAAACGGGTCGCGCAACTGCGCGTGGCCTCCCGCAAGGAGGTTTAGATGGCTCGGAAGGGAGTTTTCGAACGGGTTTCTGAACAATTTTCGAACGCTGTTCCGCAAGCCTTTGGAAAGATTGGCGCGCCCGAGAGGAGTCGAACCCCTAACCCCCAGATCCGTAGTCTGGTGCTCTATCCAGTTGAGCTACGGGCGCATCAGTAACTTAGCCCTGTCCCGGTCCTCGATTAGCCTCGCTATAGGCCGGCCCCCGCCCACGGCGGGCGCGCATATCTAGTCGCTATGGGCTGGGATTGCAATGCCTGGTTCACGGTCCTTTCCCGAATTCAGAACGTGCTTCCCGAGGTACGCTGTACGCCGGCAATATCTAAACGTGCCTACTAACGCTGACTGATCGGGAAGCGCACGGATCTCGGTCTCGGGTCGGTGGGCTGCGGTGTCCCGGTCATCGAGCTTGGCGTACCGCCTGCATACCGGAACGTTGCCGCCGGGGCGCAATCCACAGTGCGCCAACAGATTTCGAATCTCTCTGCCTTGCTGTAAAATCAATCACTTAGATGAACCAGGTTCGTATTAGGTTCCCTCGGCTCGACAAGACACCATAACGCGAGTCAGCGGTCAACGCCATCGCACAAGCAAGCCACTGAGCAGCCTTTTAGGAAACCGATGCTCTATCCGGCTGAGCTACGGGACTTAATGACTTACGACCTGTTCTCCTCTATCTGGCTACGCCGGGCTACAGCCGCGCCCCGAGCAACGGCGCAGCGACTTTAGCCGCGGTAGGCCAATTTTTCTATCCCTGCCGCCGCCATTCTTCAGCTGCCCGTGCTCGGTGGTACACGTCAGGGCCGCTGTGGGGGTTCGGCTACGAGCTTGCCGAAAGTCTGGCAATTATGCACTTTACGTACCATCTACCGCCCCGGTAGAACTCGCTTGAGAGGCTGGCGCGGTCTTGGGGCGGCACGGTGTCGGGCGTATCTTGTTCGATATGACAGAGAAGCCAGCCGTCCCAAAGCCGGAAGACGACACCTACAGCGACGAAGAGACCGCGTGCCGTCGCAATGCAATCGCGCGCGCGATGATCGGCGCGAAACCGAAGCCGCGAGAAGAAAAAAGACCTGCCGTGTCGCCCAGACGTTTAAGACAACCCAAGGAGTGAAGGGGCTGAACCTTTCTCCACTCTGATAATACCCTTTGCGACCGGGTATCCGCTCAATAAGGTTGCTTTTCGCTAGTCTGAGAAACACCAGCTTCATAGTGTTTTCGGGCATAATTCCGGTGAATTCTCTGACGACCCGGTTAGTAATTTCAGTGTGATTAGCGAGATAATCCATCACGGATTCCTCCGGCGCAGCCCATTGGCTCTCTCAGTGCGTAGGGGTATCTTGGACGGGTTTTACTAGGTCGTGTGGACGGATTTGACCAAGATGAGGCCGCAAGCGAAAGAGATGAGTGCGGCGTAATTCTCGGCAGTTCTTTCGCCCCTGAGAGCGATGCGCTTGAACCGCTTGAGCTTGCCCACGGTCTGCCCGATCCGAGCGCGACCCTTATAGAGGGTCTTTGGAAAGAAGGGCGGGCGGTATTTGGCATTGGCGCGGCGCGGGATAATCGGGCAAATATGCCGCTCCCGCGCGGCTTGACGGTTTGGCGCTGCGTCGTACCCCCTGTCGGTCGGCGCCGCCCTGGGCGTGATGTCCGGGCCGATATCGAGCAGGATTTCAAATTGCCGGCTGTCGCTGGCTTCCCCCCAGTCAGATGGATGGCAAGGGGCAGGCCGTCAAAGTCGGTCTTGAGGTGGATCTTGGTCGAAAACCCGCCGCGAGAGCGACCGAGTGCCTGGCCATGCTGCCCCCTTTGGCACCGGCTGCCGAGACATGCGCCCGGACCACCGTGCTATCGAACATCTGAACCAGATGCGCGGTTGGGCTCATCTCTGCCAATGCCTGGAAGAAGGCTTCAAAAACGCCGGATCGGCTCAACCGCCAGAAGCGCTTCCACACCCTGTTCCGGTGGCCGAACTGCGCCGGCAACGCCCGCCAGGTAATGTTGTGGACCGCGAAGTAGTGCAGCATTTCCAGGAACTTGCGGTCATCCCGTCCCTTGTCGCCGCGCCGCGGGCAGGCAACTTGGAAGACCTTCAAAACCACCGCCCAGTCCCGCTCCGTCATCCCTGTCAGCATCGGTCGGCCTCCCTGCAAGCCGACCCGCTGGGAATCACTAGAGCGTGATCGTTTCAGGTTGAAGCGTAGCCGGCATTGGCGAGGTAGTTTGCGCATTCCTGTGCGGAGAAATGATCGAGCAAGGAGCCGATCTGGCGCCACGTGTCCTCGGTGGTGCGCGGA